>JAILLE010000012.1 GCA_024693285.1 Bacteroidales bacterium
GGCCTCATGGAAGAAAGTCGCAAAGTCCAAGGGCATCCAGCTGCTCTTCACCGAGTACAGCAAAACCACCACAATCCTCAGGGATCTCCTGAACGACTCGTTCTCCAACATCTATGTCAATGACGAGAATGTCTATGAGGAGACAAAGAAGTATATCTCCCTGATCTCACCGGATCAGGAGAAGATCGTGAAGCTGTACGACGGGAAGGAAAGCATCTTCGACCATTTGGAGGTCACACGACAGATCAAGAGCTCATTCGGCAAGGTGGTGCCGATGAAGCAGGGAGCTTATCTCGTGATAGAGAGCACCGAGGCGCTGAATGTGATTGATGTCAACAGCGGCATACGCGCCAAGACATCAGACCAAGAGGAGAACACTTTCGAGGTCAACAAGATCGCTGCCGAGGAGATAGCCAGGCAACTTCGCCTGAGGGATATGGGAGGAATTATAATCGTGGACTTCATTGACATGGAGTCCGGCGAGCACCGCAACGAGCTCCACAGGTACATGCAGGGGCTTATGGAAGCGGACAGGGCAAAACACAATGTCCTCCCCCTCACCAAGTTCGGCCTGATGCAGATCACCCGCCAGAGGATCCGCCCTGCCACAGAGATCAACACCGCCGAGGTGTGTCCGGTTTGCCACGGCACCGGAAAGATTTCCTCGAGCGTGGTGATCGATGAGCAGATAGAGCGCAATATCGCCTATTACGCCGAGCATGGGAAAAAGGCCATCACACTGAAGGTCAGTCCTATCCTGGGAGCTTACCTGAAACGGGGTAAGACCATGTTGTCAGACAAGTCTTTCCTGGGGAAATGGAAACAGAAGTACAAATGCCGGATCAACCTCGAGGAGGTCACCGACTTCTCGGTCCTGCAGAATGAATTGTATGATGAGAAAGGGGACAAGCTTGACAACTAAGCTTGTCCTTTTTTATTTGTCAAGCGGCGGACTATAGTGCCGAGAAGGATGAGGATGAACATCAGGATGCAAATCCTGCCGACGAAATCCCCGTGACTCACAAAGAAAGTCTCCTCATCTGACAAACCGACCTTGCCGCTCAAAGTGGCTGGCTCCCACCAAGAGGTTTCCTTGACAATCTTACCGGTGGGGTCGATAATCGCCGAAATGCCGGTATTGCCGCAGCGGGCTATCCAACGGCGGGTCTCAATGGCTCTCAAAGAGGCATAAGAAAGATGCTGCCTGTAGCCCGGGGTGTCGCCCCACCACGCGTCGTTGGTTATGATTGTCAGCAACTTAGCCCCATCACGGATATAATCCGCGCAGAACTCACCATAGACGGACTCATAACAAATCGCGCAACCGATTTTCACACCGTTGAACACCAGATTGGCAGCCTTGCCATCACCAATGCAACGGCCCATCACACCACCCAGTTTGTCATCAATCGGACGGAAGAATGCCGGATACGGTGTCATCTCCACTCCGACGACCAACTTGTTCTTATGGTAAGTCTGGATGTCCCCCTCACTCCTCATCATCAGTGCGGTGTTATGGGATTCTACCCAGCTGCCGTTGTTCAATTGCCTGGCAGTCTGGGAGGGACGATATGGACTGTTGATATATTCCCACGTTGAGGCCCCGAAAAGAAGTCCGGCCAATGGTCTGGAGGACAAATATTTCCGGAGAGTCTGGACTGTCGGGCTGGACGGAATCCCGTTCATTATGATGTCGCTCGTAAAGGTCTCGGGAGCGATCAACAACACCGTGCTGTCCTTTGGGGCATTCTCCAGCAGACCGACTAAAGTATTGTTTTGCTCTTCCTGTGTCTGTCCACCATGCTTACCATAGACATCAATGTTTGGTTGGGCGATGAATACATCCAATTCCCCATCAGCTGGATCAGGCCTCAAGAATAATGAGATAGCCGGAGGTGCGAGGAAGAGCGACAAAGCACCGACGACAGCAGCGGCTTTCGCCTTGACATTGAACTCTTTCCATTTCCCGCTCCTATGCGACATCAGGATTCCGAATATAGCCAAGTTACATGCCCATATCCACAAAGAGCCGCCTATAGTGCCGGTAAACTCATACCATTGGATCCAATTGGTTGTCCTGGCGAAAGAGTTGCCCAATACCAGCCAAGGCCAACTTATCTGAGCCCATGTCAAGTACCAGCGTTCCCAAGCGATCCATGCGAAAACAAGGAAAAGGTATGGCAAGACACCTTGGAGATGTCTCTTGCTCCACCTGAACAAGCCGAACACAATCGACATCTGGAAAGCGTTAGCCACACAAGCGAATATTCCTCCACCTACAGTAGCGTTACAGACCCAGAAAGTGGTGGCGGCGTTCCAAAGGAGGAAACATAGGTAATGCCACCAGCAAAATCCTTTGATCTTGGTCTCTTGGGCTACCTTCTCAGCGAAAAGCAGCGGGACGAAAGCCACCAGCGAAATGTAACCAGTCCCGGGCACAAGGAAGGGAACGCTCAACAGGACAGATGATAACAGAATCAGCGGGAATATCGTCTTCTTGGACATATCGGAACAAGTTAAAGGATCAAAGGTTGAACACAAAGCCCAAATTGACCACGAACCGGTTCGGATGAGGGACACTCACCCCATCGACAATCTTGTCCCGGTGGGTCAATCTCCACACCGCGTCAACCCTCAAGACTTTGAATATGTTGGAAAGGCCCACGCCAGCCTCGACATAGGGCGTTTCAAGTTTGTTCATGCCGATAGGGAAAACCATATCGGCGCCAGAGGCAGGATCTCCGGGGATGCCATTGTTCTCATCCCTTAAGGTACCGTAAGCGGCCCTCACCAGAACGATCTCACGGAGTTTGAGTTTCTTGATCAACGGAATCTTTCCAAGGAAAAAGCCCCTGAAATCGTGCTCCCAGAACAGAGTGGCCCATGTGTCGGAAGCGAACTCATAATAGTCCATGCAGGAAAACGCTCTCCTCCTGATACGGTAACTCTCATTACCCTCGTAAATCTTAAGCAAAGGATAAGGAACCTTACCAACGATAGTACCGGCGTTCAAGGTAATATTTGATGCTCCCAAAGGAGCAGTGAGAAGGGTGTACTGCAATCCAGCCTCAGGACGGAAAAAGGTATATTCATTACGTCCCACACCTTCCATCGCCGCCGCCATGCTGATCGTCAGCACCGGATATGCGGAGAACACATAATGCTTGTCAAATACTCCCCTAGTGACAATCTCATCTTTAGAGAAACGCAAATGCAGCAGGGCCTGGTCAAAGGCGACGGACTTATATGGAGTCCCGTCCTTTCGCACCATCGGGACGACACTGCTCGGGAATATCTCACGCATCTGCAACCCTGTGGTCATATTGAAACCTTGGGTCCACTCATGCTGGTAGTTGATAGAGAAGTCATTGATCAAACTCATCTTCCTACCACCCTTTTTGGCCAAAATAGAAGTCACAACATCACCGTTGCCGAATCCGAACGAACCGGCACCTAAAGGAAGCATGTCATGCTTGTACGAAACAACCAGTTTGCGTTGCGGGAGATTGCCTAGAATAAACTCTGTCGAAAGACCTCCTTTCCATAACTCATCTTTGAGACCGTAAGCGGCATATCCCATCAGCCGGAACTTCCGGCTGAGATCTTTTGTCGTCCTGAAGCCCATCTGGAATCTCGGTCCCTCAAGATCATTGAAGCTGTATATCGAGTCATCGGGGCCCAACCCCACATACTTGAAATTGAAAAAGCCGTTGGAAAACATGTCAACAGTCTTCTCGGCGAACTTGTACAAGGACACATTCTTGACGGAATCCACCATGTCGTAGATTCCCTGTTCCTTTTCACTCAGCGGATACGGGCGTATAGAGGCCCAGTAAGCCTCATCATCATTCAAGACATCGTTATGCATCAACACCGGAGCCTTCGTGTCCAAAATCCCAAGAATCTGACTCTCCGAGAAAGAAGGATTGAAATAATCTATCTGCCTATTGGCCATGAAAGCAACCTCCTTGGATCCGACCAGAGTCACAGCGGCATCAATATAAATACGATCCTGCTTGTAAAACCATGTCGAATCCGGAAGCTGTTGATTCTCAACATCAATCACTAGTTTCCTGACCCAGTTGACTCCGGATGACTTGTTCAAGCTGGCCCGCAAAGACCTGATCGCCAGATCCTTCGCGTCAATCAGCATCTCTCCGTCAAAAGCCGGCGATGAGGCCCACTTGGAAGGACTGAACCTTAACCTGTACGTCTCACGTCCGTCAACAGTAAGGCTGTCCACAAGATAATAGTCATAAAACAAAGACCCGTTGTCGGCCAGCGGGGAAGGGATCTCCACCTGGAAAATATTCAGGTAGTTCTCGTAAAAATTGGCTTTTATATAAAGGCCTCCTGTGAACTGGGCGACCGTCTTCTCTTCTTGGATGCCAGAGATACGGCTTGACTCTATGACTTCCTTTTTCAGCTCAGGACTTCGTGAATGAAAATAATGTGACTTGGATTCAGCGATCATCACCGGAAGATACGGCTGGCCGGAAATCAAAGACGTGTCCACATAATCGTAGACGAAATGGAAACTCCGGGGAAGAAGCTTCTCCACCATCCCGGGATTGACCAAATCAAACTCATTCCTGCTGTAAATCTCGCAGTCATATTGAGGGCGATGTTCGGGATTATTACGGTTCTTCGCCTCTTTGATACGCCCCAAAAGGGATTTCAGATATCTGTCATCCGCTTTGACATATGCCGGATCAAGGACGTCCTCGAAAGGTTTAAGACGGAAGTAAACCGTATTGAAGTGTTTAGGAGCAATGACCGTCTCTGACGGGAGATATCCCACGCGGCTAACCGATATGACAGATAAGGAATCCTCCCTCGTCTCCAAAGCGAACCAACCATCCGTGTCAGTTGTCGTTCCAACTGTCGAACCTTTGAAAAACACTCCGGCATAAGAGATCCCCTCACCTGTTGACTCATCGATGACACGACCACGGACTTTCGTCGACTGGGCGAAAGATCCAGGAAGTGACAGCAATAAAAACAGCGTCGCCAGAATGAACTTCAACGGTCTCATCTGATCCGGTCGATCTTGAGCTGCTGGATCACATAACGATCCTTGCTCTTGCTCACGAATATAGTGACCTCAAACAACTCCCCTCCGGCGTTGAGATAACCCAACGCATATTTCGTGTTGGATCTGGAGGCCGTATGATTGATCTCGAAAGAACGGGGCGTGTGTGACGAGAAAAAAGTCTTGAGGATCTGCTTAGCCTGGTTCTTGCTCGAGTTGTTAGTCGAGGACATTATCGAAATCTCCAGATTATCAGAGAACCATGCCGAGAGACTCTCGGCATCCCCGCTGGCCAGATATTTGGAAATGGGCACAAAAACATCATAGCTGTCGCCAGCCGCCTTTGCGGTCAGACACAGCATCAACGCCGCGAAAGCGAGGAATAACTTGACTCGTATCCTCATAACATCCTTATTTGTTGCAAATACCGAGCCACTTTCTTATTTTTGCAGTTGATGAAGATTAGCTTGCTGACTGTTGGAAAAACCGATTCCGGATGGGTTCGGGAAGGTCTGGAGACCTACGCTTCCAGACTCAGGCGATATGTTCCCTTCAGCGTTATCGAGATTCCCGATCTGAAGAATGCCGCATCGCTTTCCAAGGAGCAAGTGAAGGAGAAGGAGGGAGAGTCAATACTTGGTAATATAGGCCCCCGGGACTCTGTTATTCTTCTCGATGAGAGGGGGAAGGAATACACGTCCATTGAATTCGCGAAGGAAATTGAGCGCATGATGGTGTCCTGTGGCAAAAATATTGTATTCGTGACCGGTGGCGCTTTCGGTTTCTCAGACGCTGTCTATGCCAGATGTGACGGCAAGGTCTCCTTGTCAAAAATGACTTTCACCCACCAGATGGTCAGGGCCGTGTTCACAGAGCAATTGTACCGGGCATTCACGATAATAAAGGGAGAGCCGTATCATCACGAATGAGAGGATCTAAGTCAAATATTTGGAGATATCTCTTATGGATCATGGCAGCTGCCGTGGTCTTGGTGGTCGCGTTCCTAGCGTTCCGCCCCTCACCCGCAGACACCATCAAAGCCTCCCAACGCACGGAGAAAGCTCTCGGCAAGAGGATGGCCGTACTGGACGGCTATATTGAAAGCGCTTTGGCTGAAGGAGATATCTGGATCGGGAGCCTAGGACTTCCGGAAGACATGGTGATCTATCGTTACATCGAGGACACCCTCCAGTCATGGTGCAACCAGTTCCCGGTCAGAAACGACGACATTGCCGGGAAATTAGTGATACAGAGGCTATCAAGGCCTCGAGAAAACATCTCATCCCCTCTAGCCGAGGTTCGTGACGAGCCATCATTCGTCAATTATGGGTTGAAATGGTATCTCGTCAAATCCGCTTCAAGAGGAACGGTCAAAGTGATAGCAGGACTTGAGATCATGGACACCATGGCCGAGGAAGCTTCCAACGGAGTCAACTCTAGACTCGACCCGGGCAATGGCTACTCCATAGTTCCTCTTTCCGAGAATGGAGGCTCCCTTGTAAGTCTTGGAGACACCCCTGTCTTCAAGGTTGTGTCCGAATCGATCACAGGGCAGGGACCGTTCACAAGTCCGGCGCTCTTCTCTAAGCTTTTCTCACCGACAACTTATGCGGACGGAAAGGTTTTCAACTCGCTGGGAGCGCTTCTAATTGTTTCTCTGGCAATATTTCTCGGAATATGCCTGTTGTTCTTCTTTAGGAAACGGCTGCTGAAAAGAATCCTTTCCCGGAACAGGTCCAGGGTATGGTTGATTCTCCACTTCTGTTGCCTGACCATATTATTGGTGGGAGTCCTTCTATATATTCATTTCATCCTCAAGAGTATAATCCTCAACTCCAGCATCGCGCTCGAGCTTTACAAGCTTAATGAGCTAAGCGTCTACAGTCTTCTCATATACCTCACTCTTGCCGCTTTGATGGTCGCTGTTCCCCTGATCGGTGTGATGATAGCGGCTCCCTTGAAGGAACTCACCGGGATAAAGATCGACCCCTTATCCAGAACATCCAGGATTATCTTGTCCATTATCTTCGGAGCTTACCTTGTCACCATGACGGGAGTCCTCGGATTCAACAAGGAGAGAGATAGGATCAATGTGTTAGCCAACAGGCTGTCGATGGACAGGAATATTAGCCTGGAACTCCAGCTGCGACTGATGGAAGACAAAATATCCTCTGACCAGCTGATCGCCTCTCTTGCCTCGATTCCCAACAGCAACAGTATTATTGCCAACAGGATATTGGAAAGTTATATGGTAGGGCTCTCTCAGGACAATGACTTGATAGTCGAGCTATTCCCCGAGAACGAGCAGAACCCGAACGCTATAGCCTATTTCACCAGGATGGTGTCAGGAGGAATCCCAATTGCTGACGGAACCCGGTTCCGGTTCTGGAGAGACACTGGTGGAAACAGCTTCTACACAGGCGATTTCGCATATTATAACCAATCCAGTGGAGTAACCATGATGCTCCTCACCGTCTCGCCCAAGTCGAACCGGGAGGACAGGGGTTACGCCAGGATACTCGGATATTCCGCCCCAGGTGATGTTATTCTTCCAGCCAGATATTCCTATGCGAAATACTCCTCGGATAACCTGGTGTCCTATAAAGGCAATTACGCCTACTCCACCAGGCTCGACAATGAAAGGAAGGCGGAATTGCTTGGATCTGTCGGAGGATTTCTCCGTGCGGGAGGATATATCCATTTCATAAACAACGTCTCTGACGAAGATATCATACTCCTGTCAAGGGAGAAGATAGAGGATTTCTATTATTTCGTGGCCTTCCTGTTCCTGACCTTGATCCTGTTTTTCTGCTTGAGCATACCTTGGGTTTTCAGGAACCGTCAGAAAGTCAGGGAAAAGAACTACTTCAAGTCCAGGTTCAACGCGTCGATGATGGTGGCGCTGGTGATGACCCTTATCGCCTTGGCTACAGTCAGTGTTCTTTTCGTCTACAGGAGAAACAACGCCAATCTCAAGTATTCGATGGCGGAGAAGACGAACTCCATCCAGACCCTGCTCGAGGCCAGATGCCGGTTCGCCCAAGACTATACGGAATGGAACACCCAGGAAGCCGCGGCGGCCCTCGAGGATGTCAGCAACACTATGAAATGCGACATCACTCTTTACACGACCAGCGGCAAGGAATTCCGTTCGACCACACCGGAAGTATTTGATCGATTGTTACTTGGCGCCAGGATAAACCAGGATGCTTTCGAGAATATAATATACAATAATCGTCGGTATTATATCGGGAAGGAATATATCGGCCCTGAAGAGACCTACTTCCTCTACGCTCCAGTATTCAACAGCCAGGGAAAGATGATCGCCATAATGGCGGCGCCTTATACGGATGAGAGTTTCGACTTCAAGTCGGAGGCTGTCCTTCACTCGATCACAGTAGTTATCGTCTTCCTTATCCTACTGCTCCTTGCCAGGCTGCTTATGGAAAGGGCTGTTGAGAAGATGTTCAAGCCTATTACGGAAGTCGGCCGGAAGATGAACGAGGTTGACATCAACAACCTGGAATATATTGTCTACGAGAGAGATGACGAGGTCTCTACGCTGGTCCGCGCATATAACCTCATGGTCCATGACCTATATAATTCGACGAAACAGTTGACACAAGCGGAAAGAGACAAGGCATGGGCGACTATGGCCCGCCAGGTAGCCCACGAGATCAAGAATCCTCTGACTCCTATCAAGCTCCAGATACAGAGGCTGATAAGGATGAAGAGCAAAGGTGATCCCGCATGGGCTGACAGGTTTGACGAGATCTCCAAGGAGGTTCTCAGCCAGATTGACTTGTTGGCCGACACCGCCAACGAGTTCTCCACTTTCGCGAAGTTGTACACTGAGGAGCCGGTTGAGATTGACCTCGACAAGATGCTTAAGGAACAGATTGACTTGTTCGACAGCAGAGACAATATCAACTTCTCATACATGGGGCTCCAGGGAGCTGAGATAATAGGACCGAAACCTCAGCTTATCCGAGTGTTCGTCAATCTCATCGGCAACTCCGTCCAGGCTATCGAGAACGCGCAAGACGAGATACGGAACAATGGTGGAGAGCCATTTATGGGTCAGATACTTGTGTCATTGAGACTCTCAAACAAGGAAGGTTTCTACGATATAGTGTTCGAGGACAACGGGCCTGGAGTAAGTGACGAGAACCGCTCGAAACTGTTCACTCCAAACTTCACCACAAAGAGCAACGGCACCGGACTGGGTTTGTCCATATGCCGTAACATAGTCGAGAAGTGCGAGGGAGAGATATTCTACTCCAAGTCATTCTCCCTCAAGGGAGCCTGTTTCACAGTCCGGTACCCGAGGAAATAATTCCCTCTTAAATCACATATAATTACCATCATATATTTCCGACTCATGAAAAACACTAGACTGACTACAATTCTGATTTGCTCCGCCCTCTGCGTTATCCTATGCTCCTGCGGCAAAAAGCCTGTCCCTATGAGGCTTCTTTACTGGAACATCCAGAACGGGATGTGGGATGGACAGAACGACAATTATGACCGTTTCGTTGACTTCGTGAAAGCCCAGGATCCTGATATCTGCGTATGGTGCGAAGCCCAATCGATATGGCTCACAGACTCCGACCAGGCAATGCCGAAGGAAGATCGCTACCTAGTGGATAACTGGGGAGAACTTGCCGCCCGCTACGGACATAAGTACTGGGGCATCGGTGGGTACAGGGACAATTATCCTCAAGTCATAACCTCTAAATATCCAATTACTTATATTGATAAGATCACTGGAGAAGAGCCTGACAGGATAGTGGCCCACGGAGCCGGATGGGCCACCATAGATATTAATGGAAAAACATTCAATATAGTCACTCTTCACACCTGGCCCCAAGCATACGCGCCTGGAGTGGAAGATCGGGAAGCCTCGATAGCCGACCATGGCGGTGACAAGTACAGGGCAATGGAGATGGAATATATTTGCGAGCATACTATCGGCACTGTCCCGGAGGCGAAAGACCAACTCTGGATGATGATGGGAGACTTCAACTCCCGCTCCAGGCTCGACAATGCCACCTATGGGTATCCTGATGACGACACGAGGCTACTGGTCCATGACTATATTCTCGGAAACACTCCCTACATCGATGTTATCAAGGAGAAATACCCGGACGAGTTCAAGCCCACTGTAGGGAGCAAGTCTTCCCGAATCGATTTCGTCTATTGCACCAAACCCTTGTTTGAGATGATAACCTCAGCGGATGTCATTTGGGACGAATACACCACCCCGATAAGGGATCCCCAAAAACTCTCGAACTTCTGGAGACCATCGGATCATCTGCCTATCCTGGTTGATTTTGACGTAAGATAAAATGGATTACGGGCAGGTGGTCAGCGAGTTTCCGCACAACCAATCTGAATCCAACCAGCCGGAAAGCTTGCCCCATTTGACCTTGACCCAGGAGCCGTCAGAATTCACATCTAGAGGATTAACGACAGCTTCCTGCTGATCTATCGTACCGACAACTTTGGAATCCTCGGAAGGAGACTCATACAATGCCACCTTCTCGCCTCCATAGTTGCGAAGCCCCGCACCTATCACTGAATAATGAATCCAGGCCTGTGTGTCATCTTCGGTGAGAATGATCTCATCATCCATGCCTATCACCGTCTCACCGAGGATTCTCCACCAGCCGTCAATCGGATCGCAGACAGTCATCATGTAGCACTCATCCGGATCCAATTTCATGATGACCTCCCCTTTAGGGGCCCTGCGGATATTCGTGGGAGTTGTGTCAACCAAGAAACAGCCGACAATGGGCATAGGGGGGATATCATACTCGAAGCCGCCGTCCCCGTCATAGCGAAGCAAGACAATATCTGGGAACTCCTTCAAAAAGACATCAATGTCTTTTCCTTCCCTGGGAAGAGAGAAGGAAAGGACAGTGTAAGGAGCGAAGACGTCAACATCCAATTCTGGCTCCAGATAGCCGGTCTCAGGGTTGTAATTATATAGCATCATCAGCGGCACTTTGTCCTCATAGACATTGAACAGCTTGACAGCCACCAGTTTCCGGCCATCTTTCCGGCTCCAATAGCACATCTCCATATTCACTGTCCCATCACTGACAAAATTGAGGCTACAGTAGCCGTTCTGGCGGTCGAGGATGAACTCATCGACATCTTCGTTATCCCGTCCGGGATTGTACAACTGGGCCTTCAGCTCATCTGTCAAGTCATTCCCCGGGAAAGCCTTGGCAACCGCGTAGGCGAGCTCGGCGATCCCGATCTTCCCCTTGACCTGAGGGACCTGGATAGCGGCCTTCGGCCATTCTTCTGAAATCTGTGGTATTGTCAATTCTTGAGCTGTCGCGGCTAAGGCTCCGAACAAAAGCGCTGCCGCAATGATAAGTTTCTTCATGATTGGTTCAATTATGTCCAATGACAAATATAACAAAAGAATTGATTATTAGCCGAGAACCTCTCTACAGAATCTTCCCGCCGCAAGGCGGAGATTCTCCCTGGCGATATCGGGTTTGATGGCTTCGGTAGTCGGCATATCTTCAGGAGTCACTTGGAACAAACCAGAGAAACCTGCCGCCAGAATGCTTTCCTTCTCCCGAATCCGGCCGGAAAGAAGATATACTGGTACTCCCCTACTTCTTTTCAGTACTCCCATCGGGACTTTGCCTGATAGAGTCTGGAGATCAGACACCCCTTCTCCGCTGATAATATATTCAGCGTCAAGTATTTCCTTGTCAAATCCTACTATACTCAGGACCTCTTCTATCCCTGACACCAAATCCGCCCCTAATAAAGCGTGAAGGGCACCACCTAGACCGCCTGCGGCACCTGTCCTAGGCATCCGGGAGACATCAATGCCCGTCTCAGACAGGATTCTGGCAGCTCGCCCTTCCATCAGCTTTTCCAACTCCTCAACCATCTGTGGATCAGCGCCTTTCTGAGGAGCGAATACTCTTGCCGCCCCATTTGCTCCCAAGAAAGGATTGTCAACATCACAAAGTGCATGTATCCTTACTCCAGCCACAAGGTCTCGTAATCCCGGGACTGCCATCATTCCTTCGCCCCCATCACAGGTAGCCGACCCGCCCAACCCGATTATCAGTTCGTCACATCCGGCAAGGACAGCTGCCCGGATCAATTCTCCAACACCCTCGCTAGTGGCCAGAAGGGGGTTTCTCTTTTCTGACGGGACCAATTGAAGGCCACAGGCCGAAGCCACATCAAGGATTGCCGTCTTGCCTGACTTTCCGAACCAGGCATGGATAATCCCACCCATTGGGCCAGAAACCGGAACAGTCACCACTTCGCCATGTAATCTTTCCGTCATGATGTCAGCCATCCCTTCTCCCCCGTCCGAAAGAGGGACACATGACACCTTGACTTCAGGATAAACCGAAGTGATCCCGGAGGTGATGGCTGAAGCCACCTCCCCGGCGCTCAAACATTCTTTGAAAGAATCTGGTGCTACAACAATCTTCATAAACAGGGGTAAAGCAAATATATTAATTATTCAGTTATATTCGCGTATAAAGCTATTCCTTATGAGACGATTCCTGGCTATCTTGTTTTTTATCGGGCTGTCATTCATTGCCTTCGCACAAACAGTTGAAGTTCAACATCTTTCCGAACGCAGGACTTTGGTGCGGACTGAAGGCGGGAGCGGGGTCATTCTTCTCCCGGTTCAGGAGAGCGCACCCGAGGCATCAATCAAAGTGTTGGCCGACACCGATTTATGGCAAACGATCAATGTGCGCCTGGCCGCTGACAAGGTAGATTACTTTGTTCCCTTGGATCTTGGCCAGTGGAAGGCCAAGAGTGTTCTCTTGGACATCACAAGCGCCCGGAGGGACAGAAGAGGAGATATTTGCTGGAAAGAGATGAAATATTCCAAGGCTTTCGGGCTTCCGGCTCCTGAGCCCTTCCGTCCTTCATACCACTTCGCCCCATCTTTCGGTTGGATGAATGACCCGAACGGAATGGTCTACAAAGACGGTCTTTGGCATCTTTTCTTCCAGTACAACCCTTACGGTAATATCTGGGGGAATATGACTTGGGGGCATGCCGTCTCACGTGACCTCACCCACTGGGAGCAATGGGAGAACGCCATCCTTCCCAACGAGCTAGGATCAGTTTTTAGTGGAAGCGCCGTGGTGGACGAGAATAATACGGCCGGTTTCGGGAAAGGCGCCATCGTTGCCATGTACACTTCCGCAGGCACCACACAGACCCAGAGCCTAGCTTGGAGCACAGACGGCGGCAAAACCTTCAACATCTATGGGAAGAATCCGGTAATAGTCGCGGACATCCGTGATTTCAGAGATCCTAAAGTATTCTGGGACAAAGGTTCAAATCAATGGAAGGTAGTCCTGGCGGCCGGTCAGGAAGTCCAGTTCTGGGCCTCTGACAACCTGCGGGACTGGAAATATGAGAGTTCCTTCGGCAAAGGTTTTGGCTGCCATGGTGGAGTCTGGGAATGCCCTGATTTCTTTGAACTTGACGGTAAATGGGTCCTGATCGTGAATATCAACCCAGGCGGTCCTTTCGGGGGCAGCGCCACCCAGTACTTCATCGGGGAATATGACGGAAAACAGTTTATTTGCGCCGATGCTCCCGAAACCACTCGATGGATGGATTACGGTAAGGATCATTATGCTACTGTCACATGGAGCGGGGCACCCGACGATAGAAGAGTGGCGATAGCCTGGATGAGCAACTGGCAGTATGCCAACGTCGTTCCTACCAAGGGTTTCCGCAGCGCCAATTCTGTTCCTAGAGACCTAAAGCTTCTCTCTAGGCCTGATGGTCCGGTCCTCGTCAGTTCGCCTTCTCCAGAAGTTGAAGCACTGAGAGGGAAAGCCAGAGTCGCTCGGCTGAGCAGTAAACCAGTCAAGTTATTCCCTGAGTCCAAAGGCACCTATGAGATTGTTTTAGCGTTTGTTCCTCCGAAAAAGGGCGTTGTTGGATTTACTCTATCTAACGGCCAGGGTGAGAAAGTGTTGATGAGTTACGATCCCTCAGCGAAGACCTTCTCAATGGATAGGAAGGCATCCGGAGATGTCGCGTTCAGCAATGATTTTCCTGCCGAGACCATCGCTCCGACTCTTCCCGGGAAGCGGGTCTCACTCCGTCTCCTGGTGGACAATTCCAGCATCGAGGTCTTTGGGGACGATTTCTGCATGACTAACCTTGTATTCCCCAGCACCCCGTTCAACACTATCACCGCCACCGGAGCCAAAGTCCAAGCCACAATCTATCCTCTGAATCCATAGCTCCCAGCCCTCTTCAGGCAAGGTCGGAGCGAAGCGACCAGAGGGAGTCTGAGGGAAACTTCCCTCAGTGAATAATAGGCCCTTCAGGACTACAAGTAAAGCCAGGCTTTATGCCTGGCTTTACTTGTAGTCCCTAGTGGAATCGAACCACTATTTAAGGTTTAGGAAACCTCCGTTCTATCCGTTGAACTAAGGGACCAGCTAATCTCTTGAAGAACTACTCAACGCTCTTCTCGATGATCTGACGACCTCTGTAATAACCGCACTCAGGGCAGACATGATGATACATCACAGTCGCGCCGCAGTTAGGGCAGGTAGCCAGAGTCGGAACCTTAGCGAAATCGTGGGTCCTTCTCTTGTCTCTTCTCGCCTTGGAGACTTTGTGTTTCGGATGTGCCATAATTAATATCTTTTAAATTTTATCATTTCTCGCCAAGAAGGTCTTTCAGACCCGCGAACGGGCTGGAAGAATCCTTCTGAACTTGTTCTTCTTCATCTTCGGAACTCAGGAACCTAACTGTCTCCGGATCGCATCCTCCATCCTCATGAACCCTCTGCACAGGCAACGACAGGCAGATGTAGTCGTACACAGTCTGGCTAAGGTCCAGATCGGTGTCGGAATAAGGCAGGACAATGATCTCCCTATCCCCTTCCTCCTCACCGGCCAAGTCAGGATCACCGAACTTAACGCTCAACGAAAACCCTGTGGAAACCGGCAATACCAGATCGGCCAGGCACCTGTCACATGTTACCGTGACTTCGCCTTCAATCGCGCAATCCACCCCGATAAAACGGCCGGACTTCTCGATCACGACATCAGCATCAAGGCTTGCGGCCAGGATCTCTGAATTCCCAAAAAGCTCAAAGAACTCCTTCCCAACGCTCCTGCGGAACTCTGTCCGCCCTTGCGCCAACCCGTTCAGAGGAACTATAAAATCTTCTTTCATCGCTTCGCCAAACAGATTAAGGGATGCAAAGGTATAAAAAATTTTCCTTAATAAAAACTTTTATGGAATAGTTTTTACTCATCATCACCAGCATTGCCGGCACGCTTGCGATCCATAGGGTCGAGCAATAACTTGCGGATTCTCATGTGGTGAGGTGTGACCTCCACCAGCTCATCCTCACGGATGTATTCCAGCATCTCCTCCAATGACATTTTGATCGCCGGGGGCAAAAGGATTTTCTCGTCCGAACCAGCGGCGCGAACATTGGTGAGTTTCTTTGTCTTGCAGATATTGATATTAAGATCGCGTTCACGTGTGTGCTCACCGACAACCTCTCCACAATAAATTTCCTCACCTGGTTCCACGAAGAACTTGCCCCTGTCAAGGAGTTTGTTCATCGAGTACGCGATAGCGTCACCTGTCTCAAGGGAAACCAAGGAGCCATTGGTACGATTATCAATCTCGCCCTTGAATGGCTGGTATTCCTTGTACCTGTGCGCCATTATCGCCTCGCCTTGAGTGGCGGTCAAAAGATTGCTCCTAAGTCCCATAAGACCCCTGGTTGGGATGTCGAACTGAAGAAGGGTACGATCACCTCTCGGCTCCATGTGAATCAAAGCTCCCTTGCGGCGGGTCGCCAACTCGATCGCAGTACCCACGAAATTCTCAGGGACCTCAATTGACAGATCCTCAATAGGTTCGCAGCGCTGACCATTTATGGTCTTGTCAAGTACCTTTGGCTGGCCAACTTGAAGCTCAAATCCTTCCCTGCGCATCTCCTCAATCAAAACCGAGAGATGCAATACTCCTCGCCCATAAACTATGAAAGAGTCAGCGTTAAGGCCCGGCTTGACCTTCAGGGCCAGATTCTTCTCCAACTCTTTGTCAAGACGATCCTTTATATGCCTGGAAGTCACATATTTCCCATCTTTTCCGAAGAACGGGGAATTGTTGATGGTGAAGAGCATGCTCATAGTAGGCTCATCGATAGAGATAGGGGGTAACGCTTCAGGAGCGTTGAAGTCAGCGATGGTGTCGCCGATCTCGAATCCGTCTATACCGACCACGGCGCAGATGTCTCCGCAGCGGACCTCCTCAACATTTGTCTTACCCAGGCCGTCGAAAACCATCAACTGTTTAACTTTGTGCTTCTCGACGATGTCATACCTTTTGCAGAGGCTCACCTGCTCACCAGTGTGGATCACTCCCCTTGTGACCTTTCCGACAGCGATCCTGCCGACATACGGAGAATACTCCAACGAAGTGACCTGCATCTGGACGGTTCCCTCGACCATTTCAGGAGCCGGTATCACATCAAGGATAGCATCAAGCAACGGAGTGATGTCAGAGGTGGGATTCTTCCAATCCTCCGACATCCAGCCTTGCTTGGCGCTTCCGAATATGGTTTTGAAATCCAACTGCTCATCATTGGCGTCAAGGGCGCACATAAGGTCAAAGACCTCTTCCTGCACCTCGTCCGGACGGCAATTAGGCTTGTCAACCTTGTTGATGACCACGATAGGTTTCTTCCCGAGCTGAAGCGCCTTATGAAGCACGAAACGGGTCTGGGGCATACATCCCTCGAAAGCGTCCACCAGAAGGAGGACACCGTCAGCCATATTCAAGACCCTTTCGACCTCACCTCCGAAATCGCTATGGCCAGGTGTGTCTATGATGTTGATTTTCACCCCCTTATAAGTCACGGAGACATTCTTGGCGAGGATGGTTATACCTCTTTCCCTCTCGATGTCGTTATTGTCGAGGATCAACTGGCCCAGGTTCTCGGGCTGACGTACCAGATTGGCCTGGTAAATCATCCTGTCCACAAGGGTAGTCTTGCCGTGGTCGACATGCGCGATAAGCGCTATATTCCTGATTTCCTGCATATATCTCAAAAAAAATCCTGCGAATTTACTGATTTTCGCAGGATTATGAAAAAAAAAGATTCTTCACTTCGTTCAGAATGACAAGGCAGGCCGGTCAGAATGACAATAACGCTTTGATGGCGGTATCAACTTTGTCAAACCCGAAACCTGAAATGAGTTTTTCCATCCGGGCGGCAATCTTATCATTGCAAAGGTTACCTATAGAACCTTCGTGAGTATGGGACAGTTTCCCTGAATATTCAAACGAGCCATCAGCCACTGACGCAGCCACCTTACGGTAGGCGTCACGGAACGGAACTCCCTCAGACACAAGATCATTGACCTTTTCTACCGTGAACGCCAAGGAGTATTTCGGATCAGACATCACATCCTTCCGGACCTCCATACCCTGTATCGCGTATTCCACTATGTCAAGGCAATCATCCATCTCGTCGAATATCGGGAAAAATACTTCCTTCAGAATCTGCATATCCCTGAAATAGCCAGAAGGAAGATTTCCCGTAATCATCCTGATAGTCACCGGAGCGCCCTGGATCTTGTTGCAATGAGCGCGGACAAGTTCGAACACATCCGGGTTCTTCTTATGAGGCATAATACTTGAGCCTGTGGTAAGCGCGTCGGGAAGTTTGATGAAACCGAAATTCTGGCTGGAGTACAAGCAACCGTCAAACGCGAGCCGGCCAACTGTCTCCGCGACAGAAGAATACGCGAAAGCGACCGCCCGTTCCATCTTTCCCCTCGTCATCTGGGCATAAATCGAGTTGTAATCCAGATCATCGAATCCCAGCAGCTTGGTGGTCATAGTCCTGTCCAAAGGAGCCGAGGAACCATAACCCGCGGCTGATCCAAGCGGGTTGCGGTTGACTATGTCCCACGCGGCCTTCAACATGGTCATGTCTCCGGTAAGGCTTTCGGCATAAGCCCCGAACCAAAGGCCAAAGGAGGAAGGCATGGCCACCTGAAGATGGGTATACCCTGGAATCAACACATCCTTATATTTCTCGCTGGCCTCTTGGAGGGTCTTGAACAGGCTTTCCACCTTAAGGACAGTTTTCTCGATTCTCGCCCGGGTGAAAAGTTTCAAATCCACCAGCACCTGGTCATTGCGGGAACGACCGGTATGGACTTTCTTACCAATGTCCCCGAGAGCCCTGGTCAGCAGTAGCTCAACTTGGGAATGGACATCCTCAACATCCGGCTCAATCTCGAATTTACCTTCAGAAGCTAATGAATATAAAGACCTTAGCTCTAGAAGCAAACGATCCAAATCCGCCTTTGAGAGCAGTCCGACACTCTCTAGCATCGTGATGTGTGCCATTGTGCCCAGAATGTCAAATGGAGCCAGTTCAAGATCCAGCTCACGGTCATGGCCGACAGTGAACGCGTCAATACGGGCATCCTCGTCGTAGCCTTTATCCCATAATTTATTCGCCATATCAAATATTCATTTCATCGAGAAGAGCCACATAAGTCGCCACTCCGCGGGAGATCTCATCCAAGGTTATATACTCATCAGGTCCATGGGAACGGGAAGAATCCCCGGGACCTATTTTCAGGGTCGGGAAAGAGCAAAGTGCCTGGTTGCTTGTGGTAGGTGACCCGAAAGGCTGCAGGCCGAGAGAGAGACCGCGCTGGACAATCGGATGGCTCATAGGAAGATGCGAGCTTCCGATCCTGGTCGAGCGTTCCTTCACCTCACAAGAGACTGCCTCTTTGATCAAAGAGAGCAATTCAGGGTTGGAATACATCCCGTTAGGGCGCACATCCACGACAAACCTGCACTCGTCCGGAACTACATTGTGCTGAGTCCCGGCGGCGATCATAGTCACACTCATCTTGACCGGCCCCAGATAATCAGAGACCTTAGGAAACTGATAAGTCCGGAACCATTCTATGTCCTTAAGAGCCTCATAAATAGCGTTCACTCCTTCATTCCTGGCCGCATGGCCGCTCTTTCCCCTTGCCACACAGTCCAGCACCATGAGTCCCTTCTCCGCGACAGCCATATCCATCCCTGTGGGCTCCCCTATCACTCCAAAGTCAATCTTACCGGCTTCGGAAAGGAAAAGATCGAAGCCTCCCTTTCCGCAGACCTCCTCCTCCGCCGTGGCGGCATACACCAGCCGATATGGCTGAGGTTTGGAGGAAAGGATTGAATATGCTTCCAGAAGCGCCACAAGGGATCCACCATCATCATTGCTACCCAAACCGTAAAGCCTCCCATTGACCACTTCGGGAGAAAACGGATCACGGGTATAGCCATGGTTGGGCTTGACAGTGTCTAAGTGAGAATTAAGAAGCAACGTGGGCTTGTCACAAGGGGGCTCAGACTCCATCCATAGGTTGTTCCCGATCCTTCTGACATCTTGGAACCCATTGTCGGTCAACCATTTTTGAAGATAATCACAAGCGGCTCCTTCCTCCCTGCTGATAGAAGGAATGCGAATTAATCCGGAAAGAAGCCCAATAGTGTCCATCTTAATCATCAGTTTCAGGGTCCATGAGGATGGTTGTTCCTCCGGACAGGTTAGTAGGAGAGGTTATGACCACCTTGGCGACACCGGAATTAATAGCCTCAAAAGCGTTTTGGAGCTTAGGAATCATTCCTGCCGAGATAGTCCCGTCCGCTACCATCGGGTCGAAATCAGCCTTGGCGATGGTTTTTATAAGGCTTGTAGGATCCTCTACATTTTTAAGCACTCCCGGAATAGAAGAACAGAAAGTCAGGGTGACCGAATATTTCTCAGCCAGAGCGACAGCCACAGAAGAGGCTATGGTGTCAGCATTGGTGTTGAGCATAGTCCCTTCCTTGTCATGGGTCAGCGGAGCGAGAACCGGCACGGCTCCCGCATCAAGAAGAGATGTCAAAGCCTTGACATTCACGTATTTCACATCACCCACAAACCCGAAATTGACAAGTTCCACCGGCCGTTTGACACTCATTATGACATTCATGTCAGCGCCTGTCAAGCCAAGGGCGTTGACTCCTAGCGCCTGAAGCCTGGCGACCAGGTTCTTGTTGACAAGTCCGCCATAAACCATGGTGACCACCTTAAGCATCTCAGCGCTCGTGATCCTGCGCCCGTCTATCATCTGGGTCTCCACCCCTAGCTTATCAGCCATCTCCGTGGCGATTTTTCCGCCACCATGGACAAGGATCTTTTTCCCTCTCAAGCTGGAGAACGACATGAGAAGTCCGGCCAGGGAATTCTCGTCCTCCACTACTGCCCCGCCGACCTTGATTATATTCAATTGCTCCTTTATCATAGCATGTCCTCCAGCATCCTTTTCATCACGACTTGGGCTGAGACCACCCTATTGGCGGCCTCGGGAATAACAATGCTCCGAGGCGAATCTATCACCTCATCGGAGACAATCATATTGCGCCTGACAGGCAGGCAGTGCATGAAATACGCGTCATTCGTCACGGCCATATGGCGAGCGTCCACCACCCAATCCATGTCCTTGCTAAGAATATTGCCATAATCATCGGGATTGGTGACTCCAGGGCAGCTCCAGTTCTTCGCGTAGACGAAATCCGCTCCCTCAAGGGCTTTCATCTGATCGTACTCGACTTTGGCGTCTCCGACAAAACGAGGATCCAGCTCATATCCTTCCGGATGGGTTACCACAAAGTCCACATCGGCCGCGTTCATCCATTCAGCGAACGAATTCGGGACAGCCTGCGGAAGGGCTCTGGGATGTGGTGCCCAGGTCATCACCACCTTAGGACGCTTCTTGGTCTTATATTCCTCGATCGTGATCAGGTCAGCGAAGGCCTGGCACGGATGGACAGTTGCGGACTCAAGGGAAATAACAGGTTTCCCGGAATATTCAATAAACTGGTTCAGAATCGTTTCCGCATAGTCAAAACCTCTATCTTGGAGGCCGGCGAAAGATCGTACGCCGATGATGTCGCAATAGCTCCCGATTACGGGGATGGCTTCCCGCAGGTGCTCACTCTTGTCGCCATCCATCACCACTCCAAGCTGGGTCTCGAGTTTCCAGCTGTCCGCGCCGACATTCAGGACAATAGGGTTCATGCCCAGATTGAGCGCGGCTTTCTGGCTGCTGAGGCGAGTCCTTAAGCTGCTATTGAAGAATATCAGGATTATGGTCTTGTCTTGTCCAAGGTTTTTCCAAGCCAAAGGTGTGGCTTTGACTTGCTTGGCTTCCTCAAGGGCTTTGGAGAGGTCGCCTATATCGTTGACGTGGAAAAAAGATTTCATAACACTTCCTCCAATGCTTTTATGAATATGTCGACGTCGTCTTTTGACAACACGAGCGGAGCGAGAAGGCGTATCATGTTCTTGCCGGAGACTCCAGTGAATATGTGCTTGTCAAACAACAACTTCCGCCTGATTTCCGCAATCGGTCCATCGAACTCGACCCCAATCATCAAGCCCCGGCCACGCACCTCTTTTATTCTGTTGGCGTCAGGCTCTGGCGGTCCAGACTCCTCGCTTCGCTCGGCCCCTCCCATCGCAAGCGATGGGCCCCTCCCTCTTACGAGCCGAGGGTGGCTACGGTCTGGACTTGCCAGACCTGACGCCAACAGTAGCAGACCGGATTTGAGGTATTCGCCAACTTCAAGGGCGTTCTGGACAAGATTCTCCTCCTTGATGATGTCGGCGACAGCGATAGCGGCTGCCATAGCCAAGTGGTTGCCGCCGAACGTGGTGCCAAGCATTCCCTTGACAGGCTCGAACTCCGGCGAGATCAATACGCCGCCAATCGGGAACCCGCCGGCCATGCCCTTCGCCATAGTGATCACATCCGGCTTTATCCCGGCCCATTGGTGGGCGAAAAACTTACCGGAGCGGCCATATCCGCTCTGGACCTCATCCAGTATAAGGACAACGCCCGCGGCTTTTGTCGCTTGACGTAGATCCCTCATAAAATCGTCATCCGGGATAATAATACCTCCAACGCCCTGGATACCCTCGATAATGACTCCCGCCACATCACCTTTCGCAAGTTCCGTCTTGACGGCTTCTATGTCGTTCATCGGCACGAATACCACATTATGGCAGGAATTGAAAGGCGAGCGGATTTTTGGATTATCAGTGACAGCGACAGCTCCGGAAGTCCTTCCATGGAAGGCGCCTTTAAAAGCGATCACCTTGTCTTTGCCAGTGTGGAAAGAGGCCAATTTCAAAGCGTTCTCATTCGCCTCAGCACCTGAGTTGCAAAGGAATAAGGAATACTCCTGAAGGCCGGACAACTCCCCTATCTTCTCAGCCAGTTCTTCCTGAAGGGGGTTACGGACACTGTTGGAATAGAAACCAATCTTACCAAGCTGGTCAATCACGGCGGACACATATTTCGGATGACAATGCCCGACAGATATAACGGCATGGCCACCATAAAGGTCGAGATACTCAGTACCTTGGTCATCCCATACCCGGGTTCCTTTCGCCCGGACCGGTGTCACATCGAATAAACTGTATACGTCAAAAAGTTTCATCTAGAATCTTGTTCCTTTAAGGTGGAGGCCTGTGTCCTCAGGAAGTCCGAAAACAAGATTCATGTTTTGGACAGCCTGACCGGAGGCACCTTTCACCAGATTATCTATCACACTTATAATGTGGAGTTTCCTGCCATGTTTCCGCACATTCAAGACACATTTGTTTGTATTCACAACCATCTTGAGGTCCGGATTGGAATCTATCACATGGACAAAAGGCTCGTTTTTGTAATAATCCTTGTAAACAGCGACGGCGGCCTCCTCGGACAAATCACAGTCGAAATAGACCGAGGCCAAGATTCCCCTCGCGAAATCTCCTCTCACCGGGACGAAGTTGATGTCTCCCAAATAATGAGGAGCCAAAGTTTTGAAAGTCTCGTTGACCTCCCCGAGGTGTTGGTGGGTAAACGCCTTGTAAACAGACAAATTATCCGTCCTCCAGCTGAAATGGGTAGTCTCCGATGGAGCTTGTCCGGCTCCGGTCGATCCGGTTATGCCGGTCACGTGGATCTCCGGCAGCAAGTCCGCCTTTGCCATCGGGAGAATAGCAAGCTGAATGGCAGTGGCGAAGCAACCAGGATTAGCTATATGATTAGTCTTAACTATCTTATCCTTAAATGCTTCCGGAAGTCCATAGACGAAGTCGCCGGCATCCGCCGCAAGACGGAAATCGTTGCCAAGGTCGATGATGGCGCCTTTGTAACTATCCGGCAGTCCCTCGACAAACGGCTTCGCCTTTCCGTGCCCCGAGCAAAGGAACAGCACGTCACAGTCAAAATTACATTGGGAAGTGAACCTCAATTTAGTCTCACCCAGCAGGTCCGCATGGGCGGACCAGACCGGCTCACCCGCATGGCTGCCGCTTTGTGCGAAGACTATCTCCACACAAGGATGGTTCACGAGGATCCTCAGAAGCTCACCGGCAGTGTAACCGGCGGCTCCGACGATCCCTACCTTTATCTTTTTATCAGCCATCACAACTCCTTCTCAAGTTTCTCGCTCTCGTCCTTATGGGCAGTGTAATAAACACGGAGAGGAGTGGAACTCACCTTGATGAATCCCTTGGCGTCCTCGCTGGTCCAACCCTTCTGCATCTCGCCATATTCACCGAACTTGGTCTTCACGAGGTCGCAAGGAGAGTCGACGCCGACAGTCGAGAACGACCAAGGACGGAGTTCCATGGTGACTTTGCCAGTCACGTTTCTCTGGCTGCTCTCGAGCATCGCCTCGATGTCCCTCATCACAGGCTCAAGGTACTGGCTCTCATGGAGAAACATCCCATACCAATTGGCTACCTGGTCTTTCCAGTATTGCTGCCATTTGCTTAAAGTGAACTTCTCCAGGAACTTGTGGGCGGCCATGATCAGCATCGGAGCGGCGGCTTCAAAACCGACCCGGCCCTTGATACCGATGATGGTGTCTCCCACATGCATGTCACGGCCAATGCCGTAAGGAGCGGCGATAGACTCGACTTTCTGGATGGCGGCGACCTTGTCGGTGAACACTTCCCCATTGACGGAGACAATCTCTCCCTCCTCGAAACCAATCTCAATGACTTCGGAACCTTCTTTGGTAACCTGCTTCAAATAAGCGCTTTCCGGCAACCCCTGCTTTGAGTCAAGAATCTCTCCTCCACAAATGGAAGTTCCCCAGAGTCCCACGTTGTAGGAATATTTCAGTTTCTTGAAGTCCGCCTTGAAGCCATGCTCATTGAGGTAATCCACCTCAAACTGGCGGGTGAGCGCCATGTCGCGGGTCAGGGTGATGATCTCGATTCCTGGAGCCAGAACAAGGAATGTCATGTCAAACCGGACCTGGTCATTCCCCGCTCCAGTTGAGCCATGAGCGATCGCGTCAGCTCCTATTTCCTTGGCGTAACGGGCGATAGCCATCGCTTGGAATATACGCTCGGAAGAGACGGAGACCGGATAAGTTCCGTTTCTAAGGACGTTTCCGAAGATCATGTACTTCAAGCTCTTGTCGTAATATTCCTTCGTCACGTCAAGAGTCACATACTTCTTCGCGCCCAGCTCATAAGCACGCTTCTCATTGTCCTTAAGCTGCTCAGCGCTGAAACCACCCGTGTCCGCACATGCGGCATATACCTCATAACCCAATTCCTTCGTCAGGTACATGACCGTGAACGAAGTGTCAAGCCCTCCACTATAGGCGACCACAACTTTCTTCTTATCCATATTATTAATCGTTTGTATCTTCTTCTTTATCAAGCTCAGCGATTCTGTCCAGAACTTCCTGGGGAATCTTTGCCGGCAGGTGCTCCTCCGGGTCGAACAGCATTCCGGTGCAGATGCAGTACTTCCTGTCCGTCCTCTTGAGGATGTCCACATTGATGCATCCCTCGCATCCCTTCCAGAAAGACTCGTCGTTAGTCAATTCAGCGAAGGTCACAGGCTTGTAACCGAGCTTAGTATTCATCGCCATGACAGCGGCGCCGCTCGTGAGGCTGAATATCTTCGCGTTTGGCCAGCGTGTACGAGCCAGGGAGAATGTCAAATCCTTGATCTTCTTCGCGATACCCAGTCCCCTGTACTCAGGCCTGACGATAAGTCCGGAAGTCGTCACATAACGTTTGTGCTCCCAGGTCTCAATGTAGCTGAATCCGGCGAAATCATCACCATGAAGAGCTATTACAGCCTTGGCCTCCTCGATTTTCCGGGAAATATACTCAGGTTTCCTCCTGGCTATACCAGTGCCGCGAACCTGGGCGGCTTCCTCAATGGCTTTCAAGATCCTGTCCACATAAACCAGGTGCTTCTCCGAAGCCACCTCAATAGTTATATCATCTATTTTCATCTGATGATTGATTAATTATCAGTTCAACCTTTTGTTCTCTAGTCCTGCGAAAAGCGTCCCTAAGGTTTTCGCCATGCTATCCCTGCTGACACCGTCCCGGATCACGAGCATTATCGTGTCATCACCAGCGATTGTTCCAGCTACTCCAGCGAGAGAACTCGCGTCAATAATCGCAGCCACCATATTGGCATGACCTGGCATGGTCTTCAGGACAGCGAGCTGTCCGGCGAACTCGAGGCTGGTGATACTTACAGAGGAACCTATTGTCCCGAAGGGAATTACCCTTGACGAGGAAGCTCCCGGAAGGCTGTAAAAATAGCCTGTGCCATCGTGCAGCTTGGTTATTCCCAAATCGCGGATATCCCTTGACAAGGTTGCCTGAGCCACTTCTATACCTCTGCTTTCAAGAAGAGCCGCGAGATCTTCCTGACTCGCGACCTTCCCGCTTCCGACCACTTCTTTGATGATCCTATGTCTCTCCTGCTTGCCTTTCACTTTTAATAAATATTCAAAACAGATGCAAATATATGGATATTTTTTCAATTTATATTCATTTTCGATATTTTTTTTCATAGGACATATTTTATAGTAAATTTGTGTTGGAAACAACAGTCCTAATGACAGAAAAGATCATCATTCTCGATTTCGGTTCCCAGGTCACCCAGCTTATCGGAAGACGCCTGCGAGAGCTAAATGTCTATTGTGAAATCTACCCGTTCAACAAAGTTCCGGCCTTGGGCGACGATGTGAAAGGAGTGATCCTCTCCGGCAGCCCCTGCTCCGTCAGGGACACCAACGCTCCCCAGATCGATCTCAGCGGAATCAAGGGTCATTTCCCCCTTCTCGGGATATGCTATGGGGCCCAGTATCTGGCTCACAAATTCGGAGGCAAGGTGGAAGGCTCGCTTGCGAGGGAATACGGAAGAGCCATGCTCGATATAGTTGACTCAGAGTCAATTCTGCTGCGTGGTCTCCCCCATCGTTCACAAGTTTGGATGTCGCATGGAGACACGATTTCCGCACTGCCGGATGGAGCTAGGATAATAGCCTCTACCGAAAGCGTGGAAAACGCTGCTTTCTCATTTGATGGGGAACCCACTTACGCCGTGCAATTTCATCCTGAGGTTTTCCACACAACCGAAGGATCCAGGATTCTCGGGAATTTCGCTTTCAGGATCTGCGGATGTAAAAGTGACTGGACATCCGCTTCCTTCATCGAGACCACAGTCGCGGCAATTAAGGAGAAGGTCGGGAACGACAAAGTGATCCTTGGTCTTAGTGGAGGCGTGGATTCCACAGTCGCCGGAGTGTTGCTCAACAAGGCTATCGGCCACAACCTCACCTGCATATTCGTCAACAACGGCCTATTAAGGAAAAATGAATATGAGGATGTCCTGGCATCTTACCGGGACATGAACCTCAACGTCATTGGAGTTGATGCCTCGGAGGATTTCCTGCGGGAACTCGCCGGAGTCACTGAGCCGGAAGCCAAGCGAAAGATAATAGGCCGCCTGTTCGTCGAGACTTTCGACAAATACGCCCGAAAGATCGAGGGTGCCCGCTGGCTGGCCCAGGGCACGATTTACCCGGATGTTATCGAGTCTGCCGGAATCGAGGGAATCGCTTCCAAAATCAAGTCGCACCACAATGTTGGCGGGCTTCCTGAAAAGATGAACCTAAAGGTCTTGGAGCCCCTCAGGATGCTCTTCAAAGACGAGGTCAGACGAGTCGGCCGGGCCCTCGGCATAAAGCAAGAACTGGTGGGAAGGCATCCTTTTCCCGGACCTTCACTCGCGGTGCGCATAATCGGAGACATAACCAAAGAGAAACTGGATGTTCTCCGGGAGGCGGACGACATATTCATCAAGGGTCTCCGGAATTATGACTGCACCTCCTTGCATCTCCCTTCCGCTTCTGATCCGAGGGTCGAGGCGACTACCCTTTACGATGCCATCTGGCAGGCCGGGGTAATCCTTCTCCCCGTCAAGAGCGTTGGAGTGATGGGTGACGAGAGGACTTACGAGAATCCCGTGGCGTTGCGGGCAATGGTATCGACAGACGCCATGACAGCGGACTGGTTCCGGTTCCCGTACGACTTCCTCGCCGACGTATCAAACGAGATCATCAACAAGGTAAAAGGAGTGAACAGGGTTGTCTACGACATATCCTCCAAACCCCCGGCAACGATAGAATGGGAATGATCAAGTCGCTTATATTTGATTTCGACGGCACTCTGGGGGACACCAGGGCTAATATCGTATTGACAATGACCCAGACCCTGAAGACGATGGGATATCCGGTCGCTGGGGAAAACGAGATAGCTTCCACCATAGGTCTCCCGTTGGAGGAAGGGTTCCGGCAACTCGTCCCGGGTATTTCAGAGATGGAGACTCTCGACTGCGCCAAAACTTACAGGCAAATCTTTGAGATCAATCGCAAGAAACTGGTACCCAAGTTATTCCCTTATGTAAGAGAGACGCTTGGAATTCTGGCGGAGAAGGGATTTGTGATGACAATAGCTTCCTCCAGGATGTCCGGTTCGCTGAATGGGTTCCTCAATAACATGGGAATCTCGGATCTAATATCTTATGTGGTAGGAGCAGACAATGTGACATTTGCCAAACCTCATCCCGAGCCTGTTCTGAAAACGTTGGAGGCACTCGGCGTTCCTCCATCTGAAGCCATGGTGATCGGAGATATGCCCGTCGACATCATCATGGGCAGGCAGGCGGGGGTAAAGACCTGTGGAGTGACTTATGGCAATTCCAGCCGCAAGGATCTGGAGGAAGCCGGCGCGGACTATATCATCGATGATTTCCCTTCACTGCCTGATCTTTTAATTTGAGCGAAATGGAGAGATATCATTATATTTTGGCAAAAGTGTTATTTTCAATGAGACGACATATTTTTCCCATCCTCATTCTCGCATGCGGCCTTTTCTCCGGAGGTTGCGTCGACGATATGATAAAGGATGACCAACTGGAGCAAGTATCAGGCAATTATTCTATGATATCACTCTCAATAGACGGCAAGGAAGTAAGTGTGAACAGGATGTCACCACCCGAAGTCCTTGTCGCCGGGTTGTACTCTTCTGACGATCGATGGTTTTTCGATTGCGTTTTACCGGACACAGACTATCATGGAGGATTTGAATTTAAAAAGATCGTCTTCCCCGTAAACTGGAATACCGCACTTGGGAAAATGGAATTTCTATCAACTTATATTCAATCATTTCCAAACATTGATAAAATCTCATTCGAAAATGGAACCATAACGGTCACAACAAGTGAGGTTCAGGATATCTATAATATCGGCCGTGTAATGAACAGAGTCCATACCGTAACATGCACATGGAAAAAAGATTCAAAATAATAATACTCGCCACAGTATTTCTTTTCTTCGCATGCCTTCATTCCCATGGACAACAGAGGCGGTATTGGTCTGACGGTCCGTTGACGTGGAGTGACTTCCGCATAGCCGAGACCCCAGACACCAGGGCCACATTGTCCGTGTCTTGGATCAAGGATCTCACAACGGTGAAGTCTGGAAAAACCGTATTCAAATACCTGGATGTCCAGACAATCTCCATCCCTGACAACTCATGGGTTGGGAAAGCAATGCTTTACGATGAGGAACTCGCTCTGCAGCAGTATTTTTTCAATCAGGCGGAATGGATAGGAAGGACCATGAGAGATACCCTCCTTCGCAGTTCTGTATCGATGCGGAATTTGTCCAGGATGTCTGCCCAGAGGTTAAGGAGTGAGCGAGACGATATCATCAATGGGAAACTTGGTGTCCCGTTCCCGGAGAACAATGTTTTTGATATTACAACTATTGACTATACTACCTCCAGGGTTGGTTTTGGAGCCTCTGTCCAACTCGGTTGTTCTCTCCCTTATGGAGACATGGCTGACATCTGTGGATTTTTCCCGACCGCCCTCGCGAGTGTTGAGGCCAGCAGCGGGAGAATGTATATTGACAGTCATCTGCTTTACGCCAGGGGGGAAT
Source organism: Bacteroidales bacterium (assembly GCA_024693285.1). Taxonomy (GTDB): domain Bacteria; phylum Bacteroidota; class Bacteroidia; order Bacteroidales; family UBA932; genus Cryptobacteroides. Next base: position 29,424 of record JAILLE010000012.1, read on the forward strand.
ATGAAGGTAAGGGTCTTTATTGCTTTGGTTGGAATCTCGGCCCGGGATATATATTCCTCAACAAGAATGATTTCTCGCTCTCAGCCTTTGGAGCGATCGGATCAAAGACTGTTTACTTTAAACCTGATCCATCCAAAGGCGTTTACCTCATGGAAGGGTTAAGAATAGATTACTTGCTAAGGAATGAGCTTTCATTCCTGTCTGACAAGGCAATGTACAAGCGGTGGCTGCGGCTAAGCATATTCGCCGATCAGCTTTATAATTCATCCAAAGGAATATTCATTCCCTCTATCAACGTCTCAATAGGAATCGCATTTTTAAGGAATGGACTCAAGATCAATTACTAAAGTGATCGCTATGACGCTTATCATAGCGTTTGCGGCATCCTGTGACAAGAATGATGGCATGGATGTTCCCTTCGCGGTGTCGAGAGAGACCTTTGAGCTCGATGCCAGCGAAAGTAGGACTTCCTTCATAATATCATCATCTTCCCCATGGTCAATCAAAAGCGACGCTTCCTGGTGCAAAGTCGTGCCTTCAAGCGGAAGCCCTACCTCATCTGAGGGCACCTCGGTAACATTGGTCGCGGATCGAAATGAAGGCATCGGGCGGAATTGCGATGTGTTTGCCACTTCACTGACAGGTGAAAAGTATGTCATCAAAGTCTCACAGCGTCACGACGATAACGGGATTATTCTGGAGAAGGATACGTTCCACGTCAGCGGGCAGACCACAAGCGTCCAGATCCCATTCCTGTGTTCTGGAACTCTGAAGGCCGAAACTCCGGACGACTGGCTAAAAACTTCGGTCGCCGGGAACGGCACTATCGTTTTGGAGATGGAAGAATATCAGTCTCTGGCGAACAGGACAGGCACGGTTTTCCTCTACTCCTCAGATGGTTCTCTCAAAAGCATACGCGTCACCCAAGGAGACGGATTCAACGACCATGGTCTTTATGATATTCTCCTGTCCCAATACGACCAGGATAAGGATGGGATACTTTCGAAAAAGGATCTTGCCATTCTTGAGGAAGTGACTGTGCCGATAATGGGTCTCTCCGACGAGCCAATCAGAGAACTATCTGGTTTTGAGTGTATTCCTAACTTGAAGATTTTAAGGATTATCGAGTATTTTCACTGGCCGCATGAGCCTTTAGTGTTAAAGTTGAATGGTCTGAAGAATCTTACCGAAATTGATTTTGGAAGCGACCTCGGATGGGCATCCTATATTTCAAGCATGGAAATATCCGGTTGTCCCAAACTGGGAAAGATTGATTTCCATGCAGGGTATACCCTTAAGACATGCGTCATAAGGGATAACCACAGCCTTAAAGAGCTTCGCCTGTCCGATGGTTATTTTTCAGTGGATGACAGCTCATATCTCAATTATCTTACTATCGATGGCTGTGACAACTTGGAGTCGGTCATGATAAGCTTTGCCGCCTTCGAGGAAGATCCTTCGCTTGGAAGCCTTCCAAAACTCCAGCACATGGTAATAGACGGCACCGTCAGGGGGATTCGCTGCCTTGATCTAAGTGAGAGTGTCATCCTGAAGACTGTGACAGCATACTCTGACTGCTTGGAATATATCCTGCTTCCAAGCAGTCTTCGCGCCGACGTTACTATTGACACGTATGACAAAGTAACTGTCCTTTACAGATAACGATTATCGGGATATATTCACTATATTTGAGGAAATAGCTATTCTGTGATGAAATTGATAATCAAACTTGTGGCAGTGATGATGCTGGGTTTATCCCCGCTGACCTTGAAGGCGCAGCCAGCCAATCCTTACGAGCTTCCTGATCCGTTGAGGATGGAGGATGGCCGGATTGTCCGGACAAAACGCCAATGGATTAAGGAACGCAGGCCGGAACTGATGGAAATGCTTCGCTCACAGATGTTTGGCCGGGAACCCGGGCAAGCTCCTGACCTTCATTTCACCGTTCTGGAGGAGAGTCCGAACACTTTCGGTGGCCTGGCTACTCGCAAGCAGGTCAAAGTCAGCTTCGACAAGGATGAGAATTATTACCTGATTCTATTGATGTATGTCCCCAACGACCGCAAAGGGCCGGTTCCAGCCTTCCTCGGAGCGAATTTCAAAGGCAATCATGCCACGACCACTGATCCGGCGGTGCTCATGCCGACACCCGAGAAACTGGCCACCTACGCTCCTGGATACGTGGTTGAGGACAGGAACACAAACGGGCACAGATGGGAATATGAATATATTCTCAAGCATGGATACGCCGTGGCCACATTCTGCTACAACGATGTCGATCCGGACTTCCATGACGGCTTCCACAACGGCGTCCATCAGTTGATGGATGGAGACCAACCAAGAAATGGAGAGTCCTGGGCCACCATTTCAGCATGGGCGTGGGGCCTCTCAAGATGCCTGGACTTCCTGGAGACCCAAAAAGAAATCGACGCCAAGAAGGTGGCGGTAATCGGGCATTCCAGGTTAGGCAAGACTTCCCTTTGGGCTGGAGCCACCGACCAGAGATTCGCTCTTGTGATTTCCAATGACTCAGGATGTTCCGGCGCCGCGATCGCAAGGAGGAAATTCGGCGAGACACTTGATGTCATCAACAAGAATTTCCCACACTGGTTCTGCACCAATTATACGGCATATAACGGCCGGGAGGAGAAAATGCCCTGGGACCAGCACGAGTTGATCGCGATGATCGCCCCTAGACCCGTCTACGTGGCAAGCGCCAGCGAGGACAGTTGGGCTGATCCAGTCGGGGAATATTTCAGCCTCGTAGGTGCCGCTTCGGTGTATAATCTATTCGGTTATGAGGGAATAACTGATAGGACAGTCCCTGAGATCGAGCACCCTGTCGTGGTCGGCAGGATGGGACACCACATCCGCCGGGGTGAGCACAATGTGAGGCTCTACGACTGGCAGCAATATGTCAGCTTCGCTGACCGATTCCTGAAATAAACTAAAGGGAGAAACGCACGACGCCCATGACCCTGTGGTTGGTGATCCAATGGAGGTTCTCCTTAGGGCGTGCGTAGTTATCCAACAGATTCTCAGTTCCATACAGAACCGAGGTGTTGTTGTATTCAACAGCTACCGTGAGTTTTCCGACGTTGTAAGCGATAGTCGGGGTGACCCGGTACATTTGGGCTATTCCCTTAGAACCCGCCGAGGAATAGTAGACATCAGTGTCCTTGCAATAACCTTTATCGTTAATAGACAGGTTATGTCCGGTGCCAAGGGCCATCATATATCCACCCATGCACATAAACTGCAGATCCCTTCCGACACAGAAAGAGAGGAAAGAAACCGTGGAACGCAATGGTGTATACTTGTATTCATAAATATCACGCCAGTCATACAGAGCGTAACCTCCCATCAGACGAAGATGGTCTCCACCCTGGGCAAAAACGGACTTGGCGTTGATCTTGAACATTCCTTTCTCGAACTGGAGATAGACAAAGGGACTGACCATGTGAAGACGATCCTTGACTCTTGTTCCGATGTCATACCAGTCATCAATGACAAAGTTACGAGTAGTGGTACGCCACCTCGGCCTCAAGCTTAAGAAATCAGCTCCGGCCCTGGCTGTGAAGTGTTTACCGGTGTAAGATAATCCTCCGTAGAGTTCCGGAATCAAACCATATTTCACATAATTCTCCGATTCACCTGAAGGACCGGTGGGAAGGAACTGCATCGGATAAAGAGCTCCGACAGTAAAATGCATCCTGCTGGCGAAAGTATATTCCAACATCAACTGGGGGCTCCAGTTGAAAGGGGTAAACGGTGCACCGGTTTCGACATTCACACAATAAGGGAGGTCGGCGGCCATAGGATGCCAGCTCTGTCCCACCCTGAAGGCGAAACTGTTCTCCATATAGCCCAGCTTATCCCAAAATATGTCGACATATGCGTGGCGTAAACGGAGGGATGCGGTGGTGCCGTTCATCAGATAGAAATCACCCTCCAGCTTGCCATTAACCTTCAACGAGCCATATCGGAATCCTGTGACATTGACACCAAGGCGAGTCGTGATCGCATACGACTTCAAGGACATGTTGTCATAGATGTCCTCACCTTCGAAATTATACTGATGGTCTAGAGGTCTGAAATAAAACAGATCCTCTGAGCCGGCTTTCGAATCCCTTGTGTCGAAAATCGCTGCCGTACGGAAGAACCCATAAGGCTCGAAGGTGTTCCGGAGATTCACTTGATGGCTCTGGGCGGCCAGATTGCCAGCCCAGAGCAAACATGAGACAATAGTAATGATGCGCAAAGACTTTTTCATAAATCGCTTCACTTCTCTATTAATAAATCCACTTTATGAAAAATCTTGCATCAAATCAATGAATTTAGAAGGAGAACCTAACCAAGCCCTGGACACGATGATTGGTGATCCAGTGGAGGTTATCCTCAGCAAGGCCCCAGTTACCCAGGTACTTGACTCCGTTGATGGTCTTGTAATCACCATACTGGACGCTGGTGAGCTCATACTCGAGACCGAGTGAGAACTTGCCGATATTGTGGATGATGGTCGGAGTGACCCTCCACATGGCGTTCATGTTGGAGAAACTGTTCTTGCTGAAATACAGGTTGGATGCGGGCGCATAACCATTCTTGAAGCCATTGAGCTGCTCGATGGTACCGAAGTTCTTGACGAAACCACCGAAGAGGATAGCCTGGGTCTTCTTCCCGTACATGAGGCTCACCCAAGTTGAAGAGTTCTGGGTGGGAGTGTACCTGTAGCTTCCGTCTTCCTTGACCTCGCATATTCCATAACCTCCATTGAGGTTCACGTGCTCACCAGCCTGGGCGAAGATGGTCTTGGCCTTGACTGAGAACAAGCCGCTCTTGTACTGGAGGAAGAGGAACGGGGAAACAGTAGTGATACGGTCGCTGACCCTCTTCTTGCCGTCATTCCAACGAGGTTTGATGGAAAGCAGGTCACCACCGACTCTGGCGGTGAAGCCTCCGGTGGTGAAGTTAAGTCCCAAGTAAGCCTCAGGAGTCATGCCATACTTGATGTAATTGGCTGACGCACCCTCAGGACCGGCGGAAGTGTACTGCATCTGCCAAAGAGCGGCAGCTGTCAGTGACAGAGACTTGGAAAGGCTGAGATCAAACCTCACAAGCGGGGTGCGAGCGAAGGGGCCGAAAGGAGCACCGGTATTCAGGGAGAACACATCGGGCATGTCAGCGGCCATAGGATGCCAGGTCTGTCCGGCAGTCACCTTCCAATCGCCTTTGCTGATAGCGGCGAAGGCCTGGCGAAGACGGAACTGTGCGGTACCGGTCACACCTGAGACTCCAGCATAGAAGTCACCCTCAATCTTTCCGGTGACCTTGAAATCCTCATACTCATAACCAACTATATCCAAACCGAGACGAGAAGTCAAAGCGGCGAAACGGAAACTGGTATGAGCATTCATATCGGAACCGTCAATGATATTCTGATCTTTAGGGACATAGTAGAAAAAGTCCTCGGTTCCGGCGACACTTTCTCTGGTGTCGAAAGTGAAATAGTTACGGATGAATCCGTAGAATTTGAGTGTCGAAGACTTCTCTTGCGCGAAGAGAGAGGCGCAGAGAGCTAAAGCGGCGACAACTGTAATGATCTTTTTCATATTCAATTAGTGATATTAAGCGAACGGGAATAATTTGGTAAGCCAGAAGAAGCCAAAGACAAAACCGATCAGACCGATTAAGGCTCCGACTTTTGCCATATCCTTGGTCTCGACAAGACCTGTGGATGAAGCGATGGCATTCGGAGGAGTGGAGATCGGGAAGAGCATCGCTATCGAAGCGCAAGAGGCGATGAACACAATCATGGCCTTCGAGCCTCCCAACGACAGGAACTCGGCGTTATTGGCGGCGGAAGGATCGGCCATACCCTCGGCGATAACGATAAGGATAGGGATCAGAAGGGCCGCGGTGGCGCTGTTACTGATAAAGTTGGAAAGGAAGTAGCAAACGATACCCGCGACAACCAGGACAAGTATAACCGGCATTGATCCGAACGGGATGGAGTCGATAAGCACTTTGGCAAGTCCTGTGCCCTGAAGGCAGGTACCAAGGGCGAAACCTCCAGCCACGAGCCAGAGAACGCTCCAGTTGATCTCCTTGATGTCTTCCTTCGTGAATATTCCGCAAGCGGTAAGGACTCCAAGAGGGATGAGGGCAACAATATTCGAGTTGATCTTGGTGATGCTCTCTGTCATCCACAGAAGGATTGTGCCGATGAAAGTGACCCAAACCACTGTCGACTTCCAATTCTTTTCTTTCTTGTTCGTAGGGATCTCAAGCACCAGTTTCTTGGCCTTGAAGGGGAAGAACCACTGGAGAAGCAGCCATGCGATAAGGATCATAATGACCACATAAGGAATCATGTGGATCATCCAATCCATGAATGAGATCTCAGCATTGGCCTCGGCGAGGAAACGGACCGCGGTGGCGTTCGGCGGAGTTCCGATAGGAGTTCCGATACCACCCAAGTTGGCAGCTACCGGAATCGATAGCGCGAGACCGATCTTTCCTTTGTCATCAGAAGGTAACGTGGATAATACCGGGGCGAGGAAAGCCAACATCATGGCAGCCGTCGCGGTATTACTCATGAACATAGAGAAAACGGAGATCACAATCAGGAAACCCAGAAGGACGATTTTCGGTCTCGTGCCGAAAATGCTCAAAAGGGCACGTCCCATAGTGACGTCAAGTCCGTATTTCTCAGCCATGATAGCAAGGACGAAACCGCCCAGGAAGAGCATGACCACAGGATCAGCGAATGAGGCCATTATAGTCTTATAGCTGACAAGTTGGCCAAATCTCTGGTCGCAAAGGAAACCAAGGCCCTTATCTGAGAGCGTCAATAAAGAAATGACGATCACAAGGAGGGATGTGGTCCAGTTCGGGATAATCTCACAAATCCACATCAAAGCCGCGAACGCGAAGAGTGCGATGACGCGCTGCTGAGTCACAGTCAGATCAGCAATACCATAAAAAGAAACCGGCACGCACCAGAGAAATAGTGTGACCAAGAGAACGATCGGAAGAAGAACGCAATATTTCACATTGAGTTTCTTCTTCCCAGCTGTTTCAATTGTTGTTTCAGCCATCTTAGTTATATTAAATTCAATAATAAACTTGCTTATATCTTGCAAAGATAATCATTATTGAATAAAAAACAGGTAAATCGGTCGCCCGATCTACCTGTTTAAAGAACAAAAATCAAGAGACTAGATAACTCCCTGCTCAAGCATGGCCTCGGCCACCTTCATGAAACCGGCGATATTGGCGCCCTTGACATAATCGACGGTACCGTCCTCACGGGTTCCATACTTGACGCACTGCTCGTGGATGCTCTTCATGATCCAATGGAGTTTGTCATCAACCTCCTGGGCGGACCAGCTGATATGAGCGGCGTTCTGGGTCATCTCAAGACCTGAAGTGGCGACACCACCAGCGTTGACAGCCTTGCCGGGAGCGAAGAGGATACCATTGTTCTGGAAGTAACGGATGGCATCGGGCTGGCAACCCATATTGGAGACCTCGCAGCAGCACCAGCAACCATTGGCGACAAGTTCCTTGGCGTCAGCCTCGCTGAGCTCGTTCTGGAAGGCGCAAGGGAGAGCGATGTCAACAGGAATGCTCCAAGCCTTCTTACCGGCGGTGAAGAACGCCTTCTCAGGGAACTTGGTAGCCATATCCTCAACCTTATTACGGTTAGAAGCACGCATATCAAGCATATAGTCAATCATTTCCGGAGTGATACCCTCAGGAATATGGCAGACACCGTCAGGTCCGGAGATAGCGACAACCTTGGCGCCAAGTTCGTGAGCCTTGGTAGCGGCACCCCATGCGACATTACCGAAGCCGGAGAGGGCGACCTTCTTGCCTACGATATCCTTGCCAGCCTTCTCGAGAAGATGCTGTGTGAAATACAGGGCGCCGAAACCGGTAGCCTCAGGACGGAGGATTGAACCTCCCCAGGTAGCTCCCTTGCCAGTGAGGACACCAGTGTGATACTGACGGGCAAGCTTCTGATACATTCCATTCAGGAAGCCGATCTCACGGCCACCAACACCCACATCACCAGCAGGAATATCCTGGTCAGGACCTATGCAGCGCCAGAGCTCAAGCATGAAAGCGTGGCAGAAACGCATGATCTCAGCGTTGGACTTGCCAACGGGGTCGAAATCGGAGCCACCCTTGGCACCACCCATAGGAAGGGTCGTCAGGGCATTCTTGAAAGTCTGCTCGAAGCCAAGGAACTTCAACATTGAAGGGGTGACGGCCTTGTGGAAGCGGAGTCCACCTTTGTAAGGACCGATAGCGCTATTGAACTGGACCCTGTAGCCGAGGTTGGTCTGGACCTCACCATTGTCGTCAATCCAGGTCACTCTGAAAGTGAATATCCTGTCCGGCTCAACAAGACGCTCGACGATCTTAGCTTTCTCGAACTCGGGGTGCTGGTTGTAGACTTCCTCGATAGACTCGAGAACTTCCTGGACAGCCTGAAGATATTCGCTCTCCGTGGGGTACTTGGCCTGGAGACGGGCCATGATTTCTGTGGTTTTCATGATCAGTTATTATACGTTGATTAATAAAAATAAAAAATCTTGTTTATTTCGTTGCAAATGTAAAGAATAAAATAGAGAAAACGCAATAAATCTAAATAAAAAAGACAGGTTTTTCACCTGTCTTTAAATCATGGTATTTAGCGAACTACTGCTGCTGGGCCTGAAGCTCGGCCTGGAGTGACTCCAAAGTCCTTCCGGCAGGGATCTTCAACTCTTTCCTGGCGTCCGGAGTCAAGTCCTTGCACTGAGCTTTGTCAACATAGTAGAACTGGCTGGTGTCAAAAACAAAGGTATAGCCACCGGCCTTGGCGAGCTTCTCGACGACCTCCATGGCCTTCTTCTGGATAGGTTCCATCAGTTGCGCCTGCTGCTGCTGGAGCTCAACCTGGATAGACTGCTGGAACTCATTGATCCTGTTCTGGATCTCGGTCAGTTCCTTCTCCTTATTCTCCTTGATAGCGGGAGTCCAAGTGGCTTGCTTCTGCTGGTACTCGTTGAACTTGGCGTTCGCCTCGTCCACCATGCTTTGGTAAGTGTCGCTCGCCTCTTTCTGGGCCGCCTGCATCTGAGTCCTGGCAGCGTCAGCTTCAGGAGTGAGCATGACGAGCTCATTGAAATTGACGTAGGCGAATTTCACCTGGGCTGAAGCCGTGAGGGTGAACAATGCCATGGCGGCAAACAAAACGATCTTTTTCATATCAAATTCAATTTTATCAGTTTTCCGAATTAAGGCTTTGCAAAGATTGTGCAAATTTATAAATAAAAACGAATATCAGAACTGTTGTCCTATCATGAAGTGGAACTGGCTCCTCTGGCTCTTGTCCGGATTATCGAATCCGTAACCCCAGTCAACACCCAGCAAACCGATCATCGGGAGGAACACACGCACGCCCACACCGGCTGAACGCTTGATCTGGAAAGGATTGAATTTCTTTATGTCAGACCAACAATTACCTCCCTCAAGGAATAGCAGAGCAAAGATGGTCGACTGCGGCTGGAGTATCACAGGATAACGGGCCTCGACAGTGAACTTGTCATATACGTTACCGGCGTAATAGCCATTCGTGTTATACGGGGTAGCCTCCCAAGGGGTCAACGAATAATTCTCATATCCTCGGAGAGGAATGATATCTGATCCGTAAGTGTCGTAGCCGGACATACCGTCACCACCGACCCTGAAACCTTCAAACGGCGAGTAACCCCACTTGCGGTTGTAGTATCCGAGATATCCGAACTGGGCGCGCCCCATAACCACCAGGTCTTTCCAAACCTTTGTGTAAGTCTCGGCGCTGAACTTCCATTTATGGTACTCAATCCACTTGTACCTGGACGCGGCTGACCATGTGTCGTAATTAATGTCCTTGTAATCCGCGACTTTCTTGGGATTCCCGGCGGCATCCAGATTACCGAAGTCATTCTTCCTGAACAAGGAGTAAGGAGGAGTCAACTGCATACTGGCTGAGAATACGGAACCGCGCCTGGGATAAATCTGCTGGTCAGTCGAAGTCCTGGTAAGGCTCGCCGTGTAGCTCAAGTTGTGTGACGTACCGTCATTGAACATGAAGTAACCGTTGATCCAGTTCTTCAGGTTGTACACCTGCCAACTCAACCCGTTATAGAACACGAAATAGTCATCAGGCCATTTCAGACGGGTACCGATACCACCGGAGAAGCCATAGATTTCCATGACTTTGTCGTTGCTCAAGAGGCCGATGGCGAGATAGGAGTCTGTCTGTCTTGTGTAATAAGCCTGGAGATTAAGCGACGTTGGTTTCTTCTGAGTCAGCCAAGGTTCAGTGAAACTGAATATCAATGAGGTGTAATACGTTCCGTTGGTCTGGAAGCGGAGGGACAGGTTCTGAGCGTCACCCAGAGGGACAGGACGCCATGCGTTCTTCTCAAACATCCTCCTTGTGGAGAAGTTGTTGAAACTGACACCGACAGTGGCGACAAATGTGTTCATACCCCAACCTCCGGAGAGTTCCAATTGGCTGGAAGGCTTCTCTGTCACGTTATAGACGAGGTCAACCGTATTGTTCAGCTGGTTAGGCAAGATTGAATAACCACCCTCGCTGGAGATCGCCTCAGGATCAAACTGGCCCAAGGAAGCGATTTCCCTGATGGACCTCTCAAAGTTGGTCTGACTGAAAAGGTAGCCTGGCTTGGTGTAGATCTGCCTGCGGACAACTTTCTCACTGGTCAGGTCGTTACCATTGATTATAATATTGTTCAAGGTCGCCTGCTTGCCTTCGGACACCCTCATCTCGACATCTACGGAGTCACCATCAATATTCAACTCGACCGGAGTAACCTGGAAGAAGAGATAACCCTCGTCACGGTAGAGCTTAGAGATGTCGTAGTCAGTCTGCTTGCCGCCACCCTTAAGTCTCTTCTCCATGGTGACCATGTCGTAGGGGTCACCCTTACTGATCTGAAGGATAGAGTTCAGCTGCTCCGCGGAGTGGACGGAGTTACCGGTCCAGGTCACATTCCTGAAATAGTATTTCTTGCCCTGGTCAAACTTGAAGTCGATTCCAAGACGGTCTGGCTCCACATAATAAATGGAATCCTTAAGGATACGCGCGTCACGGTAACCAGCTTCATTGAACTTGCTAATCAAGTTCATCTTGTCGTTAGGGTATTCCTTCTCATTGAACTTCTTGCTGTTGAAGAAGTTATATATTTTCTTAGCCTTCGTCTTCTTCATCGAGCGGGCGAGCTTGAAATCAGAGACCCCGTCATTCCCTTCGAAATTGATGTCCCTGATCCTGATCTTATCACCCTTGTTGACAGCGAAATTGACACGGATAGCGTTCTTGATGATAGTGTCTTTCTGAGTCTGCACATCGACATCGCAATTGAGGAATCCCTTCTCGGCGTAATATCTCTTAATGATTCCGACAGAAGTGGTAGCGACATATTCCGAGAACTCACCGCCCCTACGAAGCCTCAGACGCTCCTCAAGGTCTTTCTGTTCCGTTTTCTTGACGCCGGTGTAAAGCCATCTGGAGACCCTTGGCCTCTCCTTGATAATAATCTTGAACCAAGCGGAATCACCACTCGCATTGATATGGTCAATCTCCAGGGCGACATCCTCGAAATATCTCTGCGCCCAAAGCCTTGTGACGATTGAAGACATCTCGTCACTTGGCACTTTCACCGTCATTCCCGGCTGGATACCAGTCAAGGATATGATCTGCTGCTCTCCGAAATGGGTGTTACCTTCTACAGTGATGCCTCCGACGACATAATCGCGAGGTTGCTCGTAATCGACTTCAACCGGATCAGATTTCGTGACCGGTTCCTGGGCGAATGCCACGGTACCAGCCACTGACAGAAGCAGGACACACAAGAGACGATATATTCTCATCAAGTCAGAATTCATTGAAACAAGTTTGCAAATATACGGCGATTATTTGACTTTTCCATACCTGCGGTCTCTCTTCGCATATTCTTTAAGCGCGGACCGGAACTCTTCTTTTCGAAAATCAGGCCACAAGGTGTCCACGAACAAGAACTCAGAATACGCAGCCTGCCAAAGCAGGTAATTACTTATGCGGCTCTCACCCGAAGTCCTTATTATCAGATCAGGATCTGGAATCCCGGAAGTCACTAAGTAAGAGGCGAACTCGTCAGCCGTGACATTTTCCATACCGGAAGGGTCTGAAGCATGGGCCTCCGCAAGGCGCTTCGCGGCCTGGAGGATATCCCATTTGCCACTATAACTCAAGAATATAATAAGGTCAAGGATCGGATCCTTTCCATCCTCAGGCTCCGTGAAAGCCTCGGCGGTGCGGATCGCCTCGACAAGAGCAGGATCCAAACGGCTGGTATCTCCGAGCACGCGGAACCTCACCCTTTGTTTTTTCAAGGCCTCAATCTCATCGGCTATAGCCTTGAACATCAACTTCATAAGTGTATTGACTTCAGCCTCAGGGCGTCCCCAGTTCTCAGATGAGAAAGCGAAAAGAGACAGGTATCTTACACCTGTCTCGGCAGCAGCCTCAACGCAAGCCCTGACACTTTCCACACCATGAGAGTGGCCATAGACCCTCTCCTTTCCTCTAAGCTTCGCCCACCTTCCATTGCCATCCATAATGATTGACACATGGGTAGGGACACGGCCTTGAATATTGTCGTTAAATTCCTCCATTTCTGATATCCTCGCCCCAGAACAACTTTGTCGTCAGGGCCTTGATGAAACTCGACTTCTCGAGACGCACTCGTTTGAGCGAAAATTGTGCCACCTTTACCTCAAGTCGGGCGTCAGAGGAGAGCCTGACGTTACGGTTATCCATGGACATCGCCACCACCTTATCCCTGGACCTCATGGAAATGGTCACCACAGTCGAATCGGGAACGACCAAAGGGCGCACATTAAGGTTGTGAGGAGCGACAGGAGCTATGATGATAACTTTTGATTCCGGAACACATATCGGACCTCCTACGCTCAAAGAATAAGCAGTGGACCCTGAACTAGTAGATACCAGCAGACCATCGGCCCAGTAAGTCGGAAGAGGATTGCCGTCAAGACAGACATCGATACCGAGGATGGAGGCCCCACCTCTCAGGACAGAGATCTCGTTGAGGGTATATGGCCAGAAAGACGAGTCCGAATCAAGCATCTTGCCTTCCACCCTGGTTTCCAGCAAAGCTCTGTCCTCCAAAGTATATGCCCCAGCCAGAATGGCCTCACAGGCCTCCTCGGGACTATATTCAGAAAGGAAACCCAACCGTCCCATGTTTATTCCGAGCACAGGGATACCTGACTGCCCCACCCTTTTCGAAGCCGACAAGAACGTGCCATCTCCTCCAACGCTCAACACCAGACCGGTGTCTTCAGCGAGGTCGGAAGACGAACGGATCCTGTACAGTTTGAAACCTGACGAGACTAACTTGTCAGACATCCGCATGAATCTCCCATCGGTCAATGAGGAGTCTTCCCTTGTGTATACCGCTATCTTCATCTGTTCTCGCAAGAATGAGTTCAACCTTCAAAATTAACACATTTCTGATAAAAACTGAATAGAAATCACTACTTTTGCACCATGACAAGATTAAGTGTCAACATCAATAAGATAGCGACCATCCGCAATGCCCGCGGAGGGAATATGCCGGATGTGGAAAAGGCCGCCAAGGACTGCGAATTGTTTGGGGCCGAAGGTATAACTGTCCATCCCAGACCAGATGAGAGACATATCCGGTACTCCGATGTCAGAGCCATACGGCCCAACGTCAAGACCGAGTTCAACATCGAGGGGAATCCGATTCCGAGTTTTGTCGACCTCGTGCTGGAGGTTGTGCCCGACCAGGTGACCCTGGTTCCAGACGCGCATGACGCCATCACTTCCAACCAAGGGTGGGACACGGTGACTCATAAAGAGTTTCTCACCGTCATATGCGCGAGGTTCAAGGAAAAAGGAATACGTACCTCTATATTTATTGATCCGGATCCGGCGATGGCTGTTGGTGCCGCCGCGTGTGGTTGTGACCGTGTAGAGCTATACACCGCCAGTTATGCCGAGATCTTTCCTTCCGATCCAGGTAGGGCGATCGCTCCTTACCTCAAAACCGCTTTAAAGGTCAAGGAACTCGGACTCGGACTGAACGCCGGCCACGACCTTAATCTCCAGAACTTGGGATATTTCATCAAAACTATCCCCTGGACCGACGAAGTTTCTATCGGACATGCCATCATTTGCGACGCTCTTTACATGGGATTGGAAGCGACAATCAGGGCTTATCTGTCGGAGATTAAGAAAAATTCATTACATTTGTAGACTGGAATATTATTAAAGATTAGATAAAATGAAACAAACACCACTGATTCTCAGCATCATAGCCCTCGTGGCTGTTGCTGCGTTAGGTATCGCACAGCTGACCTCGAACGGCAGCGGAAAGAAAGCCTCGACTGGTGAGGCAGTTGAGCAGTCGGCCCAGCCTGGTGCCATAGTATGGTACGATCTGGACAGGGTCCTCAACGAGTATGACATGGCAAATGACCTCCGTTCCGTAGTGGAGACCAAGATGCAGAGCATCCAGGAGGAAATCAACCGCAGGGGCAACAAGCTCCAGAGCGACGCCAATAAATTCCAGTCTGACCTCAACAAGGGTCTCCTTGTCCGTTCGGTCGCCGAGCAGAGGAGCCAGAAGCTCCAGGAGCAGCAGAACAGCTTCAACACCTACGCCGCTCAGAAAGAGCAGGAAATGGCTGAGGAGCAGCAGGTTATGATGAACCAGATCGCTGATGCCATCAAGACCTTCATCGACAAGTTCAACGAGGAGCACAAGTTCGCGATGATCATCGCCACCCAGGGAAGCATACTTCCTTCTCCCGTCGCTTGCGGAGATCCTGACCTTGACATCACCGACGCCCTTCTCCAAGGCTTGAACAGCGAGTACGTCAAGACCAAGGGCAAGGGAGAGGAAGCCGCCAAGACCGAGTAATTTGAGAATCGCTTTCCTATCGTGCTTTTACCCTTTCAGGGGAGGGATATCTCAGTTCAACGCGAGTTTATACTTGGAACTGGGAAAGGAGAACACGGTCAAAGCGTTCAATTTCAAGAGGCAATACCCTGATTTCCTCTTTCCTGGGAAGACCCAGTACGTAACAAAGGATGATGACGCCGTACCCATCGAGAGCGAGGCTCTCTTGGATACGGCGAATCCATTCACTTATGTCAAGACCTACAAGGCGATAAGGGATTGGAATCCGGATCTGGTCATAATAAGTTACTGGATGTCGTGGTTCGCCCCTTCATTGGGTTGGATAGCGAGGCGTTTGAAGAAGCGTTGCAAGGTGATCTCCATCCTCCACAACGTGATTCCCCATGAGCCCAAGTTCTTTGACGCTCCCCTCACAAAATACTTCTTGTCCGGTTGCACGGCCCACGTGACCTTGTGCCAGGAAGTATCCGACGATCTTACGTCATTGGCGCCGAAGGCGCTAAATACCAGTTTATTCCATCCAGTCTATGCTCACTTCGGTGAAAGGATTCCTAAAGAGGAGGCTGAAGCTAAACTGGGATTGGAACCCGGGAAGAAGAATCTCTTGTTCTTTGGTCTAATCCGGGAATATAAAGGATTGGATATCCTTTTGGAAGCCTTCGGACAGCTTGATGACAGTTATTCCTTGATCGTCGCCGGCGAGCCTTACGGCTCATTCGTGAAATATGAAGAGATGATAGCCGCCTCTCCCGCCAAGGACAGGATCAGGCTATTCACAAGATATATCAAAGATTCGGAAGTCAAGGACTTTTTCTCCTCAGCCGACCTTGTGGTCCTTCCTTACAGATCTGCCACACAGAGCGGCATCAGCGCCATCTGTTGGCATTTTGAGGTGCCTATGGTAGTCACCGATGTAGGTGGATTGAAACAGTCCGTCGGCGACAGCGGAACAGGCCTGGTTGCTGAAAGACCAGACCCCGAATGTGTCGCTGGTGAAATAATAAGGTTTTTCTCCGACGAGAATCTCCGTACATTGTGCGTCAATTCTATTAAAGTCGAGAAAGACCGGCTTTCATGGAAGACATTCACTAAGAGGTTCCTGGATTTCTCCGATAATTTATACAAGTCGCTATGAGAACGAAGTTGACTTATATGCTGGCTCTGGCTCTTTGCCTGTCGGCTTTCGCTACGGTAGAGACCACCGCTCAAGAGTATCAGGCTCCTCCCGTGACTATTTCAAAAGAGAAAGTCCGCTCGGGAGGCAAGGTATATTATGCCCACGTTGTTCTGGAACGTCAGACTCTGTATTCCATAAGTAAAGCTTATGGGGTCACTGTAGAAGAGATCTATGAGGCGAACCCCTACCTCGGCCTTGAGAAAGATGGGCTGAAAAAAGATCAGATCATTCTCATTCCTTATAAAGAGGAAATCGCCCAGCAGATAGTCGCACAAGCAAATGCCGCAAAGGACCAAGCTGAGCAAGATGCCGCCGCCAGAGAGAAGACCGCACAGGAGAAAGCGGTCCAGGATGCTGCCGCGAAGGAAAAGGCGGCCCAAGAGAAAGCTGCCCAGGAAGCCGCGGCAAAAGAAAAGGCGGCCCAAGAGAAAGCTGCCAAGAAGGCGGCGAAAGAAGCCGCTAAAGAAGAAGCAGCTAGAGAGAAGGCCGCGCAGGACGCCGTGGCCAGAGAGAAAGCGGCTCAGGAGAAAGCCGCGCAAGATGCCGCCGCCAGAGAGAAGGCGGCACAAGAGAAAGCAGCAAAGGAAGCCGCGGCCAAGGAGAAGGCTGAACTGGAAAAGGCCGCGAGGGAAGCTGCCGCAAAACAAGCCGAGGATGGTTATTTCATCCATAAAGTCAGATGGTATGACGACCTTGATGGCATTGCCAAGAAATATGGAGTGTCAAAGGAATCGATAAAGAATATCAACCGGATGACCTCCGACAAAGTATCCCGCAAGCAGGAGCTTAAGATTCCCCTCGATCCAGTGCTTTGGGAAGGACGGACAGTCCAAGTCGATGAGCCCACACCCGAGACTAATCCTGATGATACGAGAGTGATCGCGTTCCCGTCAGAGAAAAAAGGCAACGCCGAAGATGAGGAAGGCATTCTTGACGATTTGTTCGTAAGAGAAGGCAACCACGATGTCAACATCTCGATGCTCCTGCCTTTCTCCACCTCAAAATCAGGTGACAGGACCTCATTCATGGATCTATATTGCGGATCCCTGCTCGCGGCACGTGATCTTGGAAGAGATGGTATCAATCTTGACATCCATACATTCGATGTGGGTGGCGGGAATATGCCCGTAACCTATGACAGGCTGGCTGCCAGTGACTTCACAATCGGGCCTGTTTCAAAGACTGACATTTTGAAGGCCGCTGCCCTGGCTGACGGAGACTCATGGGTCGTGTCTCCCCTAGACATGCAGGTTGAGCCTCTCGCCGACTCTCTGGCAAGAATCATACAGGCTCCGACTCCCACTTCTGTCCAAATCAGGGACATGGTCGAATGGATCAAATCTGACATGGGCCGTGGCGACAAAGTCCTGGTGGTAACTCCCTCTAATCCAGCTTCTGATTATCTGGATATGGTTGAAAGGGAAATGAATAATCTGGGAGTGTCCCATTCCACTACCACTCTCGGATCAATGAGATCCTTGATGACAACCCAAGGGATCAACCGGGTGGTTCTCGCATGCGACTTCACCGAGAGAAGCACCGTATTCCTTCTCGAGGTGGTGAGGAACCTCTACATGACCGCCTCATCCAGCAAGACTACCCAGATAGTCCTTTACAGCACATCCAGGATCAGGACTTACGACCAGATCGATGTGGAGCAGCTTCATAGGCTGAATCTCCATGCCTGTGTTACCTATTTTGTGGACTATAACTCACAAGATGTCAAGGACTTCCTTCTCCAGTACAGGGCTCTTTACAACGCCGAGCCCAGCCGCTCTGCCTATTCTGGCTACGACCTCATGAAGTACTTCTCGACTCTCGCCAACAAATATGGGAAAAGATGGCCCAGGGCTTTAAACAGGGTCGATTATTCAGGTCTTCAATCAGATTTCAAATTGGAGAAGACTTCCTCTGGAAGTTACATCAACAATGCTGTCCGTAGGGTGGTCTACAATCCTGACTTCTCAATAAGCCTGGTCAGATAACAACGCCCTCGCATTACCGACAGCCGCATCTGTAACCCTACTACCAGAAAGCATCCTAGCGATTTCCATTACCCTATCCTCCCCAGAAACGGGGCGGATAGTGGTGACGGCTTCGTTGCCCTCAAAAGATTTCTCGACAAGATAATGGGCAGAACCTTTCGCTGCCACCTGAGGCAAGTGGGTGATAGCGAAAACCTGCATATCTTTGCCCATGGAACAAATCATCTGCCCCATCTTGTCCGCCACACTTCCAGAAACACCAGAATCAATCTCGTCGAAGATCAGGGTGGGCATATTCTCGAAACGGGCCATCATGGCCTTTAAGGAAAGCATCAACCTGGAAAGCTCACCTCCAGAGGCGCATTTCGCGACCTCCACCGGCCGTGAACCAGAGGCTGAAAAGAGGAAATGCACGGAATCTGTCCCTGTCGGACCGGCAGGTGCGTCAACCAGATCTACTTCGAATATAGCTCTTTCCAACTCAAGAGACTTCAAAGAATCCAGGATTGAATCGGCAAAGCGGTCCTTGGCGGCGACTCTGGACGCATGAAGACGCGCGCAGATCTCCGCCACTCTGGCTTTCTCATTCTTTACCTCCTTGGAAAGAGTCTCAACCCTGTTCTTCAGTTCGTCCGAGTCTGATAGAGAACCAGACAGGCTATCCCTCTGTGCGATAAGGTCCTCAACCGAAGAAGCCGAATATCTCTTCATCAGATCAAACAGGAGAGACATCCTTGCCTCAACCGCCTCAAGCCTATCCTGGGAGACTTCGGTCCTTGAATTAATAAGTGACACCTCTTCGAGGATGTCATTCAACTCTATCCGAGTCGACTCAACCCGGTCAGCGAGAGACAGCGCCTCAGGAACATATATCCCAGCCTTCTCAAGCAACTTCCTGGTTTCTTTCAGGGAAGACGTGTCAAGAAGACCTTCAACCTCCGAGAAAAACTCCTTGATAGCCTCGGAATTGGCGAGTATGCTTTGCTCCTCCTCGAGTGCCTCGATCTCACCAGACTTCAAATTGGCATCGTCCAAGCGTTTCCATCTGGATTGGATGTAATCCTTTTCCTCTTCGATACGGGATAGCTCACCCGACACTTCCAAAAGTTCCCGTTCCAGCGCTCGGAGATGAGCGAAACTGGATGAGCAACTGGCAAGCAACGACTCATTCCCGGCAAAATGATCCAACATCAGCAGCTGGAAAGACTTGTCAGACAGCATAAGCGTCTGGTGCTGGGAATGAATGTCCACAAGTCGGGAAGAGATTCCCTGGAGAATTTGCAAACTGACAGGGGAATCATTCACAAAAGAGCGGGAACGCCCTGATGATGACACGACACGGCGGATGGTCAACTCCTCCGACCCGTCATCCAAGTCGTTGTCACGCAACAGTTTCCAAGTAATAGTATCGGTTTCGGGAACCTCAAAGATAGCTTCGACCACACAATTGTCCGCCCCAGGGCCAATGACAGAAGCGTCAGCCTTGGATCCTAAAAGAAGCGACAACGCACCCAGCAGGATGGACTTTCCAGCTCCAGTCTGCCCCGTAATAATGACAAGACCCTCCGGAAAGTCAACATCCAGAGAGTCTATCAGAACGTAATTCTTAATCTGAAGGGACTTGAGCATGGTCTCGAACCAACGCTACCTTTCGTCCTCTTCCTTACCGGCCATCCTGTAATAAAGTTCACCATCCTCAAACTCGGTGATGGCGATAAGATCCGGCTTGGGGAGTTTCTCGTAATACTTGGAGATCTCTATCTGCTCCCTATTCTCGAACACCTCATCCATGGTGTCCCTGTCTGTACGGAAATCCTCGAGTTTCTTGGCAAGTTCTTTCTTCTCTGCCAGTGAGATCTGGTTCGCCCTCTTGGAGAGGAGGACAACAGTCTCATAAATGTTGCCGGTAGGCTCGGCGAGATACTTCACATCCCTTGTGATAGTGTTTGTTGGGGTTTTCTTCTTAATATCCATTTCAAATAATTATATCTTCCAAATAATTTACTACTCCTCAGTCTCGGATTGTTTCAATAATTTTTTTCTCTCCTTCTCGAAATCCTTAGCCTTGGCATCAAGGTCTTCGTCTGTACCCGAATAACGGCCGAGAGCCTTCTGAGCGCGCTTGTACAGAACGTCGAGCTCTTTGCGATAAGGAGACTCCGGAATCTCACCGATGAAGTTGTAGTAGTCATCCACAAAAGTGAGGTAACGCTCCCTCTGCTTGGATTCGATACTCAGATGAGCGAAATTATATGATGACATCGCTATAAAATAAAGGATATCTTCCCTATAGATATTATCGGCATCATCTTTAAGGATATTCCGGAAAGCGACTCTGGAAGCCCTGTAATCCTCCTGCTTGTAGTACAACTTCGCATTGTCATAAGCCTTCTTGTCCAGACGATCGTTGAGTTCTTTCATCATCCTGTCGCAAGTTGAGCGATGGGTGCTTCTCGGATTATCTATGATATACTGCGAGATTACATTCAAAGCGGTATAGGTTGGCTTCTGGTCAAGCTCAGACCTCATTGTGGACCTGTACAGACAGTCTATACGCAGAAAAGCGGCCTCATCAGCGAAGGGACTTCTAGGAAAGTTCGTGAGGAACTTCGCGAAGTTCGTCTCAGCGGTGTAATAGTCCTTGTAACGGTAATTGCTCATTCCCCAATAGAACTGGACAGTGTCGTCCTTGGATGTTCCTGAGGTCTGGACAGCAAGGCTCTCAAACAAGCGGGAAGCCTTGTTGTACTTTCCGTGATTAAAGAAATCGAAAGCGGCCGCATACTTCTGGTCCACATCGTTGCTGCTCAGCAACGCGTCATATTCCGACTTGCAAGAACCCAGCAAGCCGGCTAAGGCCAGAACCACAACCGCGACTTTAAAAGTAGTCTTAGACATGCGCATAACTAATTCGACATAAGGAATTTCTCCACTTCCAAAGCGGCCTTGCAACCAGACGCCGCGGCCGTGATGGCCTGCCTGAAGCTCGGATCCTGAACATCACCAGCGGAGAACACACCTTCGACGTTGGTCCTTGTGGACTTGCCGTCAGTGATGATGTAACCGTTCTCGTCCGTGTCAATATATTCCTTGAACACATCAGAGTTGGGATGATGGCCTATGGCGAGGAAAAACCCGTCGACCTTAATATCAAAAACCTTACCATCTTTCCTGACCAGACGGACACCTGTGACACCGGAATCATCCCCGAGGACTTCCTGTGTCTGGCAGTTCCAGAGGATCTCGATGTTCGGAGTGTTCTTGACCTTTTCCTGCATCGCCAGAGAGGCCCTGAACACATCCCTACGGACAATCATATAAACCTTGTTGCAGATATTCGCAAGATAAGTCGCCTCCTCGCAAGCGGTGTCTCCACCTCCTACAACCGCGACATCCTTCTTCCTGTAAAAGAACCCGTCGCAAGTGGCGCAAGCGCTCACGCCCATGCCCCTGAACTTCCTCTCGGAGGGTAGGCCGAGATATTTGGCGGCGGCTCCGGTGGCAATGATCACAGCCTGTGCCTCAATCTCAGTCTCGCCGTCTACCATAAGGCGGAAAGGCCTCTGAGAAAAGTCCACTGATGTTATGGCGCCCCTGCGGATGTCAGCGCCAAAACGGGCCGCCTGAGCCCTCATGTCACTCATAAGTTGGTTAGCGTCAACGCCTTCCGGAAATCCGGGGAAATTCTCGACGATAGTCGTGGTGGTCAGCTGTCCACCAGGCTCCATACCCTCATAAAGAACGGGGTTCAAACCCGCCCTCGAGGCATATATCGCAGCCGTGTACCCGGCGGGACCGCCTCCTATGATAAGACATTTGATGTTCTCCATGTATTCAATAAATATAATATCTTGCGAAGATACGCATAAATTTCCTTACTCCGACTCTTGTCGGTCAAAGGCTTTCACAATCTTTGTGACGAGAGGGTGGCGGACGATATCCTCATTTGTGAAGAATATGGTCTCGATGCCCTTGATTCCTTTAAGGAGATTAACCCCTCTCACAAGGCCTGAGTCCTCCTTCTTGGGCAGGTCCACCTGCGTGGCGTCGCCAGTAACTATGAACTTGGCGTTCACACCCATCCTGGTCAGAAACATCTTCAACTGGGACATATTCGTGTTCTGCGCCTCGTCAAGGATTACGCACGCGCGGTCAAGAGTACGGCCACGCATATATGCCAAAGGAGCTATCTGGATCGTCCCTTCCGCCATGAAATCCTGCAACCTTTTCGGAGGAATCATATCTCCGAGAGCGTCATAAAGAGGTTGGAGATACGGATCCAATTTGTCCTTCAAGTCTCCGGGGAGGAAACCCAGCCTTTCCCCCGCCTCAACGGCGGGACGGGTCAGGATAATCCTCTTTATCTCCCTGTTTTTCAGCGCCCTGACAGCCAAAGCGATAGCGACATAAGTCTTTCCGGTACCGGCAGGTCCGACAGCGAAGACAAGGTCATTATTGAAATATGCCTTGACCATCTTCTTCTGGTTCTCGTTGCGTGCCTTTATCGGCTTGCCATCAGTTGTGTGGACAATAATCGCATCGCCTGAGGACCTGAAGCGCTCAGGGGAACTTTTCTCCCCATCGAATATATCCTCGACATCGAACACGGTCAGGTTCAGCTTGTGGTGACGCCTCTGGACAAGCTCGGCGAACTTCTGGTCGAACTCCTTAATGTCCTCCTCCTTTCCTTCCAGGTGGATCTCATTGCCCCTGGCCACAGCCTTTAGTCCTGGGAAATAGGTTATGAATTCCTCAAGTATCCGGTTACCAACGCCGAATATCTCGACAGGATCCACAGCCTCCAATGTTATGGTTTTCTTCATTAAATAATTATTAGTCAACAATACGTGTGGCAGCCTTTACTCTCTCATAGGAACGGATCATATTGTCGTAATCCGCTTTATTCTTCCATAGCGAGCGCTTGCTAATAAAATCCCTGACAGGGATAGTGGCGTAACTGTCGGTCAAAGACCCCGGGCGAGTGCACCATGTGAATATGAATTTCGGCTTGAGAAGGCGCTTATTCCCGTCCTCATCCGTCACTATCATAAGTTTAGTTATCAGTCCAACCTGAGTGTTCGTGGCACTCATGTTGGACACTATATTACCCAAAGAATAGATGACAGGCGCGGCCTTGGGACGGCTACCGGACATGGATGCGACCCGCTCCCAGTCCTGGACGACATGGGGATGAGCCCCGACAACAGCGTCACAACCCTGTTCAACGAGCCAATCCGCCAGTTTCTCCTGAGACGAGGAATGGTTCAAGGCATATTCAGTTCCCCAATGCGGCAACGCGATCACGAACTCGGCTCCTGCTTCTCTAGCCCTGCGTATCGCATCAGCGATCTCTGACTTATCCGTCCGGTGAACTTTCGGGAAACCGCTGTCTATCTTAAGGTTAGTCCCATAAGTGAAATTGACGAGAGCGACCCTTATCCCCCGCACTGCCATAATCAGCGGGAAACGCTTGAGATCATCCTCAGGGGAATCGGAGCATCCGGTATGCTTTACCAGCCCCTCTTCTTCCATCTGCGAATACCTTCCAAGAGTCCTCTCGATTCCCACCTTACCTTTGTCCAGAATATGATTGTTGGCCGTAAGGAACACATCAACTCCGCAGGACGCGACATAATCCTCGTATCCATCTGGAGCCGAGAAGCAAGGGTAACCTGAATATGGCTGCCCTGCCAAAGTGAATTCCATATTGGCGATGGCTAGGTCAGATTCCGAAACCATATACTTGATATGTTCCAAGTAAGTTGAGAAGTCATAGCCCCCATCCGCTCTCTTGGCATTTGTTATCTGGTCAGTGTGCATCATCACATCTCCCATCACGAGGATGGTGGCGGTGTCAGGCAGATGGCGAAGCGGCCGTGCCGGTGGGATAGTCACGGTTATCTGGGCTCCGGCCAAGACCGGAATGGACAGAAAAAGGGCGAAAGTCAAGAATCTCCGCATGCACAAAGATAAATATTATTCAGAAATTCTTGTTAAGAAAGAATTTTTTGTATCTTTGCAACCTCTAACACGGTGCGATTAGTTCAGTTGGTAGAGCACCAGATTGTGGTTCTGGGTGTCGTGGGTTCGAGCCCCACATCGCACCCCAAGCACTTGCAGTAAACGCTTAATTTTCAAGCAATTACAGCAGGTGCTTTTCTTTTCCACCCGAAATTCCACCCAAATTCAGTGGGGACATTTAATGTTGCTGAATGCGTCAGGATTCTTATCAATGAAGTCCTTCAATCTTTTTTTATAGAACTTCCATCCCCCTGCCTCATACTGAATCACAGGCTTTGTCTTTGTGAGAATCCTACTGTTGACTATTGCTTGTGCCTTGGTAGAACTGCAATGTAAGAACTCTGCAAGTCCTTTAATTCCACGAATGACATCTTCTTGCTCTACCTTCTCTTTAGGTTCGGCAACTTGGTTAGGTTCCGTGCTACTTTCACCTAACAGTGACATTATAAACTCTATCGTCTTTTGGGCAGAAGTATGAAGTCCCGAATCAATATTCCTTAATTCTAAAAAGGACTGTGCTCCATCAACGCCTCCTATCACTGCCGTCACCAAATCATCACCACGAAGTTGGAAGAATCCTCTTTTCTCAATTACCTTATTTGCCTCTTGCATCTCCACAAGGCAAGCCCGAAGGAGGCTGCTATCCTTATCTGCGAGAAATGAAAGGTATTCTTGTCTTAATTGTTCCACACGTGACAAGTATGCTTTTATCTCAGGAGGTGAAGGCATAGTACCATCTTCGTGCAGAGAGAGACTTGGAGACTTGAGTTCAGAGATATAATCAAAGTGTGCCATTACTACAGGTTTTAACAAAGATACACATAGTTTTTGTCCTACTCAAAGTGCCATAAGAGAAAACACGAATTTAACGCTCTGTCTTGACGATTATTATATATCATATTTCGTTGAGGTGCAATATGATACCCGATTTCAAGATTTCGTGTATTTCGGTATCAAATTCGGGTTTGAAAAACGGCAAAATCCCGTATCTGAACAGTTGCTTGTGTGAATTTTCTCTCAATTCTCAAAATTTCCTACCTCCTCCGCTATTTTGAGTTAGGCTTGACTGTAAGCCGCCTCATTTCCAAGGGGGGTAGGGTTATTTGGCTTATTAGGGAACCAACAGTCCTGCGTGTGAATTTGGGGAGGGTGTTAGGCTTCAACTGTTATCCCTTAGCGAGATTCTTTGAAAAGAGTTAGGCTTATTTAGAAAGACACTGTTATCTCCATTGATTTTACCTATCAATACGGTTTTCTTTAAGGGGGGGTATCATAATCCCATAGGTACTACTTTTTCAAAAAATTTTTTCTGATAAAATTCCTATCAAAAAATATCATCCTAATATACCTACAAATCCAAGTATGCTACTATTTATAGTAAAACACTATCTATATGGAAAACACTGTACAGAAAACCTACAAACGTCAGGACAGGAGCGTATCTCCTGAGACGGCTCAGAAGATTTCAAATTCGCTGAAGTCATACAATGCAACTCATCCTCGTAATCCTGAGTGGTGCAAGAAAATCTCAGACGGATTACGCTCAGATACAGGAGGATATTGGAGCAAGGTTCCGCCCAAGCAGAAAGATAATGGGGAGCACCCGACTATACAGGACATTATGCTATGAAAAAGGCTCAGGGGTTAGTTCCTGAGCCTTTAATCAACTGACTATAGCGTTATTCTCTATGCAATTCTTGATAATGATACATATCCTTCAAGACATCCTTCATCTCTTTGACATCATTACACATTCGCCAAACCTTGAAAAAAAGAATTATCGGGAGAATGGCTATGATAGCAGCAATGAAGATAAGAGCAATATAAACACCTACTTCAAAGTCAGGTACTACTTCTAATAATGTTCCCATAAGTTTATCTGTGTTTTGTTATACCCCTGTTTTGTTCTATTTTTTTCTGTAGAGACAGTGAACGGATTGCCCTATTCTCTGTCTTTTAGATTAGATTGTTTCTTTGCCTATCGTGTTATCACGGAGCCTTGTCAGTGTCTTTCCAAGAAGGTTAGTTCCCTTCCACGCTGTTACGCCCTTCTTCAATACAGCATCAGAGGCTTCTGCACCGATGCCCCATATATCATCCTTTCGGCTTGCTTCTACCCACGTCTTTCCTTTGTATGTATCGGATAAGAGTGCTTCTTTGAATTCTGCATCACACTTCAGTTTCTGCTCCAAGGCAGTGTACATAGCATCTTCACGAACTCTACACCAAACACTGTAATTGAAGTTCTTGACTTCCTTGCCCAACTCTTTCGCCTGATTGTACTTTGACTTTGCTATCTTCTCAGCCGTTTCGGTGTCACCAAACTGTTTTGCCTTTAGGTACATAAACAGGCTCTCTGAGGAAGAGAAGGTGTGCCCATCATATTCAATAGCAGGAGAATTCCACCAATTAGAGAACGGAACACCTTGATAGAAGTAGGCGTAATCCTTTGTGCACCGAACCAACCCGTAATACTTGTTACTACGTGGATTCTTCCTTTCACGATAACGGATTTCCACAATATCACCATTTGTCTCCACCTGTTTATTGGGTGCAGTTCCTTTGTTACTAATTTCCGCTACTTTAGTCCTCGTCTTCTTTTGAACTATCTTACTTTGTTCCTGCTCTTCCCTCTTGGCAAGATACTCAAGAATCTCTTCTTTCGGGATTCCGTTCAGAAAGTCATATACTTTCTGTTTTGCCTCGGCTTCTCTTTCCTGACGTTTTTTGGCTTTCTCATTATCAAAATCTACCAACTCCTTTTCAGTCGTGATATACTCCCTGTACTGCCTTATCGTTTTTTCAGTATGCCCTGTCTTTTCAGATATCTCTTTCCACGTGGCTTTAGGGTGCTTCTTGAGATACTTACGGCAATCATCAATGACATTCTGCTTTCTATCAAACCGCCTGTCAATACCATTTACCTTGATATAGTAGCGAATAGCAGCATCAGATACCCCATTCCGCTTTGCGTTTTCCTTTACTGACAGTGCAGGATTATACTGTATCTTGCTTTCTCTACTCATTACTTTGTAAGTTTCTTGCTTTCCCTTGCAGCCTTTCTCCTTTCTCTTGTGCTTCTCGCTGCTTCATCCATTATTTCAAAAACATTTTCACCGAATACCGTTATCACTTCCTCGCCTTCTTTGTACAGATATACCTCAGGTAAGCCAATGATAACAGGCTCAAGAAAACGAAGTGTATAAACCTCGTACCCGTTGTATTGCCCTATATGCCAATATTTCGTTGGATACATATCTGCAAGTTCTTTTGCTGCGTCTTTAACTTCCTGCGGTGTTCTCATTCTATAACTATCCTCTAAATAACTCAGGAATAAATGCTATTGCACAGAGGATAAAAACGCCCCAAGCAATAATTCCACCTAAATGAAAGAAAATAAACCATATCAGGAACCCAACAATGCCTAACACAAAACAAGCCGCAATCCCTATCCCGATATACATAATGACTAAAGCCCAATTAATCTTTTTCGGCTTCTTTTTCTCTTTCTTTTCAGCAGGTTTGGACATAGCCTGAGTGATATCCGCCACAGGTGATTTAAGAACAGGACGGTTATCGGATACCGTTGTGTTTCGCTGTGGTTTCGGGATATAGTAATCCTTGAAGTAATCAGGGCTTTCGTCTATCTCCTTCTCCTTAAAGAAAGCAGCCATTTGGCGTAAGATTGTACGAAGGTATTCCTCGTCCCTTGGAGCCTTAGTTGGCATATTATCCTCATCCAATAAAATAAAGATTCCGTAACCGACAACCTTTGCCCCAATTACCTTCTTTGTCTTTATCTCATTGTGTAGAATTACCCGTCCGTCTCTGTCCCAATCTGTTTCATACATCTCCGTTACACCAACGATTGACGTGTCTGTCAAATCAAGAATTCTATAGACATCATCCTCGTTGGAATATATGATTTTGAATTGGTGCTTCTCCATTGCTCTAACGGCTATTACACAAAACAAAGATTACAATGCCTCGTAATACTTCTTTATCTTCTGAGCCATAAGAATTCTCCTTTGTTCCAAGAAGTTGGGATAATCAATATGGCTCATCTCAACAACTTCAAATGGGATACAATTACATATCAGATTTGCTTCAAGTTCGCTCACGTCCTTTATGTTTCCGTAAGCCGCCTCACCCTGTTCACAGGCAGTGAATGCCTTGGTGAAGTAATCATACGGAGCATCATCCGATATATCCTTGTTCACCTGTGTGTCAAGGAACGTGTAGTTAGCAATCTGATTGTACTGTGCCCTATCATTCCAACCATTTGACATCAGATACTTTTTAGGGAAGATATGGTGGACATCACCCATAATGGTTATCAAGTCACCCACCTTTGTACCCTTGGAGAATAGTGCGTTATCGGATTCATATATCTGAGAAGCAAGGAACACATTGAAATACGGACTATTGATAGCCGAAGTCTCAAGACGCTGCACTAAACCTATGTTCCAAAAAGTCTCTGACATTTCTGCGGCTTCCACTTCATTGAAGAATTGAATGAAGCCCTTAGCCTTAATACTACGCAAGTCTGCATCCATTATTGTCTCAGGAGAGGTAATATAGCGGCTTGTCAGTGTAGTCAGAACGTACCACTTTATCACATACTCATCCACCATCTTGCTGTCAAATGTAGTATCTGAATGAAGCAGGAGGAAAAGGGTATATGCAAAGTCAAGTGTCATATTTGAGTTTATCAACTTCGGAGATATAAATCCTGCTGACTTAATCGCCAAGACGAAATTGGAGAAGGAATACTTATTCATAAACTCCATTACACCTTCCTTAAGCAGCCCAAAAGATTTCTCTGCGATATCTTCTTTATACTCCCTTGTCTCAAAGTCTCTTCCTCCCAATAGGCTAACCAAATCCTTCATCTTCCCCCTTCCAAACTTATACATAAAGGCAATCCTAAGAATGTCTCCATAGTTCGGGTCAAAGATTTCCTCCCTATCATCCTTTAGCCATTCCATCGCTTTGAAGTAATCCGAAGCCTTGAAGTCTGCATCCTTGCACATATCAGGATACCAATCAGGTTGTACCGCCAAATGCGAGAAGTAGTCAATACTCTTACGAAGGAGGTTCCCACCATACGTAACATTGGCAGCAATCTTTGACATTGCAAAGTCTGATTGGTTCAATTTTGCTCCTTGGCTATTGATTCGGATAAAAATCTCTGTCACCTCATCAATCGTCAAGTCTTTATCAAGAGTAATAACTCCTATCTGACAAGACTTTATCCTCAGGAGGTTCATTATTGCATCATTGATAACGCTACCCGAAACCTCAGGGTTTTCCTTGCAATAATCATTTACAAAGTTCCACTGATTGAAGTCAGGAGCGAATACCGTAGCGATATCAGCAATCCATCGTTTGTCTTTCAAAATGGCATTGTCCTGCACCTTAAACCTTTCCTCTTCGCTATCGTTCTCAACTAATGGATTGAACGATATCTTTATCCGCTTCTTCTCAAAGGTTTCGGTAATAACATCCATACCAACGATTGCCGTCATAAGAGCCGTAGTCCTTTGCTGTCCGTCAATCATTATCTTCTTCCCTACAGCAAGGGAGCCATCCTTCAATTTCATATCAGGATTTTGCGATATGATAAGGTATCCTGTAGGATAGCCTGTGTAAAGCGAATCTATCAAGTCTCTAACCTGTTTCGGTTTCCACACGAAAGGACGCTGAATTTCAGGGATAGCAATCTCTCCTGACTTAATGTACCCTAATACTGTGTCCACAGACAGGGTTGATACGGTATATTTCTCTGCCATAGGTTATTGATTATTCAAACTTTAGTTTCGGTAAATCATTGACAATCTTCATCGTTTCAATGCTAACGGTAATAATCCTGAGCACAAGGTTGAAGATATACTTCTCATCTCCGTGTTCCCTGCTCCAATCATTCGGGTTGTTAACTATACCACTCTTCCCATCAGTAGTAACCTGATAACGTTCCATTATCCACTCAAGGGCACTCTTACCGTTTACCACATAGTCGTAAGTCTCCAACGGGATATTCATTATAGTAATCTGATTGTTGTAGAAGATTACGGACTTATCGGCAGTCTTACTATCCAACTTGCCTAAACGCATCTTTTCAACCTCATAACTTGGATTGTCTGAGGTAGTTTTAATGGCTACGCCTTGATACGGCTCCACGTATTCGTAGTTCAGGTGCAAGTCAGCAAGTTTTCGTCCTGCCTGACTGAATGACATAAATTCTTCGGGCTTGTCCACCAACGGGAGCCTTGGTAGCATCTTTTTCAAATCTGCTTCAAACGTAGTCCTGTAATCAGGGGAATGAAGGATACCATACACATAGTAGAAGATATCCTCCTTCGTTACTTTGTTCCCATAGCGTTGCTTGCATTCACGAAGTATCCAATCAGATATGCCATCTCTACGGATATATCTATCCATAACCTCTTCCTCTGCTGCCTGATTGAACAAGTCGGCAATATCTGCAGTGGATTCATCGTACCAATAGAGAGGGAAGCATTGTCCGTTCGCCATACATTGTCTATCCACAATGCCATCAGATATCAAAACGGAAAAGTCTTTAGTTGTACCACCTCCTACCATAGCAATAATAAGATTATTGCAACCTTGATATGGAAACAATAAAGGTTGTAGGTAACGGCTCCAATTTAACTTACTATCAAAATAGACGTTTTGTTTGAAGAATGGACGATACATCGCTTTACGCATACTCTCTTCATTATAAGATAGAGTGTTGTATCTACTTGCTTCCTTGAACAAACCCTCATCCCATTTAATTCTCCTCTCGTCTTTTGACATAAAGGACTTAACATCCTTCTTCTCATCCTCTGAAATGGAACCACTCTCTGACAAGTAAGTCTTATAGCGTACCAATTCTTCATTATAAAAATTTATACAGGATTGTATGTTCTTACGCAACTCCAAACAAGAAGAAGAATATGCCCACGCTTCTCTATTAGTTATTACTCCTGCAGAATAAATGTTGAAGAATGATTTATTGTTTTTTCCTTTCTTCTCTCCATCCAAAGGAATATAACTCCCATATTGCTCATTTCTATGGTTTATCCAATCTCCGTGTTCGTTAGGCTCAAGTATTCTCCAACCCATAGCGGGATTATCAATGGAACCATAAGATTTTATAATCCTTAATTTGTCTTCACGAGACAGATAATCCCCGATATCGTGATAATAAATTTTAGCCTTTTTCCTATCAATATTTACCTTCTTTACAAGAATAGTAATGGATATCGGAGTACGAGAACCTAATCCGAAGACATTCCCTGCTTCTCTCTTTCTCAACTCACCCTGTGTTCGGCAATTACCTCTCAAGTTAAACACATAAAGACTTGAAAACTCTCTCTCAAGACACTTTCTGAAACCATCTTGTGCTACACCATCAAGCCAACTTCCATTTGTTACAAACCCAATAACTCCACCTTCTTTACCAAGTCTATCTGACGCCCATCTGAACGCCTTAATATACGTGTCGTACAGAGAGCGTTTCATTGAATCAGTATCTGCCGCATAGGTGTCTTCAATTCTCCGATTCAATGTTGGATACTCTTGATTCTGAGCGTTATCATTTGCAGACTTTTGTCCGACAGAATATGGCGGATTACCAATAATAATGGTTATTGGCTTTCTTTTCTGCTCCTGTACTCTTTTGGAGTTATGGGGGAATACATCGGAATATAGATTGTCAGCATTAGCCTCTTCTCCAAGTTGGAAAGTATCGGTTAAGCAGATACCATTGAAAGCCTTGTAACCATCTTCTTCTCCTTGAATATCGTGGAAAACATTCTCAATATTGATTGACGCTATGTAGTAGGCGAGGAGTACAATCTCATTAGCGTGTATCTCCTTATCATACTTCCTCGCTAATGCATCCTTGCTTATAACACCACTCTGAAGGAGACGGGTTATAAATGTACCTGTTCCCGTGAACGGGTCAAGGATATGTACGTTTTCATCTGAAATATCACGCCCGAATTCTTGCTTCAATATCCAAGCAACGGACTTGACAATGTAGTCCACCACTTCCACAGGGGTATAAACAATCCCCAACTTCTCCACTACCTTTGGAAAGGCTGCTTTGAAAAATTTATCGTATAGTTCAACAATAACTCTTTGCTTGGATTCGGCATTGTCAATACCTTTCGCTCGCCTGCGTACTGAATCATAGAAAGCATCCAATCTTGCACTATCTTCCTCAGGGTTTTGCTCTTCAATCAAGTCAAGTACCTTTTGCATTGACTTAGAGATTGGATTACTATTGACAAAAGAATAGTTATCAAAAAGGGCTTCAAAGACAGGTTTGGTTATTATATGCTGTGAAAGCATCTCAATAGCCTCTTCCTCCGATATGGAAGGATTGATATTCTTCCTCAGTCCCTTAATGAACCTTTCAAATTCTCTCTTCGGCTTACCATCCTCCGCAATTAGCCTTTTGATACGCTTTATATGGGCTGCTGCAATCGTAGCCACATCACCTGCCCACTGCTCCCAATATCGCTTATCTCCAACCTTCTGAACCATCTTGGCGTAGAAGGTATTGGATAGTTCCTCAAATTGAAGTTCCATCTGCTTGTACAGTTCGGAATTATCGTTCAGAGCACCTGCGTTGGAATACTCCCATCCGTCACTGCCACCAAATCCACTAACGCCCCCAATCAGAACCTGCCTCGGCTTCTTTTTGTTCAACTCAATCTTGTTGACAGTGGCTTCAAATCTATCATCGTGTGCTCTGAGAGCGTTAAGAACCGTCCACACCACCTTGAACCTGTCACTCTTCTCCATCGCCTCGTTAGCATCCATATCAGGCGGAATAACTACAGGAATGATAATGTAGCCATATTTCTTTCCCGTAGCAGTTCTCATAACACGTCCTACAGACTGAACTACATCCACCTGTGAATTCCTCGGAGACAGGAAGAGAACAGCATCCAAGGACGGCACATCCACGCCTTCACTCAAGCATCGCACATTCGTCAGAATACGGCATTCGCCATCTTCTTCTGCTGCCTTCAACCACGCAAGTTTCTCTTCCCTTGTAGGAGCCGACATCGCACCGTCAATATGCTTGGCTACAACATTTACAATGCCCTTCTTTTCCTCTTCTGTCATATCTGCAAGATACTTATCCTTGCAGTTGTTCAATAAGTCTGTAGTAGCCTTGGAAACCTTGATATTGGAACAAAATGCAACGGCTTTCTTCATTGGTTCAGCGTCCGTCTGAAGAATATCCTGAGCGTCACCGATTATCTTCTTGGACAGGGCATTGATACAACCAACTATCTTTCCTCCATCATCGGCATTCACTTCGCCATTCTCATTTGTCAGATAGTTCCTGAGGGTTGGTGATATGTTCTCATCATTGATAGTCAGAATTAGCACCTTGTAATCGGATAGTAAGCCTTTATCAACGGCTTCTCCAAATCCAATCTTGTAGAACTCTTCACCGTACAGGTTGACATCATCCATAGAGCACAGGATAGCCTCTGCCTTGTCTGCCTTGCCCTTCGCCTCATCAGTGTAAAGGCGTGGCGTAGCCGTCATATAGACACGCTTCTTTGCCTTAATGTACTCGTTATAGTGAACCCATACAAAG
Organism: Bacteroidales bacterium; assembly: GCA_024693285.1. Taxonomy (GTDB): domain Bacteria; phylum Bacteroidota; class Bacteroidia; order Bacteroidales; family UBA932; genus Cryptobacteroides. The sequence continues at coordinate 63,243 of JAILLE010000012.1, forward strand.
TTGCTATCAGCGTCACCCTTTAGCGTTACGCCCGTGGTTCTATGGGCTTCATCACACACTACTAAGTCAAAGATTCCATATTCGTCATTCTCTTTGGCGAACAGGCTATTCTTATCTCCTGCAAGAAGGCGTTTCTGAGCCTCAGAAACAACCTGTATGGATTGATATGTGGAGAACACCACCGTCATTCCATCCGTGTTGTTTTCTTGAGCGTAACGGAGCCTTTCTACGATTTCACTGACACTCGTGGAAGCAGGGAGAGCCAAATCTACAGTGGAATAAGTCTCATCCTCGTTCTGTGTTGTTTTCTTCGCCACTCCTGCATCGCTACACACACAAATCGGATAAATTGGATTGATTGCCTGAGCACTCCACTCCCTCAGCATCTGTCCCAACAGAGCAATGGACGGAACCAAGAACAAAACCAAGCCCTTCCCATTCGTTTCCTGCTCTGCAAGCCTCAGGGAAGTGAACGTCTTGCCCGTTCCGCAAGCCATAATCATCTTGCCCCTATCGTGGGTTTTGAAATATTCCTTGGCATTATCCAAAGCCTTCTGTTGGTGCTCACGGACTTCAAATGGTTTCTGCCTTGAACCGTCTCCAAAGATACCCTGAGCCAATTTCTCCCAATCCACACCATCGTTTTCCAAATCATATAAGCCGATTCGGTTTACAGGTGGTGTTTGACGCAGGATTGTCTCTTCGGCATTGCTACCCCACTTGTTAGTGGTGCTTATCCATAGACGGTGAGAGAAATTCACCTGTCTTGCATCCGTAAAGAAGGATTTACCTGAAGTGGAAAGGAAACTATCAACCTCTGCCTTGTCAATGGCAGTACCGTCAAGGTAGCACTTACATTGGATAGCCCAAAACTCGCCTTCATAGGAAAGGGCAACCAAGTCAATACCCAAATCACTACCTCCGAACTGACTGCGAAACGGGAACTCGTGCCACATCCACACTGTCTTCAACGTTTTGGCATAGATTGGCGAAGTAAGGAGATAACCCCTCATCAACCGTTCAAACTTGCCACCTTTTTCTCTTTCGGAAGCGGAACCCTGACGGAACTCTCTCAGGATATCTTGGAATGTCTTCATAAATGGGAATGATAATTATTCAAATCTAAACTATCAAAAATAACCATTTTTCTTGAGAATGCCATTTATATCTGTAGATAAAAAGAAAAAAGGCTCGGATATCCGAACCTTTTCCCATAAAAACAGTATAGCACTAATCGTTTTCCGTCTCAATCTTCTGTTTCACTGCCCCTTCAATGTCATTGCGGATTTCCGTATAGAGCAACTCGGTATCCCAACTACCATCATCCGCTTTAGCATTGTTGAACTCATAGCGAGCGTCATAGGTGTACGTCTCAAATTTGCCGTTCTTATAGCATAGCGTAAGATAGAAGACGGCAGGCTCAGGAATGAATACCAAAGAGAACACTTCAAACGTTTCCACCATTCCCATCATTGAGAACGGCTTAATATCCTTCTCTTTCTCTTCTTTAGCCAATCTGTTTTTCCTATCAACTTTCTCTGCCCTCTGAACAAATCCCTTAAGGTTACTTCTCAATTCAGCATAATCGGTGTACACAGGGAGTTTAACTACGTCCTTTGCCTTTGTCAGCCTGTATGCTTCACCGTCAATCAGCACAAGCGGCTGACTTCCACCTTTAGGAGCGTTGACTGTCTCTTCGTTTGGCTTAAACAATTCAGTAATATCACAGCCAATGGCATTGGCAACGTCAACCAAAGTGCTCAGTTTGGGGTTTCCCTTCTTTAGAGAGGAATTTAGGTTGGACGCATCCATACCAATCTTGTCGGCTACATCCTTTATGGACAAGCCCCTTTCCTTGAGAATGTCTTTAATCCGCAGTTCCATATCTGACTATTTTGCACAAAGATAACTAACGGTGATAAAAAACCAAATAATTTCTGAAAAAAGTGTAAAAAAGTACCCGAATTATTTTGTAGTCTCGTATTTTTATAGTACCTTTGTAACAGATAGAAAAAGGGTAATAAAGTACGATTATGAACACCGAAATGATTATCAACCGCACCACGCTGAACGGAGCACAGTGGCAGATTGTCAAGGACTTCTTGGGAGTAGCACTGTTCCTTAAGAACTACAACAAGGAAGGATATCACTTCAGTGGATATTGCTTCAAGAGCATTGAAGAGGCGAACGCACACCTTGACGCTATAAACGAAAGAACCAAACACCCCGAGCAGTTCACACCTTGCACTGATTGCAGTGGCTTCTACGGACGTGGCTCCAACGTTTACTACGGTGACTAAGATATTGATTGTTTAACTCTTAATAGATTTTGATATGAGAACTCAGATTATGACTGTCAGCAATCAGGAAATGATTATCGCTTCCTATGCTATCACTCGCAGCAATGACGCTTTCCTTGCTGCCCTCCAAATGTCCAAGTGCAATGAACTTGTCAACCGCCTTCGCAGTGGCATCGTCCACGGTTACTTCCTGAAGGCTGACGGCAAGACTATCCGTGAGTTTTGGGGTACAACCAACCCTTCCCTCGCTGAGAAGAAAACAGTTAATCCTATCGGAACTATGCCGAGACTTCCCAAAGGTGTCATCCCATTCGTGGATTGTGAGTGTGGGCAGTGGCGTTCAATGCGAATCGGCTCTTTCATCGGCTATGCTGAATAAGTTCAACAAGGAGGGTGTAACAGCCCTCCCACAAATCTAACAGAAATGAAATACTACAGTTACAAAGGCACAAAGGTTAGGCTTCAGGCGGAGGAATACCGTTCAAATGGAACTCTCGCAGTGGCTATGTACACAAAGGACGGTAATCTGTATGACGTTATCACTGTCAATCTGTGTGACGGGCTGCAGTCCGATAGTATGGCTTTCCTTGATACGAACAACCACTCAGGCATTGATAAGTGGATGGAGAAGCAGAACCTTGCAATCCCTATGTATGTAACTCGCAGGAGTGGGTTCTGCACCTATCCCCTATACACGATTCTAACATCTAATTTCTAATCACTATGACAATGGCAAGATACATCCTCAGCATCCTTCGGACGGAACTTATGATTATGCTCTCTTGGGGCTTTCACAGTGCGTATGCCCTTGAGAACGGGCTTGGCTTCTACGTCAATGGTTATCTCCACAAAGGCAAAGTGGAGGTGGTGTATGACGAAGGATGGGACTTGTTCACCGTACGCATCATCAACCGTGACGGGACTGTTAAGCAGCAGGAGGAAGGGATTTACCTTGATTGCTTGGTGTCTGTCATTGATTCAATGGTGGAACGGTGTTCTGACTACAAGGAGCGAGTTAAGAAGGATTACGGACTGAGATAATAAACGCTATGGAAAGAATTTGTGCCGTCTTAAGGGTGAGTACGTCAGAACAAGACTACACATACCAATACAATACGATAAAAGAACTGTGTGAACGCAAAGGATGGGAGATAGTTAAGGTGTTCGCCAATAAAGTGTCAGGAGCCAAGAAAAATGAGGAGAGGAAGGAAATCGTGGAACTGCTTGACTACGTAAAAAACAATCAGGTGGACAGGGTTGTGGCTACCGAAATCAGCCGTATCGGGAGAGATACGCTTGAAGCCTTAAAGACGATTGAAATTCTGAATGAACATAAGGTGAACTTGTACCTTGCGAACTACAACATAGAGACACTGAACCCCAATGGTGAAGTCAATCCCATAGCACGGCTCATCCTGACTATTTGCCTTGAAATCAGTTCCTATGAGCGTAATCTCATACGCTACAGAATGAAGGCAGGGTATGAGGATTATCTCAAGCGTAGAAAAGAGAACCCTGAACTGCGTCTCGGCAGACAGGGTTACAAACGTAGCGAACAGGAGTACCGTGAAATCTATTCAAAGGAACTCAGCCTTATGCGGAAGGGTATCTCAATGCGTAATGTCAAGCAACTTACGGGCACATCTTTAGGGACACTTCAAAAGTTGAAAAAGTACCTTTGATAATTTTTATTATCATTCCTATCAAAATCTACCATACACGGGAGGGTGCATACCTTCCCGTTTTTGTTTCACGCTCACGAGCGAAACGTTTCTTCTGTCCTGCGGACATCCTTGCCCTCGTCTCATCACTCGGACACATATGCCCTATGGACAAATGAAACCTTGTCAGAGGGTTCGCCATATTCCCTTTTGGGTGCGTCCAACGTAAATTCTCTACCCTATTATCACGCTTATCGCAGTTGAGGTGTTCCACCTGTGTTTGCCCCTCCTGTGGCGGTGGAAGAAAGGCAAATGCAACAAGCCTGTGTACCCTAAAGTACCTTTTCTCGCCTTCTTTGCATAATGCCACTTTGACATAATAGCCTTTGGAGGCGTGTGTTCGTAATACCTGCGTAACGCCACTTTTTCGGTAATCGTGGCTCCTGACACGCCCGTAGTTACTTACATCGTACAATCCTTCATATCCCTGTATTGGACGCCATTCTTCATCCAAATAGTATTTCCTGTTCATTACCTAAACTATTTAACAATAAATAGTTGTTAGGTTTGAAAAGGATACTTGGATTGCCCGTCCTTACCGATTATACTTTCTCAATCACAGCCAAATCACCATAGTTGTTCTCAAGATGGAAGCGATGCTTATCCCACTTTACGGAGCAATAATAAGGCTCTCCAAATAAATCCAACTCCTGCTCTTCGTCCTCGTCAACAATCAAATCCATTGCATAGGCTCTGCAAGGGATGTATTCGTCAACTATTTCCTTAAGTTTCTCAAAAGGAAATGGCTTAAATGCTTCAGATTCACCTCCATTAATGTCGGAATAATACCGACAGTAAGGGGTAATGGTAAATGTAGCCTCTCCAAAAATATTATTAGAGAAAGGGGATGTCCTTAGTTCAAGGAAGTCCTTCCTGAAGATAACCACCCTACTTACTCCGTATCTGTTGAGAATAGTACCTGCACAATACTCTCTGTAAACCACCTTGTTTAGATAGTTGATGATTTCATTGGACATTGCACTTACACAATCTGCTGCGTTTATCGTCTCGGCAGCGTTGACGTTTACATTTGTCTTTTCCATACTGCAGTTATACAGGGAAAATTTGGAAAAAACAAATCGCATCTTATTTGAGTATCAATCCAAGAAGTCTGTAACCCTATGTGCCTCTGATAACAATTCATCCTCGTAATCTGATAACGGGTTTATCCAATCAGCGACTTCACGTGCTATTTGTATCTTAGCCCTGTATCCTTCCGAATCCGTCAGTTGTTCAGCAACGTCACAATATCTCTTTATCAGTTCAGCCCTCTCAAACAACCACACATCCTCAAGAATTTGTTTCACTGCCGTAGCCCTATCCGCTATTGCCTTGTTATGCTCTATCCGTATCCTCTGTGCTTCATCATTCTTCCTTTTCCACTCTTCTTGAAGTAATCGCTCTTTCCTTATCCGTCCTGCGGCTCCGTGAAGATAGGGTATGGTATCTTCAATAATCCTCTCCCACGTGCTGCCTTCAGTTTTTACAAGCGTCTTCGTTGCATTCCAACCCGTTCCACCATATATTTCAATCGCCAATTTGCCTGAGGGGATAAGGGTTTTATGCTTACTTGAGCCACTCTTTGTCATTATGAAGGTTTGCTTCTCTTTTACCCTAATGGGGATAATCTCACCATCAACTATGATAGCAGAAGCAGGGCAATGGTAGTGCTCTCTGCAATCCAAGATTAGTGAGAACCCTTCCTTATACATCCTTCTTAAAAACAGCCCAAACAGAGAAATGGCTTTCTTTACCATTTTCTTTGTAGCGGAAACTGTCAAATAACCTTTCTGTATCTGCTCTTCAAATACTCTGTAGGTTATGCCCCCGTCTATGTTGCATTTCATAGCGTGAGCCTCGCTCATTCTTAGGATACCGTTTAGTTCAGATAGTGAATGCGTGTTCATATTTGAATTCTCATTTGTTTCTTTTAGATATAAACATATCAAAATTACTCACACGAAACAGGACTGTCTTTGAGAAATAAATGGTTGTTTTGCCCTGTGCTGAGGTTTTAGAACAATCTGCGGTTGAGGCTCCCACGGATGAGCAATTACGAGTTATACATCATTCTTCGCAAGTCTCTTGCGTATTGAGCCTCTACCTTTGCGGAATAGTCAATCAAGTCGAGGGCTGTCTTCTCGATTTCGGCTTGGCTGCTATATTGCCGTCCGTTGATGGTTTCTACGAGTCGAGTCATCGCTGAGTCGCAGTTCATAGCCTTGGAGTTAATGCAAGCAATCCAATTCGGAACCTCCCTCTCGAATTCATCAAGGATGTCGTAAGCCTCATCCGTGTAGTTGTCGAGTTCCTGCGTCTCACCCTGCCTGTTCACCTTGGAATAAACAAACGGGATTTGAGAGTCGATGAAGTCAGCGGTGATGGTTGGGCTTGGAGGGTTGTTGTCTTCAGGGGTTTGGACTGAGGCTTCAGGATTATCAACAAACGTTGAAGTATCTCCCATCATAGCGTCATCGCCTTGGTAGTTGGAATGAGGTTCTTCTTCCTTCTCGGTTTCAACTTCAAAGTGACTACTAATATCTAACTTGTTATTAATAATAGAATTATCTATAATTATAATATCTTTATTATCTATATTATCTATTATCTCTGTATTGTTTATACTATCTATATTGTTGTCACTTTTTCCACTCTTCGGTTGCTCTTCAAGTTGATGTCTGAGTTGAAACGATGGTACTCCTTTCTTGTAATCGGATGTGACGATACCAAAGTCAGGATGAGAGCAGGAGCACTCTTCAAATGGTATAGATTGATACTTCAGGAAAGTTTCATAGTTAACCTTGTACTTCCTTGCACCCTGAACCTTTCCTTTCCCCTTCGCCTGAGGGATAATATCAATGATACCTGCCCGATACAACGAATCCAATGCCCCTGATAGGACATTCTTACTCAGATTAGTTTCTTGTTCAAGGAGTGCATTTGTCCTGTAGAACCATCCATCAAATGCTTCGTTCTTATTCTCATAGTATGATGAGAGTTGGAGAAGGGAGAAGAGAGTGCTGCGGCAGTTGTTGTCCAAACACAGGAATAGTTGTGTAGGGACTGCCGTAAATTGATAATTTGTTTTGCGAGTCATTCATAATCATATTACTTCGTTTATTAAATGGATTGCCGATGGTGTTTCAAGAGGCTCGCAATCTTTACTTCACCATCGGTTTTCCCGTGTATATGAATATCTCTGAAATCTCAATGGCTCAATTACGAGCCGAACCATCTCAATTGAACAATCATAAATATCCGTCTCTAAGTTAATATACAGAAAAAAAGCAGAAAAAACAAGTTAAGAATGCCTGATTATCCTTGTAATCCAAGCATTCTTAAGATAAATAGTACCGAATGATAAAAAGTGATAGTTAAAAGATAGAAAATATCATTCCTCTTCCTCAATTTCCGTGATATTGTCTATAATGTTTTTTACATCCTCTTTGCCTTGTTGCGTGAGGGTGATATAGGGCTTCATCTGTTCTACCTCCGAGTGAGACGTAAATAAGGCTATTTTCTCAAAGGTAGCCCCTCCATTTAATGCGTGTACAATGAAGGTTCTTCTCGCATCGTGTGTGCCTAAATGCGTTCTCGGTTTCCTTTCTACAATTTCCTTTCCTTGAGAATACCTATAACTAATAGTTTCCCCTTCCAACTCGGCATCCTCACCAATCTCCTTTAGATACCTCCTAAAGTCCGTACCGCAAGGAACGTGAAATGCCTTATTATTATCATATTCAAACTCTTCGTACTTCTTATAAATCCTTTCTGCAAGTTGAGGCAGAGGGAACCATACCTTACCTTTATCTTTGCGTGTTACAAGTAATACTTCAAGACGGCTATCATCCCCTTCTCTAACATTATTCCTCGTTAAAGCACTGACATCACTGAATCGTAGAGAAGTACAACATTGAAAAACGAATACATCTCTTGTCCTATCAAGACGAGGTTTTGTCCTATAGTCCAAGCGGATAATCTTTTGTAGTTCTTCTATGCGTAAGTAATTGACTTCTTTATTCCTTTTTTGAGTTGAGGGCTTGTATGTGTAGAAGTCTTTGTGGACAGGTATGTTATTCTTCTCCGTTGACTTTACGAATTCTTTGAACTTCTTTAGGTACTCCTTTATCTTCTCGTCACTCATCCTTTTAGACAGGTGTTTGACATAAGACATCATAAATTCCTCTGATAAATCCGTAAACTTCAATGACGGGCGGAATTCTTTCAAGTCCTTGTAAAACCTATCCCATTGCTCTTTATACTTATCGCTCCAATGTTTGCTTCCATTCTGTTTCTCAATATACTGCTCCAAAAGAACGAAGAACTCTTCACTCTGCTCCCGTTCGGAACGCATAAACTTAGCGTGATACAACTCCTTTAGTGCTGTAGCACTTGCATATTCATCCATACGAAGCACTGCACTATCTACATAGTCTGTAATGAATTTAAGTCTCTCGTTGATAATCTTGTTCAGTGCCGCATAACTCACACCTTTAACCTTACACCCCTGCTTAACCCTGTGTGTATTCTCATCCCATTGGTTTTGTTTCACTGTGATGCCTGTGTAGAAGTCCTCTCTTTTTTTGAACGTGAGACGAATTCTTACAGGACAATAACCGTTTTTGTCTGCACCCCCAAGGGTGACGATAGGTTCTTTAGGTGGCTTCATACTCTCGTGTAATCTGTAGCAAATATACGTATTCAAGACTAATTCCACCCAAATTTCCACCCAAAAATTTGCAAAATATTATGAAATATTGCAAAATGAACCATAATCACTCATCCCATAAAATGCAATATATCTGCTTATTACAGAGATTTTTGGAGTAAATTTCAAAATGTTGCAAAAAAAAGGTACGGATACCACATCGCACCCCAAAGCAAAAGGCCTTCCATGCAGGAAGGCCTTTTTTATTTTAGGAGTATGTGAATACTTCTACTGGACGAGCTTGGAGAACTTCTCGTAGCCTGCCTGGTACTTGGGATCCTCCTCGCGGAAACGATAGTAGGAATTCTTGAGGTACTCAGCAAGGCTAGGCTTGATCTCCTCATTCTTGGTCATGTTGTAAGCCTTCTCGAAGGGCTCGATGCAGCTCTTCAGATAGGTCTCAAACTTCTGGACAAGAGCCATGTACTTATTGTCATCAAGCTCAGTCTGAGCAGCTTCCTGGACCTTGATAGCCTCATTGTAGAACATGATGCCCTCACCGATGAAACCATACTCATATTCAGGATTGACCTCGACACACTTCTCGTAAGCCTTGACAGCCTCGTCGATCTGGCCGAGCTGAGCGCGGGCGTTACCCTCAACATAATAAAGGGAAGCGTTTTCAGGCTCGTTGGCCTTGGCGGCATCAATCAAGCTGAAGAGTTTGTCAGTGTCCTGTCCGCTGGTGATGTAGTAGTTGATGAGACCGATCATAATACCCTGGCTCTGAGGGAACTTGGCGAATCCCTGCTCAAGATACTCCTTCTGGAGAGTCTTGCCGGCGGCGGTGGTGTCCAACTTGGCAACACAGTCGGCGAGCTTGGCAAAGACCTCACCATCCTTGGCATAATAGCCAAGCTTGAGGCACTTGTCAAAATAATTCTTAGCTTTGGCGAACTGGCCGGAGCCATAGGTTACGAAACCGGCGTTGTAAAGGGCGCTGGTATCGATAGCCACGCTAGGCTTCTGGGAAGAGGCGTCAAAAGCTTTCGAGAAGAAAGACTCGGCCTTAGCGAAATCACCAAAAGTGTAAGCATTGTAAGCCTCGGTGTTGTACTTGTCCACGATGCCCTTGATACCGGCGGCGATCTCCTTAGCCTTGGTGGCCTTAGGATCAACCTCAGCGGCCTTCCTATAAGCATCGAGAGCCTTGTCGAGAGCGTTGTCCACTACGGGCTTGGTCACCTCGATTATCTCGAGCTGTCCATTGCTGTTGATGTAGAGGTTCTTGTTCTCGAAGATCTGCTTTGTGTACTGGGCTCCGCCAAGGATCACATTCTCGACAGAAGTGGGCTTCTCATTACCCATAGCGAGTCTGAGCTCATTCTCGGCAGCACCGACCCAAACATTGCCTGAAGGGACATTGTAGGCGGCGATATAAGAATCCGCGAGTTTCATCCAAGTGGCGACCTTGGTCGCTTTCTTGGCGTTCTGGGAAGCTGCGAGAGCGGCGTCAACAGCCTTCTTGGCCGCGGCGGCACCTCCCTGGGCATTCGCCACCTGGAAGGAAGCGAGCAATGCCAAAACAATCAGTAACTTTTTCATGATTAGTGAGATTAATTGTTAATATTTTCGTTTTCAGTATTATCTGTAGTCTCAACGTTATCACCGGTTTCAGCGGCCTCATCGTTCTTGGCGACAGTGGAAAGGGACGCTATCGAATCACCCTCCTTGATGTTGATCAGTTTCACTCCCTGCGTTGCCCTTCCGGCGACACGGATATCCGAAACGGACATCCTGATCGTCAGACCGGACTTCTCTATGATCATAAGGTCATCATTCTCGGTCACATTCTTGATAGCGATCAGCTTTCCGGTCTTATCGGTGATATTGATGGTCTTGACACCCTTACCGCCTCTCTTCGTGATCCTGTACTCGTCAAAATCAGTCCTCTTTCCGAATCCGTTCTCACTTACGACCAAAACAGTATGGTCTGCAGCATCTTCCGCCGCCGGATCGTAGTTGATCGCTCCTATCACCTCGTCGTCATCTTCAATATTGATGCCACGGACTCCGGTAGAGGTCCTACCCATCTCACGGGCGTCTGTCTCATTGAATCGGCAGCAACGTCCATCGCGGGCGGCGATAAGGATCTCGTCGTTTCCACCAGTCAGCAGAGCCTCGACCAGGACATCACCCTCGCGCAGATTGACGGCGTTGACTCCCGCGGCCCTGGGATGGGAATATGCCGAAAGAGCGGTCTTCTTGATCACACCACCCTTGGTCACGAGCGCGATGCTGTGAGACTCAACATATTCCTGATCCTTAAGGGTCTTTACGTTGATATAAGCCTTAATCTTGTCGTCAGGAATACTGAGCACGTTCTGGATGGCCCTGCCCTTAGAGGCCCTGGATCCCTCCGGAATCTCGTAAACCTTTAACCAATAGCACCTTCCGCTCTCAGTAAAGAGCAGCATGGTGGAGTGCATATTGGCTATATAGATGTGCTCTATGAAGTCCTCGTCACGAGTCGAGCTTCCCTTCATACCAACACCGCCGCGAGCCTGAGTACGGTACTCAGTCAGAGGAGTCCTCTTGATATATCCGAGATGGGAGATGGTGATGACCACATCCTCATCAGCATAGAAGTCCTCAGGGTTGAACTCTTCCTCGGAAGGACGGATCTCGGTCCTTCTGGGATCGGCATATTTGGCCTTGATTTCAAGGGTCTCCGCCTTGACTATCTTAAGCTGCTCCTCCTCGCTTCCGAGAATCTCCTGGCAACGGGCGATGAACTTCTCCAGTTCGTCATATTCGGCCTGAAGTTTCTCTCTCTCGAGTCCTGTCAGCTGCCTCAGGCGCATTTCCACGATAGCGGTGGCCTGGAGCTCTGTGAAGCCGAAACGGCGGATAAGCTCAGCCTTGGCCTCGTCCACGTTCTCCGAATGGCGGATGATGTGGATGATCTCGTCAATAACGTCAATAGCTTTCAGGAGACCTTCGAGGATGTGGGCCCTCTTCTGTGCCTTGTCCAACTCGAACTTGGTCCTGCGGACGACCACCTCATGGCGGAAGTCCACGAAATTGGCAATCAATTCCTTGAGGGACAATGTCTTGGGACGTCCCTTAACCAGAGCCACGTTATTGAAGGCGAAGCTGGACTGGAGCTGTGTGTACTTGAACAAGGTGTTCAGAACGACATTGGAGTTGAAGCCCTGCTTGACTCTGAGGATGACACGGACACCCTCGCGGGAAGTCTCGTCGTTGATATAGGTTATACCCTCGATCCTCTTGTCCTCGACCATCTGGCCGATCTTCTCGATCATCTCCTTCTTGTTGACCATGTAAGGGACCTCGGTAACCACAATGGTCTCACGTCCGTTATCCCCTACCTCGATCTCGGTCTTGGATCTGACCACGACCCTGCCGCGGCCGGTCTCATAGGCTTCCTTGATGCCACTCATGCCCATGATGATACCTCCCGTAGGGAAGTCAGGGCCTTTAATGTAGTGCATCAGGCCTTCGGTGTCAATATCGGGATTATCTATATAGGCGCAGATGGCGTCGCAGCACTCTCCGAGGTTATGGGGAGCCATATTGGTGGCCATACCGACGGCGATACCAGCCGAACCGTTCAAAAGCAGCAGGGGCAGTTTGGTCGGAAGGACTGTGGGCTCTTTCTCAGTGTCATCGAAGTTATTCACCATATCCACGGTGTCCTTGTCGATGTCGCCCAGGATCTCCTCCGTGATCTTCTGCAATTTGGCCTCGGTGTACCTCATAGCGGCGACAGGGTCTCCGTCCATTGAACCGAAGTTCCCTTGACCGAATACGGTGGGATACCTCTGGTTCCAAGGCTGGGCGAGACGCGCCAGAGCGTCATAAACGCTGGAGTCACCGTGCGGATGATACTTTCCAAGTACCTCTCCGACGATCTTCGCGCATTTGCGGGTCGGACCGGAAGATGACAGGCCAAGCCCGTCCATTCCATACAAGACCCTTCTCTGAACCGGCTTGAGACCGTCCCTCACATCCGGGAGGGCACGGGACACGATTACGGACATCGAATAGTCGATGTACGCCGAGCGCATTTCCTGGTCGATCTCAACCGGTTCGATGACGCCTGTCTGTCCTTCTACTATCTTTTCCTCACTATCCATAAAAGCTCAATAAATTACCTTATTACTTAAACATGCAAAAATAATAAAAAAATACGATTCTGGCAATAGTGACAAAGTGTCAGTCAATATAGCTCGCATGGATGTTGCATAAGTGGGCGATAATTGTTATTATTGCCATATTCCCGGATTAAGAAAACATGGAAATCAAGATATCTGACGAACTCAACAGCATCATCCGCTACGCCCGTGAGGAGGCGATGCGGACCGGCAGCTACGGCATCGGACCGGACCACCTGTTCCTTGGAATGATGCGCCAGGGGGACAACGACGCTTGCAGGACACTTGCCGCTTTGGGAGTGGGCATCGACGCCTTCAAGCGTTTCATTGACAGCCATATATTCACGAACGAGTCGATCCCCTATTCAGAGGCCGACAAGATCTCGTTCTCCCGTTATGCGCAGAACGTGCTGAGTATCACGGTAATGGAAGCCTCGAAGATGAACTCTGCCGAGGCCACCTCACTTCATCTGCTCCTTGCCCTCTGCCGCACGACAGAGAACTACGGCCAGGCTTACCTGCGCCAGCATGGAGTGGATTACGGAAGGCTTCTGGCCCACATGCGGGACGAGGGACTGCTCGGTCAGCAGCAGGCTCCCCAGAACCGTCAGGACGCTACTCCGCAGGGAGATGAGGACCAGGAAGAGGATGGTGAGCCGGGCCAGGGCAACAATCCGTCCGGCAAGGTCAACCTCGAGGACTTCGGTTTCGACCTGACCAAGGCCGCCGCCGAAGGAAAACTTGATCCTGTAGTTGGAAGGGATGTCGAGATAGCGAGGGTAATCGAGATTCTCGGAAGGCGCAAGAAAAACAACCCGATGCTGATCGGTGAGCCCGGAGTCGGGAAGTCCGCGATTGTCGAGGGCATAGCCCAGAGAATCGCCGGAGGCAGCATATCCCCTGTTCTTGCCAAGAAGAAGCTCATTTCGTTGGATATAGCATCTGTCGTTGCTGGCACTAAGTACCGCGGCGATTTCGAGAAGAGGCTCAAAGCCATAATCAAAGAGGCCAGCACTAACCCCGATATTATCCTGTTCATCGATGAGTTCCATACTATCGTTGGAGCTGGAGGGGCTCAGGGCAGCCTGGATGCCGCCAATATGCTCAAACCCGCTCTCGCCAGAGGCGAGCTGCAGTGCATCGGAGCCACCACTATGGATGAGTTCGCGAAGATAGTGGAGAAGGACGGCGCCCTTGACAGGAGGTTCCAGAAGATAGTCGTGGAGCCGACTGACATCAAGCAGTCAATATCGATCCTGAACAACATAAAGGCCAATTACGAGGAGTTCCACAGCGTGACCTACAACGAGGAGGCAATTGAGGCTTGCGCTCGCCTGACTGATCGTTACGTTACTGACAAGTTCTTGCCGGACAAGGCTATAGACGCCATGGACGAGGCCGGGTCAATGGTCCGCTTGAGTCTTACCAAGGACAAGAAGACCGGCAATGTCGTGGACGCCGAAGATATCGCCACGGTGGTCTCCAAGATGACGGGCATTCCTGTCAACAAGGTGGCCGAGAGCGAGGGCAACAGGATCATGAAGATGAAAGAGCGCCTCCAAGGCAGGATCATAGGCCAGGATGAGGCTATCGACAAGGTTGTGAGGGCGATTCAGCGCAACCGTGCCGGTTTGAAAGACCCTAACCGCCCTATCGGCACCTTCCTTTTCTTCGGCCCGACTGGCGTCGGAAAGACCCAGCTGGCCAAGTGCCTGGCTGAATATCTTTTTGATTCTGAGGAGAATATGGTGCGCATCGACATGAGCGAGTACATGGAGAAATTCACGGTATCCCGCCTTATCGGAGCGCCTCCCGGATATGTTGGTTACGAAGAGGGTGGCCAGCTCAGCGAGCGGGTGCGCCGCAAACCATATTGCGTGGTGCTCCTGGACGAGATCGAGAAGGCCCATCCGGATATATTCAATATCTTGCTGCAAGTGCTTGACGACGGTCACCTCACCGACAGCAATGGCCGCACAGTGAACTTCAAGAACACGATTGTGATCATGACTTCCAATGTCGGAAGCCGAGAGCTTGATGAATATGGCACAGGGGTCGGTTTCGCGACGGCCGGGAAGAATGTGGCCCAGAACCGCCAGGGTGTGCTTGAGAAAGCCATCAAGAAGAGTTTCCCGCCCGAATTCATCAACAGGGTGGACGAGCAGATATTCTTCAACTCGCTTACCAAAGAGGACATAGAGAAGATCATCGACATCGAGTTGAGAGAGCTTCGCGAAAGGGCTGAGGAATCGGGCTACAAACTGACCATCACCCCTTCCGCCAAGAAGTTCATCGCTGAAGCAGGTTATGACCCGGCGTTCGGTGCCAGGCCGCTCAAGAGAGCCGTTATGCGCTATGTGGAAGATCCTGTGTCTGAGTTCATTATCTCCGACAGAATCCTCCAGGGCAAGAGCAAAAAGGGCTCCTCAGAGCTCCGGGTTTTGAAAGTCGGCCTCACCCCCGAGAAGGACAACACCCTGGTCTCCCTGAAGGAAGACTAGGGTGCCGGAAGCATTTTACCACCATAATTGACGCCGACTTGCGGTTTTTACCCGGGTCGGCGTCAATTTCATGTCTTGAATGCTTCCGACTACGATATTCATTTGAAACTCTGACTTAATCTGGCTATATTCGCAAAGAAACTAAACGATTATTTGCTATGAAACTTCAAGACCCTCCTTTACGCGATTTGTCAGATCGCCGCCCAAAGACTTTCAATGAGAAGGAAAACGCTTGCCGGATGCTGTTCGATGCCTATATCGCAAATGGACAGACCTTTTGGCATGTGTGCACCCCAGGAACCAATCAAGCGGTTATTTTCAGGGGACCCGAGGACTACAAATTTGCCGTTAACGCCGCCGCGACAAGCGCCCATGACGCTGGAATTCAGATAATCACTTTCGAGATCATGAGCAACCATGTCCACTTCATTGTGATGTGCAGGGACAAAGAGGCGGCGAATGCTTTTTTCGAGTTATTTAAAAGACGGCTGATCAGATACTTCCGGGAACGCAGAAGCCCCAGGAACTTCTCCGGGTTCGATGCCGACCCGATTCCTATCAAGTCACTGGAGTCGCTCCGTAACCAGATCGCTTACACCAACCGAAACAACTTTGTGGTCGATCCGGACCAGACGCCGTTCTCTTTCCCTTATGGAGCTAACGCATACTATTTCAATCCTTTCGCTAAAATGCTTAAAGGGAAAAAGTTCGGAGATATGTCGGACAGGGCTAAAATGCGTTTAGTGCATTCGAAGCAGATCGCTTACCCGAATGACTTCATGGTTCTGGACGAGATGATCCTTCCTGTGAGTTTTTGCGATATCTTACTTGGTGAACGGTTCTTTCGTGACGCCCGGCATTATATGTACAAGATCACAAGGGATGTGGAATCATACAAGGAACTCGCCGAATCGCTTGGCGACCTTGTTTACTACACTGATGACGAGCTTGTAGGCATAATTTACTCCATTTGCGGGAAGAACTATGGCCTGAAAAGTCCATCTCTTCTGAATATTGACCAACGAAACGAGTTGGCTCGCACCCTCCACTACGAATACAAAGCGGATAACGCTAAGATCTCCAGGCTTCTACGGATACCACGCAATTCGGTAGACGCGGTGTTTCCAATGTCTAAACGCTAAGGCTTTCGCCTTACACCCAATCGAGTCAGCGTCAATTTAGCTAATCAAATGCTGCCGTGATCTCAGATTTCGCTACTCGATCACGCAGAAGGGCTGGAAGGAGACAGTACCTGAGTTATCTGTTGAATACAGATTCTTGCCATTTTTGTAAATGCGGTACAAAGAACCGTTCTCCAGCAAGGACAAATACACGTCACCGCTACCATTTACCCAGAATGGTCTTTGATCTCCGGTCGCATAATGCAGGTAAACCTCCTGACTGTAATCGAGGGTTTGATATTTCGTTCCGTTCTTATGAACCCGGACCTGCTTGTTGACCTCATCCTTGATGACTGTGTACACATCATTGCCCACACAACGCAGGCTGGATTCCAGATTCACTTCCACTTGGTCGATTGTCTTATAGAACTCCCCGTTCTTATAAAGACGTACCGACTCCATCCCTTCGTCGTAATTCCCGGCGAGGATATACACATCACCAGCATCGGTCACCCCGATCGTAGGTCTGGCTATAGAATTCTTCTCTATTAATTTCTCAGTGACTTTCCCGTCATCAGATAATTTGTACATGGCCAAATAGTACTGGTTAAAATTATCCCGGATACTGGCGCTGACATAAATATCTCCACTCGGAGCGACGGTTGTAGTCACTGAAGACATACTTATGGCGACACCTTTAAGCTCGTATTCAGTCACGGTACCATCTGATTTAGCCTTGACAACTTTTTTTTCGCCATCTCGATTAATATACAGGACAGCATATACACCATTCCTGCACGAGAGGCCATAAACAGTTTGTCCTTCATGACCCGCCAAACTGATTATAGGCTCCCGGTTCTTGCAGATCCATGGCTCATCTCCCGATTTATTAGTGTAAACCTCATAAGTGATAAGATCTTTCCCTTCAGCCTCAATATACTCCGAGGTGTATAACCGGAATGAGTCAGTGTTGAAGATTCCACTTCTGGGATCAAGTTCTCCATTCACATAAACACTTCTGTCCGAACCTATTGAATAAATGAGCGGGCCTTCGGCCTTGCCCACTATCACCACGCACTCCGCAGTGAAGGAACCTTCTTCCGATGTCGCCGTAACAGTCGCTGTTCCCTCTTTAAGGCCGAACACTTTGCCATCACTGACAGTCACAACCGACGCATCGGATGATTTCCATGTGACATTCTTATTCGAGGCGTATTCCGGATAGAAAATAACGGTCAAGTTCCTGGAGTCACCAGCGGCGATAGTGATCTCGTCAACGTCAAGAGAAATACCCGTCAAGGTATTGTCTTGTGTGACTGTGACATCACAGAAACCTTGTTTATCGGTAAAGGCTTTCGATCTGACGACAATGCGGACCGTACCAGGCGCGACTGCCGTCAACAGGCCATTTTGATCCACGGTCGCGATATGCGGGGACGGGGACGCCCAGTCCACTGCCTGGCTTGCATCGGCGGGACTAACAGTGGCCTTCAGTTGGAAGGTAGCCCCTTCCTTGATCTCCAAAGTGGAGGGTTCGATAGCCACACCAGTGACACTTATTGTCTTCGGTGTGACTGACACGGATCATGTGGCCGTCTTGGAACCATCTGTGGTTGAGACTGTTATAGTAGCTGAGCCAGCCTTGACGGCAGTCACCTTACCGGTCCCGTCGACAGATGCGATCGACGCGTCGGAGGATTTCCAACTGACTGCCTTGTTGGTGGCGTTGTCAGGAGAAACGGTAGCGGTAAGTGTCTCCGAGTTGCCCTCGACCAAACTTAGAGAGGTTTTGTTGAGCGTGACTCCTGTGACGGCCACAGTAGTAGGCCCAGTCGGGCCGTTATTGTCAGGTTCATCTGGCCCGCATGAGAACAATGTCATGGAAAAAAGAGCGGCAGCTATCGCCGCGATAGATGTCCTGAGTAGCTTTTCCATATCCTAACTAATTATAAGTTTGCGAATTCCCCCGCTCGCAATGGCTAAGGGGGGGGGTATTCACAAATATAAATTATAGTTTTGGAAAAGCAAATAAGGGACCGGGTTAGGAACGGGTGGCGGAGTCGAGTTCGAGGCCCATGTCACCCATCATCTCGAGAAGGGTGGAAAGAGAAGACTCAGAAGAGATCATTGAAGCGAGATTGTCGGCGTTGTACTCTGTGTTCTTCATGACTATATCGTGTTTAATTCAACTTTCATTTTTTGTTTCTGGTGCAAAAATACAAGCAGCTTGTGCCATTCTAAGGCACAGGTTGCATTTTTTTCATTTTTTTTTTAAGTTTGTAAAGTATAGCGGACTATTCTAATCAAAAGCCTTAGCGATGAACTCCAAAAGACTAATCATCACAGCCTTGTTGCTCTCCTGCCTTTCCTGCCCTTACGGAATAGAAGCCAGGAACCTGCCCGGGAACCTCAAATACATCAATCTTTTCATGGGTACATCCGGTGACAACGGCCAAGTCTCCCCAGGAGCGGCTGTACCGTTCGGGATGCTGTGCCTCTGCCCCGACAGCGAGCCTCATCAGCATGCCGGCTATGATTTCGCCCAGCCAGTCACCTCGGGAGTCTCCATCAACCGCCTCTCAGGAGTCGGATGCGGAGGTGTGGGAGGCAATCTCCGTATCAAGCCCTCCACGAAGGAAACCGTCCTCAAGATTCTGAAAGACACCGAAATAGCTATACCTGGATATTACAGCACCAGCTTCGACAATGGCTCGTCAGGCGAGTTCACGGTCAGCCGGGCGGTTGCCTTCGAGCGGTGGACACTCCCGGAAAGCAAGACTATGTACATAGACTTCAACTCCGCATTCGAGAAAAGAAAAACATCCTGCGAGTACCAGGTTGTCAACGACAAAGAAATAATCGGGAGGATTGAATCCGGAACCGCCTGCGCCAGAGGCAAATACGTTTTTTACTTCAGGCTTCGTTCAGACAAACCGTTCGAGGTTGCGGAGACGAACCCCACAGAAGCTGTCCTGAAGTTCGCCTACAATAATATTGAATTACGCATCGGTGTCTCCCCCATCAGCCAGGATGCGGCCGACAAGGAATTGGCGGCCAAAGATGATTATTCGTTTAACAAGATAAGGAAAGAGGCCTTGAGGGAGTGGAAGGGTAAGGTTGCCAAAGTCAAGGTCAAAGGAGCGAACGATGAGCAGAAACACCTGTTTTACACATCGTTATACAGGCTTTACATGAGCCCGATGGATGTCACGTCCCCGGACGGGAAATATTTGGGGACAGACGGGGTGGTCTACGATGCCGGAGGCAGGCGGGCTTTCAACAGCTGGAGCATGTGGGACACCTACAGGGCGAAATTCCCGATGCTTCTCCTTCTCGAGCCTCAGGCCTACGCCGACATGGCCGCCTCCTGTGTCAACTTGTTCAGGACAGGAAAGAAGAACTGGGCAACCGACTGTGAGAGCGCTCCGACCGTCAGGACCGAGCACATGGGACTGATGCTCCTGGACGCCTACAAGAAGGGCATCCCCGTGGATTTCCTGCCTGGATATGACGGGATGGTAAGAGAAGTCCTTACCGAAATTCCCAAAGAGTCTCCTGACCAGCTCCTTGAGCTTTGCAACGATCTTTGGGCTTTAGGTCAGATAGCGGACATCATCGGCAGCGCCGATGACGCCTCAAAGTTCACCGCCGAGGCCGACAGCATATTCGAAAAAGTCTGGAAAGATGTGTTCATGGAGGTCACCGAGGATTTCTCCCTGATGAAAGGCAACGGTCTTTATCAAGGGACCAAGTGGCAGTACAGGTGGTCCTGTCCGCAATACACCGGGAAGATGGCCGAGTGGGTCGGAGCGGACAAGCTGGCAAGCGAGCTGGACACCTTCTTCACAGAAGGGATGTTCAACCAAGGCAACGAGCCGGACATCCAGACCCCGTTCATGTTCAATCGTTTCGGAAGACCGGACAAGACCTGCGAATGGGTCAGGCGCTATCTGACGGATGACAATATGGTCCATATCTACGGTGGAAACGCCGAGTATCCCGACCCCTTCGTCGGCAGGGCATTCCAGAACAAGCCGGAGGGATACGCACCGGAGATGGACGAGGATGACGGGACGATGAGCGGTTGGTACATGTTCGCCCAGTTGGGATTCTATCCCCTCGAGATCGGCACTCCCTCTTATGAGCTGTTCTCCCCTATATTTGACAGGATAACTTTCAGCTATGGCGGGAAGAAGGTGAAAATCAAGACTATAGGCCGTAAGGATTACTCGGGTCCGGTCAAGGAGATAACCGTGGACGGCAAGCCTGTCGAGGGCTGGAGACTCGACCATGAGGCCTTCAAGAAAGGCTCCACAATCGTTTTCAAATATTAAAAGATATTTGCCATGAGTGAAGAGAGAAGTATCGATAGACTAGCGCGATATACGATTTGGGCTGTCTCGGCGGCCATAATAGTGGCTTTATGCTGGTACTTCAGGAGCGTTCTGATTTACATCATCCTGGCGGCAGTCGTGTCATTGCTCGGCAGGCCTATCATGCGGCTCCTGCGCAAATTAAAAATCAAAGGCAAGAGCGCCCCTGACTGGTTTCTGGCTATCCTGACATTGATCCTGGTTATTGGCATATTCCTCGGAATCATAACCCAGGTGATTCCTGTAGTGTCGGGAATAATACAGAGCGTCTCCAGCAACCTCCAGACGAGCTCATTCAGCACTTCGGAAATAGCCCGCTGGGCAGACAGGCTCAATGTTTGGCTGATCGACCGCTTCCCGCAGCTGGGCAGGGACTTCAAGATCCAAGAGTCACTGGCAGCCTGGCTTATGAAAACCTTCGACATCTCTTCAGTCACCTCTGTTGTAGGATCTGTCGCCTCGGCTCTTGGGGCTTTGGGCATCGGACTGTTCTGCGTTGTATTCATCAGCTTCTTTTTCATCAAGGATGACAAGTTGTTCCGCAGGATAATCGGGTCGATAGTACCGGACAGGCATGAGAAAGAGGCCATCGACGCGATCGGTGACATCGAGCACCTGCTGACCAGATATTTCGGAGGTCTTTTGACAGAAATTATCGGAGTCGCCACTCTGAACTTCCTCGGGCTGTGGCTGATAGCCAAGATAGGGCTGTATCCGGCGATCGGAATAGCGTTCATGGCCGGACTGCTCAATGTGATTCCTTATGTCGGACCGTGGATCGGAGCGGCTATCGGAACCATACTCGGACTGGTCCTGAAATATAGCAGCGCCGCTGTCCTCGGCGTATATCCTAATTTCTGGATAGCCCTGCTCACCCTGTTGGCGATATTCGCCGCGACCCAGCTTGTGGACAATTTCCTCTTCCAGCCTGTAATATATTCAAAGAGCATAAAATCAAGCCCTTTGGAGATATTCATAGTCCTGCTTATGGCCGGCCATGTCGGAGGAATCCTCGGAATGTTGGTGGCAATCCCTTCCTACACGGTGATCAGAGTGATCGCCGCACGGTTCTTCACCCATTTCAAGCCCATTCGACGGCTGGTGGCAAGCACCCAAGAAAATGAACCAGAACCACAAGAACTTAATGATGAATAGAATTTTATCCACTCTGACTATCCTCCTTTTATGTGCGACGCTGGCGGCCCAGGAGGCCTACCAGCCCGCATCAACCCGTTTGTTCGCGACAAAAGACGGTCAGGAGTTATATCTCGACGCATATAACGCCTCGCCCGGAAGCGCCACTGAATTGGACGGGAAGCATAAACCGACAATAGTCTTCATGTTCGGAGGAGGCTTCATCACCGGAGCCAGAAATGACAAATACTACATGCCCTGGTTCAAGATGCTTAATGACGCCGGCTACGGAGTCGTCAGTATCGACTACCGGCTCGGGATGAAGGGAGTCAAGACCTCAGGTGGCGTCGCTTCAGCGAAAGCTTTCCGCAACGCGGCCCAAATGGCGGCCGAGGACCTTTATTCCGCCACAGCCTACTTGATAGAGCATGGCAATGAGCTGGGAATAGATCCGAATAATCTGGTGACGAGCGGTTCTTCCGCTGGTGCCATCGCTGTGCTTGAAGCCGACTGGCTCTTGAATAATGGACGGGCCGGTGATTTTCTTCCAGAGGGTTTCCGCTATGCAGGCGTAATGCCCTTTGCCGGAGCGATCATCTCAATCGAGGGTACTCCATCCTATAAAACTCCCCCGGCTCCGACGGCCTTTTTCCATGGGACCGATGACAAAATTGTGAATTACAAGCAGTTCCGCTTCCTCAAATGGGGAATATTCGGTTCCCACCGCCTCGCCAAGATATTCCGGAAAAACGGATATCAGTACAACATATTCCGTTACAACGACCATTCCCATGAGATCGCCTCAACTTTCATATCCACCTTCCCGGAGCAAATCAGGTTCCTGGAGACCAACGTGATAAGAGGCCTAAACCGAATCGTGGACTCTGAAATCGACGATCCGCAAATCCCAAGGGGTGACCTGCCAACAACTAGAAAACAATTATACAACTAGATAAAACATGAAGATAGTTTTCCTTGACGCGGCGACCATGGGTTCCACGCCGCTGACTGAGATAGAGAAGCTCGGCGAGCTTACAACATATGATTCCTCCACCGCTGAGGAAGCCCGGGAGAGAGTTAAGGACGCGGACGTAGCGATCCTCAACAAAATCATAGTAAACAAAGAGTTCCTGGACTCCGCACCAAAATTGAAGCTTATATGCGAAGCGGGAACAGGGATGAACAACATAGACCTGAGGCTATGCCAGGAGCGAGGCGTGGCCGCCCGGAACGTTGCTGGATATTCCACGGATTCCGTAGCCCAGATCACCTGGACTCTGATCCTTGCCCTATCCGGAAGACTCTTCCATTATGACGCTTACGCCAAGGACGGCCGCTACTCGGCCGGGAAGATCCACACCGACTCGACGCATCCCTACACTGAACTGGCCGGCAAGACCATCGGAATCGTCGGCATGGGAGCTATCGGGAGCAAGGTCGCCAAGATCGCCAAGGACTTTGGGATGAAGGTCATATATTACTCAACATCAGGCACTTCCCATTGCAAGGAATACCCTTCAGTCCCAATAGAGACCCTTTTGAGGGAGGCTGATGTCGTCAGCATCCATGCCCCATACAACGAGAGGACAGCTGGCTTGATCGACTACGAGAAAATGCTTTCGATGAAGCCCACAGCCTGGCTGGTCAATACTGGCAGAGGCGGAATCGCCATTGAGAAAGACCTCGCCCGAATCATCGATGAAGGAAGGATCGCCGGTATCGGGCTTGACGTCTATGAGAAGGAGCCTCTTCCCCTTGACAGTCCCCTGCTCCACACCAGCCATCCGGAGAAGATAATCCTCACCCCGCACATCGCTTGGTCCAGTGTCGAGGCGCGTCAGCGTCTCGCGGACGAGATGGCCCGCAACATAAGAGAGTATTTCGAGATCATATAATTAGCGATATGAAAAAAAGTGTCATGATCGCCCTAACGGCGATCATGGCCCTCTTTGTCGCCTGCGGACCGAAAGAGGATCCGATTGAGTCGACACCGGCAAATGTTCCAGTGTCGGGCTCCTGTCCATGTCCCGCCGGTCGTAGTCGGCAAGACTTGGAAGGAAGTAATCGAGGGAAGGTAGATCCTTCGCTTCGCTCAGGATGACAAAAAATCCCGGGCCAATGGCTCGGGATTTTTTTATTTAAATACCTGAATTACAGAGATTTCTCCAAGTGTCTACGAATCTCGGCCAGGAACTGGGCGGAAGTCAGCATCGTGGGAGTGATTCCCTCCATCAGGTTCACAAGATCCTTGGTGGCATAGCCCTCGTTGAGTGTGTCAAGGCAAGCCGCCTCGAGTTTGTCAGCGTAAGCGACGAGCTCCGGCAGGTTGTCAAGCTCTCCCCTCTTGCGGAAAGCGCCGCTCCAAGCGAAGATTGTGGCGATCGGGTTGGTAGAAGTCTCCTCACCCTTGAGGTACTTGTAGTAGTGGCGGGTCACAGTACCGTGAGCGGCCTCATATTCATAATTCCCGTCAGGGCTGACAAGCACTGAGGTCATCATGGCCAAAGAACCGAAAGCGGTGGAGACCATGTCGGACATCACATCACCGTCGTAGTTCTTGCAAGCCCAGATGAAACCACCCTCGGAACGCATGACACGTGCCACTGCGTCGTCGATAAGGGTGTAGAAATATTCAATACCAGCCTCGGCGAAACGGTCCTTATATTCCTGGAACACTTCTTCGAAGATGGCCCTGAAGCGGCCGTCATACTTCTTGGCGATGGTGTCCTTTGTGGCGAACCAAATGCTCTGCTTGAGACTCAAAGCGTACTGGAAGCAAGAATGGGCAAAGCTGCGGATGGACTTCTCGGTGTTGTGCATTCCCTGAAGGACACCAGGGCCCTTGAACTGCTGGATGACAACCTCCTCGTGTTTACCTGATTCTCCGTCAAAGACAAGCTTAGCCGTACCAGGCTCATCTGCAACGATTTCCACGCTCTTGTAGACGTCACCATAGGCGTGACGGGCGATGGTGATGGGCTTCTTCCAGAACTTCACCGCAGGGTGGATCGAAGGGATGGTGATGGGAGTACGGAACACGGTTCCGTCAAGAATTGAACGGATGGTCCCGTTAGGGCTCTTATACATCTCCTTGAGGTTGTACTCAGTCATCCTCTGCGCATTGGGAGTGATGGTGGCGCACTTGACAGCAACACCATACTTCTTGGTGGCGTTGGCGGCATCAATCGTGATCTGGTCGGAGGTCTTGTCCCTGTTGGGAAGTCCAAGGTCGTAGTACTCGGTCTTGAGGTCGACAAAGGGAAGGATGAGCTCATCCTTGATCATCTTCCAAAGGATCCTGGTCATCTCGTCGCCGTCCATCTCGACAAGCGGCGTGGTCATTTTGATTTTTTCCATTATTATTTGCGGTTTTTGTAATAATTCATAAGGCAGCCGTCAGCGAGAATCTGGCGCTCGTCAGCGGTCAAGTTCTTGAAATAGAGGTGGATAGGTTTGATGTCACCAGCTTTGGTGATAACCTTGGCATCAATCTCCTCAGAGCCGTTAAGGATGGCCTCACGGATCCCGGGAACGAACACCATGTCACCAGGCTCATAGTCGAACGGAGTCTCAGGAGCGATAGTGAACGGAAGGATACCCCAGTTGATGCAGTTGCTGCGATAGCGCTTCGTCGCATATTCGTAGCATATGTTGGCGTCACCGCCGAGGACCTTCTGGCAAGAGGCGGCCTGTTCACGGGCAGAACCGTCACCAGGCTTATTGGCGAAAACGCAAGAGCCGAAGGAGGTGTTAACGGAGGAGACACCGACCTTGGCGAGAGCCATGGCGATATGCGAAGGGGCCTCACCCTGACGACGCTCTAGATCCTGAGCCTGGATTCTCTTGGATATCCCGACATATTCAGGGACTCTCCTAGAGAGAGCGAACTCACTGAGTTTGAGCGGGTTCGAGCGATAGCTGGAAGTCTCTCCAGAAGGAATAAGCTCATCGGTGGTGGTCACGGGATCATGTATGACGGCAGCAAGCTCGAGGAGCATATTGTCCTCCATCGGATACATCTTAGGCCAATCCTTGATGTTGGGTCCATAGCGAAGCTCCACACTGAGATCCTCCTTTCCGAAACCGTAATAGACACGGCTCTTGTAGATCCTGTCGTCGAACTCGTAAGGCTTGTGGGTATCCTCATACTCGATGTCTGTGGCGGCGGTGATGACACCTCCGTTGGCGGCTGTGGCGGCAATCGAGCGGGCATCCATCAAGGACACCAGCGAGAGTTGGCCCTGACCGGGCTTGGAGCCTTCCCTATTGGGGAAGTTACGGGTGGTGTGACGGATGGAGAAGCCGTTGTTGGCGGGCACGTCTCCAGCACCGAAGCAAGGTCCGCAGAATGCGGGCTTGATCACGACACCAGCTTCGAGAAGCTCTTCAGCGATATGCTCACGGGTTGTGGCCAGATAAACGGGTGTGGACTGCGGATAGGCGCTCATGGTGAAGTAGTCGTTTCCTATGGTCTTGCCCTTCATGATGGAAGCGGCCTCGGATAGGTTGTCATAAGTACCTCCGGAGCAACCGGCTATCAACGCCTGATCTGCGCAGACCTTACCGTCCTTGATCTTTGAAAGGAGATCGATCTGAACCTTGTCGCCGAAACGCTTCTTAGCGTCTTCCTCAACCGCTTTGAGGATGCCCTCAGGGTCAGCCTGAAGCTCATGGATAGTGAAAGCGTTGGATGGATGGAACGGCAGGGCGATCATGCTCTCCTGGCTGGAGAGATCAATGCGGATCATGCTGTCATACCATGCGATCTTGCCGGGCTTTAGCTCTTTGTAGGCCTCAGGACGACGATGGGTCTCGTAATGATTCTTGACTGTCTCGTCTGTGATCCAGATGGAGCTGAGGCAAGTTGTCTCGGTTGTCATCACGTCTATTCCGTTGCGGAAGTCAATAGGAAGCTCCTTGACGCCGGGACCGGCAAACTCGAGCACCTTATTCTTGACGAAACCGCTCTCGAAAGTGGCCTTGACAAGGGATATCGCCACATCGTGAGGGCCAACGCCGTGCTTGGGCTTTCCTTCAAGCCACACCAGCACGACCTCGGGAGCATTTATGTCCCAAGTGTTATGGAGGAGCTGTTTCACAAGCTCGCCACCACCTTCGCCAACACCCATGCAGCCCAGGGAACCGTAACGGGTGTGGGAGTCGGAACCAAGAACCATGCCACCACAGGTAGCGAGAGCCTCGCGAACATACTGGTGGATGACAGCCTGATTGGCGGGAACATAGATACCGCCATATTTCTTAGCCGCTGAGAGTCCGAACACATGGTCGTCCTCGTTAATGGTGCCGCCGACAGCGCACAGGGAGTTGTGGCAGTTGGTCATGGCGTAAGGAATCGGGAATTTCTCGAGACCGCTGGCGCGGGCTGTCTGGATGATACCGACATAAGTAATGTCGTGTGACGCCATAGCGTCGAACCTGACCTTAAGCTTGGCGCCTTTAGTACCCTGGACATCATGAGAACGAAGGATGCCATAGGCAATTGTGTTCTCACGGGCCTCGTCTTTGCCGGGCATCCCCTCAGGATTCTCGACAATCTTCTGTCCGTCAAGGAGATAAACTCCGTGTGGAATCAGTTCTACCATAATTTGTGGTTTTTAATGAATACTATTGTGTTAATGAATCTATAAATATCGTGAGGGCTAACATGTCAGCGGCACCTCCGGGGGAGATGCCCTCCGCATCGTAGCGCATTTTCATTTTTCTCAATCCTTCCTCGCTGAAATCATCCAGCAAGGCTTTCGCCTCCTCCTTAACCTCTTGGGCCCTCTGGTACCCCACCCTGTGAATCACGCAGGTGTCGTCCAGAGTGGACAAAATTCCGAGAAGTGTTTTCTGCAAATGCCACGACTCAGTTTGCGGCGGTCGGGAAGTCTCCGGACGGACATTTACCCGGATAGGGCGCAAAGCGTAGGGAGTCCGGAGACTTCCCGCCGTCGCAATACCCTGATAGTATGGCAGCCAGTCTGCGAAGAGGGGCTTGTAGCCTTCCTGGGCCAATTGGAGAGCGCCCTTGACCCCGTGCTCTTTAACAGCTTTGGCACCATGGGAATCATCAACAGCAGCAATCAAACCGGAAAGCTCAGCTACCCTTTCAGACAGTTCTGTGACCGTAAAACGCGAATCACAGGCAATTTTCAGAGTTACGATAGCGGCGAGGCCTAAGGCGAAAATAGCCCCGCGATAGGTGTTCACTCCCCCGGTATATTCCAGCATATCCGCCTCAATCGCCTTCCCGAACTTCACAATCGAATCTTTGTCTGTCAAACAAAACAATGACGGGAGATGGCGGATGAAGGAGCGGCGGATTACATCAATGCTGCCTTTCATCAAAGCGTAATCCATATCGGAGTGAGCTCCGCTGGTCTCTTGGTCGACCAGGCCAGGCTTTAACGGGGCATCAAGTTCCATCCTGAGTGCCCTGGCCATCAGTTCGGCGACCAAATATGGCCAAGTTGTCTGCGGTGCCATGGCCGCGGCATTCTGGAAACTCCCCTGCTCCAATGACTTACGAACATCCGATGCCCGAACATTCCCGAGCCTGGGAATCTCAATGACTGAGATGCCTTGGGGAGGAAGGACCTCCTTCATGATGACATTGTAGCGGGCGGTAAGCGGATCAGACGGCTCAGTCCCGACAAAACGGACAGTCACTCCAAGAGCCGGCGCGATATGCCTGGCAAAGAGATCAAGATCGAGTCTCATCTGGGTCTCTGAAGCCTCCGTGAGATCTTTTAGGAAATATGTCGGGAAAGTCGTCGCGGAGATTTGGTAATCACTGCCTTCCAGGACAGTAGCGAGATCCCCACAGCCGCTTCGGATCATCTCGAGCCTTTCCTCATACGGGAACAACGACACATCCTCCCTTACCGGAATCACAAACAACTTCTCAACCTGCTCCGAAGCCTTCTCAACAAGATAACGATGGCCCAGAGTGAACGGGTTGGCGTTCATGATGACGACTCCTGAAGATTCTTCGCTTCGCTCAGAATGACAGGTCACACCTGCCAGATAATCCTCGAGGCCGTGACCGTTTTCCATGAGAATCGAGAGAGGGGCGGAAGCAATGGTGTGGAAACCGAGGCTGGTGAATATGGCTTCGTTTTCGGGCTTGGTGAAAACCTTAAGATTAGTTATTCCGTCAGCAGAGGCATGAGCGATAATGTGGGAGACCAATGGAGCGACAAGTCCTCTTGATCTCACGGAAGCATCCACGGCAACACATTTAATGACATCTCCCTTCAAACCGGCCCCCGCGACAATGGAACCGTCTTCATCAAGGACACAAAAATAATTGTCGACAACCTCCAAGCGCAAACCATTGGCTGCGAGGAAGTTCTCGACCTGTCTCCTGAATCGCGTTGAACTCAGCGGGATGCTCTGTATCTCAACTATGTTTTCTTCTGTCTGCACCTTATGCAAGCTTTCCAATACTCCCGGTTCCGCCTGCCGTGGAACAACTACGCAAATGTAACAAATCGTTACAGATAAACAAAGCTTTTCTTATAAATTTAAATAATTATCAACCATTTGGTCGATTTTCGCAAGCAATTCTTCAGTAGTGTGAGTTTTTGCCCTCATGCAATGCCGGACTTCGTTGCCGCACAACAAACACCTCCTCGGCTCCAGTCCCAGATCCTCCCTGCCAATGGGCTGAGGTATAACCACCGCCGGAGCAGCCGTCGAGCTTAGGCCATACTCAGCCGCAGCTCCGTCCTGAGCTTGTCGAAGGGCGAAGCGAGAATGGACGCGGCCGGGCTCGAGCGGCTGGCCGGCGGCAACTATAACATCCAAATCCATGAGGCGGCCCAAAGGATGTGAGTCCTCGATCCGGCAGGCAAGGCGCTTGGCCTCGACTGGAGACATTGCGACAAGGAAGAAGCCTTCATATCCGGTTTCCAAATCACGCAGCTCCTCAAACTCAACACGAAACGCCTCACGTACAGCTCGAACACCAGCCTCGGCGACAACCAAGGACGAACGGTTTCTTTTGACCGGTCCGGGCAACTGCACAGTAAGGCATAAAAGCGAAAGGCCAGGATTGTCTTCCAGCAGCTCGCACTGCCGCCGCACCCTGGCCTCTCGGCTCTCAAGTATTTTCTCCAGAGTCACTTACTGGATGTTGTAGATCTTGTCGAGGACTTTCCCGTGACGATCCATGACGATACCGACGACCTTGTCTCCGAAAGGCAGAGAATCAGGAACACCGATCACACTTGTCGCCTTGGCGGCCAAGTCATGGATATCGACAACCTTCAGCCCGGCCTCCTTGAGACGCTCAGCGATCTCAGGACGACGAGGATTGACCGCAATCCCATATTCAGTGACAACCACATCGACGCCAGCGCCAGGAGTGATCAGAGTCGTGACCTTCGGGACAACGCAAGGGATGCGTCCCCTAAGCAGAGGGCACACGATAATTGACAACGCGCTGTCTTCGGCGGTGTCGGGATGACCACCCACAGCCCCGCGGATGATTCCGTCAGAGCCGACGAGAACGTTCACATTGAAGTCGACGTCAACCTCGAGGGCGGAAAGAATCACAATATCAAGGGCATGGACCGCGGACCCGGGATTATCGGCGCTGGCATATTCGACAGCACTGACTTCCTGATGGGTCTGGTCAGAAGCGATAGACTCCGCCGCGACCTTGTCAAATGACTGGACATCAATAAGTTTGCCGATCAAACCTTCCTCATGCAGCTTAACCATGTGGGCGGTGATGCCACCGAGAGCGAAGGAAGCCTTGATTCCCTTCTCTATCATGCTCTCCTTGATGTACTTAACGGCTGCCAGTGAAGCTCCGCCGGTACCCGTCTGGATAGAGAAACCATCCTTGAAGTAACCGCTGTTGATAATCACCTGCGCGGCCTGCTGGGCAAGCAATATGTCACGAGGATTCTTGGAATCACGGATAGCGCCAGAAGAAATCTTCGAGCTGTCACCAACAGAATCCACTACCACGACGGATTCGACATCGCAGGAAGAGATTGACTTGGGATAGTTAGGATAGGCCACAAGGTCGTCGGTCAGAACAACCACATGGTCGGCGTACTTGGCGTCCGGAAGAGCGTAACCGAGAGATCCGCAGATAGATTTAGCGTTCTCGCTGCGGGGGCAACCGGAAGCGTTACCCAACTCATCACATGACGAAGCGCCAAGGAAGGCGACATCGATGTGAAGCTCACCGTTGGCGATAGCGCTGCCCCTGCCACCATGTGAACGGAACACGACAGGCTCAGCCATAAGGCCATGAGATATCTCATTGGCAAGCTCACCGCGAAGGCCCGAGGTGGAAATGCCGGTTATGACACCAGCCTTGATATGCTCGATCAGCGGAGCGTGGACATCCGAGAGGCTCGAAGCGGCAAGCTTGAGATCCTTGAAACCCATCTCAGCCAACTTGGCGACAACCAGGTTAACGACCTTGTCTCCACCGCGGAAATGATG
This sequence comes from Bacteroidales bacterium, assembly GCA_024693285.1. Lineage (GTDB taxonomy): Bacteria > Bacteroidota > Bacteroidia > Bacteroidales > UBA932 > Cryptobacteroides. The sequence goes on from JAILLE010000012.1 coordinate 94,687, forward strand.
GTGGAAAGATATGGTCATGCCATCCTTAAGGCCAGAGCGGCGGATGGCTTCTTCCAAAGAGACTACTTTAGTGTTTCTCATGACAATTCCTCCTCATTCAATATTCCTGAAGCGACAGCCAAGGCGATCACCCTTTCGGCGCGCAGCACGACAGGGCGGTCAACCATCTTGCCATTGACGGCAATGACACCGGATCCCTTCTCGCGGGCCTCCTTGATAGCAGCGATGATGCGCAGAGCCTTATCAATGTCTTTCTGCTTGGGAGCGAAGACCTCATTGACCACCTGGATCTGACGGGGATTGATGATTGACTTCCCGTCAAAACCAAGATTCTTGATCAACTCAACTTCCTTGCGGAAGGTCTCCATGTCGTCGAGGTTGGAATATACAGTGTCGAAGCAAGCGATACCCGCGGCCCTGGCGGCGACCACTATAGTCTCCCTCGCGAGAAGGAGCTCAGAACCTTCCGGAGTACGGGGAGTTTTCAAGTTGGCGGTGTAGTCCTCGGCTCCGAGAGCGATACCCATCATCCTTTTCGACGCGGTGGCGATCTCATAAGCATTGACAATACCTAAGGCGCTTTCGATAGCCGCCATGATCTGGGTGCGCCCGACACAACCGAGTTCCTCCTCGACCTTGATGATCTCAGCCTCGAGCTCACGGACCTCGTCAGCGGTCTCAGTCTTCGGCATACGGATAACATCAACCCCGGCCTTCACGACAGCCTCAACGTCCTTTTTCCCATACGGAGTGTTGAGGGGATTGATCCTGACCACCATCTCGGTGTCACCGTAGTCGATAGTCTTGAGGGCATTGTAGACCAGAAGGCGGGCGGCGTCCTTTTCGGCCATCGTCACGGAATCCTCAAGGTCAAGCATAATCGAATCCGGCCCATAAATATGGGCATCCGCCATCATCCCGGGATTGTTACCCGGAACGAACATCATTGTTCTTCTAAGCCTTTCCATACTACTTCCAGACATCTTTGCCGGTGGCGCGGACAGCGGCGGCGGTTACTCTCGCGCGGATCGTGCAATCCAAGGCACCTTTATCCGTTGCTTTGACATATGCGTCAGAGATACCGAGGCCTTCGAGGGTCTCGGTGATCACCGACTTGATCTGCCGCCCGAACTGGGCAGCCACAGAGCTTTGAAGCTCTACCTGAAGGCCTTCACCCGGTCCGATCTGGATCATGATGTCCCCGGACTCGAGAGTGCCGGCCACAGCGTTCTTTACTTCCATGGTTAGAGTGATCAATTATAAATTGTTTGCGAAAATAGGTCTTTCCCTTATAATTTCAAAGCGTTTTAATGAATAGTTATGAACATTTTTCAACATTTGTCCACAATTCATAAAACAAACACGCTGAGGACTGTCATCGAGTAATCCTCAGCGTGATGAATATTCAGTCTAAAATCGTAGAACTACTTAACCCTCAGTTTCTTACCGATTCTGAGAACGGTGCGTTCCGAGATACCGTTGAGCTGGCAGATCTTCTTGACTGTAGTGTGATACTTCCGAGCGAGAGCACCAAGAGTGTCGCCCTGCTTGATCGTATGATACTGGGCGGCGGCCGCGGCCTTCCTCTCCTCCTCAGCCTTCTTCTCAGCCTCGACCTTGTCCTGGGTGTCTCCCTCGATGATATCGATCTCTTCCTGCTCGTCCTCGGGGACATAATTGCTGGAAGCGTTGAGATACTTCTTCTTCAAGGTGAAGAACCTGTGCCTGAGCTCGCCAGTGTTGAAATCAATCAGCCATTCCGGATCGAAAGCGTAACCTTTGTAACGGGTCTCGAAGTGGAGGTGTGGACCGGAGGAGCGGCCAGTGGAGCCGCCAAGGCCTATGATTGAACCGGCGTTGACCCAGTCATCTTCGTTTACCATAATCTTCGACAAGTGGGCATAGAAAGTCTCCAGCCCGTTCTCGTGACGAAGAATAATAAGGTTGCCGTAGCCTTTATAATACTTCGCCAGACGCACCTTCCCGTCGAAAGCCGCATAGACCGGTGTCCCTGTCTGGAGAGGCAGGTCAGCGCCTTGATGGCGGCGACGATGGCGGTAACCGAATTTGGAGAACACCTTGGTCTGGTTAGGGCACTTGTACTGGCTAAGCGAATCCACTACCCAGATCCCGATCTCATTCGGGAGACTCTCCAGGGTCGCATGGTAAGGATCCGGATAGTCATGAGTCCAATGATCGGAAAACACCTCGTTGGAGACAACATAGGAAGGATCTTTAATATACTTCCAGGTGTAGTCGGCAAAGAGGATGATCTTGATATGGGGATTGGCTGTCGAGAGGGTGTCCATCGCCTTCGCGGTGGTCTCATCCATCGACTGGACCGGTTGCAGAGCCGGTCTTGGAATCAGCAGTTCCGCTTGCTTCTTTGTCGTGATCGTGCTGTCTTGCGCCATACCGGCGAAAGGCACGAGGCAGAATGCGACAGCGGCCGCTATCTTGCTAAACTTTCGCATCGAATTTCTCTATTAACAAACGCTTTGTCTGCTCGACCTTCTCCTCAAGGAGGGAGTCTGAGGTGGCCTCGCAGATGAAACGGAGATAAGGCTCCGTGTTGGAAGGACGAATGTTGAACCACCAGTCCGGGAACTCAACCCTATATCCGTCGAAATCCATGGTGGCGGTAGGTGTCTCAATCGAGGTGAAATAGTCCCTGACCGCGTCCATCGCGCCTTTCTTGTCTTCTATACGGAAATTGATCTCACCTGAATTCTTGTAACGAGCGATCCTGTTGATAAGCATGCTCAAGCTGACGCCGCGCATCTTCATCGCCGCTACTACCCTCAGAATCAACATTGAGGCCAGAAGGCCGCTGTCGGAATAGAAGAAGTCACGGAAATAGTAGTGCCCGGCAAGCTCTCCGCCCCAGACACCATCCAACTCACGCAGCTTCTTCGCCGCGAAAGCGCGCCCGACCTTCCAGGTCTCCATCTGGCAACCCATCGGAGCCAGATATTCCCCGACCGCCTTGGAGCTGCGAATATCCTGAAGGACTATCCCCTTCAGTCCCCTCTCCTCGACAAAGTAATGTCCTAAGACCGCGATCATGAGGTCAGGGGAAATGAACCTGCCCTCATCGTCCACGAACATGACCCTGTCAGCATCACCATCATAAATGACTCCCACATCGGCGCCGACTTCCCTGACAAGCTCCTGGAGAGGTTCCACATTCTTGGGAATCAGCGGGTTGGCCTCATGGTTAGGGAAGGTTCCGTCAAGATCCTCGAAAATATATGTCGGCTCATCACCGAATATTTCCCTGGCATAAAGAGCTGCCATACCGTTGGAGAGGTCGAAAGCGATGTTCAGGCAAGAGTAATCGCCCTTGAACTTCATCAGGAAGTCGAGATAATCTTTATGAATATCCATCTCGACAACCTTACCCTTTACCGGAGCCGGAGGAGTGGGTCTGCCTGACTCAATCCATTCCTGAATCTGACCGAGACCGGAATCCAGGCCGACAGGGAGGGCGTTCTCCCGGGAAACTTTCATTCCGTTGTACTCCCTAGGGTTGTGGGAAGCGGTGATCTGGACCGAAGCCTTGAAACCATAGTTGGCCGTTCCGAAGTACACCATCGGAGTGGTGCTGAGGCCGATGTCATATACGTCCGCACCGGCGTCGGTTATGCCTTTAAGCAGATATTCATGTACTTCCGGAGAAGACACCCTGCAATCCCTTCCGACAAGGACTTTGTCGGTCGAGAGAAGCTCAGGAAGAAAATAACCGACCTTGTAGGCCGTGTGGCGATCGAAATCCACATCGTAGATACCGCGTATGTCGTATGCGTGAAAAGCTCCCATGGTATTGTATTATTTAATTTTAGTGGTATAACGGGCGGGGACCCTGCCCTTTGCTATATTTATCAATTTCTTGGATATTATCTTCTTGCGGATAGGCGGGACGTGGTCGACGAAAAGGTCACCGTCAAGATGGGACATCTCATGCTGGATCATCCTGCATGCGAACTTGTCGAAGGTCTCCGTCTTTTTCTCGAGATTCTCGTCGTAGTACTCCACCGTCATGCTCTCGGGCCTGGAGACATCACAATAAATTCCGGGGATACTAAGGCAGCCCTCGGAATATGTGCACTTCTTCTCGCTTTCCTCAATGATCTCAGGATTAATCATCACCCTCGTGAACCCTTCCAGATAGGGATAGATGTCAGCCATATCCCTACCGTCCACGATCAAGACCCTGACGCTCTCCCCTATCTGGGGTGCGGCAAGACCGCAGCCTTCCGCCTTGGCCAAAGTGTCTTTGAGGTCAGTCACAAGGTTGTCGATATATTCCTTGCCGGAAAGATCCACCGGAACGGCGACTTCCCTCAACACCTCTGATCCAAAAAGATATATTGGTTTTACCATAAAATCAACCTTTGTTAGTCCTGTCTAAATAACTCTGAAGGATAATAGCGGCGCTGATCCTGTCGACAGAATTCTTGTCACGCCTGTCTTTAGCCTTCATTCCACCGTCGATCATGGCCCTATGGGCAAGGACCGAGGTGAACCTCTCGTCCTCGAGCGTAACCGGGATGGACGGGAACTGCTTCGCGAGATTCTTCAGGAAAGCGTCCACGTCCGCCGCAGCCTCGGACGGAGTATTGTCCATGTTCATCGGATAACCTACCACGAATCGGGCCACAGTCTCCTTTTCAGCATAATTTTTGAGATAATCTATTATCTTTGCAGCGGGAACCGTGTCCAGGGGTGAGGCGAAGATTCCAAGCGGGTCGCATACCGCGACCCCGACGCGTTTGCGTCCGTAATCTATTCCTATAATCCTGTCCATGAACCGACAAAGTTAACGAAAAAGACGTTCAAGTCAAAATTATATGTCTAAAGACAAGAAACATACCCCCACAAGGAACTACCGGCTCACCGTGGTTGATGACGACACCCACGACCAGTTGTGGGTGAGGAAATTCACCAAGTTGAACCTGGTGATCTGGATCATTACCGCCGTGGTCGTCACATTGGCGTTGTTCTGGTGTCTTGTTGCCTTGACACCCGTCAAGACCCTTATTCCAGGCTATCCTGACGCAAGGACCAAGCACGACGCGATCCAAAATGCGATAAGGATTGACTCCCTGGAGAACGTGATATCGAGATGGGAGCTATATTCAGAGAATCTCCGTAGGGTCGTCGACGGGGAAGCTCCACTGAAGATCGACAGCATTATGGAGGCACGCTCCAAGGAGAAGGAAATGACAGAGAAAGATCGCAAGGAGCTAGCCGCCAAGGACTCCCTTCTCCGCAAGGAAGTGGCGGCCGAGGACCGGTTCGACATAGCCTCAGGCAGCCCAAAGACTCTTCCGATCGAAGGAATGCACTTCTTTACTCCTCTCAAGGGGGTCATCTCTCAAGGATATGACAAAGCCCTCCATCCGTACATAGATATCACCGCACCGGGCAACTCGGTTGTTATGTCCGTGCTGGACGGCACGGTCATCTCCGCAGGTTGGACAGATGAGGAGGGTTACACCATCCGCATCCAGCACGACGGCGATATCATCTCTGTCTACAAGCACAACCAAAAGCTCACTAAGAAGACCGGAGACAAAGTCACAGCCGGGACTCCGATAGCCATTGTGGGAGGCACGGGGAGCACTGCGGAAGGAGACCACCTCCATTTCGAGCTTTGGCACAAGGGAGAGGCTGTGGATCCCACAAAATATATCAGTTTCTGATGGAGAAGAGAAGAATAGCCATACTCGGATCCACGGGATCCATCGGAAGACAGACTCTGGATGTGATCCGGGAGCATCCGGACTTGTTCGAGGTTGAGCTGCTCACCTGCAACAGCAGTTTCGTCACCATCGCCGCCCAGGCCAGGGAGTTCGACGCCAACAATGTCGTCATCTGTGACGAGACCCGGTACAAAGAGCTTTCGGATGCCTTGGAAGACACTGACACTAAAGTCTTTGCTGGCATGAAATCAGTCTGTGACCTGGTCACTTCGGACAGGGTCGATATAGTAGTCGCCTCAATGGTGGGATTCAGCGGGTTGGCCCCGACTATCGCGGCTTTGAAAGCAGGTAAAGTGATAGCTCTCGCCAATAAGGAGACCCTTGTCGCCGCCGGATCGATAGTGATGGGGCTGTCCCGAAAATACAATGCTCCGATACTGCCTGTCGACTCTGAGCACTCGGCTATATTCCAGTGTCTGCTCGCCGCCCAGGGAAACAAGGTCAGCAAGATTCACCTGACCGCCTCCGGAGGCCCGTTCAGGACTTGGGACAAGGAGAAGATAGCGGCCGCCACGAAGGATATGGCACTGAAGCATCCCAATTGGAGCATGGGCTCCAAGATAACGATAGACTCCGCCACGATGATGAACAAGGGCTTCGAAGTCATCGAGGCCAGGTGGCTGTTCAACACCCCTGTGGACAAGATCCATGTGGTAGTCCACCCGGAATCCGTGATCCACTCCATGGTCGAATTCGAGGACGGGGCGGTAATCGCCCAGATGGCCTCCCCAGACATGCGGGAACCTATCCAGTTCGCCATCGGTTTCCCTGAAAGGCTGCCCTTGGGCAACAAGAAACTGGATTTCGCCGCCCTTGGGACCCTTTCTTTCTATGAACCGGACCTGGACAAATTCCCCGCTCTTGGATTGGCTTTCAAGGCTATTGAAAAAGGTGGGAATATTCCTTGCGCCCTCAACGCCGCCAACGAATCCGCCGTCGCGGCCTACCTGAAAGATAAGATTCCTTTCTACGGTATCTCCGATGTGGTCGGGGAATGCATGGAGAGAATCCACTATATAGCCGAGCCGACGATAGACGACATATTCGAGACCAACAAGCAGGCCCGTTCCATGGCCGACGAGATCATTGTCTCAATGGGGAAAAAAGCCTGACGCGCCATGGATGTTTTGATGAAAATCCTTCAAGTGATCCTGGCACTGTCGGTGCTGATCATTATCCACGAGTTCGGTCATTTCACTTTCGCCAAGCTATTCGGGATCAGGGTGGAGAAATTCTACCTGTTCTTTGATATTTCCGACAAGAAGCTTTTCAGTACAAAGGGACGCTTCTTCACCAAGTTGTTCCCTAAAGCGAAGGACTGGGAGACTGAATATGGCATCGGTTGGCTTCCCCTTGGAGGCTATTGCAAGATAAGCGGAATGATCGATGAGAGCATGGACACAGAGGCCCTCAAAAAGGAACCACAACCCTGGGAATTCCGCACAAAACCGGCTTGGCAGAGGCTTCTGGTAATGGTCGGCGGTGTTCTGTACAACTTCATATTCGCCATATTGTGTTACATAGCCATCATGGCGATATGGGGCAGTTCTTATATCAAGAACGAAGGAAGCAAAATCTACCCTGATGCCCTCGCTATCGATATGGGTTTCAAGGCCGGCGACGAGATCCTGAGGATGGACGATTATGTGCCCGAGAACTTCGGGATGCTCCAGGCGGACCTGGCCCGAAGGAATATTCACAAAGTGGTCGTCCTCAGGGATGGGGACACTGTTGATGTCTATATCGACCACTCGAAGATCGGAGAGGTTCTCAATTCCCCCGGGATGTTCGACCTGGCCATTCCATTCGTGATAGATTCAGTGATGAGCGGCTCCCCGAATGTCGGTGCGGGGCTTTTGAGAGGCGACCGGATAGTTGCCCTGGACAGCGTCAGCACTCCGTTCATCCAAGACATGAAGGCTTATCTAGCCAATGTGCCAGGTGATTCTGTCACGGCCCACATTCTTCGTGGGATTGACACCCTCGCTATCCCTGTACTGGTCGACTCGGAAGGAAGGATCGGGGTATATACCCAAGTACCCTCATACACAACAAAGACATATTCAGTGCTCCAGGCTATTCCCGCCGGGTTCGACCTCACTTTCGAGACCATCGGAGGCTATCTGCGGGATCTCAAGCTTGTGGCATCGCCCAGCACTGAGGCATATAAGTCTGTGGGCAGCTTTATCGCTATAGGTCAAGTGTTTCCGTCCACATGGGACTGGTTCCGCTTCCTTCATATCCTGGCTTTGCTCTCAATCATGCTCGGCGTGATGAATTTGCTCCCGATTCCGGCTCTGGACGGCGGCCATATAGTCTTCTGCCTTTACGAGATGCTTACCGGGCGCAAGCCGAGCGACAAGTTCCTGGAAGTGGCGCAGATAATAGGCATGATCCTGCTGATGCTGCTGATGATACTGGCCTTCGGGAACGACATCCGCCGTCTGTTCCACTAATATTTTTCATTGTAATTTCCGTGGAAATGTTTAAATTCGCCTTTCCTTTCGAAGGACGGATTTAACAAATATATTTTCCATGGGAGGTTTCTTCGGAACTATTTCAAAACGGGAGTGTGCCACCGACCTTTTCTACGGCACAGATTACAACAGCCATCTTGGGACCCGCCGCGGCGGTCTCGCGACCTTCGACCCTGAGCGGGGATTCATGAGAGGCATCCACAGCCTTGAGAACGGATATTTCCGCAGCCGGTTTGAGGATGAGCTCAGCAAGTTCACGGGCAATTCCGGAATCGGAATCATCAGCGACACCGATGCTCAGCCAATGCTGGTCAACTCCCATCTCGGGAGGTTTGCCCTCGTCACTGTGGCCAGGGTCGGCAATGCCGAAGCTCTCGCAAAAAAGTTCCTCGATGAAGGAATGTACCTTACTGAGTTCAGCAGCGGGAAAATCAACATTACCGAGCTTGTAAGCCTGCTTATAGTAAGGGGAAAAACCTTTGTGGAAGGCATTGAGAACGTGTTCCGGGAGGTCAAAGGATCCTGCTCGATGCTGATCCTGACCGAGGATGGTATCATCGCCGCCAGGGACGCTTGGGGACGCACCCCTATCGCCATCGGTTCCAAGGACGGAGCCATGGCTGTCAGCTCGGAGAGCTCAGCTTTCGCGAATCTTGGATTCACAACTGACCGATTCGTCGGACCAGGCGAAATCGTTCGCCTGAGGGCGGATGGAATCGAACAGCTGAGGGCGCCGAATCCTCGCAAGCAGATATGCTCATTCCTATGGATATATTACGGTTTCCCGACATCCTGCTATGACGGGAAGAATGTCGAGGAAGCCAGGTTCGCAAGCGGAAAGGAGATGGGAGAGCATGATGATATCGATGTCGACTGCGCTTGTGGCGTTCCGGATAGCGGGATCGGCATGGCGGTCGGCTTCGCTGCCGGCCACAAGGTTCCTTACATGCGCACCATAGCTAAATACACCCCGACATGGTCCAGGTCATTTATGCCTTCATATCAGAGCATGAGGGATCTTGTCGCTAAGATGAAGCTTATCCATAATGTGGATATGCTCAAGGGCAAAAAAGTTCTATTCTGCGACGACAGCATTGTCCGCGGCACACAGCTCCGGGACAACACCCGCCAGCTCCATGAGAGCGGAGCCAAAGAGATTCACATGCGTATCTCCTGCCCTCCCCTCGTGTTCGGATGCCCCTTCCTCAACTTCTCAACGAGCAAAACTGAGATGGAGCTGATCACCCGCAGGATCATCGGACAATTCGAAGGAGACCCCGACAAGAATGTTGAGAAATACACAGACTCGACCACTCCGGAATATGCCCGCATGGTAGATGAGATCGCCCGGCAGCTGAATCTCGACTCCTTGAAATTCAACACGATCGAGACTCTTGTCAAGAGTATCGGACTTCCTCGGGAGGACCTTTGCCTCCACTGCTTCGACGGCTCGTCAGCCTTCACTCTCGAAGAAGAGAACAAATAAATGAAAGCCTTTTTCCTCGCCTTCATGGTGGTGGTATTCGCCACCACTTTCTATGTCGCCTGGCATATTTGGAGGCTGGTTCCGTCCGGATGGTTCCTAAGGCTCGTGATAGTAGGACTGTTCCTGGCTTGGATGGCGAGTTTCTTCATAGGGTTCGCCTTCTTGGAGAGGGTCCCGTACAGGGCGGCCATTCCCCTTTATCAGATTGGAAACACTTGGTTGATAGCGTTTTTGTACTTGGCCCTGGCCTTCATAATCCTGGATTTCCTGTCTCTCTGCCATCTTCTTCCAAAGGGCTTCCTAAAAGAGTCCTGGACTGTACTTGGCGCAATCGCCGGAGCGGTTACCCTGCTTTTGTTCTCGGGAGGTATACACTATCACAATAAGCACCGGGAAGAGTTGACACTAGAGACTTCAAAACCTCTGGAGAAGCCCTTAACGGTGGTTCTCGCCAGCGATCTCCATCTCGGCTATCACAACCGCAAGGCTGAGTTGGGCAGGTGGATAGACCTGTTCAACGCCGAGAGTCCGGATCTGGTACTGATCGGCGGGGATATTATCGACAGGAGCCTGAGACCGGTCATCAGAGACAACTATGCCTCGGAGTTCAAGAGGCTTTCCGCTCCGATCTGGACCGTCCTTGGGAACCATGAATATTACAGCGATGTCGAAGGCTCTGAGAAGTTTTTCAAGGATGCTGGAATCAGCTTGTTGAAAGACAGTTACATCGACACTCTCGGCATCCGCGTCGTAGGCCGGAACGACCGTTCCTACCCCAGCCGGCCGGCACTCTGGGAGATTTTGCGGCAAAGCGAAAATGCAGATGTCTCAGGTTCTGAGGGAAGCCTGCCACAGGCGAGCATTTACCCAGATAGGGCGCGAAGCGCAGCGAGCCTGGGGCAGGGCTTTCCTCAGACCGAGCCCTTCACGATTCTGCTGGACCACCAGCCTTATAATCTGGAGGAAGCCGAGGAAGCCGGAATCGACTTCCAGTTCAGCGGCCACACCCACCGAGGCCAAGTCTGGCCGATCTCCTGGATCACTGACGCCATGTACGAGAAAGCCTGGGGCCATCACCAGCGTGGCGCGACTAACTATTATGTCAGCTCAGGTCTAGGAATATGGGGCGCCAAGATCCGAATAGGCACCCGCTCTGAATACCTTGTGCTTCACATCAACAGCAAATAACCTCAGCCAGCATACATCTCGCCGACCCTCCTCCAACTTCCTCAATATGAGGAATATTGACCGGGAGAATCTCTCCACATTCCGAAAGGGCTGACAGTTGTTCGGGAGTGAGGCAATCCTTAGCCGTCCGCGACATGACTATGAAATGATCTCCATTGATATTCCTGACATCCAAGATATTACCGGCGTAGAGACGCATCTGCTCCGTAGTTATCCGGATTATCTTTTTTCCGGAAGCTAAAAGGTTAGACTCAACCTCTCTCAACTCAGGCGGCGAGATGATGACATCCTCACAAACCACAGCGAATTTCTCACCCACAGACATCATCACATTAGTGTGATAGATCGGATATCCAGCCTGGTCAACCGCATCGAAGAGAATGGAATTGTAACCCATCTTGCGGCAGAAATCATCCAGAACGACCTCAGATGTTCGGGGAGAGCGACAGGCGTAAGCGATTCTGGCCTTCCTGTCCAGAACCATGCTTCCGGTGCTCTCCAGGAATTTACCTTTGTCCTCCCAATGAGAAAGGTCCAGGATGCGTTTCGTCCCGGCGGCTCCCATAATCATCCTGATGATAGCCGGATCACGCTCAAGCCTACGGTTCGGGGCGAACATAGGATACAATACCAGCGAGCCGTCTCCATGGGTGGAGAACCAGTTGTTGGGGAATATAGAGTCCGGGGTCTGAGGGTCCGGGGTGTCTTGTGCCACAAGCACAGGGATTTCATGCTCCTTCAGAAGATTGACCATCTCGTCAAACTCCTCTAGCGCCCGCCTCTGGATGTCCTCTTCCGCCACTCTCATCTGAAAAGGATTGCTGGAGGCTGTCTGCTCATTATAGCCGAAGCGGACTGGCCTCACCATCAGTAATTTGGTGGTCTTACTGATCCTTTTCGCGGAAGCGATTGAAATCATAAGATTACGTATTGAGAATACTATGGAGAACTGACCGATCGCCAGCACCCAGTCGTGCCGGATCAAGCCATAAATGATTATCATTACCGATCCCACCACAGCCATGACCCAATGGCCAGTGGGAAGGATCGAGGCCCTGCGCCGGTAGCTATAGACCAGTTGGTAGACCGAGCGGAGCTCATAGACCGCCTGACCCATTACTCCGAAAAGAAGGAGCCGCATAGGCACATATTCATTGTGGAGGAAAGTCTCCGAGAACGTAGGCAAATCCCTGACTATCAAGGCCAAAATCACTAATGGGAAGAGGGCTTGAAGGATAACCACGAAGCGAGGGACTCTCTTGTAAAGGCCAAGGATGCTAATGTTCCACATGTAGATGTAGTAGCCCACGCTCTCTCCGAAAATGATGGAAAAATCTTTCCTAAGCCAACCGTAAAGATAGAGAACCACAGCCCCGATACTGCTCAGCACCCAGTATATTCCCGGAGACTCCACCCTTTGGGACTTCTCCGACATGTACCACTGGATCAGGAGTCGGAGGCCATAGATGCCCATCCCGGCCAATCCGAGAAGATATACCCATACAGGACTGTCCATGCCTATTCTGAATTATTGGCTCCGTAGAAATGCCGTAGCACAGCCTCTCCTGTCTCCTTAGGGAAGGAGCGGACTAGCGAACGCATAATAGCCTCTGGGTAATCGTTCTTTTTCAGCACAATCATTCCATCGAGGCAATCGCTGAAAAGAGGATCCACGTTGAAACAGGCCACCTTCGCCCCACAACTGAAATATTTCCGGAACAGTACCGGGAGCCGGTATTCACCATTCGAGATGGCTCCGATCAGCCTGTCGAACGCATCGATATCTCCCTTTGGGACTCCTGAGAGAAGACCTTCCGGATTAACCCGCAGGAAATCAGGCTTGAATGGATGGGTTGGCTTCGCAAAAGACTCCGCGCCAGGAAGGCCGAAGTCCCTCTCAAGGAAATATACCGTCAGGCTCTTGTACAGATCTGGCATTACGGAACTGAGGGTCACGGTTCCAGTGAGGTAAATGGATTCGGGATCCCGTAACATCGCTACCGCAAGGCCAGCGAGCAATAATTTGAGGGGCATGACCTCTCTCTGATATTTGCAGGCTATAAATGATCTGCCAAGTTCCATCCCATGGGAAAGAATCTCTTTAGCGGATGGCCCGAAGTCAAGGAGACTGGCTGTATATAGTCCATCCAAACCCTTGCTGGGGACTATCTCCGTACCGAAACCGATCCTGTAGGCTCCGACTATCTCTTCATTGGGTATATTCCACAATATCAGATGCTTATAGTAGGTGTCGTAAAGATCCATGTCATGAGGTTGTCCTGTCCCCTCCCCGACCGCGCGATAAGTCTCTTCCCTAAGGCGGTATAGCTCGCGCATGGCATCCGGAGCGTCGGAAGCGGTAATCATATAGCCCCTGTAATCGCCGGTCTGGAGAACAATCTTATCTTCCAGACGTTCCATCTGCTCCTTTACGATCCGCGGATCAACGGGTGCGGCGACTGGTGCCATTTTAGTGACGGAAGCCTCTTTTCCTTGCGGAACACACTGGGATTCAAGGGCATAGGTTCTATTGCGAAGATATTCCCGCAAAGTGGGAATATCCATATTGGCCACCTCGGCCGCCGGAATATCCTTTCCGATCCGAACCTTCACAAGGGTCCCGTTCTTACAGGTCAGTTCCCGGACTAGCCTGACGGTCCTGAGCCTCGGATGAATTTTGCCCAGCAGATGGAAGAATGTGGTGTTGGTCCCGTCGAAATAAATCGGGACGACCGGAAGTCCGGAATTCTTTATCAGCTTTATAATATTCTCCGGCCAGGGCTTGTCTTCGATTACCCTTCCCTTGATCGGTTCCTGGCCACGTCGCAAGGCCGATGGTCCCAGAGCTGTCCGCCTATCCCTTTTCTGCCAGGTCGAGACCTCGCCTGTCGGGAATAGCCCCAAGGCTCCCCCTGAGGCGATGTGACCGAGCGCTGTACGTATCCCGGTAATGCTCTTCGCTCCTCCAGTCGAGAAGTTGTCCACGGGGATAAACCACTTTGTCAAATTGGCGACCTTCGCCAGAAGGAAGGTGGTCAGAATCTTGAAGTCACTCCTTTTGGGATTAATTATAGCATTGAGAATCAGCCCGTCAGCTCCTCCGAAAGGATGGTTGGATACTGTCAGGAAACCGCCTTCAGAAGGGATATTCGCCAACTGATCATCCGGGACCTCATAAGAGATTCCGAACCTTTTCAGGACTTCCTCTGAGAATTCAGGCCCCTGGAGATCGGCCACATAGGGATAAATTTTGTTAAGCTTCCCGATGCCCAGGATCCCATACAAGGCCCCGGCCACGCACTTCCCCACCAGGCCTTTCAGCCCCAAAGCCTGCCGCAGGCCCTCCTTGCTAATCAGTACTTTCTCGCTCATTATATCAATTGGACCGTTAAATATACTGATTTTTTCTGAAAGGCGGTTAACCAGCCCGGCAAGGCACAGCTACTCTAACTCTACCTTGCCCAGGGAAGGATGGTTCCTTACGGGCGTAATATGAAAAAAGCAGCCAGATTACTCTGACTGCTTTTCTATATGTCGGGATGATCCGACTCGAACGGACGACCCCTACGTCCCGAACGTAGTGCGCTAGCCAACTGCGCTACATCCCGATTGCTCTTTAGGAGAGCTTGTTGATGTAGACAGCGATGCCGCTCTTGAGGTTGGAAGCCTTGTTCTTGTGGATAACGCCGATCTTCGCGAGTTTGTCGATCATAGCGTACACCTTGGGTGCTCCTTCCTCGGCAGCTTTCTTGTCTGTAGTGTTCCTGATAGCGCGGATAGCATTCCGCGTCGACTTCGCATAATACTTATTATGCAGTCTGCGCCTCTCGCTCTGACGATTGGCTTTCTTTGCTGATGCGTGATTTGCCATTGTTTTATTTTTTAATATTTTTGGTAGTGGGTAGGAGAATCGAACTCCTATTGCGGGAATGAAAATCCCGAGTACTAACCGTTATACGAACCCACCGGATACCCGATTTGGGCGCTATACGCCAAATTGGGTTGCAAATATAGAGATTATTTTCGAGCCGACAAAATAAATTTGAGCGAGAAACGTCTTATTTTCACTGACCTTCCTCCTTATCCCATTCAAATGAATAGAGCAGCGACTCCACCTGGCGCAGATACTGACGTTTGTCGTACTTAGCGGCATACACCCAAGCCTCCAAAACAATGATGTCCTTACCATCCTTGCTATAGAAGGAATGCGACACGAAAGGACCACCCATAAAGTCGTTGTAGACCTCCCAGAGTCCCCTGGTCTCAGCGAAATCAAGGTTGTGGTATTTAAGGAACTTGACCCCTGGCGTGATGAACTGGCTGGTGATCATGTAGGTGTTGTCGAACATTCCGGGGACATATTTCTGAAGGAAGGCATCCCTGTGGGCGATGATCCGTTCCTCGGTGAAAGGCTCGTCCTCGGTCGCCGGATATTTGTAGACAAACACGCCCTGGGTGGTGTACTGCTTCTCATCGGCGATCCAGATGAAATCGTCGGCGACTTTCTTGAGGTTATAGCCCACCGGGAAATGGACCTTGCCCCCGATCATCTTGTCGACCACCTCGGCGAGCTGACCTTCCTCATAAAGCAGAGTATTAGTGATGACCCTGTTGCGCTCCGCCTGCTCGATAGCTCCGGCGATATTCTCGCCATCCTTCCGCAGGACCACGATGGCCGAGTCAGCGTTGGAGGCGTTGACTTGGATGACACACTGCGGCTTTGCCCAGACGTTCGTGCGATAGACGACCCCCTGCTTCTGGACGGTGGTGTCAACATTGAATATGACTATATTCCGGTGATATTTGAACATGTCCGTGAAGGAGCCGGGAGCGAGGCTGACCAACGAATACAGAGGCTCCCTCTGGGGCAGGAACTCGCAGTCCCTGGCAAGAAGCCCGCGAACCTCGTTGCCCAGGTTGCCTTCCCAACCTTCCCTATCGATCACGACTATGACCTCGCCAGCCTTTCCGCTGACATTGGGGAGAAGCGCCTTCCCGTTGCTTCCGCATGACACCGCGGCGACTATGGCCACAACGGCCGCTCCAACGTAACTTAATACCTTTTTCATGACTCTATGATTATATACTTTTTCACAATGCAAAGTTACGACGGTTTTATGAATATCTCCAAATTTCCGCCCCCGAAAAAACTCTCGCAGGGCGGATAAAATATACTGATTATCAACTATTTACGAAAAACAAATCTCTCACTTGGCATTCGGGTCAATGCCCTTATGCCAGAAGCGGGACGTGATGTCGGTGAGACGGTAGTCAGGTTTGGAGGAGGTGTCGTGAGTGACTTTGTAAAGACGCTGGTTCGTGGTCGGGGAATTGAGCGGGCCGAAATGCTCCATGTAAGGCCCGATCTTGACATAATCGAAAGTCATGTAAAGAGCCCTCTCGACATCCCGCCGTCCCGAATAAAGCGCCGGAGAAAGCCCGATCTCCCTGACATGGTCCGCCAAAGCGATCAAAGCCTCCGGATCATTGCCCTCGCCAAGGAAAAGGAAACAATTGACTCCGAAATTGTCAGCGACAAGCTTGTCTATGATCTCGTTAGTCAACTCCTCCCCTATGTCATCCTTCAGGAACGGCGAGTGGCACCCGACGCAATTACCTTGGCAGTTGCTGATGTCAACTGCCAAGGTAACCCTGTCAGGTATCTCCTCAATGACCACTGAGGTCATCTGGGGGACATATTTAATCATATCTTCGTCTTCTCGACGTAGACCGGAGCCGAGGCCTTGACAGTCTCCCTGGCTCCCTCATGGATGTAAAAACGATGCTTCGCCTCTTCCTGACGCATCTCGCTGAATGAGGAGACCCTCTTCAGGTAACCGATAACGCGGGTCAGGTAATCGAGGTTGTGGCTCCCGCACTTGGGACAGACCTCGAGGGTGTCCTTGCTGATGTAGCCGCAGTCGTTGCAGACTGTATTGCGGCAGTTGAAGGTGAAGTAATTGGTCCCGTAATGGGCCGCGGTCTTCAAGAGCTGCCTGTACTGGTCCTTCGACAGATGCTCAGCCACATTCATATGGAGGGCGGATCCACCGTCAAGATGCTTGACATAGTCATTGCCATGAAGCTTGAACTTGTCAATCATCGAGAGGGTGTCATCCTCGGGGTTGTAGAAGTACGAGCTGTACATGTTGTGCTTAGGCGACACGTAGAAACCGTCCTTCTGGTCCCACTTGTAATTCTTCCCGGAAAGGTTCTCTCCAGGGACGAACTCGGTGTTGAACATCGCATCCGCGGTCCTGTCCTTCCTGTTGCACCTGTTGATGGTCTCGAGGATAGTGTCCACGAACTCGTTGTACTCGGGGTTGGGACTGATCGTCAGGCCGAGGAACTCAGCCGCGTCGGTCAAACCGTTGACTCCGATAGTGAGGTACTGACGCTTCATGTCAATGAAACCGGCCTGATAAACATCCAACATCTTGGCCTTCAGGAAGTCCTTGATAATCTCATTGAAAGCGGTCTGGTACTTGTGGACCTTCTCCGTCTCCTCAGCGACAGCCTCACGGATGTAATCGTAGAGCTGGTTCTTGTCGTAATCCCCTCTGTTGAGAGCCTTGCCTCCATCAATCATGACACCCTTCTTCTCGAGGAAGTAACGCCTGGTCGCGATCTGGATAAGCCTGTTGAGATTGATTGTCATAACAGACTTGGAACCAGTTGACACAGAAGCGGTTCCCATCGAATACTGGTGGGTGGTGTGGTTGTGGGAAGAGTCTGACTTGTCAAGGTCATTGAGGGAGTTGCGCAAGCGACAGCAGCTGGCGAGGCTGTCCGGGCTGTCGGACAGGTAGCAGAAGAAACTGTGACCCTTTGACCACATCTCGGCGGTGAAATCGGCATATTCCATATCGGCGAAATCGTCAGATCCGTCGGTCAGAAGCGCCATGGTCTCCACGGGGAAAGTCAGGATGTAGTGGTTCCTTTCCTCGTTGAACCAATTCATGAAATGCTTCTGGAGCCAGGAGAGAGTATCCCACCTGGGAGCTGTGCCGTCAGGGAAGCGGAAATCGCCGAAAACGCCACGGAAGTAAGGCTCGTCAAAGTAACTGATGTTCCAGAACACGGTCTGATAACCGCGGTTGCCGGCGGGCATATTCATGGAGTGCACCACCTGCTGGAAATAGTTGTCGATAACCTTGACAAGGGTTCTCTTCTTGACGTTCATCTCGACGACATCCTCAAGATGGTCGATGTAGTCGTCGCCGTAGTCCTTGCGGATGAAATAGTCGAGGTACATCAGGAACTCGGGAGTAGCCACCGCACCCATGAACTGGGAGGAGATGGAATACACGAGGTTGATGAACTCGCCGCAGAAGGACTTGAGGTCAGTCGGGGCTATGGACACGCCACCGAGGTTACGCAGACCGTCGACGAGGAATGGATACATCGTGATCGCCACGCAGTAAGGGTACCCGGGGGTACCGCTCTCGTCATGCTTGTAAAGGACGTGGCTCTCAAGATCCTTGATGTACTGGTTCGCGAGTCCGCGGCCGTACAAGGACTTGATCTTGTCCTTCATGATGTAGCGATTCTGCTTGATGTTGTTCTCCTTGTAGAGTTCCTGACCGAGCGTCACTATGTTCTTGCGGGTCACATTGGCGTTGGCATCGAACTTTGATCCCGTCGCGGCGTTTGAAGCTGCGATGTAGTCTTTGATGAAGTCCCTCTTCTTGCGGAGGTCGAGACCCGCGTCGAACTTCTCGATGTAGGCGATAGCGACCTTCTTGTTGATGGACATGAGGCTTTCCTCAACCTGGCGACGTATCTCGCGGCTTGTGATCTTGTCATAAATGTAGAGGTTCTCGGCAATTGACACCACCACTGCCTCGGGACACTCCTCACCGGCCGTCTTGTAGGCCTCGCGGATACCGCTCATCAATTTGACCTTGTCGTACTCTTCAAACGAACCGTTGGTCTTACGTACAGTTACATCCATATATATATTATTCTTGCGTGATTTTCAGTTATCAGCATGTGTGGGGGTTGAAAGAGGTTCGGACTGACGAGCAGTCCGAACATTCCAACGCAAATATAATAGATAAATCGCCCCTTCGCTCAAATAAAAACGTAAAGTTATCAACAACTAGGTAACGATCTTGTTAATTCGTTTACCTTCAATAATTTACAGGAAAATATACTTGAGCACGAACAATATCGCCAAGATAATCATGAACCAACTGACTTTCTCCTTCTTCCCAGTGCAAAGATTAAGAACCACATAGGCGATCAAGCCAATGAGGATACCATGGGAGATGGAGTAAGTCATAGGCATCAGGATCATGGTCAGATAGGCGGGAATAGACTCCGAGAAATCCTCGAGAGGGATGTCCTTGATAGGGCTGAGCATGAACAGACCAACTATCACAAGGGCGGGGCAAACAGCCGATCCGGGAATCGCCGTGAAAACCGGGGCGAAGAAGAGAGCCAGGATGAAACATCCGGCAGTCGCCGCCGCGGTGAGACCGCTACGGCCTCCCTGGGCGACACCCGAGGCGCTCTCAACATAGGTGGTCACGGTGCTGGTTCCGAGGGCGGCGCCGGCCATGGTGCCGATAGCGTCAGCCAGGAAAGCCTGGTTGAGGCGGACCGGTTTGCCTTTCTCGTCAACCATGTCAGCCTTGGTGGTCACTCCCACGAGGGTGCCGATGGTATCGAACATATCCACGAACAGGAAGGTGAATACCACGACAAGCATGTCGAGACTCAAGACCTGGCTGAAGTCGAACTTGCAGAAAATCGGGGAAATGCTCGGAGGGGCTGAAATGAAGCCGGTGAGCTTGGTGATGCCCATGGGAATTCCGATGAGGGCAGTCACGATGATACCGATCAGCAAAGCGCCTGGCACATTGAGGATCACAAGGATGCCAGTGATGATCAGACCTATCACGGAAAGCAGACCGGGGCCGCTGGTGAGGGTACCGAGATCGACCAGCGTAGCGGGGCTATCAACGACTATACCGCCGCCTTTGAGACCGATCAGAGCGATAAATAAGCCGATACCGGCTCCGATCGCCTTTCGCATCGACATAGGCAGGGCATTGACTATCGCCTCTCGCACATTAGTCAGCGTCAATATCACGAATATGAAACCTTCGATCAGGACAGCTGTGAGGGCGAACTGCCAGGAATAACCCATTCCCAAACAGACCGAATAGCAGAAGAACGCGTTGAGTCCCATTCCCGGGGCGAGGGCGAACGGGAGCTTCGCGTAAAGAGCCATCACCAGCGTGCCGATTATAGCGGCAATCGCGGTGGTGGTGAAAAGGGCGTTCTTGTCCATTCCCGTGTCGGCGAGTATGGAGGGGTTGACGGCCAAGATGTAGGACATGGCGAGGAATGTGGTGATTCCGGCCATGATCTCCGTGGAGACCTTCATCTTGGAAGCGTCGAAACCGAATAACTTGGTCAGCCAGCCTTTCTTCTCAGGGGCCTTGGCTGCGGTAGTAGATTCAGCCATGACAGTGTTATTAGTAGTTAGAGTGTTGGATCAGGAATACTTAGAAAGCCCAACGGATACCGGCGCAAGGATTGAGCATGAATCCCTTGTTACCTGCGAAGTTGCAAGAGATCTCGAGCTCACATCCGATGTCAAGATGGTTGTCGAACACGCTGCCGAGGTTCATCCAGAGCTGAGGTTCGGTCAGGAAGGTGAATTTGGTCTCATCACCAAGTCCCCAAAGGGTATTGTTGCCCCAAAGATCGGCGAAGCCCTTGAAGGTGAGGCCTTTGACACCAAACAGGTCAGCCATGCTCCAGACCGCGGTGAACTTCACGGGGATATCAGCTTTTCCGAAACCCTGGAAAGTCTCAAACATCGCGTAAAGAGTCAGCATGTTGGAGAAGTCCTGGGAATGGAGGAAGTATTTCGCTCCGAAGCACCAGGTACCCTGACCCCAAGTTGTGCCGTCATACTCAACATGGCCACTCAAATCCTTCAAGTCGCTTTCCTGCCAGAAATTGATTCCGCGCTCGATCTCGAAGTAGCTTCCATTGATGGCACTAGCGACATCCGGACGCTGGTCTTTCTGCGTGTAATAATGGTCGATGAAGAAGAAGGTGTCTCCGAACTTGTCACCTTTGAACATCTCGAAGGTAGTCGTCATATACTGACGATCCTTTCCGAAATCATAGAACACTTGGACATTTGTCTGGGCCTTGGCCATGAAAGAGAAGGCCAGAGCGGCGACAGCGGCCGCGATGATGCGTTTTGTTGACATAATTTATAAATAAGTTGGACGATACTCTTGCAAAGTCTTTACAAAATTAATCCTATAGTCAGATAAAATCCATATATTTGTTAAGCAATAATCCACAAAGTTTTCAACAATCATGTTCGAGGAATATCTGAAATTCTACCAGGACTTTCCCACTCCGGGAATCAAGTTCGTGGACATTATCCCCTATCTCCAGGACCGCGAGGTTTTCGCCAAAGTGACCGCGGAGGTCGGTCGTCTTGTGACTGCCCCTTCAGTCGCGTGCCCCGAGGCGAGGGCTTTCCTATTCGCCTCCCCGCTGCTTCTTGACGACTGCGGAGTTGACAACATCATCTTGTTCCGCAAGAGAGGCAAGCTCCCCTATAGCGGCAACGACCTGCAGACCATCGAGATAATGAAAGAATATGGCGCCGACAAGCTGATTTACCGCAACTCTGACATCGCGGCCGGCAAGGCTGAGGATGGAGTGTTCCACGTCACTATCGTGGATGACGTCCTGGCCACAGGCGGAACAGCCGAAGGCATCGCCAAGGCTTTGGAGGCCACCACGATCGAGGTTGATGGCAAGGAGTTCAAAGTCAAAGTCAACGAGTTCATATTCATCGTCGAGCTTGACGGTCTTAACGGCCGCGACCGGCTCTCCGAGATCGCTCCAGTCTATTCTATCGCCCATGTTTAACAGGTTATTCACGGCCGTGGTGGCGCTGATTTGCGCCGTTGGATGTGGGATGGTCGGGCCGACGGATCTCCGTATCGAGTACCAGAAAGGTGACGTGCTGGTTGAAGCCGGCTCAGCACCGAGGATGACTTGGATCAATTCTTCTGAGCAAACCGCTTGTCAGATAATTGTTTCCAAGAATAAGAACGGGAAGGATCCCGTCTGGGATTCCGGGAAAATAGACTCCGGAGAGTCCCACCTTGTGCCTTATGGCGGTCCCGCCTTGAAGCCAATGACAGACTATTACTGGACTGTCAGGACCTGGGATGGGAAAGGAAAGGCGACCAAATGGAGCGAGCCTGCCCGCTGGACCACAGGACCAGCGGAAGACGGCTGGGACGCCCAGTGGATCGGAGCCCCGTGGCAGGAGGATGTGAGAGGCAATTGGTACACCCGCTACCCGATGTTCCGCAAAGAGTTCAATGTCGGAGCCAATCTCGTGAGCGCCAACATGTTCATAAGCGGCCTGGGCTATTTCGAGGCCAGGATAAATGGCGGGAAGGTCGGAGACGATTTCCTTGCCCCTGGACTTACCGACTACACTTTACGTCCGTTCCTGCGTGAGAATCCCAGGATCCCGTTGGATCCGGAAGTCACGGCCTACAGGACCCTGTACCTCAGCTACGACATAACCGGCCAATTGAAACAAGGAGCCAACGCCATCGGAGTGACCCTCGGCAATGGATATTTCCACACCCGTCCGACCGCCCAGTCAGCCCAGTGCGAGCCTTATGGAGTTCCGAGACTGATCGCAAGGATCGAGCTGACCTACAAAGACGGCCACAGGGAGCACATCAGCACTGACACATCTTGGAAAGCGGCCGAATCTCCATTCATATTCGGAGACATCTGGCAGGGAGAAGCTTATGACGCCCGTGAGGAACAACCCGGCTGGGACAAAGCCGGATTTGACGATTCCGCTTGGGCTTCAGCCGTGGTCCGGACAACCCCTGACGGTCCGCTGACCGCCAATAACGGTCCCACGGACAAGGTCACCGAAGTCTTCAAACCCATCTCGTTCGAGAAGCAGGCCGACGGATCCTATAAGGTTGACTTCGGCACGGTGATCTCCGGCTGGGCTCGTTTCAACGGCATAAAAGGCAATGCTGGAGACACCTTGAAGGTTGAGTATCTCGGGGAATACGCAAGCCCACGTTGCGAGTTTATATTCGCTGGAAATGAGCCTGTCGACTTCGCCCCCAGATTCACCTGGTTCGTGTTCCGGGAGGCGATAGTCAGCGGCATTAAAGAGCTTGACGCGACACAGATAACGGCCGAAGCGGTAAACACTAATGTCCCGGTCAATTCCTCATTCTCATCCTCGAATCCGCTCTTTGAGCAGATATTGACCATATTCCAACGCTCCCAGATGGATAACATGCACAGCGCCGTTGCTTCCGACTGCCCCCATAGGGAGCGACTCCCCTACACCGGGGACGGAGAAGTCGCGATGGCCGCTGTCCTGTCGTCTTTTGACGCGGCATCGTTCTATAACAAATGGATAGGCGATGTGATCGGAAGCCAGAATCCCGAGACGGGTTACGTTCCGAACGGAGCCCCTTGGGAGCCGATGTGCGGCGGAGGTCCCGCCTGGGGAGCCGCCATCTGCGTGATGCCTTGGGAATTCTATCTCCGTTACGGAGACAAGTCCTTGCTGGAGAACAGTTTCGAAGGGATGAAGGGGTATGTCAAGTATCTCGGCACTTGGACTAGACCGGACGGCACTATCCTGGTCGCCAAAGCCACCCCGGACGGCCAGCCGTTCTACTGGTACAACCTCGGAGACTGGCTGCCTCCCCAAAACAATGAGATTCCTTCAGAGGCCCTGATCCACACCTTCGTTTATTGGATTTGCGTGAGGAACGTCGCCTGGGCCGCAGGTGTCCTTGGAGACAAGGCGGCTGAGAAGGAATATTCAGAATTGAGGGACAAGATCGCCGCTTCTTTCAACGAGACCTTCTACGACAAGGAGGCCAAATCGTACGGAGACAACGGAAGCAATGTCCTGGCTTTGTACATAGGTGTTCCCGCCGACAGGCTTGAGGATGTCAAGGCTACTTTGAGGGAAGAACTCATGGTCAAGAACAATGGCCACCTCAACACCGGAATAATCGGCACACGCTACCTGTTCGAGACTTTAGCGATGAACGGCATGGGTGACGTGGCATATACCATCATGAACCAGAGGGACTTCCCTAGCTTCGGCTGGTGGATCGAGCAGGGCGCCACGACTTCCTGGGAGCAGTGGAACGGCAAAGACTCAAGGAACCACCCGATGTTCGGAGGCGGTTTGACATGGTTCTCGAATATGCTGGCAGGCGTGGTCACGGATCCGGAGAAACCTGGTTTCAAACACTTCATTGTCAGGCCAATGCCGGTGAAAAATCTCCCCGAAGTCAACTACTCGACTCAGACTCCTTATGGTACTGTGGCGACCAAGGTGACCCATGACGGACAGACGGTCAAAGTCGAGGTCACAGTGCCTTTCGGCTCCACCGCCACGGTCTATGTCCCTAAGAGCCTGGACGCCGCGATGTCCGCTCCGCTGTCCGACGACAGCTACACTATCCATGAGGTAGGCCAAGGACATTTTGTTTTCTAAAAGGCATTCGCTATATTAGAGAGTTTTAGTTTGTGACTTGTTGGATATGAAAAAGATAATACTCCCAATCCTTGGCCTTCTCGCCTGCGTGGCGGCAAATGCCCAAACCCTGCAGACGGCCTATCTCTCCGATGATTTCGTATATTCCTACAGACTCAATCCCGCATTCCATTCGGATTACAGTTTTGTCGGATTGCCCTTCATTGGAGTGACCTCAGGCGTGTACAAGGGAGACTTCGCCCTGAATAACCTGTTCTACAAGAATGGTGGAGAGAGGGTCACTTTCATGAATAGCAGTGTGGCTTCATCCGAGTTCCTGGACCACTTCAAAAAAGGTCTGAACAAGTTCAGCTCGGAGTCTTACACCAATCTCGCGGTGATAGGTTTCAGGTCCGGTGGTCTTTACAATATCGTCGATGTCAATGTCAGGAATTACGCCAGCGGCAAGCTTCCTGGCGCCTTGGCCAGTTTCCTTAAAGACGGAGCCACCACTGACGGATCCTACGACTTGTCAGGGTTGAGAATGCATTCCACTACATTCTTTGAGTTAGGTATCACCTCGTCCTGGAAAACCAGCCGAAAACTTACCCTCGGCATGAGGTTCAAGGGCGTGATAGGTTTTCTTAACTCCTATATTGACATGGACAAGCTCACTATCAACCATTCCGGAGAGAACTGGACCGTAAACTCCTCAGGAGTAATCGCTTCCGCTTTCGATGGATATCAGATAGCCTCCAAGCCGGCTTACTATGATCCTTCTGTAAGCCTTATTGATTTCAGCAAGACCAAGGTCGGGAAACCCAGGGGCTTGATGAACGGCTATGGTGTCGGCGCTGATGTGGGCGTCTTGTATGACGACAGCTCATGGCAGTTGTCAGCCTCGATCTCGGACATCGGGTGTGTGTTCTGGTTCCATAACTTATATGGTCATTCCCCTTCGGCTGTCAAGGAATATTCAACGGTGTACACGCCTCATCAGAAAGGTAGCGCCTTGGAAAGGGAGTTTAACGACATCGGAGCCCTGCTTGGAGATGCGGCCAATTTCATAATGGAGGACGAGTTCCAGACTCTCGGGCTTCTTCCCCTGACCGTGCGCCTGGGAGCCAAGTACTTGTACCTGTCTGACATCTCTTTCGGAGGTCTGGCGACTTTCCGTTATGACGATATCTGCCCGTTCTACGAGCTGCGCGGATGCGTGAATTACAAGCCGGTAAAAGTAGTGGAGTTGATCGGCAGTGTCGGCTTCGGCAGCCTTGGAGTGAGCCTCGGAGTCTTCGCAAACGCCCGTCTCGGTTTCCTGAATATATTCGCTGGTACAGAGAATCTGATAGGCACTTCCGGCTCGGCCTTCCTGCCCTCATCCAAAGGGGCGCCAAACATGGTCGCCGGTCTTAACATCCTCTGGTAAAACGAGTAACGGCCTCAGAGATTCTGAGGCCGTTACCATTGAAGTTGGAGTAGGCCGCATCATCGAGCAATCCAAGCACACGATTGCCGTCTATCTTAACAGCGAAGTGTCAATGACTTATTGCCGCAAGCTTCAAAATCCTTGCAAAAAACATTCAGGTTGTAATCTTAGTCCCGCCAAGTATGCGCCAGAATCTAATCGAATTAAGTCCAGCACTTGTTAATAATCGCAACCAAACGGATATAATCCGGCCGTTGTCCTATCACCGGACAAAAAAGCCACGCTTTCGAGGTGGCCATAAGCATCACTTATCATTCTTAACTCCGAACAAAACCCTTAGTCTCTCCAAAGTAGTGTATTTGGCTCCTGTGCCGTTATACACTTCTTTGAAGTCATCCCAATGGGCCATAAGGGTATCAAACACAGTTTGAGCATCCTTTCGACCTTTCGTCTGTAAAGCGATGACACAATCCGACAGCACATATGCACTCCTATCATCGTAAATACAGATTTTTCCTTTGTTAGGGTTGCAGACTCTTGGTATCAGCACTGCCGTACCTTTTATGCAGTACTGCTCTCCGTTGCTTATCTGGCCCGGAGTCGTCACCTTATTCCCATGCAGATGTGTAGTATGAATCATCTTCTTCCCAGCACGACCTTCTGCAAATACCGCCTCGTGCATCCCAATTGTTCCTCGCACTATTCTTGTTATGGGTAGACGAGTAAAATCGTAACCTTTAGTCTGTTCTTCAACCGCACGTGCTGCATTGCTTCTTAGACTCACCAGCAGAATATTCGGCGAGCATTGTTGCCAATATGGCCGGTCCAGTTTCTCCAGCACCTTCAGCTGATGGTTCTCCGTCAGGTAATCCCAAAGCACTTTGTCCTTCTGAGAGTATAGACAACTAATCGGCAAAATAGCATAAATTACCCCTGTTTCATTAAGATACTCCAAGGCCTCAGCCAAAAACATCAATGCTGTGCTACACTTAAATGCCTGACCTTCAAATTCTATATTACACAACGTGCCACCTTTGCAGGAGAACGGTGGATTAAATACTATCAGGTCATATTTTCTATCACCTATCCCTTTCAACTTAGCTACTTTCGTCCTCTCCAAAAAATCACAATCTCCCAGCGACCAGGTGGGATGTTCTGTCTTAAGACGCTCGATGGACTCTTTCGATATATCTACGCCAAAGCACCTCACATGCGGGAATCTGCGAAGCACCGCTTTCAGTAAATCACCGTCACCGACACAAAAGTCCGCCACGGTCAGAATCTCTTCCTCTGCCACATGGCCTACCAGTCTGTCGGCAACATGGTCGGGCGTATAGAACTTGTCTTTTTGGTCCATTAGTTTTCATCAATAAGTCGGGAAACATTACAATCAGTAATTGTTCCGAGACCTTTGGTCAGTTTCACGGTATGAATAGGATTGTCATACACCACCTCAACATTCTTATAATGCTTGATGGCGAAAAGAATGGCGGCTATGCAATGGGGTTTAGTGCCTATCGGCGCAATCATCATCCTCCTCTTATGATTCTCTTCGAAAATGCGTTTCAGTAACAGATAAGCATCTACCGTCGAATAAGCCACGGCATATCTAATATTCTCTTTGGCATTCGGGCGCAATAGAGCCGACTGGTTGCCCCAGAATGTAACGAATGGGTATTCTATCCTATATCCAGGCACGCCTATTACCGGCAATACCCTATCATCCATAGGCTGAACCACATCCAGTATATAAGCAAAACGCCCCCCCTCAAAACCAAGTAACGCCACAAACAGGAATGTTTCATCGTCATCCACTATCGAAGCGAAGCCCGGCAACGGTTTGATGCCGTCATACTGTTTGGGATGGTTTTCAAACAGACCGTTCTGTTTGAAAACATCCGGATCATACACGCTCGGTTCTGCATAAATCACATGCACCTCCATATTCAGACTGATTGCCCTTTTCAGCAACGGTGCAGCAAGGCGGTTCGACATGCCGGAAACCTCCAGATACAACCTTCCCTTTCCATATCTGCTGAAAAGACTTGTCAAAGCGTTGTCACTCTTCAGGCTAAACGTCAGGTTCAGATGGGATACACGGACTTCATCTTTCTGCAAATATTCCAATTCCACGAAAGCCGTATTCGGATACTTGTCAGATAACTGCGAAACACACATCTTCGACCGTTCTTCCACATCAACACAGTAACAGTACAAAGAATCATCCAAGATTTCAAGCTTTGACGCATCTTCATAACGTCGCATGTACAGGTAATCTTTGTTAATCATCGTAGTAGTGAAAGCTATTTGCGAACAAATCCAACTGCTGTGGCCGAGTATTGTCATACTGCACTCGGTCTATTTCCTCCTTAGATAACATCTTCTGCATCAGCGTCTTGTGCGATTTAATCAAGCCATAGAACTCCTCGTTGGTGATAGTCATCTTGCGCTTTCTCCTGAAACTGAATATGAAATATGGCGCAAATATCGGATGCAAGGCATACATGTAGTCTTTCGTGTCCGACTTGCTCGATGGCTTGTTACCAGGTATTCGGATAAATGCCAGATGCATTACACCCGCCCTCAACAATTCATCGTTCTCGGGTGTGATATCACCCTGAATGTAGAACTGGTCAATCTCTGGGGCGGTGTGTTCAGACTCAGAAGCAAGCAAATTGAATAGACGCCCCATATTCAGAACAATTTTTATCACATCAGCCCCTCGGTGATGCAAGTTTTCCAACATCATGAAGTTCTTCTTTCCCACCTCCATTGCAGACTCGGTCTGCACCTTCGGCGGTATAGGCAACAGATAGTTGCTTGTATTGCTGATATGCGTCAGAAATGCGGTTTTCACCAACTGCATCAAAAAGCGAATGTTCCCATTCGATAGTTTCAAGTAGGTGTTCCAACCCGCATAATACTTCTGGATGCCACTCTGTCCTCTACCCTTGCGGATTTTGAACAGAATACTATACTTATAGTTGTCATAACGGGTATGCCAAGTGGTCGTATTGTTTTGGTAGTCCTTGACTACATCCTCTATAGTCATGCATTGTGTTTCAGCCCAGTATCCCAACATGTACATATATAAAGGTGTAAGGTTCAATTCTATTTTGTTCCCATCTAGATACTCTTTCACCAGCCGGCAACGATCTTTCCTTTCCACATCCAAAAGAATAGCCTCATCGTCATACGATAGCGATGGAAACAAGTCCGTCATTTCAGGTATTATTTCATCCCCCTCCTTCAAAGCAATTAAACGCTGTCTGCACACATCAGAGGCAAAATTGAAGAACATTTGTTCGTTTTCATAAAAATCAGCCTCAATGTCATGGAGGAAATAATCCTCCGGTTCTTTCAATGGCTCGTGGTCATTCTGGGTGTAGTGGATGCGCCATCCCATCTGCCTGACACCGATTTTGAATGTATAGTTGCCCGAAGCATGTTTAAGTAGAGTGTTCATCACTATCTGCTGATTGTCATTCAGGTTCTCATACTCGTCTATCAGCAAGAAGAACAGCTTACCTTTAAATTGTTTCAACCGCAGCACTCGCTCTGTCATAAGGTCGATAGGTTCGGCCTGCATCGACAGCCCTTTGGGCAATCCATCGTCAATGCTGTTCACCGATGCCTGAAATGTGTATAGTGCCAACTCTATTTCATCATAGAGTTGGTTGATGTCCTGAGCCTTGTTGCTTAGACAAAGCGAAATGGAAATCAACCGACAAGCTTGCTCAGGTAGTATTTCGTCTTCGGATGAAAGCTCTTTGTGCCATTGCAGGAAACTGACGATTTCCCTACAGGTTATAAGATTGAAGTAGTGTGCATACATTTTCTGCCATTCCTGATCGGTGAGGTTTTCACCTTCCAATGCACGGACGTGATTGGTGTTTACGCGGTGGTAAATGCCGATAAACTTGTTTTTGTCAAATTCTTCAATCTGACCGCCTTTCAGAGCATACTGACCCTTGTACGACAAGCCACGCAGTATCGTGGTTTTACCCGACCCGCGGCCTCCTTGTAGCACGTAGGGTTCCTTACTCTGAAGTTTCATGAAATAGTCTGGTGTGGTGAAAAACTGGAAAATCCTATCCTCAATCCATTCCGCACGGAGCCCACCAAACATTTCATTGATTTGCTTTAACTTTTTCTCATTCATCGGTAGTACTCTTTTTCAATTAACGGATTCCACTTACCCTCTACATGCCAGTAAAAAAAAGAAGGACAGGCATCGGGCATCCCGTGTTCGAAAGCCAAAGCCAGACCTTGGTTCCTCAAGCCCATCCAGTTCCTTGGGTCAAATTCGTCAGTCATAGGAATTCCCAACTCTTTACTCTTCCGCTTTATCAGTTCTATTCCTTTTAGGTAAGTATTTGGGTCACCCTTCCAACAGAAGCAATTAGGACTGCTTAAGGAATATTCTTCACCCAGAATATGCATGGTTACCAACTGCAATCCATCGCATTTGCCGGTGATTTCCTTGTACCCAATATGATTGATAATCAGCGGTGCATAATACACTTCATGCCTTCCGGCCTTTACAATATCGTAGAAAGCGGGATAGCCCGCTTCTTTTCTCGCCGGTTTGTTCCATGCTGTGCAGCACTGCAGGCCGGAGCCCACAAAGTCATCTACTAAAATAACTTTCAAATTGTCCATTCTTCTCATCATGTCCGAGAGTTCCTTAAAGTCTTTGATGTTACATTCAGGTATATGCAGTACGTCACGCACTTTTCTAGTGAACAAGTTGCCGCTATCGGTAGGATGTGGATGCTCTCCAGGAATGAAGCTATAGTATATTTGGGTCTTGAACATGTGATGATCCCATGTGGGGGTCCTCTCTTTTATAAGATAGCCACACTTCCCAATGACGGCAATTAGAAGTTGGTCAACGAGATCGGAAGAATAATAGATGAAGAAGTCTAGAATCTGCTTGGCAATCTCGCGATCAGCCTCATCGGTAAAATTCTCTAACCAGCGACTGTAATTCAACTTCACAGTCCGCGGCCAGAGGCCCATTTCCTGATAGAATCTTGCTTTTTCAGTAAATTGGTTTTCCATGTTTTTCTTTGCATCAACCATTAAACCCAGCCATCGAGTACATCACCACCAACAGAACCAGTATCCCTGTTGCCAGCCCAGTCATAATGTAAGACACTCGTTTCAGCACCGTCTCATCATTCATGATCCATCCACGAGTGGCAATGATGGCTGCTATCAGCGAGATGCCCACTTGGGCAAATACAGGACTCAAATCCACCCCATTGCATATCATCTTGCTAGCGATGATGCCAAAAGCAACGAGATACGCCGCAGCAAGTATTACAATCATCCTATACCACCATTTCAACGTCCCCGGGACCTTGACATCTATATTGAAACGCACATTTCTTGTCTCTTCGCCGGGTATAATTCGATAGGCCTTTACCTCGGGGTCATTTCCTTTGATTGATTTGGCTCGCTTGTCATCCGTGGACATGTCTATCTGAAATTTTGCAGGGGCTTTCAGATAAATCCAATGGCTGTTACCCGATTCCAAAGCATAATCATACGAATATCTGCGCTCGTTAAATAGTCCCCATTTCAATCCAACGTGGTTAAAATTCTCGAATGAGTCATAATACTCAATAACCATCAGGCCGTTTTCCGCTTCTTCTTTGATAAAAGAACCGTCCACAAAACAAGGAATATGACCGGGCCAGAATTCTTCCTCCCACAACCGAGGTACTGTTCCCTCTTTACCTATGGCCGATTTCACAATGCTCAAGTCATCTTCCACTATTCGATAGATAGCATCCCTTACGTTTTCAGACGAAGAAATGGTTAGTCGTTCTCCTTTCCACATCACTTTCATCCAGTTCTTCCGGGTGTCGGGCAAGAAAACAAACAAGGGGTCGGCGGTATTCTTCTTATCTAGTCTGTTGAGGTCAAACTCATAGGTCATCTTAACTCTGTTCGGATTCTCAAATTCCAGAATCTTTTTTTCCCTAATAATGTGGGAAGTGAAATGGTTGAAATACGTCTTATAAAAAGACAATTCATCTTCGACGAATAAGTTCAATCCGCTATTTTTGGGCAGGTTTTTGACGGCATTTTTTATTCTCTCATCCATATTCAGTTATTTTTCAGTGGGCAAAACTTATCACACCGAGTACAGTCGCGGCCGGTGCCAGCTAAGCAATTGCAGCTTACAGCGCGTTGGTCATATACCTGTTCGTCCTCTTCCAGTCCTATGCCACGTGCCACATCCACAATGTGGGCAACCAGTCGGGCACTTCGGATAGCTTCCAATGTATCTTCTATGGAGAAGGTAGGGTTGATATGTTCTGCCCTAGTAATGCTGTTGATAATATGAGCACAGTCCCAGTAGCCCATAAATGCGGCACCAATGGCCGATGCCGTATGGTCGATTCCTATGGCGCTGTCAGTGGGGGTGGGGCCGAGTGGCATGATGGGAGCGTTGCATTTCCTTAACCGTCGGCAGTGCCGTTCCAAACGGTCAATGGCTATGTGCCCTACGTTCTCCACCATTACCGGTATGCCCTCCGCTTGTAGTGTATGGCAGAGTTTTATTTGATCCTCGGTTTCTGTCAGGTGAACTTTATCGCAAGCGTCGGTTATTCCTGCAGGGCGGAAGGTAGCGCCGAGACTAATGACCATTTTATATTGCTTGACTATTTTTGCGACTTCTGGCAGACACATTTGCCAAATATTGTTGCCGCCTGTCATTTTAATCTGTTGTAGTACGGCACTTCCCCCTCTACTGGTCACGGGTATTTTGCGTGTGGCTTTTGCCTGTTCGTACAGTTCCCGTGTGGCCGTCAGGTGGAGCGTGATAAAGGCTATCCCGTTGTCAGCCAGTCGTTTGATGAGATCGATTGCATGTTGCTTAGTGAGGGCTTTGTCTGTGGGAAACAAATAGGACGGCACGAAGCCTATAGGGCAGTCGAACCGGCTCTGAATCTCTTTGTAGAAGGGCTTGTTCAGTTGCCCTATCGACAAATCCATGAAGGTGTCCGGCAGGCTGTCGTTTGCTTTAATGGCTTCCAGCCGTTCTATTTCGTAGGCTCTGCCTTCTTCCGAGTTGATGCCCACGTTGCAATTCACCCGAATAGGACAGTCTTGCCCTACCTCAAGCTTCCCATATCTAGATTTCAGAAATATAGGATCCATTAATTGCTTCTTCTAATCACCTTCATCAATGCCTTCCCCATCCTTGATTGGAAACCAGAGTCAACCACAAAAGCCTCAATGCTTGCCTTCTAACCAGTAGAAAAGTCGAAAACACATAAGTCCTTGCATGCTTGATATGCAGTTAATTCCTCTCATAAACGCCCACAAACATAAACTCATGCTATACTATGTTGGATTCCTATTAAAGAAGTCTTTGTGGGGGTACAATGGCGTAAATATTACAATTATACAAATATAACCAATAGAAATGAAAAAGTGCATTTCTTTATGCGATTATCTCAAAAACAAAATGTGGGTATCTGTTAGTTCATATACCGACTCAATCTGTTCTCAATCCTCGATGAAATCATTCGCTTAAACATCGCCAGGTATCTCTGATCCCCATTATGCCGAGTATCAGTCATCGGAATGGGAAGGCAGTTGAACACTTTGGGGGTATTGTGAGGTATTTAGCTTGATATTTAGTGGTCATCCGACTACTCATGCTCCTAATTTGATCAACGTCAACGGTATGCTTAGTAGTTATCAGGCCAAAAACACGTTGGATACTATTGTATCTCAGCAAATATCTTCAGAAACCAAACGCCAAGGAAAAGGTAACTTTCTTCTCTTCAATGGTCAAACAGGTTAAATAAACGGCAGAGATTGTTTTTAACACTTAACTATTTTTAATCTCCCCCTTTGATTTCGTTGCTAAAGAAACTGGACACTCAGGCAGGTATAGTGTGATCTTTAGTCGTGCTATAATACAACACCCCCTCTCCAACAGGAATAGATCCTTTCACATCATCAACGACTAAATCACCGAATGAAGAATAACCCTCTTTAATCAGGTAAATGGAAAACGGATTAGTTTTCGGCTTTGTACTCATTACAATTTTACAATCTTGTGTTTTCCCACCAACTAATCTCCTTCATCCCACCCGCAAACAACATTTTTCAAATCAAGCTTTCAGTTCTAAGTATTTCTCGTTCAATTCAGAAAGAATTATCTTTCTGGCAGCTTCGTTCACGTTATCTTCCCTCAGATAATCATCAACCTTGGATATGACATCTATTGCTTGTTCGATAAGTCTCTCTGGGCGATTTATGTTGTTATATCTAGCAACTGTCAGAAGGTCTCTCATGGTAATGCCTTGATTCTTACCATTGATACTCATAAACTGACCTTTTTGCACATAAAGGGTATCAGGGTCAATACTATAAACAACATCATATGCTGGTGCTAAAGACCATTTCCCACTTTTATCCATGAGGAATGAGATATTCTTGTCATGATCGTCGATGTTCCCGCCGAGCACGTTGAATACCATCCTTCTGAATAGTTGTTCTTTGTCTTCATAATCTAATTGTAATATGCCAATTACACCAAAAGCAGCTTCATAGGAATTAGTTTCACCGTTCATGGCTTGTAACGATTGCATATGTACTTTCTCGCCGTCAACTCTATCGAAACGCTTAATTAAGAAATGGGTTGCCTTGTCAAATGACCGTAATTCGGTAAAAGGTATACGTATTCCTGCGTCCCTGCACATTCTAGAATATGCATATTCGATTCTGGCGTACGGATACAGATCGTTTTCATTATCATACTTGAGAACATAGTATTCGTATCCAGGAGGAAGGAGAACTTGCCCGGATTTGATAGATTGCTCCCGCTCATTCATGGCAACCAACGCCTTTGGACGTTTTCCCCCAGGAGATGTTCCCAACTTGATTAGGTCTTGCCATAAAAGTTCTCTATCAGTGGAAAACTGCACTTCGTTCCGTTCGTCAAGAACACTTTTCGCGAACTCATATAGGCGTGTAACGTCAACATCAAACGGCACTTCTTCATCCTCAATAGCTGCAGGTAGGTATTCGAGTGCTCCCATGCCTCTTTTACCGATAAAAGAAAGATAGTCTACAGAAGACACATCCTTCATGCTCACTTTATGCTCTTTTGCCCAAGATCTGAATAAGGAATTACCCCAATGGTCGGGTAATGAATCGGCAAATACAGAAGGCAATCCTCGAAAAACGTCCTTAGGATTCCCCCCCCTAATGCTTACGCCGCTGCGGGCAATCTTAGAAGAAATGGACAGTTTTATAGGGGAAATATCCCACCCAAGTGATAAAAAATCTCTATCAAATTGAAAAACAGATGCCTCCGTTCTCCAATTTGATTTATCCCAAGACAGGTATCCTACGGTTTTCCCCCATAAGACTACCTTTACCACATTACCATTCATTACTTACTGCGTTTATTCTGTTTCTCCCACTGTTTCGCCAAATCACTTCGGAATACCTCCGGAATTATCGCATTCGAATCTATTCTTAAGTCAAGAGCATCCAATAGCAGATAAAAATGGGATAGAGAAAGCCCGTGTCCCTTGCCGTTCTCAAACAAACTGATGGTGGACAATGCCACTCCAGTCTTCCGGTGTAGCTCCCGTTGGGAAACTCCTAGTGCCTTCCGATATTCTTTGAACCGCAGGCCCAATACAACTATCTTATCGAATATGGTTTCTTGTTCGACCATAATATGATATATCATATATTTCCGGCAAATATAAGCAAAACATTTGATATATCATAATATATAATAAAAGAATTAATATATCAATATCTATCGAAATAGATGTCGTTGATGAGCGACACCTGGAAAATCCTCTAGAAACTGCCCTCCCCTTGTGAGGTGAACCCCAAAAGTTGGACAGATTAACTAAAGATTTGATTTTTGGTGAACTCGGTATTGTGCCGACCTAAGCAATTTGGGGATCGCCAAGGGTGCCGTTCCCCTCTCCCAGAAAAGGGCGGAGGCATCGTGGCGGCTCTTGTGGGACAAGGCATCTCGAAGGATCGCCTGACCGCGGTTGGCAAAGGATCCCATGAGCCAGTCGCCGACAATGGAACCGACGAGGGACGCACCAAGAACCGTCGAATCGAATTCGTGAAAAAGTAGCCTTGATACGGCAATAACCAAAAACAGCTCCGGAGCATTCCGGAGCTGTTTTTCGTGCGGTAGGTGAGAGTCGAACCTTTGAAAACGAACCTTCAACAGAATTCAGTATCTTTATTGTAACTTATTGATATGACTATATTTGAAAAGATATCGCCATCAATCGGTTCGGTCAGCTCAAATCAAGAAAAAGCATAATAAATCAATTAAGTCGCCAAAAAGTCGCCAAAAATTACTAACTTTGGCGAGTGATATTGATGGATTATGGCGACTATTGTTTACTCTCTTTCGGCCAAGAAAGATAAAACTACGGGGAAGCAGGAAATCCTGATGCGCTTCTTCCATGGCAGGCTTAATCAGCGAGCCAAAACGAATCTTTTCACCTTAGCTGAGTATTGGGACGAAAAGAACCAGTGCAACAAGATTCCGAAAGTCCGGTTCATGTCAGAGGAAAAGGCCACCCTTGTCAAGAGTCTCCAGCAAGTGAACAAGGAATTGGAAGAGATTTCCACCTTCATTCAGGAGGAGTTCATTAAGGCCGGAGCCGGGAAGGTTGAGCTCGCGGATAAGTGGCTTTCTTCTAAACTGCTGGACCGCATCAAGATTCCCAAAGGAGAACGCAAAAGTACGGTGGATAATTCGACCATCTCTACTCTGGCACATTTCATTGAGGTGCACGATATCTCTGAATCCCAGAAGCGGCAGTACAAAGTCTTGTATCGGGCGCTCCAGCGGTTCACACTCTATACTGGTACAAGCATTGAACTGGATGACCTGACTGCCGATACGCTCCGGCAGTTCGCTGATTATCTTTCGACAGAGCATCAATTCATCGGTAAGGATAAAGAAGGGAAGCCGATTATCATTGACAGCCGTTATCAGGAAGTCTATGATCAAGTTCCCGAGTGTCGCTATCCAAAACCACGAGGGAAGAATGACATCATTGGAACCATGTCCCGCTTCCGGACATTCGTCAAATGGGCAAAGAAGAACCACCTGACAAACAATGAGCCTTTTGATGAATATGAGATTGGCCAGCCGATGTATGGAACACCATTCTATATTACGAAGGAGGAACGAAACATCCTGTATGCGACAAAGTTTCCGAAGAATCCAGGGCTGGAAGTGCAGCGGGACATCTTCGTCTTTCACTGTTTCATCGGCTGCCGGGTAGGAGACCTTCTCCAGATGAAGAAGAGTAACGTGATCAATGGCGCCATCGAGTATGTTCCTCGAAAGACAAAGGAGGGGCGTCCGATTACGGTTCGGGTTCCACTCGGTCCTACGGCTCTGGAAATCCTGGAACGCTACCCAGATGTTCCTGGGAATCGCCTTCTTCCCTTTACTTGTGCCCAGGATTATAACCGCAACATCAAGAAGATGCTCCGTCTCGCCGGTATCGATCGACAGGTAACAGTCATCAACTCCCTGACTAGGGAAGAAGAGCAGCACCCTATCTGGGAAGTGGCATCTTCCCACATTGCCCGCCGCGTCCTGGTCGGGAATCTTTACAAGGAGCTCAAGGATCCCAACCTTATCGCCAAGATATCCGGCCACGTCGAGAACTCCAAGGCCTTCAACCGTTACCGGAACATTGATGAGGAAATGGCAAAGGAGGTCATTTTGAAACTGGAATAGTTCGTCCTCTTTATGAATGACTTAACTACAGAGACCTAAATCGAATTCGGGTTTGTGAGTTTTCATCCTTATACCCAGTAATTAAGCGTTACCTTCGGGTCATGAGAATGATATCTTAAATAGAATGCCTGCTAAGTGAGGTTTAATATCTTAATAGCCTGCATTCACGTATTTAATGGAAGGAAAAGTTGATGGTGTCAATTGGGAAAGGAAACGAGGGGACTATTTACAGCGGATTCTCCAATTGACTAACATATTTCCACAAATCGGAAGAAAAAGCCCGTATCTCATGAATCAGGCAAGAGACATCGTCTTCTGTCGCATCGCATACAGTCATTCTGTCAATGTTTGAGATGGCATATCTGTGTACAATATTGTGGCGCCGATGAATCAATCTTTTTAATCCATCAGTATTAGGCAATTCAATATCCAAGACAGAACGAAACAATTTATTAATCTCCTCGAACTTATGAAATACCTTCCCCGTTATCGTCTTCCTTATTATATTCTCTATTCCACGTGCAGGCACACTACTGCTTTTACATAATAAGGAGGCTGCTCTTTTAAAATTCTCGCCATTAGAGAAGATTCCACACAATAGGAAGTCACATAGGAAAAGCTCAAGTATTCCAAAAGCAGTCACGTATAGACCATTATAGAAAATATCCTTAGCTTGAGAAGGAATAGTGACGGACAAATAGTCCTCGACCTCCTTCAAATATTCATCCAAGTAAATAAAAGCAGGAGGATAGCCATGGATACATGTTAAATCCGCATACTTGGATAAACCCTCTTTGACACCTATACTACCATAAGCAACATAATATGCATAAGGAACCGCTCGTCTTTTCTTATTCAGCCTCAAATCTGAATCAAAAGAATGTGTAATAACATCAAAATGTTCCTTTACCCAACTAGAATTATTAATATCTGCGATATCACCAGCCGTCCATCCTTGGGCATACTGATTACCTTCTTCGGATACTATACTCCCCTTCACCTCTATTCACATATAAATGAGGATTCTCGTTGGAATCACCAATTAAAGACATACGACTTAAGGAAAAACAATCCAAAACTAAGGATAAACAAAAGGATGAAAAGGGAAGACAGGCATCACAAAGCCCCTATCGCTTTAGAGTCAAGAATTTCTATTCTATCGTTAAGAACGACCATCAACAGATTCCTTTTTCCACCAAATCCTGATAATACACGAGTACGCGTGATCGGGCCACTAATTCTTTTTACAGCATTATCAAGTTGTTGAATAACGACTTCTTCCCTAGCCTCTACAACTGTTCCAAACACTGCCTCTGAAACGGTTCTAGGTTTTCCTAAAACACGGTTAATCTGATTAGGAGTGCGAGATAAGCTAAAAGACCAGATTTCAAATTGTTGTAATCCAAGTGACCTCTCGGCCTCACGAAGAGTCCCCTCTCCCGTAGGAAGAAGCTTTATAAGGTCTCCATCAGGAGAATTTGAACGAATATAGGGTCTTAACTGTTTTCCATTCTGTTTTGTCCATCTCTCTCCAGAACCAAAAGACAATACTCTTGTTCTTCCATCTTGATCCGTACTATAGATATCTCTATCTTGATAACACACATTATAAGAAGTTGAACCACTAACAAGATAGATACCTTTATCAACATCTTTTACATCATGACCAGACTTGGTCACACGCATAGTTCTAGGATTGTATATTTCGAAAACACCCTCCTTTCCAGCGGCCATGGCGACAAGTTCGCCTGGTCCACCAGATAAGTCAAACACTTGAATATCTGTCATCTTATGGGATCTGGAAGACGAAAACTCAAATAACTCCTTACCATAACCTACTACTTGTCGAAATACCCCCGACTCCGTTGCGGTATAGAGATGTCCGTTTACAAATACAGAATCGTTAGGGAAAATACCACCAGACATCCTTGTAATAGCCGTGATCGTATTATCCAAATGGATAGCATCCTCATAGATTAATTCAACGCTCTGGTTTGACATGACACCAATATGGTTGTATACATCTTGACGATAATCCAAAATTCTGATTATTCCCCAAGAATCCCAGACAAAAAACCTGTCTCTAATTAATTGACAATCAAAGAAATCTCCTTTAATAATAATCTTCATGCTAATGATGATTTCTGATGACGCTTAATATCTATTATCTCAGACTTGTCCACATAACCCAAATCATATGCCCACAGGCGTAAAACATGATCACTTATGACTTCCTTGCTTCTCATATAATTCACAGGGAAGCCATGCCATTCCTTAGGATTACTCTCAACAAAGCGACACACCTTAACATCGTTGCCTAGATAATCTCTCCCTATAACATGATTCAAACCATCTAAATGCAAAACGCCCCAACCTTTATGAATCTTCTTGTCTTTTTTCCATGGTACGAAGCAGCCGGTCGTACGGCACAAAAGAAAAAGCTTTAGTTCCTCTTTTTCTTGAATGGACCATACCCCTTTGTTAGGTTTGGCTTGTGTCCTATGCTCTTGATTCCAAATATATAATTCTTCAACTTTTTGTACTACTATTCCATTAGCATCACGGATAATACTCCAATTAGTATCAAACATGGGGACATATTGAACAATTCTTTGCTCATGATTACCATTCCCACACTTTTGGGAACCGGTCCGTGATGGTGCCTGCTTAGCGGCTTTCTTCTTTTGCTTGGTCATCTCTTTGCGAATAATTATCCCCCCAAAAAATCATCCCCACCATAATGTCCCACATCCTTCTACGACACGTAGTAGGAGAGACAATGTCGATACAAAAAAGTGTTAATAAATCTTTACGCGTGGCTTTCTAGATTCAATGTACCTATTATGAATCTGCTGGTCGTAAACGCATTTGTTTTTGCACGCAGGACAAATGGCTTCTCCAGACCTAGTGTCTTTGTTAATCTGAATCAATCTCTGCTGACTATCCCAACAATGAGCACAGTAACAGATACTATCATCATCGTCTTTAAGTGTAATAATCGGTTGTGTATGACGAATTACCCTTTCACGGAGTGTCTCAATCCGACTCCGATCCTCCGCTCGTTTTTTGAGACTTTGATTCTCTTCCTGGAGTTCAAGTGCAATGGCGTAAAGATCGAGCAACATCGCATACAACTCCAAGTTATCGGCCTTTCTGACGATTTCCGCTGCGCTTTTTAAGCCGGAGGATAGTTTGTTTGTTATCATTGCTTTTCAAGTGAATCAACATAGTTATAAGCGCGAATGCAGAGTTGATAGACAGGCTCTCCACGCTTGTTAAATCGGTTGAGTTCTATGAATCCCACTTTCTGAAGGCGATCGAAGAAATCATTCCATTGAACCAATTGCCGAGCTTCGGTAACATCGTACTGCAAATCACCAACAAAGAAAATAGTCCCTCCCATGTACTTCACAGAGTGAGCCGCAACGTTGTTTGATGCAACCCATTTCTTCAAAATGTTAATCTCCTCTGTTGAAAATTCTACCGTCTCTTTTTCCTGAGATGTGGGAGGGGTATTTTCTATCCAATGGTTGCTGAGAAATAGTTCAAGCGCATTGCAAAGAACATCCTCAAAATCACTTTCCGTGTTGTATTCTTTATATAGCCCCTCGTTTTGAATGCTCGTTTTAAAATCCTCTAGTTTGGCAAATTCCGAAGCGGTGATCTGCGTGATATCATTAAATTTACGAAAGAAGAGCATAACCGGTTTACCCGCCTTGATGTGATTATCTATCTCCTCAATAGTGCCACTAGCAGAAGTATCCGTGGGGGTTCCCACCCTAGAACCGAAGATTGCAATAAGCATGTCGCTTTTATCGGCAAGCTGGCCATTAAGAATCTTTTGTGGATGTGCCCCCTGCTCGGGATATGAATGAGTTTCCCAGTTGATAGGAAGGAGAACGATACCCGTCTGCTCTGCATGGATGCTGGTCCAACGATAGATGGCCCTCTTTGCAATTGCAACTTCTTCCCGGATGTCACCAGGACATCCGATCATAATTCTATATACGTAAGCTGGAAACATGTCTATGTTCTGAGGGAAAGAAATATAATTTTATGATGTTGAATCACGAACGCAATGTTTATTTATTTACTTGTTTATAATAAGCCCCATCATCCAGCACACCCTTATCATCAGGATTGATCAAAAGTTCATTAACATACTTTGATGGCAAACAGACGCCAAATCCCATGATATCATATCGACCGGATTCGGGACCGCCGGCACTATCAAATGGAAGCCCCACTACTGTCCCAATAACCTTCCCTTCTCCATTGATGACTGGACCACCGCTGTTACCGCCCTTCACCCTCGCATTAATGAGGAAGTAGTCAAGTGGAGACACATAAGCCTTACCAGAAGCTACCACCTGCCCGCCGACTGACTTCTGTTCGCCTTGAATAATCACCCCAACAGATGCAGATTCAGCAACTTTTATCAGATCAAAACAAGGAACCGGAGGATAACCCATCGTGAGTACATCATCCAAGACCTTTGGCTCTTGAAGCCATAATGCAGGATATGATATTAAAGCATCGGTATAAATGACAGCCAAGTCGTATTCTTCCTGGTTTTGCTCTTTTGCAAAGGCAATTCGCGTGATTGGTAGTCGACTACCGTCATGTAAAAGTATATTGAACTTTTCTAAATTATTAATACAGTGAGCTGCCGTAACAAAACGACCGTTTCCAATGTAATACGCAGTACCTATATCCTCACTTCCATTGGGCTTGATTCCTGCGATGGGAACAACAGAATCCTTGAAATACTGATAGACATAAGAGAGCCCCTGGTACTTAAAGTCATAAGTCCCATAATCTAATTCCCGCAAGAACTGCTCGGGGTCTGATGAATTGGCTTCATGAACGCAGAAGTATTCGTTTAAAATAGGAATAGCATTGGGCTTGGTCTTCATCAACAACATATCATCTGCCATCTTATCACAGATTCTAATTATCGACATGGCAAGAGACATATCCATAATCTCACCATTGACCTCATGTTTTGTATTGAAGCCCGGTACTGTCTCCAAGAAATCCAGAATGGGGGATGAAAACTTTCCCTCATTCTGCTTTTGACGGAAGTGGTAGAATATGTCCTTTACGGTGACCATGAAAAACAATCTCACTAAAAGATAAGTCAATAATACCTTGCCCAAATCCCTAAAAGCAAGGAGATTTCGCCATGTCGGATTCCTTTCCAGGAAACCTTCTGCCGGGCAAATAACATACGATTCTGACGGACAAAATGTACATTATACAAATATAAAAAAAGAAATGAGTTATTGAACATTGCTCCTAATTGTTTCTATACGATTAATGGTTCCACTCAAAACCGAGATACATAATTTTGTATTTCAACTCCTATTCTTTGGACTCAATTTGCAGAGAACTGATAATTAAGAGTATTTTGCACATCTCTTTTTAATTCTCTTACCATCATTTAGTGAGAACGAGAAATATAAGGTCGCGTTCGTAAGAGAGCAGAGGGGCATTCTGCAATGGATCCCCAAAACTCATATCAAATATCAATACAAGTAAACGCAATAATTATGATACTAGTATGATAATTCCTAAGATTGATTCACCCGTTTGCATGGCAAATTGTTTTCCCTATCGAAATCACAACACATTGTGGTTTTCCACATTTCTATTAAACAATTCGAGCATCTCTTGCGTCAAAATCACAACATATCGTGATTTTTGGTTGTTATTTCTTTTATTTATTCTATATTTGCACTAAAATCACAACATGGTGGGAAATTATGGACAGTATTGGTAAGATTATTAAATGCCGAAGAAAAGAATTTGGATTAACACAGAGCCGTCTTGCGGAACTTTCCAAGATTGGAATTAATACACTCACGCAGATAGAGCGCGGTGAAGGGAACCCTACAATCAAGGTTCTTGAAAAGGTCCTTCGGACTCTCGGCATGCAATTAACAGCAACAATAATTGAGCTATGAGGAAGGGTGAAGTATATATGAACGGCGTTCTGGCAGGGACGATTTCCGAAGAAATAGGGGAAGGTTATACTTTTGTCTACGACAAGGAATACTTCGAGAACCCGTCCAGACCTGCAATAAGC
Organism: Bacteroidales bacterium; assembly: GCA_024693285.1. Classification (GTDB taxonomy): domain Bacteria; phylum Bacteroidota; class Bacteroidia; order Bacteroidales; family UBA932; genus Cryptobacteroides. The sequence goes on from JAILLE010000012.1 coordinate 138,427, forward strand.
CTTACGATGCCGAAGAAAACGCAGATTTACAAATCGCGTCACTTGTTTCCATTCTTTGCGAACATGCTCTCAGAGGGATCAAACAGGGCGGTTCAGGCCAAGTTACACCGTGTAGACATCCGAGATGATTTCGGCATTCTTCTTGCCACGGCAAGTGTTGATACTCCCGGAGCAATAACTGTAAAACGCGTTGATGATGATTGACATTCATGTTTGCCCAAGCACTCTGGAAGAAGGGTTCGAGTCTTTCTCTCCTCGCGCAAAAAAGTATTTCCTTGGTGGCAAAATGGTATCTTATATGCTGCCTTATGTGTCTTTGTCATCCGGAGAGGGACTTGCAGAGAACAAAGGGCACATCTCCCTTTCTGGCGCACAAGAAAAATACTCTGCTGTCATTGATGACGGAGTATTCCGCCTTACCGAAAAAGGCGAAAGAGGGACATATATTTTAAAGCCGAAATTGACCGGTTTTGATAACCGGGAGTATAGTCCTGCTAACGAGAATCTGACCATGCAGATTGCCGCACAAGTGTATGGAATCCAGACAGCTGAAAACGCAGTATGCTTCACTAAGAATGGAGAGCAGGTGTATGTAACCAAACGATATGATGTCAAGAATGATGGGAGTAGGTTACAGCAGGAAGACCTTGCCTCACTTGCGGGCATTACTAAAGAAACACACGGTGAGAACTACAAGTACAATGCACTCGATTATGTAGGCCTTGCTGAAATAATCAAGAAATATATTCCCGCCTGGCGAATAGAACTTGTAAGATACTTTGATCTTATTCTATTCAACTTTGTCTTTGCCAATGGAGACGCGCATATTAAGAATTTTTCCGTTCTTCAAACTTCACGAGGAGACTATCGGCTAGCTCCAGCATATGATCTTATCAATACCTTACTGCATATTCCCGATGGGCATATCTTTGCGTTAGAAAAAGGACTGTACCAGGGTTGGAACAGGGAGTTTGGAGTATACGGATCAGACTTTCAAGTGTTTGGAGAGAGAATTGGGCTGGACAATAAGATAGTAAAGAGCGAAATTGAACGCTTCTGCGCTGAATACTCCGAAACGGAAAGACTTATTGATAACTCTTTCCTCTCCGATAAGCTAAAAGAGGATTTTAGAAAGATTTTTCATACCAGAATAAACTCATTCCTTAAGTATTAGTACATCTAATCATGGCGGCTGGTTAATATACTGAAGAGTCGCGACTACATTTCTTCGTATTCAAAGACCCAAAAAGGAATCCGAGTCAATACGAAGTTGAAGTAACGGTTTTCCTGATCCGAGCTTTTTTCTTTACGAACAGATCAATAATTGTATCCAATTAAGTAGTAACTGAGGATGAAAGCTAAAGCCAAGAGATTTGCGAAGTATTACGACCAATGCCGGTTGCCGAAATGGGTAATAGTGTTGGGTATTGTATTGCTGGCTTTTGGTATCGTGGCGGCTGGTGTGACCGCCATCTTCCACGATAAGTATTCGTCAATCTTTGGGGCGTGGGAGTCCGCCCTCACCAATGTTTGGTTCATAGCTTTTGTCGCTCTTATTGGTGTTGGAGCATTAATCTCACTCGGTTATCCTCTCCTGACGGCTATTGGTGCCGGTTTATGGGTACTATTATCAAAGCCGGAACCGGAAGTGATCGAGGAACAACCTACTCTGGAAATGCTCGTGGTCAAGGAAGAGGCTCCCGCTGCTGAAGAGAAAGACCAGAAGCAGGAACGAGTAATCATCAATGAGGCCCGCCTCCGTACCATCTTTGACTCGCAGTTTATGAAAAGTTGGTCGGGTGAATTGGGGAAAAAATACATTGATAAAGTCGTCGAGGACTTGCAATTCGTCCGTGATAATTATAGGCAAGGAGCCAAAGATAACGTCCATTTTGCTAACAAACATATCTACGAGATAGCCGGGCTTCTTCATAAAATGAAGTACTTTACTGAATTTACTAATACCTTCACGGACTTGTGTTGCGCACTCTTTGAGTGTCTGTATATCGACTTGCCGGAGCGCGATAATATCAAGAAATATCAAGAGTATTCCGACCAGGTCAAGAAGCGTTTCTACTACCTTCTCTAAGGGAGAATAATCCGGAATTATAATCCGGTCCGTGCCGACAATTGATTGATTATCATTCAATTGCCGGCATTTTCGTTTAATCTCTTTCTTTGTTCTACCAAAAAATCTAATATATGTTTGTCACGGCCAATCAGGAGCCGTGAGATTTCCGACCACGTGTTCCGGAGGCCCGAAGCCAAATGAGATCCCCATCGGAAAGGGGGTCAAGAGAGGCAGAATTCCAAAACATAGAGAAGAGTGACGTGTACATTCAAACTGGGCATCCATGTCGTTGAGATTTCGAGCGATTTGTAGAGCGGATTAGTTTAGTGACATCACGTGTTGACAGAATCCTGAACACTTACATGATTCTGCCTGAATCATCGATTGCACTTGCCGAACGCCTTTTTCTTAGCAATAAGATGAAACGGTACTACTTGAGAATTGTCAACGAGAGGATAGCATGATTCATTAGGGTTTCAGACTAACCACAATTCAATGTAATTAGTTGGAGTCACTGAAATAATCCCGGTGTTATATTGGAGAATCAGCACTAACTTGCCCCCCCCTTCAGACGCAGGAGTGAACTTTGCAGCAGAACTTCCACGAAGTTGGCAAATTACCAGTAGTTAATCCTTTGTCATCAACCGCAATAATTCTCTTGTTGAAAGAAATTACGACTGAAGTTCTCTTTGATGGAACTGTACCACAGGTTCTGAAATAATTACCCGCTGCCACATCTTCGAGAGTTTTGCAACAGCTCTTTCGCGGATATAAATAGTGTTTTACTACCAGTTACATCTGAAACTGCTTTTTATTTCGCTCGAATAATCGGACAACTGTACAGAACCAGTACCTCCTAAACTATTTCTATTATTCTGTTATTTCAATGTTATGGTTGCCTTCAGCAGTAACTTTTGTTTTTAAGCGTTTATTCTGTCGACAATCATTATTATACCATTGAAGTGGTCGAGCATTTGAAACCCAATCCTCGCCTCCTTTGGATTTCGGCTTAATATGGTCTATTTGCCACTTAAAACTTGTGTGTGACTCATTCGCTGACGGTGCCCCATAATTTCTTCTGTACATCCATGCACCACATTGATCTTTACGCCAAACATTAGGATCATAAGGAGGGCATACTTTGCCCTTTTCCCAAATCCTTTGAATCTCCTCTGGTGTCCAATCTGCCATAATAGTTTAGTTTAAACGTTATTAATTCTTATAAACCGATACCTTCTTGTAGATAATAATGTTTCGTTACATCACCTCACAATTCGAACTGTGGTACAACACCGTTTTGTATGGTTTCTGGTATTAAACCGTAATACCACACTTGTCCCAGATCAAATGAATAATGCAAAACAGCTGGATTCCCATCAACATCAATGGTAATTCGGTTGAACAATGGTTCGCCGGAATAGATTCCAAGGCAATAGAATCTCTTTTCCTTCATGAAAACTAAGTAACCTTCCTTATCCAAATCCTCCATCCGGGGCTTGGTTATCACAAGGCTCCCTGATGAACCAGGAAAGAGTTTGGCATCAATAGCAAAGCCCTTAGTGCCTCTAAAATTCGCGCCCCACATGGAAGCAATTATACCATATTTGACAATAGGATAAAGGTTTGCGGAATCATAAAAACCTCTTGGATAACCAATGACAATAACATCATCGCTAGACTCGATTGGAAGCTTTGACCTGTCTGCCAGGTTATCTTCCTCTATTGGGCATATCGTCACGTTCAAATCATTATATTTCGCGAGTTCTGTATCCACCTTCTCGCAAATATCTATTACGCAGACATCAATCCCCGTATCAGGCAAGACTCTGGCTTTTTGTAGCAACTCAGCTTGGCTCATTGTCATCTCTAACCAAATGAGTTTTTGTGAGGCCTTCTCCTCCGCACGAACACGGAATGTTAGGTTATCAACCAGATGCTTCTTCTTGGTGGAATCCTCTTTGGAATAAACCACATGGCGGTTGGTCACCAGCCAATAGTTACCCAACTTACCATCTTTCATAGCAGGCTCCTTCTGTCGGAAGAAGAATCCCGTGCCGCTAAAAGTTATCCCCTGCCACTCTGTCGTAATCAGAGTCGTAATGAATAAAAACTGTTTGTCTAACATATTTACTAATACTAATTCAAAAAACAATCCCTACTACTTACTCATGCAAAAAAACAGTTTGGACAAACTTATATATATCACGAGCATTCGACATATTAAAGGCGACAGAAGATAGCCCAATCTCACCCCCGTTCTTGAGAATCTCCTTCTTTATAAGTTTCATATAAATACTTGACTGATCCTCTAGACCAATACCTATCGATTCAAGATCCCTACGGATCTTCCTTGAATCTCTCAAACTACTCAGGTTAGGGGTCGGACATTCCGGATCAGTCGCAAGAAAGCACGGATACCATGAACCAAGGCTTGGTTTAAAAAAAGGCGAGTATTGAGCTATTTCCTGCAGACCGATCATACGCACCTCCCTGAAAACCATCGCCGTCTCTGACAACAACCCACAAGAGAAAGGATTCCTGCATGGGGAAACTTCGGCCTCATAATATCTGACTCTTGTTTTATCCGCTGGCTCAACCCATCTCGTCTTCCTGATTATACTCTCCGGAACGATATAACCTCTTAATCTCCCATACCAAACTTCAAGTTCACTAGATGTGACGCTGATGAGCCGGTCTTTGATTGTTGTCCTAATATAAGATGAAAACCGGTCCTCCATATTATTCAGCTTGAACCCCAGTAATCCAGAAAGACGGGATATATAGAGAAGCCCCTCGCCACAAAGAAGGATCTTTTTAGGGAAAGTCCCCTCTTTAGAGTTGAATCGGATAATATATAGATCATTATCTGGGGAATAGCCCTCAAGAGCAAAATCATAGTACTTGAGTTTCGAGGCGTTAATCGGCCCACTAACCTCCATTGCCCTAAGCCAAGCTGCTGGAGACTCTCGTGGCATTTGATTGAAATTAACAAAATAGCTATCGATCCCTTTCACATCACTGTTATGAACACTGACAAAAGGAGCATAATCCCTTGTCCCTGGAATCCTGAATAGAGAACAAGTTGAGTTAAGAGGCCAAAACTTCCCGGCTCCAGGGTCTTCCAAGTAATTACTGATGCCATCTTGTACAAATTGAGTAGATCCGAACAAGCCCTCATCAATGCGAAAAAAACAATAACCGTCCACAGCTTTGACAGTTCTTATGTATTCAGCCTTGGAAATGAATGCACCCGCATGCCTTCGCCCAAAATCTCTGGCGGCCTTGCGGACAATATCATTGACTCTGCTTTTGGGAATAACATAGGAAGGGTCAATCGAATATTTGATCTCCTGCCCATTTGCCGAAATCATATTCAAAAATGCTATGATCAGCAAAACGATTCTTTTTGTCATATCCTGAATCTTATGATTCTGAAATACTCATTTCGGAAATCAGCTCCGGCATCGGCGTAAATCCATCCGTCACTTGCCCCGATTATCTTTATGTCATCATGACAATCAAAGGTCGAGACAAGATAATCGCCATCATACACTTGTAATATCCATTTCCCCTCATCTGTAAAACAAGTCCGGAATACGTGGCCGCCAGCCGAGGCGAGGCGGCAGTAGTGGCCATGAGTTTCTCTTTGGGATTTGAACGTATATTCATACTCTTCGAAAGACCTTGTCTGGGGGAATGAGAGGGATATCCGATCCTCTCCAACTCCATAACTATATAATGGATTTCCATCAAGATCAAGCACATAGATATTCGGATCAGCACCGAATGACACATGAATACGGTCGTTTTGGACAAAAAAGTCATACGTGGCGAATACAGGGATATTCTTATTGTGATACACAGGCGGATACCTTCCTAGCAACTTCTTCGTTTCCGCTATCGACCCAGGGACAAAGGATAGCAAAACGCTAGCTTCCTTCCAATAACGTTTAGAGGTTACGGACTTATCATAGCCGTTTAGTTTTGGATGTTCAATTATGACCGGCATATAAAAAACACCGTCGAAAGAATAGACACGTTCGCATTCGAAATTATAGTCATATACTTGAGGATCCAGCAAATCCGGAGATAGTAACCTATCTTTCCATTTAGATGTATCCACCTTTTCATCCATCAGCATTATCCATGTTTCCCTCTGATAAGAAAGCAATGAATCCCTGTCATCAAACACTTGAATAAAAAGGTTCTTATCGTTGACAACAAGGTGCTTCCGCTGGTTATCCCAAGCACTGGCCCAAGAGGTCCCCGTCACTTCCCCAGGTCCTCGTCCCTCTTTGATGTTCTCACAGATAAAGCGTCCATCTAATGAGTAATGCTTTATTCCTACTGAGAAATGATCCAGAAAAACAAGCCCAGAATCACATAATAGCCATTGCCCAGACAAAGAAGACATCGCACCAGGGCAATAGATAGTATCCGCCACCAGTTCAGATAACTCGTTCGTTAGTCTTTCACCACGATGTTCCAAGTTGTAATAGGCTGACCCTTCTCTCACACATGACACTAGAAGCACACACAAGGCACCTATCACACTGATGAAAGGCCAATCAAATCGTGGGGGCACTCGCATCATCCGTTGAATTACCAGGACAGTTCATGGTATACTCTGTACAATCAATTGGCTCATCATCCACTGCACATTTTGGACGGAGTGAGATTAAATTCCCTCCATAGCACCCGTCATGCTTGCATCGGCAACGATTCATCTCATCAATAGGTATTTCAGGCATTTCAGGGATTTCACCTGAAGATGCCGTAAAACAGAAAGAAAACAAGAACAATGTCACAATAGACGTAACATAATAACGAAATCTCTTCATGGTTTTAAAACATTTAAATTTACTCTTATGATATAATATTCATTCTCACCATTGGTCAGAAGTTTAAGGACCACTGTTTGAGGACCAAGTTTCCCTTTAGTGGACACATGAATAGCCACACTATCTTCATCACCTGGAGGAAGCACTTTCTTGTCTACTGCGACATCGGTACAATTGCAAGTTTTGATAATATCGTAAATAACCAAATCTTCTTCCCCAACATTAGTAAAACGAATAGCAATGTCCGCAATCTCACCTTGTAATATCTCTCCATAATCGACAATTCGTTTATCGACAAAATGGAGTTTTGCGGGAGCCTTCGTAACAAAGGGTAAAACTCGCTCCGCATGGACTGACGTCAAGAAAAAAGCGAAGACTATTTCTACAAGTGATATACAATGAAAACACGCATTCATACACCCAAAGCATATTGATAGTAAAATCTTCCAGCCACAAAATTATATAACAATTATCCTGTTCGCAAAAAAGGCGGCCTATTTTTCTTGATACAGAAGTCATTGAATATCAACTCATAATAGGAACGGTCCAACTATCGCACCCAACAGAATAATCTCTGCTGGGGATTTCTTGAATAGGACAATAGGTATAAAAACAGAACAATCGTACTCTTATCGACGGACAGGAATAAATGAAAGAAACAAATCCATGTCTGCTGGGGATTGAGCTTTTATCGCTTTCACAAGTCGTTGTCGGGAGTCATATATATTCTGTCGGCTTCTCTTTCCCATGAGCACTGTGATTGTGGTATAGGAAAGTCTCTGAACAAGAAAACCGAAAAGAGTAATTTGTGACTCCGGCAAACCCTGAACCTGCTTACGGAGTTTTGTAATCACCATCCCATGAGCGTTGTCAACATTAGCCAGAAAACGTAGACGGAAATCATCATCAGACCTAAACTGGCCAACAACACGACTGAATGCTTCGGCCACATCTCTATCATTAGCTCGACCTGTCATATCGTATGCTTCTATTATTCTCTCGAAAGACTCAAAGCCTAATCGACCAATCTCCTCACTGGCAATACGGTACTGCTCCATAGTGATCTGCCTACGCATATCTTCAAGTTTCCGGTATTTCTGTTTCTTCTTGAAAATGGCGATAGTAACTATCGAACTAAAAGCAAACAAAAACACGATTAAGCAGGAGACAATCGTGATGTGTCGCTTCCCCCTTCCAAGGTGTTCAATAGTCGACACCAAAAAGATATTTTGTGCCTTGACTATGGATTGTTCAAGAGTTTTGGTAGTGACTGTGTCCATATGAGAATAGGACTCTTGCAGACGAGCCAAGGCTGTTTTCGTATCACCTTCCAGCATCTTTATCCTATAATCAAGATCCAAAATATATGCAAGATCCGCATCTCCTTCAACCGCATCATATGCCGCCGAGACATATCGCTCACTTTCAGTTTCCTTTCCTATTAAGGCGTTGGCATAAGCGTAGTTCCCCAAATCTCTACATGTAGGTGAATAGCCCAGTCTTTCAGCCTTTGAAAGGCGCTCTAACGCAAAAGCGGCATTAGGTGACTCGCCATAAAGCATCAATTCGGCCGATCTTGCTAGAGCCTCATGGAGTCTCAAAACATCTCCCTTTTCATCCGCAATGGCTATAGCTTCTTCAAACAAGCTGTCAGCCTTGGCAATCATCGAGTTATCAAAACACGCAACAGCCATTTTTATCCGGGCATCATCCTTATGAACTTCATCACCGGCGATATTGAATAACTCCATCGCACGCTCTATACTGGACAATTCCTCGGGATAATTGAAAGTAGCTTTATATATTGATGACTGACGTCTAGCAGCAAGAGCGGCGTAATGAACATCCCTCAAAGTCTCCGCATCCGATTGAGCGCGCATAAACCAAACTGTGGCTTCTTCCAACAACCCTGCATCCTGAAGTTGGTCGCCATAATAGTATTCCGAGAGCATCCTTCTTCTTTTGCTTCCGAAGCGTGAGAACCACTCAGAAGCCCTCTCCATATCATTAACTAGTCTTCCGTCATTCTCATGAATCTTATCTAATGCTATGGCACGAACAAGCATGATCCTTTCCTTGAGCTGTTTGGAACGAAGTGACAATGTGTCAATCCTACCGATCACTTCAAGTGTCTCTAACGGGTAAATTCCCGATGTCTTCTCTGCAGATTGGATGAGTTTTCTATAGTGTTCACGGTCGCATGATGAAATAATAATAATAATCGTAATAAAGAATAATAATCTGTTTAGTCTAACTACCATATGAGAAATCTGAAGTGCTGAAAACAATCAATTCAATTTGATACAGAATGCAGGAAGGACGAAAATGATAGCTATCACGGAAAAGGCCATGCCGGCGATGGTTCCGATGGCGAAGTCGAACCAGAAGACTTCCTCGGGGCCGTCGGAGAGGAAGGGCAGAAGTCCCAGGATGGTTGACACGATGGTGAGGCTGATCGGGGTGATCTTCCGGGAGAAGGCCTTGATGTAATCGCGCGTCTCCTGATAAGTCGTGACCAGGTATATTCCCGCGTTGACGACTATTCCGCAGAGCATCACGAATGCGGCGAAGCCGCCCTGGTCGAAGGCGAAGTCAGTGAGTCCGAACACCAGGAACAATCCGATGAACGAGATCGGGATCATGAATATCACCGGCAGCGGATACCGGAACGACTCGAAGGTCATGGCGAGCATCACATAGATCACGGCGATGATCAGGAATATAAGCCAGGCGTACCTTTCCTTGTTATTGTAGAACCAGCCCCCTGACGGATCTTCGGCCTTGAAACCTACCGGAAGTATCTCATTATTAAAATGATCCACAACCTGTTTCCGGAGGCGCCTCCCGAGTTCATAGCTTCCGATGAAATCGTAACGGACCTCAAGGGTGTAAGACTGGTTCTCCTTCTGTATCTCCAGCCCGGTCCGCCTCTTGTCTATCGACCCCAAGCCGGATAGCGTGACCTTCGACTCCCCTATCTCGACCGGGGAATTGACGACATGCCACAGGTCGTAAGAGTCCAGGTCCGAGGAGCGCAGCACTACATCTGACAGCTCCCCGTCGTGATCCGCCTTCCCGATGACCTCCTCGTACAGAAGGGACGACAGCGTCCCAAAGTACGAATATGGATTCACATCGGCCATAGTCATCCTGCCGAAGTCATAGTCGAGGACGAACTCGGATGAAGGCCTGCCGTACCGTCCCCCGCCCCAGATCTCGGGTTCCTGTACCCTGCGGTTGCCGGAGACATATTCCACCATCATAGAGGCGTAGTCGTGGAGCCGCTGGTAATTATAGCCCCTGAGGATTATCCCGTCGCTCTTGTAGCTCGAGACTATGTTGTTGCTGAACGAGTTGTCGTCTATCCCCCAGACGCTCCAGTTGGCCCCTCCGAAATTGATCGCCATCCTCGTGACCTCGGACTTCAGGATCGCGGGGAAGGTCGTGTTCTCATACTCCGGCTTGAACTCAACGTTGATGTAGGCGTTGTTGTAGGAACTGATCCTTGTCGTGAACACCGAGATCTCGTCAAACTTCGAGAGGTAGTTCTCCATCGCCTTCACGACCTCGTTGAGCTGGTTCACGGTGCATCCTTCGAGCATACCCGCACGGATGTTCAACTGCTTCTTCTGAGGCTGACGGTAGAAGTTGAACCGGTCCAAAGCGCCGTAGAACAGGGCGAAGGATGAGCCGGCGTACTTGTCGATCTTGACCCTGTTGGACTCGTATGGCTTCCACGTCACGAGTTTGTCCACCGCCTTTCGGGCCCAGCTGGCCGTGGCCTTCTCCTTCTCGGACAACGCCTTCGGCAGGGCGCAGAACGGAAGACCGAACGCCGCGATGAATAACACTATGTACACCCACCTGTGCCTTGTGCCCCAACTGATATATCTTTCATACCGTTTGTTCCATTTCACGGCGCGTCGCAGCGAACGGAGCCTTCTCCTTCCGGCTCCAGTTCTGTTCTGGCGGCCATTTACCCGGACAGAGCGCAAAGCGCAGGCCGACAGGGCAGCACCGGAGCCGGACACGCCCGAGACTTGCGAGACTGGAATATACTCCATCAACGATGGGATGAAGAGATAGGAGATGAGAAGCGAGAGGCAGAGGTTGATGACAATGACCCAGATAAAGTCCACCAGGTTGGCCTTCTCGCTCTCCGGAAGCAGGAGCACCATCAGGAGGGCGCCCACCGTGGTCGCGACAGCGGAAAGGATAGCCGGGAAGACTCTCCGGTCGCGGTAACGGCTGTAATGGTCGATCATCACGATCGACGTGTCGATGATGATCCCCAACGAGACAGTGATTCCCGCAAGGGTGTAGATATGGATCTGAAGCCCGGCGAATGAATAGATCGCCAGAGCCGTGAGGATGTTCACCGCGAGAGTGGAGAGGATGATCAGCATATATCTCCACGAGCGGTAGATGATGAATACGAACAGCAGGAGTATCAGCACGCAGAGGCCTGTCCTGAGATAGATCCTGTTCAACTCACCATGGACATATTCAGAAGAATCGTACGCGACCGAGGCCGTGATCTCACCGGGAAAGCCGCGCCGCAGCTCAGCCATCTTCGCCCTCACCGCCGCGGCTGTGGTCAGCAGGTTGGCCGAGGAGGCTATCTCCGCCGTCATAGTGATGGTGTTCAGGCCGTTCACCCTGTAGTAGTAGGTGGGAAGTGACTCCTCATAACGCCAGGTAGCGATGTCTCTCAAGTGGATGATCTCCCCGCCGACGTTCTTCACGGGAACCGCCCCGAAATCAGGCCCGCTCTCCTCCTCCAGACGCACGGACATCATACCGTCGTCGGTCCTGGCCATACCGACGATCTCGGAGCCATAATAGGAGCGGAAGGCGGTGGCGATCTCGTCGGCGGTTATCCCGGCCGAGGCGGCCTTCGTGGCGTCGAAAGTGATCACCCATTGGAAAGGGACCCCGCCCCCGATCTCAACCTTGTCAACCCCGGGGACGGCCGCGAGAGGACTGAGGACATGCTCATTGAGGTAGCGTGAGATCTCCCTGGAGGGGATGTCGCCCTTGACAAGGTACGATACCCTCGAGACCGACTCGCCGCTCCCCCTGGATATGGTCGGATATGTGATCTCCCTCGGAAGCGAGGACCTGATGTTCCGGACCGCGGATGCCGCCTCGAAACGGGCCGCGTCCATATCGGTTCCCTTATTGAAGGAGACCTGTATCGTGCCACCTCCCTTGGATGAGGTTGAGGATACGCCTGACACCTGATCCAGACCGGAAAGCACCCCTTCCAGCTTGGATGTGGCCTCCGCCTCGACCGTCTCGGCCGAGGCGTTCGGATAGTTGAAGGAGACGGTGAGAGCCCTCTCCTCGGCGGTCGGGGTGTACTGGATGTTCAGGCGCCGCAATGACGCCACCCCGATGAGAGACAGCGCCACCATGATCAGCACAACCGAGAACGGGGGGATCCTATTTGTCCTTCCGTCCATTGTAGATCGAGTAATATATTGCCGGCACGACGAAAAGGCTGACGAGCGTGCCGACCAGCATGCCTGCTATGATCACAAGGGACATGGGGTACTGAAGGTCGGCTCCCATGCTTCCCCGGACGAGGAAGGGACACACGGCAAGGATAGTTGTCAGGGAGGTCATGATGATGGCCTTCATCCTCCTTGAGGATGCGTCCAGCACTGCCCTCTCAAGGCTCTCCCCTGCCTTTCGCATACGGTTGATGGTGTCTATCTTGAGGATGGAGTCATTGATCACTATACCCGTGATCACGATCAATCCGATCATAGACATCAGGTTGACGCTCACGCCGAAGATCCAGAGGGCCAGCAGGGCGAAGAAGATGTCAATCACAATCTCTGACAGGATGATGAGCGGCTGGACGAGAGACTCGAACTGGGAGGCCAGGATAAGGTAGAGGAGGGTCACGGCGATCAGCAGAATGATGATCATCTGGTCCACCATCTTCCTGTTCGAGAACCAGGATCCGGAGAATCCGGCCTCGAAGGCCCCGTCCTTCCTCACCACGTCCTTGACGGCGTCCATAGCCTTCCTGACATCCTTTGAGGGGACATCCAGGTCAACAGGATAGTAATTGCCCTCGGCGCCTGCCACCACTGTCTTGAAGTCCTCCACGAGGGTCTGCCTCATAAGGTCCGAGGCGGGTATCCTCAAAGTAGCGCCATCTTCTCCCTTCTTCTCGACAAAGGTCCGGGAGAGGATCTCCGACAGGCTTCCGGCGTTCGAGCCAGTCACCACCGGCACGGACCTGGAGCCCTGGACTATGTTGAAGAGCCTGTTCTCGTTAAGGGAGTTGCGGAGGATGGAGAGAAGGTCGGACACGCTCACACCGTAGAGGGCGAGAAGGTCCGGATCAGCGACGAAAAGCACGTCTGTCTTGACGGCGGGATCCGATACTCCCGCCCCGGGAAGGGCGTCCCGGATGCCGGAGACGACTTTTCTCACAGGAGCGACCTCCATCACTTCCGCCCTGACAGGACGGAGCTTGGCCGTCAGGGG
>JAILLE010000044.1 GCA_024693285.1 Bacteroidales bacterium
GTACATCTCTCCTTACGCCGACTACCTTTCAAATGTCGCTTCTCCTCTCATCCTCAACAAGAGAGACCGCTTCGACATCACCGCTACGATCGGCTGGAGATTCTAGTTCACTTCAGATAAAGGATCGACTCCGGACCTTCATTGAACAGAAGATCCAAAATTGATAGATTCGCAACGAAACCGTACTTTCGGGCAAAGACCTGGAAGTACGGTTTTTCCAGTCCCAAGTCTTTCAGAACAGTGTTCGGACGCTTCGGGTGCAGCACCTCACGATAATCCTCACCGTACATCTCCCCGGCGGTCGGGAACACCTCCGTCTCGCTGCGCTTCGCGCCCTGTCCGGGTAAATGCTCGTCGGAGGTGTTCCCGCCGCCGGAAATGGGTGGAACGTATTCTTCAGTGAAGCGAAGGTCCGACGATATTCCCGTCTTGGACAAAAAAAACTTGATTATCTTCAGGTCCAGTTCGAAAAGGGTCTCCGGTTTGGAATCCAAGATCGAGAAGAGCTCGTCTTTGTAGTAGTCAAAATAAGCGGATGACTCATAGGCGGAGATAATCGCCCGCTTGGTTTTGAGGAGCCAAGGAGTCGAGTAATCCACCTTTATTTTAGTGATAGGAAGCTCATGCGTCCCTTCATGGACGATAGGGAAATTCAGATAAGCCGGACCGTCCGCGGCATAGATGCGGCAACGGTTGCGCCAACTCTGTTTCTGGTAATTCTCGCAGGCCTCAATATAGACAATCGAAGGCTCGACTCCTTGGTCACAAAGAGTCATCCCCTTGGCTATCAAGGCGAAATAACTGACTGGAGGGAAATAGGCTATGCCAAGAAGCATGGCCGGCCACTAGTCGAAATGGGACCTGTCGCTGGAGTCGCTGGCCCTGATTATGCCACGCTTGGAGTTACGAATGAAATCGAGAATGGTGTCCCTCTCTTCGCTCTTGGGGAAACCCTCCTCCACCTTGGCGCATCCGTCCGAGATGTTGTAGCCGGCGTAATAAATGGTGTCGTAGATATCCTTGATAGTACGAATGGCTTCTGAAGAGAAACCCCTACGACGCAAACCAACGATATTTACCCCGACATAGCTAAGAGGTTCGTGCGCACACAAGACATAAGGAGGCACATCCTTATTGATTCTGGACATCCCGCCGACCATGGCGTGACAACCGACCTTAGAGAACTGGTGGGCCTTGGAGCCACCTCCGATAATAGCCCAATCATCGACAACAGTCTCCCCCGCAAGACCGACATAACTGACAAGTATGCAGTGGTCACCGATCACACAGTCATGAGCCACATGGGAGTAAGACATTATCAATGTGTCATTTCCAACCTTTGTCACATACTTGCCGCTGGCCTTGGTTCCCCTGTTGATGGTAGCGCATTCCCTGACAGTCACATTGTCTCCCAACTCAACCGATGTGATCTCGCCCTCAAACTTCAGATCCTGAGGGACAGCACCAACAACGGCGCCGGGATATATCTGGCAATTCTTGCCCATTTTCACATATTGGAAGACTGTGGCGTGCGGGAAAATCTTGCAGCCGTCGCCGATCTCGACGTCATCATCAACATAAGCGAAAGGTCCTATCTCGACATTATCGCCGATGATGGCTTTCGGACTGACAGAAGCAAGAGGAGATATGTTATTCATCGTTATCTATTTTTATCATTATTCGGAAATAGCCTCACAGATGGCCTGAGCCATCTTGGTGTTTATGGAGTGTCCCGGTTTGAAAGCCTCTATCCTCGCGTTCACACGACCTCCGGCCAAAGCAAGGTCCCCAATCAAATCAAGAAGCTTGTGCCTTCCGCACTCATCAGGGAAACGCAACTGGAGATTGTTGAGATAACCGTTATCATTAATCGCCAGTTTGGGGACATTGAATAAGGACGCCAACCTCGCGACCTGCTCATCAGAGACAGGATGCTCGACTATCACGATAGCGTTATCGACATCCCCACCCTTGACAAGGTTGTTCTGGAAAAGAAACTCGATCTCATGGAAAAACACGAAAGTCCTGCAAGGGGCAAGTTGGGTGGCATAATCAACACTCTCATTCCAAGTCACATGCTGGACACCAAGGATCCTCGAACCGAAATCAACGGTCAAATCAATTGACGGAGAATCAGATGGCACAGCCTTGATGTAGGCTCCTGTTTTCTCATCATGAACCTCGACCTCATGAGACAAGGTGATATATCGCTTAACGGAGTCCTGCTCGACAAATCCGCCCCTCACAAAGGCTTCGACATAGGGACGGGCACTGCCATCAAGGATCGGAACTTCCACATTATCAATTTCAATCAAGGCATTGTCAACCCCCATACCCGACAAAGCTGACATCAGATGCTCTATAGTGGAAACTGAAGCGTCCCCTTCAGAGATGGTAGTGCTGCGGGCAGTGGATGACACATTGGTGGCGACCGCATGGACATATGCTCCAGACCCAAGATCCACGCGATGGAACACAACACCGGTACCTTCAGGAGCAGGTTTCACCACCATATTGGCGACCTGCCCTGTATGAAGGCCTTTACCTTGGAACTTGTGCTCGAGCGATAGGGTCTTTTGCTTGATCGAAATCATAAAAAAACTTGTCAGACTACTTTACTACAAAAAGCAGTCCGCAAAGATACGAAGTAAAAGCGAATATCCAATAAACTAATCCCTGCCCTGCTTACGGAAAACCGCGTAGCTGCGCATGTAGTTCTTGAAATTGATGGCTGGAGAACCCAGCAAGGTCTGCCCGGGTTCCTTTATGCTACCGATGACTCCCGCCTGGGCGCCGAATGTGGTGTTATCCGCGATCTCGAGGTGACCCGCTATACCGACCTGTCCGGCCAAGATGCAATTCTTGCCGATCTTGGTCGAGCCGGCTATACCGCACTGGGCGGCCATTACTGTGTTGTCTCCTATCTGGACGTTATGCGCTATCTGGCAAAGGTTGTCAATCTTGACACCCTTACCAATGATGGTAGACTCCATCTCAGCCCTGTCGATTGTGGTTCCGGCCCCGATCTCTACATTGTCACCGATGATCACATTGCCGAGATGCTCAATCTTCTCCCAGGTGCCGTCCGGGAGTGGAGCGTTGCCGAAACCGTCCGAGCCGATCACGGCGTTGGCATGGATGATGACATTATCCCCAATGACCATTCCGGGGTATATCACCACTCCAGGATATATAAGGCAATGCTTTCCGATCACAGTATTGTCGCCAATGTAGACGTTCTCGAATATTTTCGTGTAATCCCCTACTTTGGCATGATGGCCGACATAGGAATGACTTCCCAGATACACCTTTTTCCCGAACTTGGTGGTCAGGAACCAGGAAGACCTGAAACCCCGGTGCCTGCGGTCGGTACGTTTCTGAGTGGCGGCGTATTTCAACAAATCAGCAAGTGACTTGTAGGCATCCTCGACACGTATGAGAGTGGGAGCGACCGGCTCTTTTGGCTGGAAGTCATTGTTTACCAACAAAATACTAGCCTTGCAAGTATAGACGTATTTCTCGTATTTCGGGTTGGCGTAGAAGCAAAGCTGGCCTGTCTTACCATGTTCTATCTTGGCGAATGAGGTTACTTTCGCCTGAGGGTCCCCTTCGACCGTCCCGTTCAGGACCTGGGCCAGTTGCTTTGCTGTGAATTCCATGTTTAAAGCTATATTGGTATTAAAATTTTATACAAAGATAAACGATTTATTTTCATTTTCCCTAAATAATCCTTACCTTTGCACCCGTTGTGAGAGATAGGTGACGTCAGGCGTCTCCTATCTTTTGTTTTGTGAATATGGAGAAAAGTTTGATAATAGAGACTATCGGACCCGCCGTCAAGGAGCGCGGTTGCTTTATTGTGGACGTGACTGTCAGCAAGGACAACGATATCGTCCTCACCATCGAGAAAGAGACTGGGGATGTCGACCTGGATGATTGTGTCGCCCTTAACGACGCTTTCCTGGCCGCTTTTGACAAGGACGTGGAGGACTATTCGCTCACAGTCTCTTCCGCCGGACTTGACCAACCCTTCAAGGTGAGCGGACAGTTCACCAAGGCGATAGGGTCTCAAGTAGTTGTCCTGCTCAAGGGAGGCCGCAAGTTGACTGGCATCCTCACCTCCGCTGACGACGAGAGTATTACTCTCCACTACGTCACCAAGGAGATTCCTGAGGGAAAGAAGAAGAAAGTCCCCGTCGAGCATGAGGACCGGTTTGTTTTCGCCGAGGTGAATTCGGTTTCTCCATTTGTTGAATTCAAAAAATAGCAAACATATAACATGGAAAAGAAAGACGTAATAACTCTGATTGACGCCTTCAAGGACTTCAAGGAAGAGAAGAACATCGACAGGCCCGTTATGATGGGCGTCCTCAAGGACGTGTTCCTGACCCAGATCGCCAAAACTTACGGCTCATCTGACAACTTCGACGTGATCATTAACGTCGACAAGGGAGACTGCGAGATTTACCAGAACTTCGACATCGTCGAGGAAGTGGAGAATCCCAACACCCAGATCACCCTTGAGCAGATCAAGGAGGAGACAGGAGACGACGACTATGAGATCGGTGATGTCTACACAAAGAAGCTCTCGCTCGCGACTTTCGGAAGAAGGGGCATCCTCAACATCAGGCAGAATCTCCAGGGAAGAATCATGGACATCGACAAGGCTAACGTCTTCAAGGATTATTCCGACAAGGTCGGGGAGATATTCACTGGCGAGATCTACCAGACCTGGTCCAAGGAAGTCATCATTCTTGACGAAGATAGCAATGAGCTCCATCTTCCTAAGAATGAGCAGATTCCCGGAGAGCGCTTCAAGAAGGGGGACACCATCCGCGCGATCATCAAGAGCGTTGAGATGAAGAACAACACCACGCCTTACATTACCCTTTCCAGAACTTCCAACGAATTCCTCGAGAAGCTCTTCGAGCTTGAGGTACCTGAGATATTCGACGGACTGATCACCATCAAGAAGGTGGTCCGTGTCCCTGGAGAAAGGGCCAAGGTGGCTGTCGAGTCTTATGATGAGAGAATCGATCCTATCGGCGCCTGCATCGGTGTCAAGGGATCCAGGATTATCGGCATAGTCAGGGAGCTCCGCAACGAGAACATCGATGTCCTCCAGTGGACTTCCAACACCCAGCTTCTTATCCAAAGGGCTTTGAATCCCGCCAGGGTGTCCTCGATCGACTTGGGCAACTCGCCTGAGGACAAAATCAAGGTCTACATGCAGCCCGAGGAGGTGAAGAAGGGTATCGGACGTGGCGGATGCAACATCAAGCTCGCCGGAATGCTCGTCGGCAGGGAGATCGAGGTCTGGAGAGAGCTCTCCAAAGATGAGATCATGGAAGAGGAGGATGTTCTCCTGGACGATTTCAGCAATGAGATTGACCAGTGGGTCATCGACCGCCTCAAGGCTATCGGATGCGACACCGCCAAGAGCGTGCTCGCTTTCACGCCTGAAGACATCGCGAAGAGGGCGGATCTCGAGGACGAGACCGTCGCCGAGGTGTTCAAGATCTTGAGGGCCGAGTTCGAGGAGTATGAGGATTAAGTGTTATTTAAAAGGGGTTGAATATGGGAGAAATCAGATTAAATAAACTTATCAGGACCTACAATATCGGTCTTCAGAATCTCGTGGATTTCCTGAATAGCCAGGGTGTCGAGGTGGAAGCCAATCCGAACGCGAAGATTTCGGACGAGCACCTTCCCGCCATCGAGAAGCAGTTCGGAAAAGACCTTGAGATGAAGAAGGCTTCCGAGAAGGTTGACATCAAACTGACCGAGATTCTTGAGCGCACTTCCCGCAAGCAGCAGGAAGCCGCTCGTGAGGAAGAGTTCGAGGAGCCTGTCAGGGAAACTGTTATCAAGAGTAACGTGTTTACTCCCAAGGAGATCAAACCGGAGCCGAAGCCAGCTCCCGCTCCTAAACCCGAGCCGGAGCCCAAACCGGAACCGGCTCCCGCTCCAAAGCCAGAGCCAGTCCCTGAACCTGCCCCGGCACCAAAGCCGGAACCCAAGCCGGAACCGGCTCCCGCACCCAAACCTGAGCCGGAGCCCAAACCGGAACCGAAACCCGTTCCCGAGCCTCAGCCTATTCCAGAACCGGTCAAACCGGAAGTGGCCCCGGAGCCTGAGACTAAGACCACCGTCGTGGAGACTCCCGCTATAGAGACCAAACCCGCCCCAACCCCTGCGGAGAAAGTCTCTGGAGAAGATATCGAGACAAAGGCGGAATCAGAGGAAAATACCACTCCTGGTTTCAAGGTGCTTGGTAAGATCGACATGACCCAGTTCGAGAAGAAGAGCGGCAAGAAGCGTGAGAGAATAGCCAAGGGCAGTCAGAAAGTCGACGTTGCCAAGGAAGGAAAGCAGGCGGACAACAACTCCCGCAAGGACAAGAAAGACTCTAAGGGTGCTCAGGATCAGGGCAAGGGAGGCAAGAAGCGCGGACGCGGTTCCGACCGTTTCAAGCCTGCCATGACCGAGGAAGAGCAGGAGGCGATGCAGAAAGAGATCCAGAAGCAGGTCAAAGAGACCTACGCAAGGATGAATGACAACAAGAAGAACAACTTCGGAGCCAAATACCGTAAGGAGAAGAGGGAGCAGGCAGCGGCCAGGACCCAGGAGGAAATGGCGCAGGTGATGGCCGAGAAGACCGTCTTGAAGGTCACCGAGTTCGTGACTGTGAACGACTTGGCCACCTTGATGAACAACACTCCTGTCATCGATGTCATCAAGGCCTGCATGGATCTGGGACTCATGGTCTCTATCAACCAGAGGCTGGACGCCGAGGCTCTCGTGCTTGTCGCGGAGCAGTTCGGCTACAAGGTGGAATTCGTCACAGCTGAGCTTACTGAGGAGATCGACGGAAGTGACAATGTGGAAGAAACCGAGGAGGATCTCGTTCCCAGGCCGCCGGTGATCACCGTCATGGGTCACGTCGACCATGGAAAGACTTCCCTGCTCGACTATATCCGCAAGTCAAACGTCATCGCCGGAGAGGCTGGAGGTAT
Source organism: Bacteroidales bacterium (assembly GCA_024693285.1). Classification (GTDB taxonomy): domain Bacteria; phylum Bacteroidota; class Bacteroidia; order Bacteroidales; family UBA932; genus Cryptobacteroides. Next base: position 7,017 of record JAILLE010000044.1, read on the forward strand.
CACCCAGCACATCGGAGCTTACAACGTCAAGCTTCCTGATGGGCGGAGGATCACCTTCCTCGATACTCCGGGCCACGAGGCTTTCACCGCCATGCGTGCCAGGGGTGCCCAGTTGACAGACCTCGCGATTATCATCATCGCAGCTGATGACGCGGTTATGCCCCAGACGGTTGAGGCTATCAACCACGCTCAAGCTGCCGGAGTACCCATGGTCTTCGCTATCAATAAGATAGATAAGCCGGGTGCTATGCCGGAGAAGATCTACCAGCAACTCTCACAGATGAATATCCTCACAGAGGCTTGGGGTGGTAAATACCAAAGCCAGGAGATCTCGGCGAAGAAGGGACTCAATGTGGACAAGCTGCTCGAGAAAGTTCTCCTCGAGACAGACCTCCTTGATCTCAAGGCCAATCCCAAGAAGAAAGGCGTCGGAGCCGTCATCGAGTCTTCATTGGACAAGGGTCGCGGCTACCTCGCTACTGTATTGGTCCAGAATGGCACCCTGAAGACCGGCGACATGGTATTGAGTGGTTGTTATTACGGTCGTATCAAGGCCATGTTCAACGAGCGCGGCCAGAAAGTCAAGGAAGCCGGACCTTCAACCCCTGTCAGCATACTTGGTCTTAACGGAGCTCCGAGCGCCGGTGACAAGTTCAATGTGATGACTGACGAGAAGGAAGCGAAGGCCATCGCCAACAAGAGGGAGCAGCTGATCCGCATCCAGGGCATCAAGACTCAGAAGCATATGACCCTCGAGGAAATCGGCAGGCGTATCGCTATCGGCAACTTCAAGGAGCTCAATGTCATCGTCAAGGGTGATGTGGACGGTTCTGTCGAGGCTCTCTCCGACTCGTTGATCAAGCTCTCTACCGAACAGGTGAGGGTCAATGTGATCCACAAGGCCGTCGGTGCCATCTCAGAGTCTGATGTCATATTGGCTGAGGCTTCTGATGCCGTCATCATCGGATTCCAGGTACGTCCTTCGACTGACGCCAGGAAAGTAGCTGACGATCAAGGAATTGAGATTCGTCTATACTCTGTCATCTACGACGCCATCAACGATGTCAAGGATGGTATCGAGGGCTTGCTCGAGCCGATCAAGAAGGAAGAGGTCACCGGTACCGCAGAGGTCAAGCAGACTTTCAAGATCTCGAAGGTCGGTACGATCGCGGGCTGCCTCGTCAAGGAGGGAAAGATAGCGAAAACTTCCCAGTGCCGCTTGATCCGCGATGGTATCGTGGTCTACACTGGAGACATCGCCTCTCTTAAGAGGAACAAGGATGACGCTAAGGATGTATCCGCCGGAATGGAGTGTGGTATCGGTATCGAGAAGTTCAACGACATCAAGGTCGGAGACGTTATTGAGGCCTTTATCATCACCGAGATCAAACAGACACTCGATTAAAAGCTTCAAGGACTTGACGGGCGGGGGCGATATCGTGGACTCGGAGGATTGAAGCGCCGCCTTGAAGGGCCAGAAGATTTGCCGCGCAAGTGGCGGGAAGCGCCTCAGCGGGGGTTATACCCAGAGGCTTATACAAGAAACTCTTACGGGACAGGCCGGCCAGAATTGGTCGGCCTATCTTTTTGAATATGCCTAACTCTTTAAGCAGAAGCCAATTCTGCTCGACAGTCTTGGCGAAACCAAAGCCAGGGTCCAGGATCCAGTCCTTGACTCCGAACGAATCCGCCACCTGGGATATATGCCAAAAGAAGGACTCGACCTCTGAGATGATGTCATCGTAATCAGTCAAGGTCTGCATATCCCGGGGCGTGCCACGGGTGTGCATGGCCACATAAGGAAGTCCCAACTCTCCGACAGTTTTCCACATGGCATCTGAGCCACCGCTGACATCATTGACGATGAAAGGGCCGATAATATCATTGGCCCTGGTGACTATTCCGGGACGGAACGTGTCGATAGACAGCCGGAGACCAGGTCGTTCGGAAGCGAGCAAGCGAAGAGCCTGCTCGAGTCTTTCCCACTCCGTCTCCTCGGACACGGATTCCGAACCGGGTCGGGTTGAACATGCTCCAAGATCAAGGATATCAGCACCTTCCGTGACCATGGAATCGATCCTGCACAAGAACTCCTCAGGCTCGAACACACCACCTTCTCCGAGAATACGGCTACCCTCGAAAAAGGAATCATCGGTCAGGTTGACTATTCCCATCAACTCGATCTTTCTGTCTCGCTTATCCTTCATTATGCGCGAAAATAGCTAAAAAATGAATATCTTTGTAGGTTAATTCATTATCTACACCGATGCTTATTGTTCTGGAAGGATTGGACGGCGCTGGCAAATCCACGCAGGTCAGGAAACTGAAGGCCTATCTTGAGGAGGTCTGCGACGGGTTGGAGTATATCCATTTCCCTAGATACGACGCCCCTGTCTACGGCGACCTTATCAGCCGTTTCCTCCGCGGGGACTTCGGTTCAAACGAGTCTGTCCATCCCCAGCTAGTGGCCCTTCTCTTCGCCGAGGACCGTCACGGGGCGGCTCCCGGGATGAACGCGATCTTAGCGAAAGGAGGAACGGTGCTCCTGGACAGGTACGTGTATTCCAACATAGCCTACCAATGCGCCAAACTGGCCAATCCGGATGAGAGGGAGAACCTTCGGGAATGGATCCTGAACACCGAGTTCGGGAACTTCGGTCTCCCGAGACCAGACCTTAACATATTCCTTGACGTGCCTATCTCCTTTGTGGAAAACAGTCTCGAGAAGAGCAGGAAAGGATCCGACAGGGAATATCTTCACGGAGCCAGGGACATCCATGAATCCAATATCGAATTCCAGAAGAGAGTAAGGGAGATATATCTCCGCCAAGCGTCTCTCGACCCGGGTCTCATCCCCGTCGACTGCGCCGGTGAAGATGGTGGGATGTTACCCCCTGACGACATATTCGCCAAGATTAAGGCTTTGATAGACAAACTTTTGAATATTCAATGAGAACAAGTGTGACTCGCTATAGGTTTAGGAGGCTTTGCGCTTTCATTATCGGGCTGGTATTCCTGCTGGCCGGTATTTTCAAACTGCTTGACCCGGCGGGTGCCGGACTGGTGGTTGAGGAATACTACCGGTTTTGGGGCCTGACATTCATGCTTCCCACCGCGAAGGTGGCAGGTGTGTCTCTTGCCCTTCTCGAGGCTCTTCTCGGCGCTGCCCTGATCAGTGGAGTATGGAGAAAAACCGTCGCTATCGCGACCAGTATCCTGCTTATCCTGTTCACGATACTGACTCTTTTCCTGGCCATATTCAATCCTTCGATGGACTGCGGCTGCTTCGGAGAGGTTATCCATTTGTCGAATCTGGCCACCTTCCTTAAAAACGTAGTCCTCCTGCTTCTGGCTGCCGTCGCATTCTTGCCATTAAAAGAACTCGGACAACCCAAGAAGAGGAAATATGTCTCATTCATCATAGCCGCGGCCTCGATTATCGGATTCACGATTTACTCGCTCGGATCCCTGCCTCTAGTTGACTACACTTCTTTCAGACCCGGGAGCGACCTTGTCGCCGCCAATGGTGATGGGGAAGAATTCATGTCAACCTTCATCTATGAGAAGAACGGGCAGGAAGGCGCTTTCACTTTGGATAGGCTTCCTGACTCAACCTGGACTTTCGTAAGGACTGAAACTATCCGGTTGAACGGGCCCAAGACCACTGGAGAGCCGCCTGTGCTGGCTTTCACGGACTCCACCGGGACTTACAAGGACGAGCTTGCCGCATCCGGTAATGTCCTGGTATTATCGGTTCCCGCTCCGGCCGAGATGAGAGGTGATGAGTGGACAAGGGTCGCCGACGCTATTGACGGGGCCACAAAAGCGGGATTCACCCCCATGCTTCTTGTCACAGGAACCAAAGCCAGGCTTGATCAACTGTCGAAAATGGTTCCCGAGACACGGGAGAGATTATTGCCTAACACATATTTCTCTGACAGGAAGACATTGCTCGCGATGAACAGATCCAATGGTGGAGCCACCTGGTTCAACGACGGAGAACTGATCCGCAAGTATCACTCCTGCAAACTCCCCACTGAGGAGGAACTCCTTGAGATGACTGGAGATGACCCCACCGAGACCATGATCCACACCAGCACCAAAGGCAGGTTGCGTTTCCAAGGTTTCCTGTTATACACTCTGGCTATCCTATTGCTGATATAACTTGATCACCATGATTGAATTAGACTCCCTGACCGCCGTTTCCCCCATTGATGGACGCTATGCCGCCAAGACATCCACTCTGAGGAATTATTTCAGCGAATATGCTTTGATCCGTTACCGCACCAGGGTTGAGATCGAGTATTTCATCGCCCTTTGCGGCATTCCGCTTCCTCAACTATTCGATTTCGGTGATGGGACCGGAATGACTAAGGAACTGCTTTGGGAAGAGCTCCGGAAGGTATATAAGGACATGTCTCCCGAAGACGCTTCCAGGGTCAAAGAGATCGAGAAAGTGACCAATCATGATGTCAAGGCCGTAGAATATTTCATCAAGGAGAAGTTCGACAATCTCGGCTTGTCACGATGGAAGGAGTTTATCCATTTCGGTCTCACTTCGCAGGACATCAATAATACTTCCCAGCCATTGATGCTGAAGGAAGCTCTTGATAATGAGTATATTCCGGCACTTAAAGAAATAATCGGGATCCTTTCCGCCGATGCCGTGGAATGGAAGGATATCCCTATGCTGGCTAAAACTCACGGGCAGCCGGCCACTCCGACCCGTCTAGGCAAGGAGATCCAGGTCTTTGTCGCCCGTCTGGAAGAGCAGCTCCGCCAGTTCTCCGGTCTGACCTATCCGGCCAAGTTCGGCGGGGCGACCGGTAACATGAACGCCCACAAGGTGGCATACCCGAAAGTCGAATGGAAGTCATTCGCTGACAATTTCGTAGCCTCGCTGGGCTTGAGCCGTTCCTACCCCACGACACAGATTGAGCACTATGACAACCTGGCGGCCATTTTCGACTGCCTCCGGAGAATCAACACGATACTGATCGACCTCTGCAGAGACATCTGGACATATATTTCTATGGAGTATTTCCGCCAAAAGGTCGTCAAGGGAGAGGTCGGGTCTTCGGCCATGCCGCATAAGGTCAACCCTATCGACTTCGAGAACGCCGAGGGCAACCTCGGAATGGCGAACGCCGTCTTGACGTTCCTGTCGATGAAACTCCCGATCTCAAGACTTCAGAGAGACTTGACAGACTCCACGGTACAGAGGAACATTGGGGTTCCGGTAGCTCATGGGATGATCGCTTTCGCGTCACTCAAGAAAGGTCTCGGGAAACTGATTCTCAACAAAGAAGCTCTTGACGCCGACCTCCACAGGAATTGGGCTGTCGTGGCCGAGGCGCTTCAGACCATTCTCCGTCGTGAAGGCTATCCCAACCCGTATGAGACTCTCAAGGCCCTCACAAGGACTGGAGCGGCTATTGATGAGAACACGATCTCAAGCTTCATCGACTCACTTGATGTCGACGAAGCCATCAAGGAAGAGATGCGTGCCATCACTCCATGGACTTACACTGGACTGTAATACTGATTATTCAATCACGTAGACATCGTCGCCAGGTTCGGCGAAACCGAAGTTCTCCCTTGCGTAACGCTCGAGGGAGTCTTTGTTTGATGTGAGACCCTTGATCTGGGAGTCCATCTCGCCGATTTCCTTATTGTATTTCTCGATCAGGTTGTTCTGGCGCTTTATCTCCGCGCCGGCCCTGACCCAACGGACGATATTATTCTGATTGATGAAACCGACCATGAGAATGAATATCACGGTCGCGACAATAGAATAACGGATAAAGGAACGTTTCTCAGCGTTCTTGCCGTCTTTGTCCCTGTTCCAAATATCCCTGAACTTTCCCATCTGGCCATTAATGCTATTAACGCGAAAATAGTTATTTTTGTAAAATAAAAAATCGAGTCATCAACAATTTAAAACAATAAAGACATGAAACCAACACTTCTAGTCCTGGCAGCGGGGATGGGCAGCCGCTATGGCGGCCTCAAACAGATGGACGGCCTTGGTCCCAACGGAGAGACAATCATCGATTATTCGATTTATGACGCCGTTGAGGCTGGTTTCGGCAAAGTCGTCTACATAGTCAGAGAGTATTTCCTGGAACAATTCAAAGAGACGGTACGTAACAAGTATTCCGGTGTGCTTTGTCCTGACGGGACTCCCCTGGAATTCGATTTCGTGGTCCAGGAGCTGAACAAGATCCCCTCCAGGTTCACCCTCAATCCTGAGCGCCAGAAGCCATGGGGCACCGCCCATGCCGTGCTGATGGCGAAGGATGTTATCCACGAGCCTTTCGCTGTGATCAATGGCGATGACTTCTATGGGAAAGAGTCCTTCAAGATTATCGGTGAATGGCTTAGGGCCCATGAAGGTAGCGAAGGAGTATGCGCTATCGTGGGTTTTGAGCTCGACAACACCCTTTCCGAGTTTGGTAAGGTCTCAAGGGGCATCTGCCATTACGACGAGCACAAGAACCTGACCGATGTCATTGAATATGTCAATGTCGGCGCTGACGAAGACGGCAAGGTCTATGGAGACAACACCGTCTCTGGTGAGACCCATCTTGAGGTCGACGCCAAGGCTCTCTGTTCTATGAATATGTGGGGCTTTACCCCCGACTATTTCAAACTCAGCGAGGACGTCTTTGAGAAGTTCCTGGAAATCAACCTTATGGAACTTAAAAAGGAGTACTACATCCCCTACGCTGTGGACTACATCATGAAAAACAACGGCTACAAGTGTGAGGTCTTGTCCACTCCCGCCCACTGGTTCGGCGTGACTTACAAGGAAGACCGTCCGGGAGTCGTCGCCAAATTCAAAGATCTCGCCGAACAAGGTGTCTACCCTACTCCTCTTTGGAAAAAATAGAGTTTTAACATGTCCTTTTTCAAACCCAGAAAAGTAGAGAAGAATTATGACCTTCTCTCCTCCTGCTCTTGGTATACCCCGGATGTCGGAGGGCTATTCGCCGTCCTCGGATGGTTCCTGGTCGGCTTGATCATAGCCGGCATCGTGACCGCACCCCTTATGTTCGGTTCGATTCCCCTATATTATGTCATGCTGATCATGTACCCTCTGCAGTTTGTGGCGGTATTCATATTCGTGAGAATCAGGAGCTCCCGGAATATGGCTTTCGACACAGGCTACGCCCTTGACAGCAATCATTTCGGCAAATGGGGCGGCGCTCTTCTCGCGGTTGCCGTAGGAGTTGGCACCTACGCCGCGGGAATGATGCTGGAGGTTGTGAACCAATACCTTCCAGACACTGAAGGAAGCCTGATGGAGACAATGGCCAAGATGATGGAAGGCCCCCTTTGGGTCAATCTCGTCACAATGGCCATCATGGCTCCCTTATGCGAGGAATGGCTGTGCAGAGGTGTCATACTCAGAGGTCTTCTCAACTATGAGCACAAAAGTCCGGAAACGGATGAAGTCAGGTCCCGCGGAATGAGCCCGGCTCTCGCCATTGTCATTTCCGCCATATTCTTTGCCGCAATCCATGGCAATATCTGGCAGGGGGTGACCGCTTTCGCCATCGGCTGCCTCTTCGGATATGTCTACTATCGCACTGGTTCCCTGAAGCTTACCATGCTGATGCACTGTGTCAACAACACGATAGCGGTCCTTATGGGCAAGTTCGCTCCGGAATCCCTCAAAGATGCCAAGAGCATACTTGAGATTGTCCCCGTCTGGGAATATGTGATCATCTTCGTTGTCAGCGCGGCTTTCCTTTGGTTCCTTATAGATTACTTGAGAAAAATCGAGCTACAGGATCCTCAAGGCAACTGCGACATTATCCCCTCTTCTGAGGATTTGATCTCCAATGGAGAAAGTGTACAATGATCCTGATGTCGGGGAAGTGATTCTCCGGAAGGGTCGCGGCTACAAGAGGATAACATTGAAAGTGGGCCATCGGCACGGGGTGTCCGTGTCGATGCCTTGGTTTGTGCCATACAAGATTGGTCTGGATCTATTCTTGAAAAAGAAGGATTGGGTACTGGAAATAATTGAGCGTCAGAATAATAAGCTAATCGGAGAACCACAGCCCTCACCCGAGCGGATAGAGGAATGGAGGGCGGAAGCCAAAAGAATCCTCCCTGCTCGTCTCGCTGAGTTGGCCAAGGAATATTCTTTTGAATATAACCAAGTCAGGATCAAACACAACATATCCAACTGGGGCAGTTGCTCTCGAAAAGGGAACATCAATCTCAACCTTAACCTTGTGCGAGTGCCTGAGGATCTGAGGGACTATGTTCTTCTACATGAGCTCTGCCATCTGCGCCATCCCAATCATGGCCCGGAATTCCACGCCTTGCTTGAGACCCTTTGTCCTAACCACAAGGTCAAAGAGAAAGAGCTGAGAAAATACAGAATCCTTTGAGTTGCCAAGATTTTGAATCCACGCTTGTTTTATAAGAAAAAAACCGTATCTTTGCAGGCTATTTATTTTTAACAGTTTAAACAATTAATTATTTGCGAAATGGCAGAGTATTTACAAGCCGACAAGAAGCAAGAGATTTTCGCAAAGTACGGGAAGTCTAATACAGACACCGGCTCACCTGAGAGTCAAGTTGCTTTATTTTCCTACCGTATCAGTCACCTCACGGAGCACGTGAAGAAGAACAAGAAGGACGTTGTCACACGCCGTTCCCTCCTTCGCCTCGTAGGTAAGAGACGTCAGCTCCTGGACTACCTCCAGAGGACCGACATCGAGAGATACAGAAACATTATCAAGGAGCTCGGTCTCCGTCGATAATCATACGATAGGAAAACGAAAAAGGGATTGGCGCGCGGCATCCGCGGCCATCCCTTTCTTTTTTAGGAAAAAGCGGTAAAAGCAGTTAAATGAACGTTATCACAAAGAAAATCGAGTTATCCGACGGTAGGATAATCGAGATCGAGACCGGCAAACTCGCCAAGCAGGCGGCCGGCTCAGCGGTGGTCAAGATGGGAGGCACAATGCTCCTCGCCACTGTCACCTGCGCCAAGGAAGTGAAAGAGGGAACCGATTTCATGCCCCTCACAGTTGATTACAGGGAAAAATTCTATGCCGCGGGACGTTTCCCCGGAGGTTTCCTCAAGAGAGAGAGCCGCCCCTCTGACTACGAGGTGCTCATCTCACGCCTTGTCGACCGTCCGATCCGTCCCCTCTGGCCTGATGATTTCCATCTTGAGGTTTTCGTCAATGTGAACCTCATCTCCGCCGAGAAGGACATCCAGCCCGACGCTCTCGCCGGTCTGGCCGCCTCTTGCGCACTGGCCGTTTCCGACCTTCCTTTCGGAGGTCCTATCTCTGAGGTCAGGGTCTGCCGTATTGATGGGAAGTTCGTTATCAACCCCACCTTCACCGAGATGGAAAGCGCCGACCTCGAACTCATGGTCGCCGCCACCGAGGAGAATATCATGATGGTCGAGGGTGAGATGAAGGAAGTTCCTGAGGATGTGATGCTTGACGCCATCAAGTTCGCTCACGAGGAGATCAAGCGCCACTGCCGTGTCCAGAAAGAACTCATGCATGAGCTCGGCACCGACGTGAACAAGCGCGACTATCCCCATGACGAGGAGGACGAGGAGATCAAGAACAAGATCCACGAGTTCGCTTACGACAAGTGCTATGCGCTGGCCAAATCAGCCAAGCCCAAGCACGAGCGTGAGGACGGCTTCGAGGCCATCAAGGCTGAGGCCATCGAGTCCCTTGGACTGACCGAGGAGGAAGTCGAGGAAAAGAAGATGATGATTGACCGTTATTTCGGTCACGAGCAGAGGGAGGCCCTCCGCAACCTCGTCCTTGATGAGGGTCTGCGCGTTGACGGCCGCGGAACCACCGAGGTTCGCCCCATCTGGTGCGAGGTTGACTACCTTCCTTGCGCCCACGGCTCAGCCATCTTCACCCGTGGTGAGACCCAGGCTTTGGCCTCCGTCACCCTCGGAACGAAACTCGATATGAAAGAGATGGACGAGGTCCTCATCCAGGGTGACCAGCAGTTCATTCTCCACTATAACTTTCCTCCTTTCGCGACTGGTGAGGCGAAGCCCCAGCGCAGCGTGGGACGCCGTGAGATCGGTCATGGAAACCTGGCCTACAGGGCCCTCAAGGCTGTTATGCCCCAGGCTCCTGACTTCCCTTACGCTGTCCGCGTGGTTTCTGATATTCTCGAGTCCAACGGCTCATCTTCCCAGGCCTCCATTTGCGGAGGTTGCCTCGCCCTGATGGACGCTGGTGTCAAGATCTCCAAGCCTGTCGCGGGAGTCGCTATGGGACTCATTACTGACGAGAAGGATCCTAACGGCCGCTATGCTATCCTGACCGACATCCTCGGTGACGAGGATCACCTCGGTGACATGGACTTCAAGGTGGCCGGAACAAAGGACGGTATCACCGCCACACAGATGGACATCAAGGTCGACGGCCTGTCCTATGACGTGCTGGCCAAGGCCCTGAAGCAGGCCCACGAGGGCAGGATGCACATCATGGGTGAGATGATGAAGTGCATTGACAAGCCTCGCGAGGATTACAAGCCGTTCGTCCCCAGGATCATCTCCTTCGAGATTGCCAAGGAGTTCATCGGAGCCGTCATCGGAAAGGGTGGAGAGACCATCCAGAAGATCCAGGCTGAGACCGGTGCTGTCGTCAACATCGATGAGGTTGACGGAAAGGGTATCGTGGACATCGCCACCAACGACGCCGAGGCCATGAAGAAGGCTTACGATTGGATCCAGGGCATCTGCGCTGTTCCGGAGGTCGGTAAGACCTATCACGGAAAGATTGTCTCCATTCTCGAGTTCGGAGCATTTGTCGAGATCCTTCCAGGCAAGGAAGGCCTTCTGCATGTCTCCGAGATAGCTTGGAACAAGACAGAGAATGTCGAGGACGTGCTCGCGGTCGGACAGGAAGTCGACGTCAAACTGCTTGAGATCGACCAGAAGACCGGTAAGATGAGGCTTTCCATGAGGGCTCTCCAGCCCAAGCCGGAAGGCTATGTCGAGCCCGCCCGTCGTCCCCGCGGAAATGGTGGCGGAAACGGTGGTGAGCGTCGTCCCGGTGGAAACGAGCGCCATGGCAATGGCGGTGAGCGCAGGAATGGTGGGAACGAGCGTCATGGCAATGGCGGTAATGACCGCAGGAACGGTGGCGAGCGCAAGTTCGGCCAAAGAAACAATAACGCTCCGAAACCCGAACCCTCCAACGACACCACAGAGGAGTACTTCTAGCAGATAAGCTTTTCTGAAAAAGAGCTGGCTAATCCTTCGATTGGTCAGCTTTTTTTATTATCTTGGAAAAGATTTGATAAATCGTCACCACATTATGAAGGCTCTTAAAACCATAATCGTCGCAGCCGCGGTGCTGATAGCGGCCGTTTCCACCAACGCGCAAACGTACACTCCCTCAGAAGGCAACCTCCAAGCGAGGAAAGACTTCGTGAATGAGCGTTTCGGAATATTCCTTCACTGGGGAATCTACGCCTCCTATGCCCAAGGCGAGTGGTACCTCAACAATGGGAAACTCAACAAAGACGAATACCGCAAGGCTGCCAGTGGATTCTACCCGGCCAATTACAACGCCGAAGAGTGGGCCAAAGCTTTCAAGGACGCCGGAGCAGGCTATGTCACAATCACTTCCCGCCATCACGACGGGTTCTCGATGTACGACACGAAGGCCTCTGACTATAATATCGTCAAGGCGACGCCTTACGGTAAGGACGTCATGAAGGAATTGGACGAAGCTTGCCTCAAAGAAGGAATCAAACTACAGTTCTACTATTCAATACTCGATTGGGACAGGGAGGATTATCCTCTCGGAGAGTCCGGCAGGTTCTCTGGCCGCAAAGGTGACAGCCAGGACTACGACCACTACCTGGCCTTCATGAAAGCCCAGGTGAAAGAACTCCTGACCCAATATCACACCCGCGCTCTTTGGTTCGACGGATATTGGGACCACAAGAAAGACGCTGTTCCCTTCGACTGGAGGATGCCGGAGTTTTATGAATATATCCACTCCATCAATCCGGACTGCCTGATCTGCAACAACCATCATATCGCTCCGATCGAGGGTGAGGACTACCAGACATTCGAGAGAGATCTCCCCGGAAGGAACACATCAGGATTCTCAGAGGGACAGGAAGTCAGTCAGCTCATCCCCGTAGAGATGTGCCAGACCATGAACCATTCTTGGGGATACTCCGTCGCTGACCAGGACTACAAGAGTGTCGGAACCCTGGTGCGCCTTCTTGCCCAGTGCGTTTCCATGAACTGCAACATGCTGATGAATATCGGCCCCCAGGCCAACGGGGAACTCCCCGCAGCCGCACTGGAGCGTCTCAAAGGCATGGGTGAATGGATGAGGGTCAATGGCGAATCCATCAAGGGCTGCGGCCCAGGCCCCATCGAAGAGCAAGAGTGGGGAGTCAGTACCGCCCCCATCGGCAATAAAAAGGCTTTCTATATTCACCTGTTTAAATCTCCGGGCGCGGTTGTGGAAGTTCCTGTCGCTAAGAGGGCCAAGGTCTTGGGGGTCACCTCATTGGCCAGTGGAGCGAAGATAGCCACAAAGAAAGTCGGCGAGAGGCTTTTCATCACTGTCCCCAGTGACCTGCCCGCCGACTCCGACTATGTCATCAAAGTGACTCTGAAATAATCAATCACACTCCCCCAAAGGCGCTGTATCCGCCGTCTACAGGTATCACGATACCTGTCACGAAAGAGGAGATATCGCTCAGGAGATAGAGCATAGTTCCGACCAGATCCTCCGGCTCACCGAATTTGTGGGTCGGAGTGTTTGCTATTATCTTCTTACCTCTGGGCTTCAGCGCTCCGGTAGCCTCATCCGTAAGCAAGAAGCGGTTCTGGTCTGTGAGGAAGAATCCTGGGGCAATAGCGTTGCAGCGGATTCCCATCTGGGCGACGTGGACAGCGTACCACTGAGTGAAATTGTTGATCGCTCCCTTGGCCGCCGAATAGGCGGGAATCTTGGTCAAAGGACGAATAGAGTTCATCGAAGAGATGTTGAGCACATTACCCTTGCCGGCCTCGAGCATATCCTTTGTAAACACCATAGTCGCCAGGAGAGTGCCTTTGAAATTGAGGTCGAATACCTGGTCGAAACCTCCCAGGTCGAGACCATAGAAAGTGTCGGCAAGATCATCTCCCGCCTCCATCTGCTCCACTTTGCAGGTGGCTTTCGGGGAGTTGCCTCCGGCGCAGTTGATGAGGATGTCAACCTTGCCGAGTTTCTCGTGAATCAAATCGAGAGCTGCTTCAAGAGCTTCCCTGTCGAGTGTGCTGGCTGAGATGCCTAGGCACTTGACTCCAAACTCTTTGGCGATGGCTTCCCCTTTCTCGGGATTAGATGCCGATCGGCTGATCACGGCAAGGTTGACTCCAGCCTCAGCCAAGCCCCTTGTCAATGCGGTTCCGATGACTCCGAAGCCACCGGTTATCACGCAATTACGACCCTTCAGGTCATCAAATGAATATTTCATGACTATACAGTATAAGTTCCTGATACAGTGTCACCTCCGTGACCGGTCCAATTAGTGTGGAAGAACTCCCCGCGGGGACGGTCGGTACGCTCATAAGTATGGGCGCCGAAGTAATCCCGCTGGGCCTGCAGCATGTTGGCCGGCAACCTCTCTGTACGGTAGCCGTCGTAATATTCAAGGGCGGCTGTCATACAAGGAGCAGGCACGCCGTTGGCTATGGCCTGGGAGACAACCTTTCTCCAGCCGGACTGGGCCTCGGACAGTTTCTCCTTGAAATAGGGGTCAAGCAATATGTTGGCAAGGTCCGGAGCCTTGTCGAACGCCTCTTTGATCTTCCCGAGGAACACACTCCTGATAATGCAACCACCTCTCCAAAGAAGGGCGATCCCTCCATAGTTGAGATCCCAGCCATATTCCTTCGCGGCCGCCCTCATAAGTGAATAACCCTGAGCGTAGGAGACGACCTTAGAGGCGAACAATGCCCTGCGAAGGTCCTCAAGGAAGGCGGCTTTGTCTCCTTCGAACCTCACCGGATCAGGACCGTCCAGAATCTTGGAGGCCGCTACCCTCTCCTCCTTCAAAGCGGAAAGGCAACGGGCATAGACCGACTCGCTGATAAGGGTCAGAGGCTCTCCCAAGTCAAGGGCGGAAATGGCGGTCCATTTTCCTGTGCCTTTCTGACCGGCTGTATCGAGAATATAATCGAGGACATAGCGTCCGTCATCATCCTTCTTGGCCAAAATGTCACGGGTTATCTCAATGAGGTAGCTGTCAAGGTCTCCCCTGTTCCACTCGGCGAAAGTCTGGTGCATCTCCTCGTTGGTCATGCCGAGAATATCCTTCATGATCTGGTAGCATTCGCAGATAAGCTGGATGTCACCGTACTCGATACCGTTGTGGACCATCTTTACGAAATGACCCGCTCCGCCCTGGCCGACCCAATCGCAACAAGGTGTGCCATCGGCCACTTTGGCGCTTATACCCTGGAATATCGGCTTCACGAAAGGCCAGGCCGCAGGAGAGCCGCCAGGCATCATGGAAGGACCCTTAAGAGCGCCTTCCTCGCCGCCGGAAACTCCAGTTCCGATATAAAGAAGTCCTTTACTTTCAACATATTCCGTTCTCCTTGCGGTGTCCGGGAAATGAGTATTGCCGCCGTCGATGATAATATCTCCCTTGTCAAGAAGGGGTATTAATTTCTCGATGAAATCATCGACCGGCTTCCCGGCCTTTACCATAAGGAATACTTTCCTGGGGGGTTTCAAAGAGGCGATAAAATCCTCCAGGCTGTGTGCCCCGTAGAAATTGAGACCTTTTCCACGCCCCTCCATGAAATGGTCGACTTTCTCGACCGTACGGTTGTAGACGCTGACATGGAAAGCCTTGCTCTCCATGTTCAACGCCAGGTTCTCGCCCATCACGGCCAAACCCACAAGTCCAATGTCTGATACTGCTTTCATATATTCAATCTTTAAATCTATCTGGATAAGCCCATAAGCCGAGCGCTGGATTGGAGATGAAATATACCTCCTCCCCGTCGGGCATAGTATTCCACCCGTCTCTCATCTTGTCTGTCGGATAACGCCTGAGAATCTCGTCCAGGTCTCCCCAAGCGAATCCTGCACTCTCAATCTCATCCCTGGTCATTCCAGGACCTGGGCAATATGTAATCTTGAAACGTCCCTCGGAAGAACCATGTATAAGGTGAGCTGACGCGCTAAGGTTATTTTGCAAATCCTCATTGGCAGCCGTGGCTTCCAATGTGTGCGGAGTGCCTTTATAGCCATACTTACGGATCAACCTGTCAATCTCAGGATCCTCTCCGAACTCCTTGAGGGCAGGAGCCAGGACAAGCAATTCGGCCCCGTCGGCCAGGGCCATCCTGGTCCTGTAGATAGCCTTGTTGCCCAGCCAGGTGCTCTTGAATTCAGCCGGATCGAGGTAGACCACGCATTTTGGGATCTCCTTGTCGACCATGATGAAATTGGTCTCAAGGGAGAGTGCGGAAGCCTTCTCGAAACACTCGAAATCATCTCCGATGAAAAGGCCCCTAGTCACCAGCTCCCCTGTAGCCTCATCCTTCGCCCTGACGGTCAAGATGTAAACAATTGGCAATTTAGGGATAAAATGGGTTCGGGCATATTCAAGGACATCCCTGACAGGAGTCCTCGCCCTGCCCATGATCCTTTCCATTCCATAGGATGCTCCAAGGAAATGGCTCTTGTTGATGCCTTCTGCCCCACCGACTCCGACAAAGATGTTTTTGGTGTAGTTCGCCATCCCAATCACTTCGTGCGGAACCACCTGACCTATAGAGAGTATCAGGTCAAAAGTGGGGTCGAGCAACAACTTGTTTACCTGGGCTGGCCAAGTGTAGCTCACACGACCTTCGGAGACCTCGTTGACATATTCAGCGGGCACTGTCCCAACTGTCACAACATCATTTCTCCAGTCGTGGACACGGATCTTTCCCGGCTGGACACCATCGTACATTGAGGCTATCTGCTCGTCAGTCATCGGCGAGTGCGTACCCAGAGCGGGCATAACATCCGTCAAACAGCTTCCGAAATAATCGTTGATCATTCCGGTGATAGGGCCGGCATAGGAGTTAAGCCTGGTGTAGTCAGGCGGAATGGCCAAAACCCTTCGTCTGGGACCCATGGAGTCAAAAACCTCTCTCAAGGCCGTCCAGGTGTCCCTTTCAGTGATGATGTCCGTCTTCGAACCTCTGGCGTAATAAAGCATATTCCTATCTCTTGACCCTGGCGTTGCCGCTCCATACACTCCACACCTGCTCCTCATCCGCAGGCTGGGCATAATCCGTAAGGAAGGTTGTAGCGAGAGCCCCGCAGGCCCAGCCGAACTGGATCCACTTCTCAGGCTCCCAGCCTTTCAATATGGCATATAGCAAACCTCCCACAAAACCGTCTCCTCCACCGATCCTGTCAAGGACATGGATAGGCCTAGGCTCAACGACGTGCCAGGTCTCACCTTCAAGCATGATGGCACCCCAATTATGGGTATTGGCGTCCTCAACCTGACGTAGAGTTGTAGCAAAAACCTTAGCGGAAGGGTAAGCGGCCTTCACACGATTAATCATTTCTTTGAAACCATCGATCTTGGAGGCGATATCCTTTCCTCCCGCCTCTGGTCCTTTTATCCCAAGACAAAGCTGGAAGTCTTCCTCGTTGCCGATCAGGATGTCAGCCAGAGAGCAAATCTCACTGAATATAGCGCGTAAATCTTCTTCCCTGCCGGCCCAGAACGACGCCCTGTAATTGAGGTCGAAACTGATCCTGGTTCCATATTCCTTGGCTTTCCTGGCTATCTCAAGGCAGAAACGGCTGGTATCCGGGCTCAAGGCAGCGATCAGGCCAGAGAGATGGACAATCTCCACTCCTTCTTTTCCGAATATCCTGTCTAAGTCGAAATCCTTGACATTCAATGTCCTGCCTACTTCGCCGGCACGGTCGTTCCAAACCCTCGGGCCACGGGAACCGTAGCCGCTGTCCGCCACATTGATCTGGTGACGATATCCCCAAGGACCTCCCTGAGGGACTTCAGGCCCTTCGAAATCCATCCCGCGTGAACGCAGGTTAGCCTTTATGAACGCGGCGAAAGGGCTTCCCTCAACAAAGGTGGTCAACACCTTGACCGGAAGGCCGAGATACGATGAAATGCTCGCTACATTAGTCTCGGCACTGGTTGCCTGAAGGTGCAGGACATCACTCGACTGGACAGGCTGCCCGTTCTCCGGCGTAACACGCAAGCCCATGCTGGTAGGCACCAGCAGGGCATAGCGTTTATTCTTCATATCCATAATTGAACAGTTTATTTGAGTGGCATTGACTTGATTATGCCCTCGTTGACGGTGCGGAGTTTCTTCTCATCCATCTTGATGACCTTACGGTCATAAGTCATCAGACCGTTGATCTCGATTTCCACATCGGTTGTCTGGGTATAGACCGCGGCGCTGCAACCCTGCTTGATAAGCTGCTTGAGTTGCTCGGCGAAGGAAGCGTACTCAGCCAGGACTTCGTCCCCATTCTTGTACTGGACATATCCCCAGTTCTTGTCCTCCTGCCAGAGATGTCCCTCGACAGGTAGGCCGATTCCACCATATTCACCCAAAACGTTGATCATGTTCTTGTCCCACATCCTGAAAGCGGGATAAGGATAGTGATGGTTGTCAAGGATGTCACCGACACCTTCCTCCCAGTTACCACCTGAAGACTGGTTGACAAGCCTGGTGGGATCGAGTTTCTTGGTGTAGGCGACTACATCCTTGGTGTCAAATTGGCTCCAAGCCTCGTTGAAAGGCACCCAGACAGCTATGCATTGGAACTTCTTGACCTGATTGATTATCTCCGTCCACTCTTTGTAGTAATTGGCCTTAGCCTCGGGTGTGGCCGGGAAATCCTCACCCTCTCCATAATAGTACATGCCCCACTTCTTACTGACTCCGAAAGAAGGCATGTCTTGCCATACAATGATTCCTATTTGGTCGCAATAATAGAACCAACGGTCAGGCTCAACCTTAATGTGTTTGCGGATCATGTTGAATCCGAAGTCTTTTGTCTTCTGGATATCGAATTTGAGAGCCTCATCCGTGGGTGCGGTATAGAGCCCGTCCGGCCACCAACCCTGGTCAAGAGGTCCAAGCTGGAACAGGCCCTCTCCATTAAGCCCCATGAGCTTAGTGTTGCTATTCTTCCTGAATGCGCCGACCTCACGCATGGCTGTATAAGAGGCCACCCGGTCTATAACCTTGCCATTCCTGAGAATCTGGATATCAAGACCATAGAGGTAAGGAGAATCAGGGGACCAAAGTTTGGGATCCCTGACATTAAGGGTCACCGTCCCGCCAGGGACTGTCATCCCGGAAGCAAGTACCGCATACAATCCGTCAGTAGCGGGCTTCGCGGCATTAGCGGTCTCTGTGGAATACCCGATGCCTCCGTTGAGGAGGAAAACCTTAATCACATCACCTTCCTGGACACCTTCGGCGTCAACCGTGACATTGATGGCTTTCTCTTTTATGCTTGAGACCACATTGTAATCGGTCACATGGGCAGGGGCCACAGGCTCCATCCATACGCTCTGCCAGATACCTGACACGGCTGTGTACCATATTCCTGAAGGTTTGGACACCTGTTTCCCGCGAGGCTGGAAATCATTGTCGGTAGCATCCTCGACTTTCAAGACAAGGGAGTTGGCCCCGCTCTTGAGATAAGGAGTCACGTCAAAAGAGAAATGAGTGTAACCACCTGTATGGGAACCGATCTGAATGTCATTGACGTAAACCACGGTCTTCCAATCGACAGCGTCAAAATTGAGCATCAGTCTCTTGCCTTTCCATGCGGAAGGGACTGTAAAAGTGGTCTTGTACCAAAGGGCATCATCCGGAGTCACCTTTCTGCCGACACCGGAAAGTGAGGACTCTACGGCGAAAGGAACCAGGATCTTCCCGTCGAATTTGGCGGGTCTAGGCTCTGACTTCGGGGTAATGGCGTAATCCCAGAGGCCGTTGAGAGACTGCCATTCGGAACGGACCATCTGAGGACGGGGATACTCGGGATGGGCATTGGTCGGGGACACTTCCTCGGCCCATTTTGTCTTGATCCTGTCTCCCGCAGGAGCCCACTGCTGGGCTGAAAGAGTACCTGCCACAGCTAGAATCGCCGCGATCGAGGTGATGATTTTGTATCTCATTATCATGTGGTGTTAAATTGTCAAGCGCTAACCACAAATATACTCAATTCGCGGCAAAAAGTCAGCATGCCAATATTATTATTGATTACAAGGAATATTTATTAAATTTGTATGATATGATTTCATTAATCCTATGTCTCATAGCCCTTGTACTGGGCTATCTCCTCTACGGCAAATTCGTGGAGAAAGTTTTCGGACCTGACAGTGACCGCCCCACCCCAGCCATCGCCAAAGCGGACGGAGTGGACTATGTCGCTCTGCCCACTTGGAAAGTGTTTATGATCCAGTTCCTCAACATTGCCGGAACCGGACCGATATTCGGTGCCATTATGGGAGCCAAATTCGGCCCGGCATCATATCTCTGGATAGTGTTGGGATGCGTTTTCGCCGGGGCTGTCCATGACTATTTGTCCGGAATGCTCTCTGTCAGGAAAGGCGGCGTGGGACTCCCTGAGATTGTGGGAGACTTCCTCGGTCAGGGGACCAAGAAGGTGGCGCTTGTTTTCACCCTGCTTCTGCTGGTCCTTGTCGGGGCTGTCTTCGTGTACAGTCCGGCCATCATCCTTGGCGACATCGCCGGTGACGGCACAACCAAGGCAATGATGATCTGGATAGGAGCCATATTCGTTTATTACATCGTCGCGACGATGCTCCCTATCGACAAGATAATCGGAAAGATATATCCCCTCTTCGCCTTCGCCTTGATTTTCATGGCCATATCCCTGCTGATCGGACTGTTCATCAAATGGCCTTCGATTCCCGAGTTATGGGACGGACTTGGCAATAGAGGCCCTTCGGTGGGAGTCACAGGACAGCCCATATTCCCTTGCCTTTTCATCACCATCGCTTGCGGCGCCATCAGTGGCTTCCACGCCACCCAAAGCCCGCTTATGGCAAGGTGCCTTAAGGACGAGAGACTTGGCCGTCCCGTATTTTACGGATCCATGATCACCGAGGGAATGGTAGCCCTTGTCTGGGCAGCGGTCTCCTCATATTTCTTCTTCGACGGAGGAGCCGCCGAGTGTGGCTCGGACATGACCGCCGCGGCCCCGACAGTGGTGACCACGGTGTCCAAGACCTGGCTCGGAATATTCGGAGGCATTCTCGCGATCCTCGGAGTGGTCGCCGCCCCTATCACCAGCGGAGACACTGCGCTCAGGAGTGCAAGACTCATTGTGGCGGACTTCATCAAACTCGACCAGAAACCTGTACGTAACAGACTCTTTATAAGTATTCCTCTGTTTGTTGTGACCGGACTGCTGCTATGGTTCAACCTGGCCGACTCAAACGGTTTCAATACGATCTGGAGATACTTCGGATGGGCGAACCAAACCTTGGCTGTCTTCACCCTCTGGGCTGTGACGGTCTATCTCTTGAATAACAAAAAAGGACCGCGATATCTCATCAGCGGTATTCCCGCCGGTTTCATGACCGCGGTCAGCCTCACCTTCATCCTTGTGGACAAGGTAGGCTTCAGGGTCAACCCGGCCACGGCTCCTTGGATCGGGCTTATCACATTCGCCATCTGCGGCTTCATACTAAGCGCCATGAAAATGCGTCACGACAACAAACTGGATGACAAATAATAAATTAATTATCAGATATGTACGACTCTAACCACGGGCTTTGGATAGCCCACTGCGAAAATGGGCCTCTCTCGATTGTCGGGAAGATGGCGAACAGACACGGACTTGTGGCTGGTGCGACCGGTACCGGCAAGACCGTCACACTCCAAGTCATGGCCGAGAGCTTTTGCCAGGCCGGTGTCCCCTGCTTCATGGCGGACATGAAAGGCGACCTTTCCGGAATATCCCAACCCGGAAGAACCAGCGGATTCATAGAGAAGAGAATGCCCGAGTTCGGGATCGAGAATCCCCAGTTCCAAAGCTGTCCGGTACGCTTCTATGACGTGTTCGGTGAGCAGGGCCACCCGATGAGGTGTACTATCTCCCAGATGGGACCTCAGCTTCTCACCCGTATCCTCGGCCTGACTGACGCCCAGGAAGGTGTTTTGAACATAATGTTCAGGATCGCCGACGAGAGGGGTCTCCTTTTGGACGATATCAAGGACATGAGAGCATGCTTGACCTACATCTCACAGCACGCCTCTGAGTATTCCCAAGTCTACGGAAATATCGCTTCCGTCTCCGTCGGAGGCATCCAGAGGGCTCTGCTGACCCTTGAGAATGAGGGAGCCGACAAACTGTTCGGCCAGCCCTCCTTCGACATCTACGACCTCCTCGCCACCGAGGGCGGCCGTGGAGTGATGAGTGTCCTGGCGGCTGACAAGCTGATGCTCAAGCCGAAGCTTTATTCCACCTTCCTTCTCTGGCTGTTGTCCGAGCTCTACGTGACCTTGCCCGAAGTCGGTGATATGGATCTACCCAAACTGGTCTTCTTCTTCGACGAGGCCCACATGCTCTTTGACGACACTTCCAAGGCCTTGACTGACAAGATCGAACAGGTAGTCCGCCTTGTGCGAAGCAAGGGTGTGGGTGTCTATTTCGTCACCCAGAGTCCGACCGATATCCCGTACACCATCCTCGGACAGCTCGGAAACCGTGTCCAGCACGCCTTGAGGGCTTTCACCCCCAGGGACCAGAAGGCCGTCCAGGTCGCCGCTGACACATTCAGGACCAATCCCTCATTCAACACCTATGAGGCTATCACCAGCCTCGAGACTGGTGAGGCGCTCGTGTCCTTCCTCGATGAGAAGGGAGCCCCCAGCATGGTGGAAAAGGCAAAGATACTGTTCCCTCTCAGCCAGATCGGAGCGATTTCCGAGGGACAAAGGACCCAGATTATCAACCAGTCCAGGGTCTACGGCAAATATGACAAGCTGGTTGAGCGTGAGAGCGCTTTCGAGGTGTTGATGGCCGAGAAAGAAGCTGAGGCAAAGCAGCAACAGGAGCCCCAGAAAGGCAAAGGCAAGGGTTACACCGCTCCCGTAGAGGTTGAGGCCGAGAAACCCACAAAAGCGGCAAAGGTTCCCAAGGTCACAACGACCAAGAAGAAGAACAGCGTGATGAGCAAGGTCGTAAAGGCCGTCATCACTGCTGTTACAGCCACCGCCGCGACCGCGATCGGCAACGAGGTCTCCAACAAGGTGACCGGCAAGAAGTCCAAGACCACCACGAAGGACAGCGCCGGGAAGGTCGTCAAGAATGCCACCTCAGCCGCCACAAGGACTATCACACGTGAGATAACCCGTTCAATCCTCGGGAATCTCGTCAAATAAAAAACCGGGGTTTAAGACCCCGGTGGAAATCTATTCGAAGAAAGAGAAGTGCACTCGACCGTAGCGCTTCTCTTTTTTGAATCGCGGGTGGTCTGTGAAAGAATGCTCGTCGCCATGCTCGAGGATGAAATAACACCCTGGATGAAGGATATCACGAGAGAACACCTTGTCAGGCAAAGTCTCAAGACCTTCGAGAGCATAAGGAGGATCAGCGAATATGATGTCGAACTTCTCATGGCAGATATCCAGGAAGTCGAACACATTGTCCCTTACCATCGTGACATTGTCAAGTCCCAGGCGCTTGGCCTCAGTCTTGATGAAAGAAGCGTTCTCCCTGGCCATCTCGACAGAATAAACCCTGGATGCTCCTCGTGAGGCGAACTCGAAGGCAACGGCTCCAGTACCACCAAAAAGATCAAGGACTTTCAAATCCTCGAACTCATATTCATTATTAAGAATATTGAATAGGCCCTCCCTGGCGAAATCCGTGGTGGGACGCGCCTTATAACCCGCGGGCGGATTGATTGACTTGCCCTTTAAACGGCCGCCGATGATCCTCATAACGACTCGACCGCTTTGAAATAACGGTAAAGAGACATCTCCTCCTCTCCCGACAAAGGAGTCATAAAAGAGACTGTGGAAACCTCAGGATTAAGCTGTAATTTCTTTACGGCCATAAAGAGGAAATACTCCGCAGTGGTAAAGTCGGCCGCTTGGAAGGTGTTGGCAAGCAATAGGTTATCTCCTTGGGAGATGACCAACGTCAAGACTCCGTCCCCATAAGATGCCAGAATCTTGTTGTATTCCGCAATCTCAGGGAGCTTCTTCAGGAGATAATACATTTCAGGATAATCTTCATCAAAAAGAGAATACACCAGTTCAGCGGAGTACTCCGGCAAACTGATGTATTCAACTTTATCTTCCTGGTCCAACGCCACCGTCCGCGACAACACATCCCGGGCTGATGCCGGGTCAAAGAACGCGGAAGGAACAAGCGCTACCTTAGGAGTGTGACGTGACATGCACGAGACTACTCCCAGTTACCAGCGTTGTTGTTCGGTGCGGTGATGCTTCCGACCTGAAGACCCTCATACTGGCCGAGATCCTCGCGCTCAGCGATGAGGTTGACAATAAGCTGATGGTTCAACCCGTTGAGAAGGCTCTTGTAAGGCATTTTGGCCTCGAAAAGAGGCACATCGACACCTGAGACCTTCTTAACAGTAGCATCCATCTCAATGTCAGTGACCTCTGCGGCACCATACTCACCAACGGCGAAAGGAATCTTATCGATGGTGTTGATGTTGAAGTCATCCCTGTGCTTGAACAGAGTGTCCTTGACAGCGATCTTGTTCTGGATGGAGAAAACGAGATTCTTGTCGCCCTCCTGATAGAGTTTGTAAAGGTCAGCGTCTGTGATCTTGCCTTTCTTGGCCTTCTTAACCTCGTTGGTGTGAGCCATGGCGAGGGAATCGTCCTTCGAGCCGATCTGCATGAGAACAATCATCTCACCTGTGTTGTAGAACTGCTTTAGAGTGTCGAAGGAAGCGGTGAACCTGTCATTGACGCTCTTGTAAGCGACTTGGAGGTCGCGGATGTCCTTGAGCTGCTGGATGGCCACTTTCTTCCTGGCGTTGACATCATGCTCAAACCTCACAGGCTCCATGACACCTTGGTAGATCTTGTAAACAAGGAAAACGCAGAGAAGCGCAAGCACGATGCTGAGAATCGTTTTCAGAATCTTATTCATTATACTAAAAATTTATGATTTGCATAACCATGAACCGACAAGCCGCCAATTCTGGACAAAGTTAGAAAATTGATTTATGAAATGCAATATAATATTTGTAATATTATTCGTATTTTTGCTCCCGCGAATGGATAATATCAAAGACCTTTACAATCTGGTGACCGCCGCTACCCGTATATCGGTGGCCGTTCATACCCACCCGGACGGAGACGCCTTGGGAAGTGGCTTGGCGCTTGTCGGGTACCTTAGGGAACTACACGCCAAGGATGCCGTATTGGTGGTGCCAGATAGTGTTCCGGAGTCTTTACGATTCATTCTCAATGGTTTCTGGGATGATTCCGTATTGACTTGCGATGAGGGAACAGCCGTGGAAGACAGGATCTCTTCGAGCGACCTGCTGTTCTGCCTTGACTGCAGCTCACTTTCAAGGACCAACCCCGGAATAGAGGCTTCAGTAAAGTCTTCAGCAGCTCCCAAGGTGTTGATAGATCATCATTTGAATCCAGACAGCGATTCGTTCTCAATGGTGTTTTCACAGACGATGACCTCCTCTACCTGCGAGCTTCTGTTCGGGATATTGAAAGAGATGCCTGATGTCTCCGGAGACCTCACCAAGCTTCCCATGATAGTCTTGGAAGCTTTGATGACAGGAATGACGACTGACACGAACAATTTCGCCAACTCAGTGTTTCCCGGAACTATGGTAATGGCCTCTGAATTGATAGCTGCCGGAGTCGACAGGGACAGGATTCTTGCCGATCTCTACAACAACTACCGTGAGAACAGGCTGAGGTTGATGGGATTCCTTCTCAAGGATAACCTTGAGATCACTCCTGAAGGAGCCGCGATAATGATTCTCAACAAGGCTGACCAGGAGAGGTTCGATTTTCGGCAAGGTGAGAGTGAGGGTTTCGTCAACCTTCCCCTTGCCGTGGACCGGGTCGGACTCAGCGTTTTCCTGACCGAAGAGGAAGGCAGATTCAGGGTCTCCGTAAGATCCAAGCGAGGAGTATCGGCGAACAAGTTCGCCTGCGAATACTTTCACGGAGGTGGTCATGAGATGGCCGCGGGTGGCAGATTATATTTTCCTGAAGATATTCCTTCCCCGGAAGGGGCAAAGGCATACATATTGAAAGTGACTAGGGAGTTTTTCGGCAAATGAGATATTTGGTCGTCATATCGATTTCAGTATTAATAGCGTTTATCGCCACTTCTTGTGGGGATAAGCAGCTTGACTCTTTATATGACGGACAAGAAAAAAAGATCGAGAGTCTGGTCACAAACCTGACAAGAAATAATAACGACGCCACCGTAGAGTCAAATAATGGTTCGATAAGGGTGACCGTAGTCCATGGCGAAGGCACTCCTCTTTCGGAGAACGGGGCCGTGGCTTTTTACTACGCCGGGTACTATATCACCAGCGCCTCCCTCGACAAATCGACCATGTTCGCGACCAACAACGAGTCTTTCGCAAACTCGCAAAGATGGTCCACGACCGACACAACCGCTTTCGCCATCACCACCATCAAATTGGGTGAGGATGAGATCGTTGAAGGTCTGAAGAACGGGCTTGTCGGAGTGAAAGGCGGAGACGAATGTTATGTGCTTTTCAGCGGCAAACGTGGTTTCGGTAAAAAGAAAATAGCCAACGTGCCCGCCCACTCAGCATTAGCCTACAGGCTGTGGATAAAGAGCGTCAGCAATGACTAGATTGAAAATGAAGAATATGAATATAAATAAACTCAAGACATTTGCCGCTTGCGGATTCTCCGCCATTATCCTGGCTTTTACAGCCGGATGCGCGAAAGAAAGCTCTGTCGATACCAGCGGCATGGCAAAGGCATTCATTGAGGCATGGGTCAAGGTCAACCATCCCAATGCTAGTGCCTCGGGGCTTGGAGTATACATCCTTGAGGACACTCCCGGAACAGGTGCGGCTCTGACTGACAAGGACTTATATGTTATCGCCGACTGCACTGTAACCGACCTCGACGGCAATATCAGTTCAACCACTTACGAGACAGTCTCCAAACAACTGGGCACGTTCTCCGAGGCAAATTATTATGGCTCTGACATCTTCTTCCTGAACAGGAATTACACCACCGCCGGTGTGATCGACATGTTTGACGGAATGAGGATCGGAGGCACGAGGAAAGCCTTGATTCCCAGCTGGCTTAATGTCAACCTTGATTACAAGACCGCCGAGGAATACGAACAAAATGGTTCCGGGACGAACGCGATATACACCGTCACCATAACCGACAAGACCGATGACATTATCCAATGGCAGATCGGCAATCTCCAGAAGTTCGTGGCCACCAACATGGCTGGTGTTGATTCCACGAAGTTCGGATACTATTGCAGGACTCTTAAGCAGCCAACCTCTGACGAGACATTCGGTGGTGACACCACATATTATATCAACTACACCGGTCGCCTCCTGAACGGAAAAGTCTTCGACACCACAATAGAGGACACGGCCAAGGTCCACAAGATCTATAATTCCGCAAGAGACTACGCCCCGATGGTGGTCCACCCCGCCAGCGAAAGCGATTACACGACTGTCACAATATCCTCCACCCCGGCGGAGGAGGGCACCACTGTGGTCGACGGATTCGCCCTCGCCCTTTCCAAATTGAGGCCTTTTGAGAAAGTTATATGCGCTTTCTACTCTGAGTTAGGCTATAGTTATAGTGGGAAAGCCCCCTCGATCCCTAAGTTTTGTCCGATTGTATTCGAAATCGAGGTAGTCGCTGAACCGGAATAATAGAGCCAAGGAGGTCAATATGTCCAACAACCAAACGGCACCCATAGAATTAGGTACCGAAAGTGTAGGCAAATTGCTAAAGAAGTATGCGGTCCCTGGCATCATCGCCATGACCGCTTCTTCTTTGTACAATATGGTCGACAGCATCTTTATCGGACATATTCCAGAATACGGCTCCCTTGCCCTCTCGGGACTGGCGGTCAGTTTCCCGCTGATGAACCTCAGCACAGCTCTCGGCACACTTGTGGGAGTTGGAGCCGCCACACTCATTTCAGTACTTCTCGGTCAGAGAAACTATGAGACCGCCAACAAGGTACTCGCCAACGATATCAGCCTCAACTGCATAACCGGAGTTGTTTTCGCCGCGGTCTGTCTCATCTTCCTAAATCCGATCCTGACCTTCTTCGGCGCCAGCGCCAACACCCTTCCTTTCGCCCGGGAGTATATGACGGTGATTCTCGTCGGCAACGTCATCACCCACCTGTATTTCGGTCTTAACGCGCTCATCCGTTCATCCGGTAACCCACGCCTGGCGATGGGACTAACCCTCTTCACCGTAATCTCCAACACAATCCTCGACCCGATTTTCATTTTCGTCTTTGGATTGGGAATACAAGGTGCCGCGATCGCCACCGTCCTTTGCCAAGCGATGGCGCTCTCCTACAGCCTCCGATATTTCACCAGGAAGGAAAATGTGATGAGGCTCCCCCGCAAG
Organism: Bacteroidales bacterium; assembly: GCA_024693285.1. GTDB lineage: Bacteria > Bacteroidota > Bacteroidia > Bacteroidales > UBA932 > Cryptobacteroides. The sequence goes on from JAILLE010000044.1 coordinate 34,699, forward strand.
GTCTTCGAGCTCGACTGGAGGATAGCGAAGGACTCCCTGGCTATTGGAATGGGTCCTTTTCTTATGAACTCAGCGGCATGCATTGTCACTATGTTCATCAACCAGCAGTTGCTGAAGTACGGTGGTGACCTGGCTATCGGAGCATACGGGATCGTCAACAGGATCAACTTCCTGTTTATAATGGTTGTCATGGGGTTCAACCAGGGAATGCAGCCGATCGCGGGGTACAATTTCGGGGCGCTGAAGTATTCAAGAGTCAAGAAGGTGTTCAAACTCACGGCATTATGGGCCACTGGAGTGTGCGTGTTGTGGTTTATCGCCTCCGAGTTCTTCCCGAGCCTGATGGTTGGGATATTCACGAACGACCCCCAGCTTGTGGACTTGGCCGACAAGGGTATCCGAGCCATGAATCCTGTAGTATGCCTCGTAGGCTGGCAGATGGTTTCCACCAACTTCTTCCAAAGCCTCGGGATGGTCGGGAAGTCTATCTTCCTATCACTGTCCAGGCAGCTTCTCTTCCTCGTTCCCCTCATTTACGTCCTTCCATTATTTATGGATATTCGAGGGGTATTCTTTGCGTTTCCAGCCTCGGACCTGCTGGCATGCCTTACTACTTTCATCCTCATCTACAATCTGTTCCGTAAGTTCAGCAAACTTCAGGACGGAGATGAGCCCACCATACTCGGAAGTCAGATCAAACAACGATAGACAATGAGCCAGAACCATAACATAATAAACATCGGACGTCAGTACGGTAGCGGCGGAAAGGAAGTCGCGGAGAAGATCGGATTGGCGTTGGGAATCGAGGTTTACGACAGTGAGCTTATTTCAAAAGCCGCCGAGGAAAGTGGCTTCAGCAAAGAACTGTTCAAGCGTAGCGACGAGAAAAGAAGTTTCTTCAATCTTTTCTCTTTCTTCGGCGCCGAGAGGTTCGGCAGTTCCCAGAACTATGTGGGGGACAATGAGTTGTTCAGGATCCAGAGTGAAGTCATAAGAGGAATCGCCGAGAAGGGGCCAGCCATCTTCGTTGGCCGCTGCTCAAACTATATTCTCAGGGACAAGAGATGCCTCGACGTGTTCATCTCCGCTCCCGAGGCGGCCAGGATAAAGAGGATAATGGAAAGGACAGGACTGGCTGAGGATGAAGCAAGGGACATGATGGAGAAAAAGAATAAGTCCAGAGAGTCATATTACAATTTCTTTTCATTCGGAAACTGGGGAGCCGCATCGGACTATGACCTTTGCGTAGATTCGTCGATTTTGGGAATACAAGGCACCGCAGACCTCATTATCGATTTCGGGAAAAGGGCCGGGCTTATTATCTGACACTTAAACGAGTATGAGGATGTCAAAAAGAGCGAGAATTCTTGCGGCGGCCTTTCTGACATTGGCCGCCCTTGCCATCGTGGCAATAACCTCCAGTTTCGGCAAAAAAGAGAAAGAGATCCACAGGATCCCGGTCAACCTCAACGAGACCCTCACCAACGAGATGTCTGACACCTCTGTCCTTAATGGATTCGACAAGAAAGTCAAGGACTACATGACTTACTGGGGGCTTCGGGGAGCATCACTTTCCGTAATGCGGAACGACTCCCTGCTCTTTTCCAAAGGCTATGGCTGGGCTGACGAAAAAGAGCCCATGACTCCAGGCCACATCCTCAGGATGGCCTCTGTTTCAAAACTTATCACCGCAGTCGGAATCATGGTACTGGAGGAGAAGGGACTCTTAAGGCTTGACGACCAGGTGTTTGGCCCTGGCGGAATCCTGGACGACTCACTTTACAACGCCGCTATAGCTGACTCTCTTTACATGAAGATCACTGTCGAGGACCTTCTCCGCCACAAGGGAGGTTTCTCCAAGAAGGGAGGTGACCCGATGTTCTCGACACGATGGATAATGTCTCAGAACGCCTGGAAGGAAGTACCTACCAAAGAGCAACTTACGGTGTTGCAACTGAAACGGGCCCTCGCATTCGAGCCTGGCACTTTCCAGGAATATTCCAACTACGGTTACCTGGCGCTTTCGATGGTCATCGAGAAAGTCAGCGGGATGGAATATGAGGACTTCATCCAGGAGAAAGTGTTCCACCCGATCGGCTGTGTGAACTTCAAACTGGCCGGTAACTACTATGCCGACAAGCATCCTGGCGAAGTCCGCTACTATGTCCAGAAAGACGACCAGCCCGTGGATGAGTTCAATAACAGCGGACGCAAGGTGACCCGCAGTTATGGCGGGAATGACGTTTCCGGCCTTCTGGGAGCGGGAGCATGGGTAGGCTCCACCCCGGAGCTTGCTCTGCTGGTGGCCTCTATAGACGGCAAGCCGGAGGTGCCGGATTTAATTACCAAAGAGAGCGTGGACGCGATGACGGAATACTTCGACCCGGACACATATTCTTTGGGATGGAACGACACCAAGCCCACCGGGGAATGGACCCGCACCGGTTCTTTCGCCGGCACCACAGCCCTTGTGAAATACTTCCCCGACGGGGAGTGCTGGATATTCATCGCCAACACCAGCACCTACAAAGGCCCCGGACTCGCCAAGTTCACCACTGAACTCTTCGAAGACCTCCGCTCTTCCTTCTCCATCAAATTCCCGAAGCGAAACCTTTTCTATAAAGACTAGAAGCCAAAAGACCTTCCCCCCTTGAACCACTGCCACCCTCGGCACGTTAAGAGGGAGGGACCCTTTAGGGAGGGGCCGCGAAGCGGCGGTTCAAGGAGGGAAGGTCTCTTGGCGCTTAATGCGCTTTATTTATTGACGAACATCACCGCCTCGGCTATGGAGTTCAGTTTGGTGTCGACACTGTCAGCGCGGCTGGCAAGCACACAAGGAGCTGTTGTTCCAACCAGCATTCCAGCCTGACGCACACCAGTAGCCAACTTGGAATTGGTCTTCCAGAAAACATTGGCGGACTCGATATTCGGGAACTGCAAGCAGTCAGCGTCACCAGCGACGGGACTGACAAGCTTCTTGATCTGCACAGACTCCTCATCGATAGCGACATCCAAAGCCAGAGGGCCGTCACCGACGCAACCCTTGATCTGACCACGATCGCACATCTTCGCGAGCTGGGCGGCCTCGATACAAGCGGGCATAGAATCAAGCATCTGCTCAGAGGCGGCAATGAAAGCTATCTTCGGTTTCGCGATTCCGAAAGACTTGGCGACACCAACCAAATAGTTGGCTATCTTCACCTTCTGGCGGAAATCAGGAAGAGGAATCACAGCCATGTCGGAAAGGAACATGAGCTTATGGTAATTAGGGTTCTCGATGATACCGACGTGGCTCAGGACACCCTTAGGAGGAAGAAGTCCGGTCTCCTTGTTGAGGATGGCGCGCAGGAACTTGTCGGTAGAGCAGAGTCCCTTCATAAGCACATCACCATCACCATCATGAACCATCTGGACAGCCTTGGCGACAGCCTTCAGCTCGACAGTCTCATTGACAATGTCAAACTGCTCCATGTCGATGCCAAGCTTGGCGCAAGTGGCGGCGATAAGCTCCTTGTCACCGACCAAAGTGACCTTCACGAAGCCCATCTCAGAAGCCTTGGCGCAAGCCTCGATAGTGTGCTCATCCACGGCCCAAGCCGCTACCATTTTCTTGCAGATGCCCTTCTCTTTGAGCTCCGCAAACACATCAGCGAATTTAGTGATCATAATATTTGATTGATTATCAGTTTATTCCTCAATACTTTGCACAAGGTGCATGGTGTCTCTGGCTATCACAAGCTCCTCGTCGGTAGTGACGAGAGCGGCCTTGATCTTCGATTCAGGAAGGGAGATGATAGTGTCCTCACCCCATGCGGTATTGGCCTCATAGTCGAATTGGAGACCGAGGAAGGTCAGGTTCTCACAGACCCTGCGACGCAGGCGGCTGTTATGCTCTCCGATACCACCGGTAAAGAACACGGCATCCAAGCCGTTCATCTCGGCGGCGTAAGCGCCGATATACTTGATCATCTGGAATGAAAGCATCTTCAGGACGAGTTTCGCCTTGAAGTCGCCTCCATTGGCCAGCTCATCCATCTCACGGGCGTCTGAAGTCCTCTGTGAAACGCCGAGGAAACCGCTCTTCTTGTTGACGAGGGTGTACATATCATCCGGTGAGATGTTTTCCTTCTTCATGATGAAGAGGATGGCGTTAGGATCGACATCACCGCAGCGAGTGCCCATGATAAGGCCCTCCAGCGGGGTAAGACCCATGGAGGTATCGATAGACTTGCCGTTATGAATAGCGGTGATGGAACTACCGTTACCGATGTGGCATGTGACGATCCTGGAATCGTTGATGTCCAGACCAACCATCTTCGCGCCCTTTTGGGCGACAAACTGGTGGCTTGTACCGTGGGCTCCGTAACGACGGATATGATACTTCTCGTAATATTCGTAAGGAAGGCCATACATGTAAGCCTGCGGAGGCATTGTCTGATGGAAAGCGGTGTCGAAGGTGACCACCTGCGGCACATTTGGGAGAACCTCCTGGCAAGCCCTGATACCAAGCAGGTGGGCAGGGTTGTGGAGGGGTGCGAAGTCGCAGCAGTAATCGATCTTGGAAAGGACATCCTCGTCCACGATAGCGCTACCTGAGAAGAAGTCGGCACCCTGAACAATCCTGTGGCCGACAGCCTCGATATCATCGAACGACTGGAGCACACCGTAATCCTTGTCCACAAGGGCGTCAAGCACAAGCTGCATTCCGACTGTATGATCAGGGATAGGCAAATCTTTGACAACCTTATCCTTACCGATAGGTGTGTGAACCAGCCTGCCGGACTCGAGTCCGATCTTCTCCACTATGCCCTTGGCCATCAGGTCATAGATATCATCGCTCCGCATGTCAAGCAGTTGGTACTTGATCGAGGAACTTCCGCAATTGATAACCAGAATGATCATTATCCTAAAAAATAAAAAGTTTCAGAATGACAAAGATACGAAATTAATAGCTATTTTTACAAAAATAAGAAAACTGGCTATGAAGGACTCAGGAGAGATCGTGGGGATAGGGATGATGTTCGCCGCCGGCGTGGCCGCCGGAGCTATCTTGGCTGAATATATCAAAGTCACTCCATTGGCTATCCCATGTTGCCTCTCGATGACGATTCCGACTCTCTCGGTGGTCATATTCCTTAAATCGAGCAGCAAAAAACCAAACCGCTTCGCATTCCTTTTGCTTTTCCTCTTCACCGGATTGTTCTGCTCCGTCAATTCAATTATCGGAGACGGGATCCCTATTCCCAAAGGGTATCTGGCAAGAGTTGCCTCCATTAAAGGAGAACAACTTAAGAGCCTGATTGACAACATCCCATACCCCTCCTCCGGAACCGGACCTCTTGTCAAAGCGTTGCTGACCGGGGACCGGAGCGGCCTGGACAAGGCTACCGTCAACATATTCAGGGCAAGTGGGGCTTCACATATTCTCGCATTGTCCGGATTGCATCTTGGAATACTCTACCTTATCCTCGCCAGGTTGACTGCCCCGCTTGGCAACAGTCCCAGAGCCAAGAGAATGCGATTCCTCCTGACCATTGGAGCCGCCGGTTTTTACACATTGATGACCGGAGCTTCCCCGTCAATAGTCAGGGCATTCCTTTACATCACAATCGGAGAAACAGCCCGACTGCTCGGAAGGGAACGGAATCCCGCCAACATCCTTCTCACCGCATTGACCATCCAACTGGCCCTCAAACCGGAAGTAATATCTTCCCTCGGCTTCCAGCTATCTTATCTGGCGATGGCCGGAATAACATTCATCTATCCCTGGCTGGAAAAGATGTATCCGGAAGGAGATGGATTCGCCGGAAGGATCGACCCCATGAGGAGACTATGGAAAGGCGCCGCCCTCTCCCTTTCCTGTCAAGTATTTACCTCTCCCCTAGCCTGGTACCGTTTTCACACCTTCCCGAAATACTTCTTGATAACAAACCTTACCGCCCTGCCACTGACAAGCGCGGTCATGGTACTTTCAGTAACCACGATCGCACTGTCCGGGACCGGAATATGTCCGGATCTTCTGATTAATCTGAACGACAAGGCGGTGAGCCTCCTCGTCGAATGCCTTGGTGTTATCAGCTCGCTGTGACTTGTCGCCTGGCCTTGTAAGACCTCAATCCGTAGATCAAGACTATCACGAAGCAAATAAGCGGCAGGACAAATGACACATTGACCGCAGGATGGCCGAAAATCACTCCCTGATCTATAATCATACCCTGCAGAGGAGGCATAATCGCCCCACCCACAATAGCTTCCACCAAGAAGGCGGCTCCGAGACTGGCGTCCTGGGCATCCACATTCTCAAGGGCGATACCGTAGATGGTCGGGAACATCAGCGACATGAAAGCACTGATTCCCATAAGGCAATAGAGACCTCCCATTCCGACTATCGTTATCGCTCCGATGGCGCACAGAGCCGCTCCTGTGGCGAATATCGCCAACAACCTACTGGAGTTGACATACTTCATCAATGCGGTCGCCACGAAACGTCCGCAAAGGAAAAGAGCCATGGCGATGATGTTGTATGTCTGAGCTGTGGCCTTGTTGATTCCGAGGTTGTCAGCGTACTGGATGATGAATGTCCAGGTCATGATCTGGGCTGCGACATAGAACATCTGTGTCAGAACGCCTTCCCTGTACATTTTGTTATGCCAGAGGTTCGAGAGAGTCTTGCCGGTGCTGTTTGTACGCTCCGGCTGGATGTCAGTCTTCGGAACCTTCGCCAAAGCTATGATGATCAATACCGCCACAACCACCAGACCTATAATGACATAGGGGTTACGGATCACGGCAAGGTCATGAAGACGGATGCTTGCCTTCTCGGCCTCGGAAAGAGTCGGGAATATGATATTTCCGGCAGCGTCACGCTTGTCAGAAAGGAGTTGGGGCAACACTATGAAAGACGCCACGCTCATTCCCATCAACGAACCCATCGGGTTGAACGACTGGGAGAGATTCAATCTCCTGGTAGCGTTGTCCTTCGAACCCAAGGAAAGGATGAAAGGATTGGCTGTGGTCTCGAGGAAGGCAAGACCGAAGGTCAGGACATACAGAGAAACACAGAAGAACGAGAACTGCTGGAACTGGGCCGCGGGAATGAACAGGAAGGCTCCTATCGCATACAGGGCCAGGCCGAGCAGTATTCCGCTCTTGTAGCTGTGCTTGCGGATGAAAAGAGCGGCCGGGATGGCCATCGTGGCGTAGCCTCCATAAAAGGCGAACTGCACCAGAGAGGCCTTGGCGGCGCTCAATTCCATTACCGTCTGGAAGGCCGCCACCATCGGGTTGGTGATGTCGTTGGCGAACCCCCAGAGGGCAAAGAGTGATGTGATAAGGATAAAGATGAAGAGATATTTCTTCTCCACCAGTTTATCTTTTGCCATATTCCGCTACTTGTAGATAGGACCGAAATTGGCGCAGGCGCGGAAGTCGGCGCCCTCCTTATCCATTCCGAAGGCGTTCCAAGCGGCCGGACGGAATATCTTGGCGTCATCCACATTGTGCATGCAGACAGGAATCCTCAGCATGGAGGCGAGGGTGATCATGTCAGCGCCGATATGGCCATAGGAAATGGCTCCATGGTTGGCTCCCCAGTTGTTCATCACGCTGTAGACATCCTTGAAGGCGTCCTTCGTGGGATCAAGGCGAGGAGTGAACCAAGTGGTCGGCCAAGTCGGATCTGTGCGCTTGTCAAGCACATCGTGGATCTCAGGCTCAACATTGACGACCCAGCCCTCAGCGATCTGGAGGACAGGTCCCAGACCATCCACAATATTGATTCTCATCATGGTGGCAGGGAAATCTCCCTTCGAGACAAAATGGATGCTGAAGCCGCCTCCGCGGAAGTAATCGCGGTCAGCCGGCATCCACCATGAGTTCTCGAGGCACTTCTTCTCGTCCTCGTCAGTCATCTCCCAGAAGGTCTTCATCACAGGTTTACCCTCAGCGTCGACACTCTGGCCGCAACCGTCCATAGTAGTCGCTCCGGAGTTGATCAGATGGATGATTCCCGGGGCGGCCTTGCCGGTAAGTTCCTTGCCAGTGACCCTCTTGACAGCCTCAGGGCTCCAATAAGTACGCACGTCAGAGAATATCTGAGGCAGGTTGGTCACCAGATGGCCGAGAAGCATCGCCGCACCGTTGAGAGAGTCGTTCTCTGTGGCGAGGATAGTCGGCTCACGACGGCCGTTCCAGTCGAAGTTGGTGTTCAATAAGGTCTCGGTGAAGTCTCCGTTAGGCATCCAGTCTGTCCACTGACGCTGGCCCTGGAAACCTCCGGCGATGGCGTTGTGTCCAAGAGCCTCCTCTTTGAATCCCAATTCCTTGAGCTTAGGATTGCCATGGAGCAAATCCATCACGATAATGGTCATCTTGGTGACGAAATCCCAGTCCTTGTCTTTCTCCTCGCGGGTTTTCTGTTTCTCGGGACGATTCTTGTCCCAGCCCTCCTGCGGCATGCAATATTTCTCGACCCAAGCCTTGGCTTTGGCATATTCCTCAGGATCATAGATGCCGAGATCCATACGACGGAGAATCTCCACTTCATCGACACTCTCATTCCTCATTCCCAAGTACTTCTGGAAGAAATCGCAGTCGACGATAGATCCCGCGATACCCATCGTGACACTACCGATGGAGAGGTAAGACTCACCCCTCATCTCACCGACAGCCACAGCAGCCTTGGCGAAACGGAGAATCTTCTCCGCGACATCGCAAGGGATGGAGTTGTCGTCCAAGTCCTGCACGTCATGGCCATATATACCAAAAGCGGGCAGACCTTTCTGGGCATGGGCGGCGAGGACAGCGGCAAGATAAACCGCTCCGGGACGCTCCGTGCCGTTGAATCCCCATACAGCCTTCGGCCAAAGAGGATGCATATCCATAGTCTCAGAGCCGTAGCACCAGCAGGAAGTGACAGAGATGGTTCCCCAGACTCCCTCCCTCTCGAACTTCTCCGCACAAGCGGCGCTCTCAGCCACACGGCCGATCGTAGTGTCGGCTATCACACATTCGACAGGACAGCCATCGCTGTACTTGAGGTTAGACGAGATAAGTTCCGCCACGTTGGCGGCCAGGGTCATGGTCTTATCTTCCAGACTCTCACGAACACCGCCCTGGCGACCATCTATGGTCGGGCGGATACCGATTTTAGGATGCTTCATAACTTATGTGGTGTTTATTCATTTGTTGGCGTAACCAATCTATAAAGATAGTGTTTTTATTTGACAAGTGAGCGTAAAAACCAGATGATTTTATCCTTCAATGAACTCTCGGGATCCTTCCAAGAAGGGATCTGTGGATCCCGTCTTGTCGAAGCCAGCACTCCAGGAGCCACCATCCTCGCCACACCGGCGCAGGCCAGTTTCGCCCCATAGCCGTAATTCAGCAGGCCCCTGCGGAAGACATCAGATGGATTTTCGATATGCGATAAAGCGTATTCCGGGACAAGGGCTATCGACAAGTCGAACAGGTGGCAAGGAACAGGGATAATGGGATCTGGCTCAATAAGCCGCCCCCTCCGGGTCCTTCCACCGAAAAGAAGGCTCTTGTCCGGACGGGAGACAGTGCCGGCGATCACAGCCTTATGGCGGAGGAACTCTGAATTCTCAAGAAGGCATGCCAGCATTCCCTCTTCCAAAGCAAGGTCGTGGTCGAGCCACAAGAAAAAGTCCGCACCTTCTTTGGACGCTTTCTCGCAAACCGCCTGATATCCTTTCTCCCCGGCATCATTCAGGAATATGGAAAAAGAGTACTTCCCTTCCGAGGCCACGGCATCAATCTGCCTCTGGCACTCCTCCAGGCAACCGGCGGAGCCGTCGTCACCTTCATGGATAGTGACCAGTATAGCTACTTTGGACATATTCTTTAAGAATCAAGTTTGAGGACAGCCATGAAGGCGCTTTGGGGCACTTGGACCGTACCGATCTGGCGCATCCTTTTCTTACCCTCCTTCTGCTTCTCGAGCAACTTGCGCTTCCTCGTCACATCACCGCCATAGCACTTAGCGGTGACATCCTTACGGACCTGACGGACAGTCTCGCGGGCGATTATCTTAGCGCCGATAGCGGCCTGGACGGCGATGTCAAACTGTTGACGAGGAATGAGTTCCTTCAGTTTGACGCACATCTTGCGCCCGAAATCATAGGCATGATCCTCATGGATAAGAGAGGAGAGCGCGTCAGCGGGATCACCGTTAAGAAGTATGTCAAGTTTAACAAGCCTGGCAGGCCGGAAATCTATGACATGGTAGTCGAAGGAGGCATATCCCTTGGATATTGACTTAAGCTTGTCGTAGAAGTCAAAGACTATCTCGGAAAGAGGCATGTCATAAGTGAGCTCGACCCTGTCGGAGGTAATGTAATGCTCCCCGATAAGAGTTCCTCTTTTGTCCATGCAAAGCTTCATGATAGGCCCGTAAAAATCCGTCTTGGAGATAATCTGCGCGCGGATGTATGGCTCTTCGATGTGATCGATGAGGGTGGGCGCCGGAAGGCCGGAGGGATTATGGACATCGATAACTTCGCCCTGAGTCGTGTAGACCTTGTAAGAGACGTTGGGAACTGTCGTGATCACATCCATGTTGAACTCCCTGAAGAGGCGCTCCTGGACTATCTCCAGATGCAAGAGCCCGAGGAAACCGCACCTGAAACCGAAGCCAAGGGCGAGAGATGACTCAGGCTCATAGACGAACGACGCGTCATTGAGCTGGAATTTCTCAAGAGTCGCCCGCAATTCCTCAAACTTGTCAGCCTGGACAGGATACATTCCGGCGAAAACCATAGGTTTCACTTCCTCGAAACCAGCGATAGCGCTCTCGCAAGGCAGGTCCGCATGGGTAATGGTGTCTCCCACCTTCACCTCAACGGCTCTCTTTATTCCGGATATGATATAACCCACGTCACCAGTCGAGACCTGATCCGTAGGGCAAAGCTTCATCTTGAGCACACCTACTTCCTCGGCGTCATATTCCATCCCGGTGGCCACGAATTTGACCTTGTCACCCTTCCGGATCGACCCGTTCAACACTTTGAAATATGCGATAATCCCTCTGAACTGGTTGAACACCGAGTCGAAAATCAAGGCCTGGAGAGGGGCCTGGGGATCACCTTTCGGGGCTGGGATCTTCTCCACGATAGCGTCCAGGATGGGCGGGATGCCCTCCCCCGTCCTGGCGGACACTTTATAAATATCCTCATGGTCACAACCCAAAAGATCCACGATCTGATCGGAAACCACCTCAACCTGAGCTGATTCCATGTCGATTTTGTTCAACACCGGGATAATCTCCAGCCCATGATCCACAGCAAGGTAAAGGTTGGAGATAGTCTGGGCTTGAATGCCTTGTGAGGCGTCCACTACCAAAAGAGCTCCCTCGCAGGACGCGATCGAGCGGGAAACCTCGTAGGAGAAGTCCACATGCCCGGGAGTGTCGATGAGATTCAGAATATATTTCTCGCCTTTGTAGACATATTCCATCTGGATGGCGTGGCTCTTGATCGTGATGCCCTTCTCTTTCTCCAGATCCATGTCGTCGAGCACCTGGGCCTCCATGTCGCGTGAAGACAGGGTCTTGGTCAATTCCAGGAGCCTGTCAGCCAGAGTGCTCTTGCCATGGTCGATATGGGCGATTATGCAGAAATTGCGTATATGCTTCATAATTGCAAAAATAAGCAAATTGTCGTACATTTGAAAGATTGAGAGAGTACATGATAGGATGACGGACAAGGAAATATTGGACCTTTACCAATCCGGTCAACGGGAAAAAGCTTTCACTGAAATCGTGGATTCGTACAGTGAGAGACTCTACTGGCATGTCCGGCGTTTTCTTTGTTCCCATGATGACACCGACGACATGGTCCAGGAGATATTCTTGAAAATTTGGAACTCTCTACCCTTTTTCAGAGGCGACTCCCAGCTTTACACATGGATTTACAGGATAGCCACCAACGAGTCCCTGAATTTTCTCCAAAAACAGAAAATACGTTCCGCTTTGCGCTTCGAAAGCGTCTCCACCAGGTTAGAGGAGAAAATAGACGAGGACACCGGAGTGGATGGGGACGAGGCGCAAAGGCTCCTTATGAAAGCAGTCCAGCGACTGCCCTCAAAACAACGTACAGTATTCATAATGAGATGGTTCGACGAGCTGTCGTATGAGGATATCTCAGAGATTCTGGGGACATCCGTCGGGGCGCTGAAAGCATCCTATCATTTCGCGGCGGAAAAAATAAAGGCCGCACTTGAGAAAAATTTAAAATGATTTTAAACCTTATTATCTATAGTTTGTCAAATAATCGGTAATGCGAACAGGAAAGGACATATTCGAGAACATCGGGAAGGATCGCCCAAGCGTGCCGGAAGGTTATTTTGACGACCTTAAAGCACGTCTTAATTCCATTCCGGTTGAATCTGCCACAGCTCATCCCGGATCATGGAGCAGAGTCAGGCCATATCTTGCGTTGGCCGCTTCTTTCGCCGCTATCGTGCTGATCGGTAACGCTATCCTGAAGGACACCACAAAGAGCCAATCCGCAGATCAGTTCTACGGAGAAAACTCTTATGCGGACATTGTTTCAATCACCAATCCGGAGATCTTTTACAATGTCGAAGAGTTCGATGTCGAAGATATCTCGGATGATGACATCATCAATTATCTTATTGAGACGGGAGTGAGGGCTGAACACCTCGCTTACGCTGGTGACCAATATTAACAGAAGGCTATGAGAAAAATCAAAACCCTGGCGATAATCGCCATAATCACAATCTCTTGCGCTTGGAATGCGGGCGCACAGGGGAACCCTCCCCAGAAAAGGAATTGGCAGGACAGGATGAAGGCCGAGAAGATCGCATATCTGACCGATGCCATGGACCTGACATCAGCCGAGGCCGAGAAGTTCTGGCCGGTTTACAATATGGCCGAGTCAGAGACACGCCAGTGCTGGAAGCTCGCCATGGACGCTTACAGGGCTCTGGAAAAGAGCATTGAAAGCGGTAAGGATGACAAAGAGATCGGCGCCCTTTTGGACAAATACCTTGAGGCCCAGGAGGCCGGCAAAGGCATTGAGCGCAAGTACACGGTTGAATACCGGAAGATCCTCTCTAACGACAAGATAGCAAAGCTTTACATTGGTGAGGAGAATTTCCGCCGGCAGCAAATTCACAAACTTAATAAAAACGACAACAGCAAAACCGACAAAAGGTGACAGTTCACACTAAAACTAGTAGTCTGTCGTAAAAAAAGCGTGCCGAGATGGTACGCTTTTTTTTCGTAACTTTGGTTGTTATCGGGAAATCAAGCACAAGAAGTATATGAGGAAGTCGGTCTTAATCTTGTTATCCGTCCTTGCTTTGTCGGTATCCTGCAAGGATCGGAAAGGGGCATCCGCATCACAGGAGCTATGCGTCCCTACTGACAGCATCTATTGCAGGGATCCGTTCATTGTCGCTGACCAATCGACAAAGACCTATTATCTTTATCGCTCTTCCAGCACAGCCGAAGGTCTTGGAGGAGTCGAGGTTTTCAAGAGCAAGGACTTGAAGGTTTGGACGGGGCCGGAGCGGGTGTTCACCGTTCCGGAGGATAACTTTATCACCGGACCGGTCTGGGCACCGGAGGTCCATCAATACAATGGGGCCTGGTATCTTTTCGCGACCTTGAATACTGACCGGGAGTGGGCGGAGCGTGTCGAGAACTGGCCCGCCTTCACGTATCGTGGAACACAGGTATTCCGGTCCGATTCGCCTGAAGGACCTTTTCTTCCTATCGGAAAAGAGCTGACGACTCCCAAGAATTATATGGCCCTGGATGGCACCCTATGGGTTGAGGACGGGGTTCCTTACATGGTATTCTGTCATGAGTGGGTGCAAGTGGTGGACGGGTCTTTCGAGCTTATGCCACTCAAGGATGATCTCTCCGGAGCGGCCGGGGAGCCAATGACCATATTCAAAGCCTCCGACGGCCCATGGGTCTCGCCAATCAACACTTGGACGGAGCCTGACGGGACCACGAGGCCTGGATATGTTTCTGATGGCAATTTCGTGTACAAAACCAAAGACGGGGAATTGCTGATTTTATGGTCTTCTTTCAAAAATGGCAAATACTGTGTGGCTATCTCCCGCTCCGTTTCCGGCAAGATAGCCGGTCCTTGGACCTGCGATCCGGAACCGATATTCGAAGAAGATGGTGGCCATCCGATGGTTTTCAAGGACTTTGACAATAATCTTAAGATAGTCTTCCATCAGCCCAATTCCGGCCATTCCCACCCCGTCATTCTACCTCTCAAAGACACGGGACGTGGCTTGATTATTGATATATAATACCCCCGGAAACATATAAACCCTTAATAATAAGCGTATGAAAAAGTTTTTCTCAACTCTTCTGGCCGCATCCCTGATGCTGATCGGCACCCAGGCTTTCGCCCAGACATCCGTTAACGCGGGTTACTTGAACTCTTCCCAGAGTTTCAGCGAGTCCAACTCGAAATCCATCAACTCCAACGGCGCCTATGCCGGAATTTCCTTCAACATTCCGCTCGCCGGCGGTTTCGGCATCGCCCCCGGTTTGTACTACTCAATGATCACCAACAAGGATAGCGGCTCCGGTACTATTTTTGGTATCCCAGTGTCCGCCTCATCCACCTTCACGGAGCACGCTGTCAATGTCCCCCTGTATCTGAACTACAACCTCAACCTCGCCAGTGACTCCAACTTCTTCATCTTCGCCGGCCCGACCGCCCAGTACGGCCTCGCTTCCACCACGAAGCTTGCAGGTGGAATCGGTGAAAGTAGCGCTGACAGGAACTACGACAACTATGAAAACGATAACTACAACCGGTTCAACGTTTATCTCGGCGGCGGTGCCGGTTTCCAGGTGTCCGCGATCCAGATTACCGTGGGCTATGACTATGGCTTGATGAACCTTTACAAGGGCGAGAACGCGACCAATACCCATCGCTCCAACCTCAAGCTCGGTCTCGGTTTCGTGTTCTAGTTTTATTCGCTCTGTCCCGAGCAGGACAAAGCCCTTGTATTAAACAAAATCGCACTTGCTGATGCAAGTGCGATTTTTAATTTGTCGGGGTACCGTGACTCGAACACGGGACCCTCTGCTCCCAAAGCAGATGCGCTAGCCAACTGCGCCACACCCCGATAGGACTGCAAAGGTATTCCTTTTTTCGGAAAATGCCAAAAAAGAAGTATATTTGAATCATGATCATAGAAGCAAAAGGAATAGAGAAGAGTTTCGGCGACCTCAAGGTGCTGAAAGGAATAGATTTCCAAGTCGGGAAATCCGAAGTCGTCTCCATAATGGGCGCCTCCGGCGCCGGCAAGTCCACCCTGCTGCAGATTCTCGGGACACTGTCCACCCCTGATGCCGGTTCCCTTGAGATTGACGGGACCGATGTGCTGCATCTGGGAGGGAAGGAACTCTCTGCGTTCCGCAACCGGAGAATCGGTTTCGTGTTCCAGTTCCACCACCTTCTTCCCGAGTTCAATGCCCTTGAGAATGTGATGATTCCGGCATTCATCGCGGGACGGTCGGACCGTGACGCAAAGTCTGCCGCCACCACCCTACTGAAAGAGATGGGGCTTGGTGAGAGAATGGATCATAAACCTTCGGAACTATCTGGAGGTGAGCAACAAAGGGTCGCTATCGCAAGGGCTCTTGTCAATGAACCTGCCATCCTTTTCGCTGACGAGCCGTCCGGCAATCTCGACACCAAGACAAAGGCCGAGATCCATCAGTTGTTCTTTGATTTGCGTGAGCGTCATGGCCAGACTATAGTCATTGTCACCCACGATCCTGAGCTTGCGGCCATGTGTGACCGCTCCCTGTTCATGAGGGACGGCCTATTCGTCGAGGAATAGAGGAATAATCCGATTTAGAAACCAGCTATCTGGAACAGCGCTGTGGGGAGGAGCAGCAAAAGTCCTATCACCACCAGTGCCAGAACCATTTTCCAAATCCACCTGACCCATTTGGCATAAGGAATACGAGCCATCGCGAGAGCAGCGACAAGCACTCCGGAAGTGGGAGTGATCATATTCGTGAATCCATCACCGAACTGGAACGCAAGTACCATCGCCTGGCGGGAGACACCGGTCATGTCCGCGAACGGGGCCATTATCGGGATTGTGATAGCAGCCTTGGCTGTAGCGCTGGGGATGATGAAATTAATGACTGCTTGAATACCATACATCGCGCTGAGGGAGCCCAACTTCCCGCCTCCCTCAAGCCCTTCCTGCATGGCGTGGAGAACACTGTCTACTACCTTTCCGTCCTGCAGAATAACGATTATTCCGGAAGCGAAACCGACGACCAAAGCTGCGGAAAGGATGTCCTTGGCCCCAGCCATCAACTCTTTGATCGTACGATCCGAATCGAAGCCGGCGATAATGGCGCAGATGATTCCCATCGCAAGGAACAGGCCTGTAATCTCCGGCATATACCATTCGAAGCAGGTGACCCCGACGATGAGTGCCACTACGGTCAGCAGCAATACGATGAGAATCCACGCCTGGCGGCGGGTAAGTGGTTCGACAGACTCACCAACCTGTGGTTCGGCAGGCTCACCAACCGGATTCGGACCCCGAGCCTGTCGAAAGGTCCGGGCATATATCACCACAAAAACCACCAGAAGTAATGTCAGAAGCCCCCAGCAGAATAGCCTGTAGCCCATCCCAGAGAAAAGCGGCAGATCGGCCATCCCCTGGGCGATGCCGACTGTGAAAGGGTTAAGGAAAGCGCTTGAGAATCCGACATTTGAGGCCACATAAACCACTAACATTCCCATGGAGGCATCATATCCCATGGAGATCGCCAACGGGACAACTATCCCTACAAAAGGTATAGTCTCCTCACTCATCCCGAAGACAGCTCCCGCCAAGGAAAAGAGGACCGTCAGCGCCACAAGCACCAGAATATCCTTGTTCCCTATCCGGACAATGAAGCGCTTGATGCCAGCCTCAACCGCACCTGTGGCGTTCAGAAGCCAGAAAGCACCGCCTACTACAAGGATGAAAATGATTATCCCGGCCTGCTTGACAAAGCCGTGATAAATGGCGGTGAATACCTGCCAAGTCTGTGGAACCGAGTCAACCGCCTCATAAGTAAGGGATCCGTCTTCCGCCTTGACATATTGCCCGCCCGGCACGAACCATGTCATCACCGCCGACAAGATTATAATCGCGGCGATGATGACATAGGTGTTGGGCAGTTTGAATTTCCGCATATTCAAACGAGACTATTCGGAAATCTTTTTGAACGTTGGGAAGAATCTCGGAACAGTCAACCGATAGCCGGTGTAAGCCGGATATTTGGACATGCTTATCTCCTCGCCGAACGATGAGCTTCCGATGAACAGGACAACCAGTAACAAAGCCCCTATTAGGCTCCAATTGAATATGCCGATCCCGGCGGCGATGCTGAATATGTAGAAACTGATCCAAATCGCTTGCTCGGCGAAATAGTTAGGATGGCGGCTACGGCCCCATAAACCACTGGTATTGAAGCCTTTATTGTATGGGGCAGGCAGTTCTTCAAGCTTCTGCCCCTCTGCTATCATTGCCCATTTCTTGCTCTGGAACTTCCACTGTTGCTCATCCGCGATTGTCTCCAAGATGATGAATCCGGCCATCAAAACCGCCGCGAGAATGTCCACCCAATTGAAAGTGGCGGTGGAACTCATTGAAACCAAGGCAGGAAAACAGATCGCCAGCACAAGCGCGTTCTGGTAAAGTGAGACAAAGAAGAAATCGAACAAAGCCCACTTCCAGTGAGGTTGGAACTCTTTCTTGGCGCGCAACACTGCCCAGCGGTAATCCTCCGTACCTGTCCAGAATTTTATTGAATAGGCCCCTTTCCGAGCGAAGTTGAAAGAAAGACGGGCACCCCAGAGAGTAGCGAGGACAGCCATCACCACAAGCCTGGGAGCCATGCCGCCAGACGCCGCGATAACCCAAGTGTAGACAGCTGGAAGGATACTCCAGAGCTTGTCCATCTGGCTATTGTTCCCGGTGATCTCACCGACGATGAAGCAATACAGGCCGCTGCAGCCCATTATTATCAATAAAACTTTGAGGACATGGAGTTGGGCGGCATCCAACTCAGGACCCGCGATAAAATACAAGGCCGGGCAGGCCAGGATAGAGAGGCCAAGCAAGGTGGCCAACAAAGCTTTTTTCATAATTCGTGTATCAAGTGTTTATGATCAGCTAAAAATGAGAAGGGTAGCCCAGAAGCTGGTAGGCCAGGGCATAGGCCATCCTTAAGTGGCCCTCTGTGTTCGGATGCAGAAGGTCGTGATGCTCAAGGCCTTGCTCCGTCCCAGCGATCGCAGCGGCGGCTTCAGTGGGTGTATATTTCACTGTCATGCCACTTTCCCGGAAATATCGGGCGTGCTCAGGCTCCAACGGGAAAAGGCCACAAACACTCGCGAGATCAATTACCGGAACAGCCCAAACATCAGCGGTTTCCTTTATGACTTGGATATAGTCATCAATATAGAGTCCGAGCGGGTTGGCAAGATTCTCGTCTTGCTGGATGTTTTTGGAGGCGCAGTTAAAATAGCCCCTATGTATCGGGGTCAGCAGAATGACCTGCTTGGTTGGATAGTTATGCTTGAGATAGGCCATGAACCTGTTGATGGCCGCCCTGGTGGTATTGCCATCCATGACCGGCGCCCTATGCTTCAAAGGCGTCATCTCGCCGTTCCGGTTCACCGTCGCCACATCCTCCTCAAACCATTCCCCGAGCGGAACGGCTCCATTGAAATCATTCGTCCCTATGAATATGATAATGGCATCGACATCTTGTCCGTGTTCCTCATTCAACTTCTCGGCTTGTCCAAGAATATGGGAGGCCTGATGACCGCTAATTCCATAGCAGAAAGGATTGATTCCCAATATCTTGACTAGCTGATGCCAGTAGATGTCCTGGCCTGGTAGCTGGCCTTCATCAGTAATGGAATCCCCAAGGAAAGCCACCTTGGCGCCGTTCCATTGGCTCTGGATCTCCGGCCCCTGCATCCGGCAAGACTGGAAACTCACCACAAACAGACACAGCGCAAACAAAGAAACAACTTTACTTCTCATATCAATTATCATTCAAATCAGTATATCCTTTCTAAACATCATTTCGTGAGGGCATCAAGGGCACTCTGGCGATCGGCGTCCCAATAGGCACAGTCTAGCTCGAAGAATGTGGTGGTGTATGGAACGGTCTGGGGAGTCTTGATTATCAACACCGTGAAAAGCTTCCCGGCCTCATCCAGACGTGCTATCAACTTCTCATGCATGACACTCTCCGCCTCCGGCCCACAGATGGAGCGCATCCCGGAACGTAATTCACCTATTCCCGGAACCATCTCTTCTGTAATGAATTCCAATTCTTTGTCGTTATACACATGGGCGAAAACATGGGGAGCCTCTTTAATTTTTCCAACGACAGTCTTCAAAACCTCTAAATATGGCTGGTCAGCATAAATAGTCACAATTCCCTGCCCTGACTGAAGAGGATAGGCCATATCTGTGATAACTATCCAGTTGCGATGGCCGAGAAGAGGCAGCATCTCTTCAAAGCGGCTCTGCCAGTCATCTTCGGAAGGAGCGGAGGCCTGAGCGTCAGATGGCTTGGAAGAACAGCCGGAAAAAAACGCCATACCTGCGGCCAATACCGCCAAATATTTACCCAAAAACATGATTTATAGTTTATTAAGCTTATACACAACAAACCTGACACCCTCAGAGTTATTCTTGAAACGGAACGGCTCAAGCCTCGTCACCGAACGTCCGGCAGAGACAGGAACGCCCTTGAATGACTTACGCTCCAACACCTTGCCCTTCTCATTCTGAAGCTCAACTGTCAAATTCACCGAGCAGGCTTCATCCATATTGAATATCACCGGACGAATCTCATCGCCGGGGCCGTAAGCCACATCGACATCATCGCTCCCCGCCCAAGTTCTTCCGAACACCATCCTGTTGGCATGGAAAGCCAATTTAGGGACATTGAAAGGGTCCACAAGCGGTTTCTGGTACGTGAACATATTGGGGCCCGACTCCAGAGAGCACCATGAGAAGCCGCAGACTCCGAGAAGGGTCTGGATCTTCATGGATTCCCAAGCCGAGAAGGCCTGGTACGCCTGGCTGATCCTCCACTCACTTGCCTCCAAGCGCCTTCCGACATTAGCTTCCTCGTAATTCTTCTCGTAGGAGAACACTTTATAGAACGGTTCCTTGCGGCCAAGAGCCCAGTTTAGCTGGGCGATGGACTCCTCGTGCTCAAAATTGAAGTAGCACACATCCTTAGCGTCCAGACACTCTTTAGCCCAGGGACTAGGAATATTCCGCAAATGGCTCCAGTCATTGTCATATCCTGAATACGAATCCTGGCTTCCTCGGGTAACCATCTTATACGTCAGCCAAGGGTTACGGGGCAAAGGATTCCCTTTGTAATCAATTGTGCCATCGTAGTTTCCGTAATGGGAATGCTGCCAAAAAGATGTCGGGGAAATAAGGCGGCTCGAATCTGTCCCGGCAATGGTGGAGATTATGTTCGTGAAGTAATCACCCGTATCGCTGAAATCATGCGTCTTGAATCTGTTAGGATGGTTGCTGGCCTCCCACATGGTGATCGAAGGATGATTGAAAACCGACTTCATATAAAGCGGATAGTTCTCGATGTCCACGTTCCAGACCTCTCCTTCACGAATCCAGCCGGAAGTCTGCCAAATGAGGTAAAGTCCAAGCTGGTCGGCATATTCAGCGTATCTCGCGTCATTGAGGCCCTCCGGGGTGGAGCCTTCAGCATGCACGTGGATTCTTAACAGGTTGCCCAGAGCCTTGGCCATCAACACATCCTTCATGACCATCTCGTCGGTGGCGCAACGAATTGTGACCGGTGTGTTCTCGACAGGGAGACGGTAACCGAATATCTGGCCTCCGTTCAACATCTCAGGCTTGTGATTGATGAATAGCTCACCTTTAATCTGCTCAATCAGGCGGACGCCAGTCGTTGTGACATAGTCATCAATCGGCTTCCCGGACTCATCCTTGAGAATGACCTCAACCTTGTAAAGCTTTGGATCATAGGGGAACCAGAGCGCGGGATCGTCCAGCTCGAGGTCAATGTCGACATTATTTTCGACTCGCGGCCTTAAATCGATCTCACGGGAAAGAGAGGCGACCTTGGGACCATCCTCGGGGAACCAAGGGAAGTAATTGATTTCCAAGCTTCCTTTCCAAGAGTCTCTGGTCTCGTTACTCAAAATTATCCTATGGTGCTGAAGGGCTTTGGAGCCCTCAAGGGCGGCCGTGTGGACCAATGCTCCGGCCAGATGTTCGCGAGTCCCGTTCAAAACCAGTGTCGCCCGGCCCAATGACCATCCGAAATTATGGTCCGAAGTGGAGTGGAGCATCGTGTTTGTAGAGAAATATGGCTTCACCCTGACCGCGATGACATTCTCCTCACCCGGCTTGAGATACTCGCTGACATCTATGTTTCTGGGAATCTTGCCTTTAAGGACAGCCACCGGTTCTCCGTTGACCCAGACATCTCCAGCAGGGTCGATTGACTCAAGCCCGAGATACGCGCGAGCGAACTCACCGATCTTCACCTTTGTCCTGAGATAATAACTCTCGCCCGCAGACTTTTGCCCACCAAGAGCTGACGGTAGGAGGACTATCTCCCAAGCGGAGTCGTCATATCCATTATCCTGCCAACCCGCCATGGAAGGAACATCGTTAAAATCCTCATCGTAAATCATTTCCGACCAATACGGAGTACCACGATCATCCAAGTGAGGGACGAAAGCATACAAAGCGAACTTATCGACGGAGGCCTTGCCTTCGGAAGCATCGAGGGCAAAAGAAGTGATCACCTCGGAGCCCGTCACTACTGGTGCGGTCTGCTTGTCCACAGGGACTTCCACCTCATACGATGGAGAGTCAAGGTAAATCTCACGTACGGTTTTCCCTTCCGACGACAGGAATAGCCTGCGGTTGGGAAGGTCACCGTATATTTCAAAATCCTTGAGTGGACCGACTGGGATATCAATGCGGTTGGAAGAGTTCAGTATAACATGCAGGCCCTGAGAGACTTCCGCCAAAGAAACCTTCATTCTGAAACGCCAGTCAAGGGCAGGGATCTCAGGAGAGACCGACTTCCCGTCAAGGACTAGACACCCGTCAGAAATCCTGGCACCAGAGGCGGTCCATTTTGCCCAACCCACTGCCTGCGAGGCCTCCTTGCCTTTTTTATATCCATAAGCTTTCCATTCATCAAGGCGGATTGTACGCCTGATGGATGTCAAAGGCTGAGGCTTTATTCCAGCCAGTTTTTCTTCTATGTCTGATTCCTTGAACAGAGGGGTGTCAAGCCCGGGATCTCCCCAGAACTTGGAAGCATATGTGGCATAACTATTCAGAAAAGCCAAGCGCTGGACATTGTCAAACACTTCCGTCTCCCCATGGAGATCGGTAACCCCATCAGCCTTAGGATCTTTCGAAAAAAACCGGCCTTCGAAGGTAGTGACTTGCTGCGCGCTTGAGGCGAATAATGAAAGAAATACTAAAAGACAACAAAGAAAAACCTTCTTACTCATCTTGACAGTTGTTATCGTTTATACGCGAATGTACATAATTATCAGCCACATTTCAAGTCAAAAATGCCTATATTTGGGATATGAAAAGATTCTTTCTGACTCTCGCGGTATTCGCTTCCGCTTTTCTCTCAGCCCAGGAGTATCCAGGTGAGAAATCCACTTGGGAAGGATGTGACAGATATGATTTCCAGGTCGAGGGCAGGGATGCCCTTGTGGTGATTCCGAAAAAAGCCGCACCGGGGAATCCATGGATCTGGCGGCCTGCGTTTTTCGGAGCCTTCCCTTCTGTGGATCAGGCGCTTCTGAAGGAAGGCTGGCATCTCGCCTATTACGATGTGACTCATTTATATGGCAGTCCCAGGGCCGTCAAACTGGCCAAATCTTTCTATGACTATGTTGTCCCGGCTTTCAATTTGGACAAAAAGGTCTGTGTCGAAGGTTTCAGCCGGGGAGGTTATTTCACGTTCGCTTGGGCGGACGCTTATCCCGAGACTGTCTCTTGCCTGTATGTCGACGCACCTGTCTGCGACATTACATCCTGGCCCGGGCGGCATCAGCCGGAGTTCTGGAATGGCTTTCTGGAAGAGTGGGGTGTGAAAGACGAGGATGTGGACAGTAGCTTCATCGGCAATGCCCTCAACCATCTTCCACGTATCGCCAAAGCAGGAATACCAATCATTTCCGTCTGCGGTGGAGCGGATGAGGGAGTACCTTATGATGAGAATATGCATAAGGTCAGAGATGCCTACCAGGCCATGGGAGGTGTAGTCGAGGTTATCGTCAAGCCGGACTGCGGACACCATCCCCACAGCCTGGAGGACCCGACTCCGGTTGTGGACTTCATCAAGGCCCACACTGATTCGTTCACCGCCGAACAGAGAATCAATCTCCACGGCAATCTGGACAACTCGTTGGAAGCGATGACCGTACGAAAAAAGGCAACAGTCGCTTTCCTCGGCGGCTCCATAACAGAAATGGAAGGCTGGAAAGAGATGGTCAAGGACGATCTCGGGCAGCGTTTCCCGGACACCGAGTTCACTTTCATCGATGCTGGAATATCCTCACTTGGCTCGACTCCCCACGCTTTCCGCTTCCAGGAAGATGTGCTGGCTAAGGGTGTGCCTGATCTCTTGTTCGTGGAGGCGGCGGTCAATGACCACACTAATTTCTTCGGCCCAAAGGAACAGGTTCTTGGGATGGAAGGCATTGCCCGTCATGCGCTTAAGGCCAATCCTTACATGGACATCATATTCCTTCATTTCATCTACGACCCGTTCATTCCATTACTGGTCAGCGGAGAGATACCAGATGTCATCCTCAATCATGAGAGGGTCGCCAACCACTACCATCTTAACTCAATTGATCTGGCATCTGAGGTCGCGGCCAGAATGAAGGCTGACGAGTTTGATTGGGACACATTCGGCGGCACCCATCCTGCCCCGTTCGGTCATAAGATTTACGCCGCGGCCATTGAGAGCCTGCTTGACGCGCAGACAAAACCAGCCAAGGCTTATTCCAGAGCCCCGCACCCCCTACCGGAGAAACCCCTGGAGGCTAATTGTTACGAGAACGGGCACCTTCTTCCTCCGACTTCAGCGCTGAAACTCAAGGGCTTCCACCTCGAAGAGGATTGGATGCCGACTGATGGAGCCGGGACTCGTAAGCAATATGTCCATGTCCCGACATTGGTCTGTGAGGAAGGAGGATCTCTCATACTTGAGTTCGACGGCAAGGCTATTGGGCTCTACTGCACCTGCGGTCCAAGCGCCGGAATCTTGTCCTACACTATCGACGGGAAGGAATATCCCCTGCTCGACACGTTCACCCCTTGGAGCAAAGGATTGCATATCCCATGGCTTCACATGCTCGCTGACAATCTCGAGCCTGGACATCATGTGCTCAAGCTCAAAGTCCTGAAAGGCGACCGCTCCGGATGCTTCATTCGAAACTTTGCGGTCAACTGACACTCTTCCGAGAAGTAATCGTTTGGAAATCTTGGAATTGCTTAA
The DNA here is from genome assembly GCA_024693285.1 of Bacteroidales bacterium. Classification (GTDB taxonomy): domain Bacteria; phylum Bacteroidota; class Bacteroidia; order Bacteroidales; family UBA932; genus Cryptobacteroides. The sequence continues at coordinate 59,306 of JAILLE010000044.1, forward strand.
TATCTTTATTGACTGAACGACTAAGGACGGATATATGAAAAAGACTATTTTTAAAGTGGCCACTGCCATTGCGGTTACCATGCTATCTTCAGCGATTATTTTCAGTTGCGGACCAGAGGAGCAACCCGGCGGAAATAACGGAGGAAATGATAATGTACCGGTGACTCCCTCCACGATCGCTGTGACGGGAGTGTCACTAAACAAGAGTTCGCTCAGCCTGGAGGAGGGAGGATCGGAGACCCTTGTCGCGACTGTCACTCCTGACAACGCCACTAACAAGACTGTGAGTTGGAAATCATCCGCTTCTGGAGTCGCGACCGTCGACGGAAACGGGAAGGTGACTGCCGTCAAAACCGGTACAGCCACCATAACCGTCACCACATCAGATGGTTCCAAGACAGCTTCCTGTGAGGTGAAAGTCTCCGCCAAAATAATCGAGGTGCAAAGTGTCGCGGTCTCCCCGGAGACGGCTGTAATCTATGAGGGCGAGACAGTGGCGCTTTCAGCCACGATATCCCCGGAAAACGCGTCCGACAAAAGCATCACCTGGGAAAGCCGCTCTCCGGGTATCGCGGTCGTGGACAACAAGGGAGTGGTCACTGGCGTCTCGAATGGCATCGTGTATATCGATGCGAAGGCCGGGAACGGGATTAAGGGGACTTGCGGTATTCATGTCAAAAAAGACTTGAGGCTCAAGGGAATAGCCCTCTCAAAAAGCGAGTTGGAGGTTACTATGGGCAAAACGGAACAGCTTGAGGTCACGTTCACTCCTGCCGATGCGGAGAATAAGAACGTCACATGGAAAAGCTCCAATAACACCGTGGCAACCGTATCTTCCACAGGTGAGGTAAAGGGTATGGACGTTGGCGAGGCTATCATAACGGCCACCTCAGAGGAAGGAGGATTTAAGGCCACTTGCAAGGTCAAGGTACTCGCGGTCTTAAAGCCTGGCGTCTATTGGGCGCAGAACCGCTACCTTTATCGCGATGGAGAGAATCTCAATATACCATTAGCGTTCGGGGTCAGTATCGATCCTGTCGGCGACATGTATTATTGCTCCATGCACCGGACTAATGTCAGCAACACCTGGCATATATTCTGGAATGGAGTCGCGTATTTCAGATTCAGCGAAGACTGCAACGGGGTTTATTCAACCTCCGGTGGAGGATATTACTTCATCCCTGACAACAACACCGACCATTCTGTCATGCGGACATGGAAGATAGATCCCAAAGCCGGTAAAGCCAAAGAGATAGAAGTGTATAAAGGGCAAGCCCATTCGTTCTGGATCAATGACATGACAGCCGATTCAAAGGGCAACCTTTATATCGCGGGATACATAAAAAACAGTTCCGGATATTATACTGCCACACTTTGGAAAATCGATCCGAACGATAATGTCACAAAGACTTCGCTTTCAAGTGGCTCCACAAAGAGCGCGGAGGCTGTCGATGCCGTGGCTTTGAACAAAAATGGCGACGTCTTCTGCCTTGTGTGGGACGGGACATATGGCACAGATGGTTATTGTAACCTTTACCTCTACAAGAATGGAGTCAAGCAATATCTTGTCACCAGCAAATGCGTCAGGCAGTCCTCACAATGTTGCGATATCGCTGTCCTTGGCAACGATGTCTATATCCTTGTGAATGAATTAGTCAGTCATAACCCATCGGAGGCGAAGATCGCTAAGAACCAGGTTTACAAGAACAAAAATGCCTTGTACAATCTGATGCAAGGCGAGAGTGTGTACCCAATGGACATAGCTGTCACCTCAAAAGGGGACGTCTATTGTTCCGGATACGATAATGGCAAAAATACCCAGTATTATATCTGGAAGAATGGGAAGGCCCTTTACTCTCTTTCAAAGAGCATTGATCCGAACAGCTTGGTAATCAAAGAATAAAAAGACCAAAAACATGAAAAAGGCTATCCTAAAAGTGGCTGTGGCATTGTTTATAGCCGTATTGTGCTCAGCGACTGTCATCAATTGCGGACCTCAAGAGGAACCCAGCATACCAGTGACTGGGGTTTCAATCAGTAAAACCTCCCTCAACCTAACGGAGGAAGAGACTGAGACCCTGACCGCGACCGTTACTCCCGCGGATGCCACAAACAAAAATGTGTTCTGGAGATCCTCAAACACAAGCGTCGCCACAATTGACGCGACTGGAAAAGTGACGGCGGTAGGTGCCGGCACCGCTAATATAACAGTGGCTGCCGCGGATGGAGGCAAAACCGCAAGCTGCTCAGTGACCGTCACAGCCAAACACAGGCCCTTGAGTAAAATTGAGATTTCTCCCGCGAAAACAGAAGTGACCTTTGGAACACCTTCGACACTCAAAATCACATACACTCCAGAAAACGCCACAAATAAGAAGGTGACGTGGAAGAGCTCGGACGAATCCATCGCCACAGTTTCAAGTGGCGGCGTGGTCGAGGGTTTTAAAGACGGAACCGTCACTATCACAGCGACTTCCGATGAAGGAAAGTTAAACGCTAAATGCGAAGTGACAATCACATCTCTTACCAAAGCTGGTTTATATTATTTGCAGGGAAGGGATATCTACAAAGATGGTAAACTCTTTTTCACGAACTCCTATGTCAATCCCACCATCAACTTGGATGGGAATATCTATTATTACTCCGATGGCAAAGTATTCGTGAACGGAGTAACCATGTACCAGTATTCTATTAATAGTGTGAACGGATATGAAACCGCGGCAGGCGGAGGTTATTATTTCATCGCGAACACAACTAACTCTAATTCGGATCTTTCGGTCTGGAAAATCAATCCGGTAAAGAAGACCGCGAAGCTGGTCAGCATCCACAAAGGTAAGTCTAAACACGAGGTATGGGTCGAAGATATGGCCGCGGATTCCAAAGGCAACCTTTACATAGCAGGTCATTTAACGAGGGAAGACGGAGTCCACATCGCCACCCTATGGAAATTGGATACCAGTGACAAAGTCACGGCTACTTCTTATTCTGACGGCACTGGAATCAAGGTCGGCCCGACTGTTGACGCGGTGGCGGTGAACAAGAATGATGACGTGTTCTGCCTTGTCTACGAAGGTGAATTCAGTTCCTCAGGCTATTATGTTGAAAACCTGTATAAAAACGGCAAGAAGCAATATGCTGTAACCAAGTCAGGTGACAGGTCTTACTCGGAAAGCTGTGATATCGCTGTCAACGGTAATGACGTGTATTCGGTTATTTGCGAATATGGCGGGAAGAGTAATTCCTCATGCGTCAAAGTCTACAAGAACAAAAACAGGCTATACACTGTTCAACCAGATGAAAACACAAACGCCGGTGACATCGCGGTCACCTCTAAGGGGGATATTTATTTCTCCGGGCATACGGGATCAGGTTCCAATATCAAAACATATATTTGGAAAAACGGGGAAATAGCTTTCACAAGCAATAGGATAATCCCGCCTCATTCCATGTTCATAAAAGAATAGACTCCTCCCGGAACTGTCTCTAAATTAATATATTCCCCATTCCATGGGTTCAGTAACGCAAGAGGTCTCCCCTTCTCACTAACTATTGTCACATCTCCTACGACGCCATCCTTAATGGAGGCCGACACCAGGAAAGCTCCCTCGACACGGATCTGATGGAAGGACGCGTCGAGCGAACGAGGCCAGCCGGGGAACAGTCGTACTATTCCTTGATGCCCCATGCATAGCATCTCGTTGATAGTGTTGGGAACAGTGCTCCAGTTCTCGGTCCCATGGGGATTATCCTTCTGGAAACCGTTGTGATAGGTGTGTCGTGAATACTCCTTCAAGTGCATGAGGATGCTGTCGGCCGGATAACCTACCCTGACAGCCGCAGGGTAGAAGCTGTTTGTCCCGTTGAAATCCAACCACCTGCGCATCACATCAATCGTGTTCCAGGCCACCTGCCTGAGCTCCTGATCGCTCGCGAGGCCGATCTGGCCCGCAGGGTAAACATGCTGAATACCGAGAGTGTTGTCAGGCCACCAGTCAGTGCCTCGCTCCGTGTAACGAAAAACCGTTTTCCCCTCCCGCTCCTGCAATGGATAATCCGATAGCCGGTCGCGCCGGTCTTTCCATTCCGCCCTGCGGTCAGTGTCCAGACCGAGAAACTCACTCATGTCGCAGGCTGTTTCCATCACCATCCTGACCAGTCCGAGAGATGTGACCGGATTCATCGTTCCGACTGTCCCTTCATGTATGGCGTCGTTATAAATCACATAGCGGTCGCCTTCGAGAGTAAGGTAGTTCTCCCAGAATGTGGCCACTCCCTTTACAAAGGGATACACTTTTCTGGCAAACTCCTCATCATAAGTGTGATAGAACTGCATGGCAAGGTTCGCCACGGCATAGGCGGAGTTGCTTTTCTGACCCCAAAACATACCATATGCCTCGATGTTGCCGTTCTCCCGCCAATCCTTATGGTTCCGTTCCATGGCTTCTGTCCAGCGGGTGGTCTCGATTCCCAGAGGGCCGATTCCGACCGGGAGCATAATCCCTCCTTTGATTCCAGTCACCGTTTCGGAATAGTACTCCCCTCTCGGAATCGCCGCAAGCAGTGGCCCGTAATACGGGTCGGCCTGCTCGATGCGGTTAGCCGAGTAAAGGGCGTAATAAGGGGCCATGTGATTGTAGTTCAGATGGTAATCGGCCATCCAATAAGGTGGTTCCTGAGTAATCCAGGTGCCGAAAAGGGGCGGCGGGAAGTCAGGGTCACGGCTGCATGAGCCAATCCCGTAAAGCGACACATAGTACTGCCTTTCGATGTCCGGATCCGGAATACTCACATACGACTTCTCCCAGTATTCCTTCCACCACTGTTCATGCTCCTTTCTGAGCCGCTTCAACCGCTGGAGGCAAGACAGCCCTCGGCGAGCATTTACCCGGATAGGGCGCGAAGCGCAGCGAGACGAGGGCTGTGCTTGCCTCCAGCTGCTAATACTGCCAAGACAATCAATAGCGGTCTGGAGGCAGTCGGCGGACTTGAAGTTGCTGGAGAAGGCGCAGACGATGGTAAGCTGCTTGCCGGGATTCAAGGTAAAAGAGCCATCCTCAGCAGTCTCCGCTAGCATCGCGGCAGCGGCCTTGGTCGGGATTTCGACAGTGGAGTCATCAAAGGCTCTTGTGATATACCTTATTCCGCCAGAAGTGGTTCCGCTTTCCCTTATGCCCGGGAAAGGAGCTTCAGAATCAGCGGGTTCCAAAGCAACCGACCCTTCGACTGGTTCCTTGCCTTCCGTACTCAAGCTGATCACCAACAAATCCTCGGTGGCAGCCATGTAGGCCTTCATAATGACCGCTTGTTCTCCTTTCACGAAACGTCCGACAGTTGTGGCATCATAAAGACTCTGACTGACTTCGTATGTGGCTCCTTCAAGGGCGGGAATAGATATCCCTACACGGGCAAGCACTACGGGATATGTCTCGTCATGAGCTGACTTCAACCTCCAGAAATCATTTCGGGCGATATAGAAAACCAATGCCTCAGGCGGTCCGGACAGGGCAGCGCCTGTCTGGCCGTTCCCCAGTAAAGGGGCATCGACGGAATATGGCGCCGGAATCCTGGACGGCGGTTCCTTGAAACGGACACTCTGCCGGGACAGAATGGCCTCGACCTCGTCCGGTGCCTTCGTTGAGCAAGAAAAGGCTAGCAGCAGTGCTGCTAGCCAATATATTAAGGATCCTTTCAAAGTGAGAAACTACAGGTTGGGGTTCTCCGTGCCCCAGTCGGCGATCTCAGGGACGATACCCAGGGAAATGATCTCGTCACGCATCTTGCAGAGGTGCTCGTAAGAAGCGTCGAGAGCGGCCATCTCCTCAGCTGTGCCCTCAGGATTGGTGAAGTGGCAGCCAGTGGCGTCGATGACGGTCGGCATGGCCATCATGACATTCTGGTACTTCTCATTGTTCACATAAGTTCCGGCCGGCCAGGTGTAAGGCTCTCCGCCCATAGCGGCCTCAATCATCTTGACAGCGCAGTAAGCGGGGCTCTGGAATGAGCTGCGGCCGCGGAGCTTGATAATGTTGCTTCCACCCTGGATCGTGTTGTGCTTGATCTCAGCGAAACGTTCCTCGGAAAGACCCATCTCGGCAAGGGGCTTGCCGTCGATCTTGACCTGGGAAGCGAACACTGCCATGGCCTCTCCGTGACCACCATAAGTGTGGGCACCGGTTACCTTGCACTGCTGGACACCGAACTCCTTGGCAAGAGCCTCCTGCAGACGGGTGCTGTCGAGGGCGGCGAGGGAGGTGAGCTTCTCAGGCTTCAATCCGGAACGGATAAGAGCGGTGAGGGCGGTGACATCAGCCGGGTTGAAGATGACCACGACGAACTTCACGTCAGGGCAATACTTCTCGATGTTCTCTCCGAACTCAGCGGCGATCTTGCAGTTGCCCTTGAGAAGATCCTCACGGGTCATGCCCTCCTTACGGGGAGCTCCACCAGAGGAAATGATGTACTTGGCATCCTTGAAGGCGACAGCGGGATCAATGGTGGCGGTGATGTTCACACCAGGGAAAGCGCAATGATCCATCTCAGCGAGGACTCCGAGGAGACCGGGCTCAAAGATGTCGTAAAGGCAGATGTTAGGGGTAAGCTTAAGCATGGCGGCGGTCTGGGCCATGTTCGATCCGATCATTCCGGCGGCGCCGACGATGACCAGTTTGTCATTTGTCAAAAAAGCCATTTCTATAAAATGTTTTATAAATATTTCCTATATTGGGCACACAAAGATAGCAATTTCCCCCAAATTAAGTGAGAATGAGTAAAAATACTCTATTTATTATTGGAAATAATACATATCTTTACGACAGTAAAACTAGAAAAAACTATAAACCCTAAAATTCAATCGTTATGAAACACAAGCTTTTACTCATCATCATGGCGGCGCTTGCCCTATCATCTGGAGCGGCAGCCCAAACGACAAGGAACAGGAATGTATCTAGGGAGGCTGTAAGGAAAGCCATGCAAGCTTCCCGCGAGAACAAAAAAATGGAAGAGGCTCAGAAAGAGGCGGTAAAGACTGTGGATGAAGGAAGTGGCTGGGGAAACCAAGAAAAGCTTAAAGCTGTTTCCGCAGCCATAAAAAAGAGGCAGGAGGAAGAGGCGGCTGCTCAGAAGGCGGCTGAGGAGAAAAAAGCTGCTGATGATAAGGCCCGTAGGGATGCGATTAATCAGTATTTCACCGACAACGCAAGCAAAGACAACGCCAAGGCTCTGACCATCAATGTCACAAATGAGTCACTCCCTCCTTATATCCAAGTGGGCACAAAAGCTTTGGAGCTAGTTACTGAAACCGTGAAGGTTAACGATCAAAGCGACCAGATTTTCGCGGCCAATTATGAGAATATTTATCCTGGAGCTATCGTTTTCGCCGACGCCAATCTTGCCAACGGGGACCCTACCCTCGCCTTCGATGGAGGAACTGTTGACTTGAGGGTTAATTTCAATACCGGCAACAAATCACGCACGAATGTCAAGAACACCGCGGCTTCTGTCTATGACGAAATCGGAACGATTCTTAACGACGCGAAATACTCTCCTTCACCGACCGCTCAATATAAGAGTTACTACTCTTCCAGTTTGAGCGAGATGGCGGTCGGGATGAAGGCCAATGCCAATTTCCTCAAAGTCAATGCGAAGGTGGACATAAGCACATCCAAGAGCGAGACTCATGTATATGAGACTCAAGACTTCACGCAGGAGTACTACACAGTGTCCATAACCCAGCATCCTAATGACCAGTCCTTGTATTTCGACAGCAGTGTCACCAAGACTCAGATTGATAACAAAATCCGGAATCACGGTGGCGCCCCACTGGCCGTGATAACCTCCGTGACTTACGGACGTCGCGCATACAAGTTCTACGACTACAGAACCAAAGACTTCAAGTTCAAGGGAAACGAAGAAGTCTCAGCCTATGGGCAGAATCTCTCGTCCAACCAGGATATCGCGGAGAAGAGTGAGACTAAGAGTGTATGGATATACGTTAGTGGAGGTAATGTCGAATCAACAGGGTCTATCCTGAATGGTGACATCCCCATCAATACTGCGATCGCCAACAACATGAAGTACGATAATGTAAGGAACTGGGGAGTTCCTCTATATTACACCGTGCGTTTCATAGCAACTGGAAGGACCGCTACTGTTTCCACCACCGGATCTTACAAGAAAGTATCCTACCAAGAGTTGCCGGGATCCGTCAACTATACCTTCCGAAATAATTGCACCCATGTCGCTGGAGCCGGTCTGAAGATGAGGCTGGACTATAAGGTTGTCAAGTTCATCAATGGTGAGAAAGTCGAGGTCGGAAGAGATAGGGATGCCGAGTCCGGATACACAAGATATACTGAACACAATATCGGATTCGGCAGCACTAAAACAGGTTTGCTGGATCTGGGACCGGGAGAATTCATCGATGGCCCGCTTCGTCTGCAAATCAGATGCAAGACAACTTCAGAAGGCAAATGGCATAATGACGTTGTTTGCAAGGTCCTTCCCACCGATGGAGACATAGACGTAAACGTCCATGGCGCTATTCGCCCTGGAGGAACAGCCGCATATATCTATAGCAGTTCCAAGACAAAAGCCCTGAAGCAATGACGACATATCTCTGATATTAATTAGGCCGGATTCTTGTCAAGGAATCCGGCCTTGTATTTTTAATATCTTTCGGGGCTTTTTTCTTTGTATTTCAAAAAATCATTATATTTGTGGTGATATATTAGCGACAACATTTATTTATGGAGCCTCCCAGTTGTATTCTGACTGACACATCCAAGGCGGATCCCCGATCCGACGACCCGTTGTCGTACCCCTTCTTGAATATTAACAAATCACTCGCCGGACAGTTCCGGGGAGCATTTTAACTATGGCACTATATCTAAAGAAAGAATTGGAAGACAGCCGGTCGCTCATTGGCGTCTGGCAGATAACCGAGACTGAAGAGGAACTTCGGGAGCTCGCCTCCGTCCCGAGTGACGAAATGGAGGAGATCTCATTCATAGGCAGCGAGTCCATGCGTAAGCAGAGGCTGGCTGTCAGGGCCCTTCTTTGTGAGCTCTTCGGAGAGAAGGTTTACCTCAGCCACCACGACAATGGCAAGCCCTACCTCGAGAACAGCGTCACGAATATCAGTATCACCCACACCGCCAAGTATGTGGCGGTCATCCTCAATGACAATGAGGACGTCGGGATCGACATAGAGTCCCTCGCCAGGGATTTCTCCGTTGTGGAGCGCAAGGCTCTCTCAGAGGAAGAGATCGATGACCTTGACGATGACAAACGCAACGAGCAGCTGGCTATCTACTGGTGCGCCAAGGAGGCCATCTACAAACTGGTCTCAGCGTATCCTGTCGACTTCGCCGAGCAGATCGAGGTCGAGCGCTTCCGCCCCCGCGGCGAAGGTGAGCTGGATGCCACCTTCATCCACAAGGACGGCTACGAGGAGGACTTTGAGCTTGAATACATCACCTTCGACAACCATGTGCTCGTCTGGGTGGTAGGATAACGGAAATAACTAACCAACAAACCTTTAACAAAATGGTAACAATCATTATTATCGCACTGCTGGTCATCATCGGTCTTTATATCATCAGGACTCAGAGGGCTTTCGTCACACTCGAGGAGAAGATGAAGAACGCCTTCGGACAGATCAACGTTCAGCTCAAGTCCAGATGGGACGCTGTGTCCAACCTCGTTGAGATGACTAAGCAATATGCCGCCCACGAGCATGACACCCTCACCGATGTCATCGCTTCCCGCAGAGCGACAAATGTCGCTCCCGGACAGGTAGCCGAGCAGGAGAACGCCATCATGGATGTCCTGACCCGTCTCTCCGCTGTGGCAGAGGCTTATCCTGACCTCAAGGCGAACCAGATGTTCAACGACACTATGGCAAGCATTCGCCAGTATGAGGAGAACGTCCGTCTTTCCAGGATGGTTTACAACGACTCTGTCACGAAACTGAACATGATGGTCCGCCAGTTCCCTTCAAATCTGGTCGCCTCGATGTTCGGCTTCACCACCCACGATCTTCTTCCCGAAGACGCTGCGAAGGCGGAGGCTCCTTCAGTCGCGGACATATTCAACAAGTAAACGGCTATGCGACGGCTTAGGTTTATCCTGGGCGTCGTCCTTATCTGTCTATCCGTTCCCTCTCTGGCCGAAAACCAGGTTGAGTCGGTGCGGATAGATGTTGAGTTACAGGACGACGGTTCGGCGTTTGTTAAAGAGACATGGGTCATTGATGTCGATAGCGATATCACCGAATGGTACCTCGGAAAGGAGAATCTCGGCAAGATGAAGATCCTTGACCTTGGAGTCACAGATGAGTCCGGTACGGAATTCTTCAACGAGGGAACCAATTGGAACATAAACCGTAGCCGTGAGAAAAAGGCTTTCCGGTGCGGTCTTGTCAAAAAGTCTGATGGCTATGAGGTTTGCTGGGGAGTGGGCAGTAACGGGCTCCATACCTTCACTGTCACATACACTCTCACCGGCCTTGTGAAGGGTTATTCTGACAAGGATGGATTCAACTTCCAGTTCATCACCTCAACTGATAACGGGATTGACGATGTCTCTTTGACAATTCGTAAGAACGGCACTATCCTCACTCCCGAGAACACTCTCCTGTGGGGCTTCGGCTTCCATGGCGAAGCTGAGGTTGTGGACGGTGCGGCCAAGTACTGGTCCACCGAACCGTTCTCCAGCAGGAGCACCCTAATCGCCCTTCTCGGGTTTGAGAAAGGTATATTCACTCCCGAGTTGACTGAGGACAAGACTTTTGATGATGTGAGAAAGAAGGCTCTCAAAGGAAGTGAATACAAAAAAGATAACAATTTCTTCGAAAAAGTCTTTGACTTCCTTCTCTTCGCTTTTCTCGGGCTTATCAGCCTGGCACTGGTAGGTGGATTGATCTGGGCGGAGATCAGCAACAAAAAGCGTCGTAAAGAGCTTCTTGGTGGCAAGGAAAGCGATGTCGACTGGTTCAGGGGAGTTCCCGTGGACGGAGATCTCAAGAGAGCCTCTAATATAATCAGGCTCATCTCACAAAAGACATTCTCAACCAATACCGGACAGCAGGAGAGCGAGAGGTTGATCTCCGCCTACATGATGCGGCTTTTCTACCGTGGAGCTTTCCAGCTTGTCCCCCAGCTCAGCGGCGACCCGGCATTCAAAATCAATGAACTGACCCTCACCGACAATGACGTTTCCGGGACAGATCTCAACATGGAGCTCGACCTGTATAATTTCTTCAAGGAGGCTGCTGGAGATGACTCCATCCTCCAGAAAAAGGAGCTTAGGAAATGGGCCAACAAGCACGGGAAAAAGATCTACAATTGGCAGAATAAGATCAAAGACTCCTCTATAACCTTAAAGACTCTCACCGCGAAGGAAGTGCGGGAAGTATTCGGACTCAAGAAGTTCCTCAAGGACTTCACCCTCATCCAGGACAGGGGCGCTGTTGAGGTCGGGCTATGGAACAACTACCTGATTTTCGCGTCACTCTACGGAATAGCCGAGCAGGTCTACAAGGATTTCAAGAAAGTCTGCCCTGAGTATTTCACCTTGTCCAAGACCATGGAGCAGTTCCAGGATGTGACACCTACTGTCATGTGGAGCACATTCAACGACTCGACACGTTATTTCAACCGTGCGGCCTCAAGCTATGCCGCCAGCAAGAGCAGTGGCAGTGGCTGGAGCGGTGGCGGAGGTCACACCTCCTTCGGTGGCGGTGGCGGCTTCTCCGGCGGCGGCCACTCCGGCGGAAGATAATACACGGAAACGACATTGTCGTTTTCCCGTAAATGCACTATTTTTGCATAATGTCTTCCGGCTGAAAAAGACGTGTCTTCAATATGAGATTAGTTAGAAGAATAATAGTGTCTTTGATTGTCCTGACCGCCCTTGGAGCGGGGCAGGCATATTCGCAGACAAAAGATAACTGGAGACTTGACGGAAGGCTTATCGACGCGGTTGGCGCTATGAGCGACGGGCAGTTCGATAAAGCCACCAAACTGCTGGACGAGATTGTGATCGCCGATCCCGGCAATGACGCCGCATGGTATTACAAGGGTATGTGCGCCCTCTATGTAAGAGATGTCAAAGGAGCTCAGAACGCTCTCAAGAAAGCTTCCGAGATCGACCCCGCCAACTATTGGTACAAGGACAGGCTCGCCCTGGCATATTCAATGACCGGGGAGGATGACTTGACCATCGCCACCTACGAGGAACTTCTCAAGGAATATCCCAAAAAGAACGATATCTATTTCTCATTGGTCAACCTCTATTTGAAAGGAAACCAATTTGATAAGGCGCTCGCCGCTATGGACCAGATCGAGGCTGTCTTCGGCAAGAACGAGAGTGTGACCGCCACAAAATACGACATCCTTCTCCGCCAGAATAAACCTGCGGAAGCGCTCAAGGTCCTTCAGGATTATAATAAGGAATATTCATCGGCCTTCGTGCTGACCAAACTCGGAGACCATACTCTGGCCGAGTACAATGACAGCCTGGCCTTGGTTTATTATAAGGAAGCTCTTGATCTTCAAGGAGATTACATCCCCGCTCTCCTCGGCGAGGGTGAGGTGTACCGCATCAGGAGAAACTATGGGGACTACTTCTCCGTCCTGGACAAGTTCGTGGATGACGGACAGACGGAACCCCAGGCCAAGGCGCAATACCTGGGAATGCTGCTCCAGCGGTCTGAGCCGAGATTCGTGCAGAGTTTCAGGCCGAGGCTGGATTCGCTGTACGACACTATGGTCGCCAGACATCCCTCCGACAGCACAGTCCTCAAGTCCGCCGGCATGTACTATTATGCCACACAGAGGATCGATAAGGCCAAGGACCTCATCCGCCTCAACATGGAGAAAAATCCCGGAAGTCTCGACGCCACAGCTACTTACGTTCAATTGCTCGGATACCAGAGCGACTGGGATGCCTTGATCACTGCCTCCGACAGCGCCCTCGTGAGATTCCCTAAGGAGGTCTCGTTCTACGAGATGAAAAATGCCGCCCTCTACAATAAGAAAGACTGGCAGGGAATCATAGACAACAGCAGGAAGATGATCGAAATGGCTCCTGGAGACACCTCTGTGACTATTCCCGCTCTGGCGAATATCGGGGACATGTACTATGAGATGGGTAACGAGAAAGAGGCTTTCACATATTACAAACAAGTCTTGAAAGCCAATCCCGATTACAGCCCGACTCTCAACAACTACGCCTACTACCTCGCTCTCAAAGGCAAGAGCCTCAAGAAGGCCTGCGCCATGAGCAAAAAGACGGTGGACAGGAACCCCGACAACTCCACTTATCTCGACACTTATGGATGGATCCTCCATTTGCTGGGGAAGAACCAGGACGCCAAGGCTGTGTTCAAGAGGGCTATGATTTACGGGGCCAAGGACAGCGCCACGAGCCTGGGTCATTACGCCGCGGTGCTTGAGGCGCTTGGCGAATATGATCTAGCCAAGGTTTACAGGACCCAGGAGGCTAACAAGAAAGCGGAGTGCAAGGATTGATGAGAAGGTTCGCGGGAATATTCATTGCCATCATCCTGGCTTTTCTGGCCGGGACTTTGACCGCATATTCCCAAGACACCAAGGCCCAGGAATCAAGGAGGGCCAGGCTTCAGAAAGAGATCGCCATCCTTGACGGGCAGATAAAGGCTATAACCACCAAGAGCGTCAACGCCCTCAACCAGCTCACATTGATCCGAAAGAAGGTGGACGCCAGGAAGGAACTGGTGGCGGAGAGCGACCGTGACATCGCCGGACTTAACTCAGCGATATCCGCCAAAGAGAAAGATATAAAGGTAATGCAGGCCAAGCTGGACACTCTTTCTGATTACTATGAGAGGCTTGTCCGGAGCGCCTACAAGAACCGCAACGCCAAAGTCTGGTACATGTATATCCTCGCGAGCGATAATGTTGGCCAGGCTTTCCGCAGATACGGCTACCTTCGTGACCTTTCCAAGCAAATGAATATACAGGCGGAGAAGATCATTGCCACGAAGGACACTCTGGAAAAAGAAAGGTCCGCACTCGCCCAGCTGAAGAAAGACGCCGAGGCTTTAAGGAGCGAGAGGCTCGCGGATATGGGTAAACTCCAGGCAGAGCAGAACGACTCCCAGAAGCTCGTCAACCAGCTTAAGAAAGACAAGAAGAAATACCAGCAGGACCTCTCTAAGAAGCAGAAGGAAGTCGAGGCCCTGAACAGGGAAATCCAAAGGATAATCAACCAGGCCCTGAACGAGAAATCCGGCTCAAAGGGATCCGGAAAGACCACCTCAAAAGAGCCTGCCAAGCCGATTGACTACACTCTGGCTAAGAAGTTCGAGTCTAATAAAGGGAAACTGCCTTGGCCAGCGGAAGGAGCTGTGGTTGAGCACTATGGGCAAAGGTACGACCCCGTCTACCCTAATCTCAAACTCCCCTTCAACAACGGTATTTCCATAGCTATGGGGCAAGGTTCATCAATTAAAGCCGTGTTTGACGGCGAGGTGAAACAGATAGTCGTGATGCCTGGCTACAACAAGTGCGTCCTTGTCCAGCACGGAAATTACTTCTCGTTCTACTGCAAGATGGGGAATGTCACTGTCAAGAAAGGCGACAAGGTCAGCACGGGACAGAGCATCGGTACAGTTGACACTATCGGCGGAGAGACCCAGCTTCACTTCCAGATATGGTCCGGAAAGACTCCGCAGAACCCCGAGACATGGCTACGGCCGAGATAATGAGACACACAATCACCATAAAGAATCTCCAGGACATCGACAGGGCTGCCGGTGAGTTCCTTACCGAAATCGGAGACAATAAGATTATTGCCTTCTACGCTCCGATGGGCGCTGGAAAAACCACTTTCACGACCGCTTTATGCCGCCGTCTCGGTGTCCGGGAAGACGCCGTCAGCTCACCCACATTCGCTATCGTCAACGAATATAAGACCGGGGACGGGACTCCCCTGTTCCATTTCGATTTCTATAGGGTCACAAAGGTCGCCGAAGCGTTTGACATCGGTTTTTATGACTATATCGACAGCGGATTCCCCTGCATAATCGAATGGCCAGAAAACATTGAGGAAATCCTTCCCGAGGAGACTCTCAAGGTGACCATAACGGTCAATCCTGACGAGTCCAGGACAATCAGTTGGGATTCCCAGGATTGAGTCCGGGCTTTAGCAATTCCTCTAAAGACTCAGAGAACCTCTTGACAGACAGTTCGTTCGCCTCTTCAACCGAGGCGATATTATTTGATATATTCCCTTTCAGGAAGGTCTCGTTAAGGAGCAATCCTCCACCAAGCAAGCCGGTCACCCAATCATGGCCGATAATCTCAAAGGCGGTGAAACCGGCGGCTCCAACATTAAGCAACATGGATAAAAGTCCAACCCAAGGACGTCCAAGATAGATTTGGCCGGCTGGAGGGATAAATGACAACGCGGCGGCAGTACCTTCCCTCTTAATCCTTGGAACCTTTTTGAACAAAGACTCCACCGCCGCCTTTTCAGACCGCGTGGAGACGGCTCTAAGCGCCTGCTCATGAGATTCCGCGAATCTTCTCGAAGCCGCGAGAAGAACAGAATACAATGCTGGATGGTTCTCAGCCGAACCGCTTTCCTCAAGGAAACCCAAAGCGGCCCCGTTATCTCCCAGCTCCTTGGAATACAATGATTTGAGCATCAAAATATCTGAAGCCTTATCTGAAGAAAGAAGATACATCCGGATCCTGTCCAAAGTCCTTAAGGCCTCGCCATACGATCCCGACCGAGCCAGACAAGCGGCTTTTGAGACCAAAGCATCCTGGACCACGACCGGATCGTCAGAGGAATACACCACCATCTCCCACCGGAGTGCCTCCTCCAGCGGGTCGTCCCGATCCACTTCTTGCCCCTTAACGGAAAACGGTACGAAGAGGAAGATGCAGATGATAGACAATAGCGGTGTTCTCAGCTGTGATCCTATCATTGTTCTCAATGCTTACAGACATATAACTACCATAAATATTCCCGAGATAGAAAGTCGCGCAGAGGGATCCCGCAAGGATTGTCCTCCAATCCTTCCCTCCATGCCTGACCCAATTCTCGGCAGTAATCGCCCCTAAAGAGCCTACCGTCAAGAAAGCGGCTACACCTTCACCGAGTCTTCCGGCATAGACTTTTCCCGCTCCCGGGATAACCGCAGAGGCGAGGGCGGCCACACCAGCATGTTTGCTTTTGGAGCTGAAACGCCTTTGTCCTATCTCAGACAAGACTCTCTCACTTTCCGCCAACGCATAGTCCCCGAATGTGAAGGAGGAACTGTGCCGAAGCCATTCATCTTCTTTACCCCTAAGTAACGAAAGACCAGCGGCTTGTAGGGCGGTCAGCTCAGCATAAGGCCCGCCTTCCGAGAAACGGGGCTGGATTGACGGAGGGGACAACAGGCCGTAAGCCTTATCGTATTCCCCCGCACTTGTTAGTGACACGACCTGATAATAGAATGACTCGGGACCGAAAGGAGAGTCGAATGGGACTTTCCCGAACAACTCTGACGCCTGAGCCAATTTAAGATCCGAGAATAGAACCGTGGCTCTTAAGAAATCCAAGGTGTCAGAAGGAGCATAACTTCCGAGGACCAGAGTCTTGGCGTCAGTCCGGAAATCGTTATCTTTCAGATAATTGAAAAAATCATAATCCTCTGATATATTCCTTTCTCCATATTCTGGAAACTGGATTCTGGACGTGTCGGCTACCGGGATGGTAGGAACTTCTCGAGCCGAAACACGACCTATACGTGAGGAGGACATAATCCGGTCCGGCAAGCTAAGGATGCCCCGGACCTGGCCTTGAGCGGGAAACGATAAGGCTAAGAGGAGTATAATGATATGGATGCGGCGTGGCATGGTGATGTCACTTCCTGCCGGCCGGAAGGTTTTTGACTGGCTTGGCACCGGCCGGTACCTGGAAATCAAACATCGGATCCTGCCCGTCAACTTTGACATCGGAATAGATTGTGCGGACCAGCGTGGAGTCTTTCTTGGATGTGAACTGGACGGAGGTCACCCGGAGAGGCAACATCATATTGCCCAGACGGGAATATGAGGAAAGGTAAACCTTGCTCACAACCGCTCCGCCGTCATTGTAATAGGCCAGATATATAGGCAGATAATTCTCCTGGACAAGTTCAACCTTCGCCACTCCCTTTCCTGGAGAAGACGGGACATAGGTTCTCTTTACGATACCCCCATCCTCGCGGACGGTTCCCGCCAATTTGTAACCGTAAAGACCGAGTCCCATGTCATCTCCACGGCCGGAAAGGAAAAGATACAAGATATTGTCCCTATCGCTGAAATCCTCTTTCCGTTCGGAATAGACCTCATTTGTACCAGGGTAATAAATCTTGAACTCTCCGTCAGGATTGGTGATGGTGTAATATTGGTCAGGAGACTCGAAAACCTGGACAAGGCGGCCTGAGGACGTGCAATAAACTTTACTGGCGACTGTCGTGACCTTGCCCCCATATAAAGTTTTCACCTCCATCCCGGCCGAGACCCTTCTTTGGGCCATCAAACTTGGGATGGAGATGAGAATAAATGCTGTTATGAGCAGCCGGCGCGGCATTAACCCCACATGAAGAATGAGGTATTGCCGCAGTACCTGGCAATCGAGTTATCCTCCACCGTTGCCACAATCTCAACGATAAGGTCAACAAACGGGACGATACCGAAGATTCCGCCTACAGTGAATGTGTAGATCGCCCACATCCAGGGACGGGTGCCCATATAGTGACGATGGACGCCGAATCCTCCGAGGAAGAAAGTCAGGAGGATAGCTCCAACGGGGCTCTTGCCGGCAGAAACTGTTGCCGAAGCGGGCATCCCGGCCGGGAGCTGGGCGGGAATCTCCGCCAGCAGGGCATAGGGAGAAACGGCGACGGCATTCTCGATGGCGAAATCAACAGAAGCCTCGTCAAGTTTGTAAGGGTTGGCGGAGGCTACAGTCGTGATCGCGAAGAAAGCGACCAATACAATCAGTAATCTCTTCATAACAAATAATGGTTTTAACACACAAATATAACCTTTTTTAATGACATTATCCATCATAATCCCTCGATTCTGTCCAAGAACCTGTACGATGCCGCCTCGCTTAGAAACTCCGGTTCTATTCCCGAAACTCCCTCAAGATCCGCGATTGTCCTGGCCACTTTCAGTATCCTTGAATATGCCCTGGCGGACAATCCAAGACTATCCATCAGCTTCTCCATCAGTGACTCACACTCCTCTTTTAAAGGGCAATACTTCTCCAGCATCCGCCCGCTCATCTCGGAATTGGTGAATATTCCCGTGCCATCGAAACGCTCCTTTTGGATCTCACGGGCCTTTAGAATCCTGGCCGCTACCATCGAGCTGGGCTCCCCTTTTTTCCTTCCCACTAGTTTCTTGGTATCAACCGGATGAAGCCAAAGTTGTATGTCGATACGATCCATAATCGGTCCGGAGAGTTTGGAGAGATAACCTGCCCTCTGGCCTGGGGTGCAGCGACATCTGTCGCCTTCTCCGTAATAGCCGCAAGGGCATGGATTAGAGGCCGCCACAAGCATGAAAGAGGCTGGATACTCAAGTTTTGACCGGAGTCTGGAAATGGTAACCTTCCTATCTTCCATCGGCCCCCGAAGGGCCTCCAAGACCGATTTCGGCATTTGTCCATATTCATCGAGAAAGAGTATTCCATTGTGTGCCAGTGTGACCTCTCCGGGACGTATGTCCTGCCCCGCTCCGCCTCCGATGATCGCTGGCAGAGAGGCGCTGTAATGCGGAGCCCGGAAAGGCCTGTCATGGATAAGACCGATCATGGATCCTTTCATCCCATAGACCGAATATATCTTGCTGGTGACAATGGACTCCTCTTTTGTCATGGGAGGAAGAATCCCGGCCATGGCTTTAGCCAATGAGCTTTTCCCGCTGCCCGGCGGACCGATCATAATGAGATTGTGTCCCCCGGCGGCAGCGATCTCGGCTCCCCTTTTCGCACTTTCCTGACCGATAATCTCCGAGAAATCCATTATCCCGGTTCCTGCTTGCGACTTCGTACGTGACCTTTGCCCGAGGAGCGACCTGTATAACGGAGTATTCCAAACAAGCATGTCTCCGACATCCTCCACCTCTTCCAGTATCCTCAACACGTCCAGCAAGTTCCGTACTCCGTAGATGTCAATCCCGGAACATTCGGTAGCCTCCATTGCCGATTCCAGAGGAAGGATGCAACCCTCTTTTCCGAGCGAAGACGCCAGATCCGCGATCGGCAGTGAGCCCTGTATTTCCCTTAGGGAGCCATCCAGCCCTAACTCGCCCATTACTATGTACTTCCCTAGTCCAGGCAGTTCCCTCTGCCCTGAGGCGGCGATGATTCCGAGAGCGATGGGAAGGTCGTATCCCCCACCATTCTTATGCATGTCCGCGGGGGCAAGATTGATTACTATTTTCTTCCCGGGAATATGAAACCCGAGGGATTGCAAGGCGGTTATGGTCCTGAGGAGACTCTCTTTCACGGCGACATCAGCGAGACCGACGAGATGAACCCCTATCCCGGATGTGATGTCGACTTCTACGGTGACAGGTACCGCTTCGATGCCGATGCATTTGGCGGCCAAGATGTTGATAAGCATAGTCCAAGTTGTTTCCGGCTAAGGTAGCCCAAGGAAACAACAAAAACCATCAAAAACAGAAAAACCGTATTAAAAAACAGAAATATATTTCTTTAAGAAAGCCCAAGCGGGCGTCTTGTAGTAGCGGTGACCACCATCTCCGACAGCCATCTCGCAAGCGCCTTTGCCAGAAGCGGCGAAAACCTCCTTCGTCTTCTCGAATTCTTCCCTCGCTCCATCAATCGGGAATATGCCGTCATCTTTTCCTTGGATAATACAGAGGTAACGTCCCGCAAGCAAGCCCGCGAGATCTCCCATGTTCCCGAGATGAAGCATTCCGGGAAGGTAGTTGCACTCGCAATGGGGCATCGCCAGGATACTTTTCTCATAAGAACAGAATGAACCCGAAGGAAGGCAGAACTTTATTCTAGTGTCAACCGCACCCGCATAGATGGTCGCCGTGCCGCCCCCAGAGTGGCCTGAGACGATGATTTTCTCCGGATCGACCGGCAAAGCCTCGAGAGCCCAGTCGATTATCTTCATGATGTCCCAGACCCTATCTCCAATCAGGGTGCGACCGACAATAAGGTCGTGGAGCATATATTCATGACAAGAGGATGTGGCGTCCGCCTCGAGACCCGCCTTGGTCCGTGTCTTACCGAACGCCCTGGCGGTTGGAGCTATGGCAATACAACCTTCCTCGACAGCCTGCACCGCTATATTCCTCTCTCCGTCCTCGGCGAGGGATCTGTCGCTCTCGTCCCAATAGACGCCAGCGTACAACTCGGTGTTCTTGGAATGGCCATGAGGGGTGATCATCAACGCTTTCGGTCCCTCGATCACTTTCGGACGCAAAATAATGACAGGCAGAAGCACGTCAGGCTCCGTCAATATCTCCCATCTCTCACGAGTGTAAGCTCCCATGTCCTCACTGTCAATCTGCTTGGCCTCAGGCTTGAAACCCTTCATCTCCTCACGCATCCGGTCAATGCCCAAAGTCTTCTCCAGATCGGCCCTGAAGCGTTTCTGCCATTTTGAGACACTGCCTTTCCAATTATGCCAGACATACTTCCCGTCAGCATTGGCGTACAAAGAGGCGAGATGGTCATCTGAAAGAGGATATGATTGCCCGAAGGCCGAGAAACACAGGATGGTGGCAAGAGCCATCGCTATCAATCGTTTTGTACTCATGGCAGTTGAATTAATCTTGTATAAATATACGCGAAAATCCGTAATTTAAGTATATTTGTAAGGATAGACCCATAGAATAATGGACAAGAAAGAGATAACGATTTTCTGCAAGAACGACGGGAAGAACCATAGGATCGAGATGGGAGGCACGCTGGGGGATCTGGCCCGTAAGTGGTGCAAGACAGTAACAGACCCCAAGACAGGGCAGAAGCTGGATGTCATAGCCGCCCTCGTGGACAACCAACTGAAGGAGCTGGATTACAGACCAATACTTTTCCACCAGGTCGAATTCATCGGATTCAACCATGCTGATGGAAGGCGTTGTTACCTACGTTCCCTGTGTTTCACCCTCCAAAACGCTGTCAGGGCCCTGCATCCGGACAAGGTGCTAGTCGTGGACCACTCCCTGCCGAGCGGACTGTACTGTGAGCTCCATGAAATCGGAAAGATGGAGGATGGCCGGGCAAAGGTCCTTTTTGTCACTGATGAGGAGATCGACGCGATCAAGGACAAGATGAAGGAGATCATCGCCAAAGACCTTCCTTTCACAAAGGTCAAGATGTTCTCCGAAGAGGCACAGGAGATATTCCTGAAGAACAACCAGCCGCACAAAGCGATCCTCCAGAAGAGTGTGGGTACCTTCACTTGCAGCGTCTACTATCTAGACGGCAATGCCGACTCGTTCCACGGGCCTCTGATTCCTTCGACAGGCTTCCTTAAGACCTTCGATATCACCGGAATAGGAGACGGTTTCTGCCTTCAGGGACCGAAGATGACCGATTTCACCAAGGTCATGCCGATGAAGCGGCACACGAAGGTGGCCGCCACCCTCAAGGACTATTCCAACTGGTGCTCAATCATAGGCATTGACAGCGTCGGAACCCTTAATTCCGCCATCAAAGCCGGAAGGGCGGTAGAGATAATCAACCTCGCTGAGGCGCTCCACGAAAGGAACTATTCCAAAATTGCCGACAAGATCTACGAGAACCGTTTTGAGAAGCGGATCGTGATGATAGCCGGACCTTCCTCCAGCGGAAAAACATCCTCGTCCCTGAGGATTGCACTGCAGTGTAAGGTGCTGGGTCTCAAGCCCAAAGTGATTGAGCTGGACAATTATTTCGTGGACAGGGACAAGACCCCTCTTGACGAGGACGGAAAGCTCGACTTCGAGTCGCTCCACGCCATGGACCTGGAGTTGCTGAATAGTCAGCTTAACGACCTGCTCGAAGGAAAAGAAGTGGAGATACCGAAATATGATTTCGGACAAGGAAGGAGAACTTATGTAGGGAACAAGCTTCACCTTGAGGACAAGGACATCCTGATCATGGAGGGAATTCACGCCCTAAACCCTGAGATGACCTCAGCGGTCGATAATTCAAGGATATTCAGGGTCTATGTCTCCGCGATGACTTCCCTTAATCTTGACGAGAACAGCAACCTGTCGACTTCAGACAACAGGTTGCTCCGCAGAATGGTCCGGGACAATCGGGTAAGGAACACAACCCCCGAGGATACCCTCCTGAGATGGTACAGTGTACGCCGAGGGGAGATGAAAAACATATTCCCCTTCCAGGAAAACGCTGATTTCCTTTTCAACTCCGGAGTCATCTTCGAGTTGCCGCTGCTTAAGTATTACGCCGAGCCGCTCCTAAGACGTATCTCGCCCAGTTCCCCCGCTTTCACCGAGGCGGTGCGGCTCCTTAAGTTCCTGGACTACATCGTGGCTCTCCAACCCTCGGAGATCGCGGCGATTCCGCCCACATCCATATTGAGGGAGTTCATAGGTGGACAGACTTTATAATATTGCTGTAGAATTATTTATAAACAAAAATAGGAGGAAACAAAATGGATCCAAATGTCAGACCGGAATCAATGGAGAGAATCACGACTCCAGAATTGGCGCAAGCCTTTATCGATGAGCAAATAGCGGCAGTAAGGAAACAAGTTGGGAACAAAAAAGTCCTGCTGGCGCTATCGGGAGGTGTCGACTCTTCTGTGGTGGCCGCTTTGCTGATCAAGGCCATCGGAAATCAGCTGGTCTGCGTGCATGTCAACCACGGGTTGCTTAGAAAGGGAGAACCGGAGCAGGTCATCAAGGTGTTCAAGGAAGAGTTGGGTGCCAACCTTGTCTACGTGGACGCAACTGACAGGTTCCTGGACAAACTCGCCGGAGTGGACGATCCTGAGACCAAGAGAAAGATAATCGGCAAGGAGTTTATCGACGTCTTCGCCGAGGAGGCATCGAAGTTGGAAGGCATCGAATTCCTTGGACAAGGAACAATCTATCCTGACATCCTGGAGTCCAGGGACGGGATCAAGGCCCATCACAACGTGGGTGGAATGCCTGAGGAATTCAATTTCGAATTGGTTGAACCAGTGAAGCTTCTGTACAAAGACGAGGTCCGAGTCGTGGGTAAAGCCCTCGGTCTTCCTGACAACATGGTTTACCGCCAGCCGTTCCCTGGTCCGGGACTCGGGGTGAGATGTGTCGGAGCGATTACCCGTGACAGGCTTGAGGCGGTCAGGGAAGCCGACGCTATCGTCCGTGAGGAGATCGGTAAGATGAATCCTACCCCTTGGCAGTATTTCGTGGCTATTCCCGACGTCAAGTCAACTGGAATAAAGGACGGAAAGCGTTACATGGGTTGGGCGGCGGTTATACGCGCTGTCGACACCAAAGACGCTGTCACGGCTAAATCAGTGGAGATTCCCTGGGATATTCTCCGCACTATCCGGGACAGGATTATCGCCGAAGTTCCCGGAGTCAACAGAGTGCTCTGGGATTACTCCGACAAACCTGTATCCACAATCGAGTGGGAATAAGCTAGATAATCTCGATCGCTGAAGACTCGATCCAGCCCTGACGGCCATCCGCCAGGGCTATATTTTGCCATTCACCGACACTGTCAAGAATCTTGACCTTCGTGCCCTCATGGATGACAAACAAGTCCTTACCGCTTGAAGGAGAACTCTTTACGGAAGAGACAGGAAGCATCACGATGGCGCTGTCTTTCTTCGCGTAGTCCCTCTTTTGCCAAGCTGAGAAATCAAGGCAAAGCAGCGATAGGACAAGGAAAACTATTCCGAGATAGAACCCAGCCCTGCGTCTCCCGATCGAAGATGACAACAAGAACATCAGTCCAAGCGCCAACGCGCACAGGAGGAATACCAGGAACAAGACTGCCCAAGTATCCGATCCAAGAGTATAGCATATTTTCCGTCCGACACTCTCGATTATAAATTCGGGTACGGCCTCGATCTTGTCCTGGACGAAACTCTGGGCAAATTCAAGGTTGTAACGGGCGTCAGCGAACGACGGATCCAACTTCAAAGCCCTCTCGTAATTCAGGATCGCCTTAGGGTAATTGCCCAGCTTGAAATAAGCGTCTCCTGTATTGCAATAGAGCTCAGGAGATGCGACTCCGGTGGCAAGGAGCGACTCCCAAGCGGCGGCGGCGTCCTGGAAACGGCTATTGGTATACGCATCCACACCATCTTGCCACAAATCCCCGCTTCCAACCTCAGAAACAGTTGAATCTGAAGAAGCTACAACCATTTGTCCAGTCTCCTGGGCAGAGATGTTGTAGGATATTCCCAAAGATAGGATAACCGCTATTATCGCCGAGACGGCCTTGGACTTGGAACGGACTGTCTTCAGGCTGGAGTCAATGGCCGAGATGACCTTGATGGCGCTGTCATAATGCGCGCTCATAGCCTCATGGCCGGCATCAGGGGAATATCTCGCGAATTCACATGCCTCGAGGAGACCAGTGAAAGCGTCGGTGTCCTCTTGGGAGACCCCTCCCTCAAGAAGAGCGGAAGCGATATTCTCCCCGCTGAGATCAGACATATCCATATTGAGTTTATCTGATATGAAACCTATCAAAGCCTTGTGGAGCTCCTCATAGAATGCTGTGTAAAGATTCTTTCCGAGGAAGTCTCCGGCCTGCTTGAGCCTTGCCTTGGCCATCTTCGTGGCCCTGCGGTTCTTGGTCTTGGCGACATCAGCCTTCATAGCCGCCACCTTCCTCAAAGCGAGCCAGATAGCGACAGCCGCGGCCAACATCAGGCCAAGCAGTACGCAGAACAAAGTGGAGCCCAGGAAGAAGGAACCTTCTTTCTCGAGTGATGGCTTCTTGGTGGAAATGAAGCGGATATCGTTCGCCAGGCTCTTGACGTCCCTTCTCTCGACTCCGGGAGTAGTGACCGTCACAGGTCCAGAGGACTCGGACCCCTTGCCCTTTGCGACCTTAATATGCTGAGGCTCAGTACGTAGAGTTACGTATTTCCCAGTATTGATATCGTAGTAGGAATATTCCACCGAAGGAATCGTGAACTCTCCGGCGCTGCGAGGGATGAAGGGGAACTCGAACGACTTGCTGCCGGAAGTGCCGCCGTTACTCTTGTCAGTGTTTTCGGTGGACTTGGTGTCATATACCTCGAAATCCGGAGGGAAACTGACTTTTGGTTCCTCGAGCAAGGAGACGTTTCCACGTCCCGAGATAGTCACGACAAGCGACCCCGCATCGTGTGTTTTAAGCTCATCCGATGACAGTCGGGCGGATATCCCGAAACTACCCACGCCCCCACCGAATGAAGCGGGCTGTCCGGCGGGGAGAGGATTGACCTTGACCTTGAGGGCCGAAGTGGTCACCCTCTTGCGAATAGTGCGGTACTCGTCCTGGAAGAAACTGTCGAAAATGCTGTTGGAAGTGCCCGTGTTGACCCTGACATTGACCAGGCAGACAAGCTCCGCCGGATCGATGGTGATGGTTCCGGCCTGCTGGGGAATCAAGACATAAGACCTCAACACGGCGGTGTTGTAGATCTTGTCGTCGAAGCTTTCCCTCTTGAACTCGATGTTTGTCGGCGAATAGGTCTCCTGACTCCAGAAGCCGTTGAAACTGGGGAACTTGGCATTCTCGAATCCGGCGATATTGACCCTCTGGTAAAGCTTTAAAGTAGCGGTGAGCGGCTCTCCCAAAACAACCTCTGACCGACTGAGGGATAATCTTAAGAACAGGTCGCTCGCAGGAATCTCTCCGGAAGCCGCCTGCTTCCCGGAGCCTCCGGACCCGCCTTGCGACGACCCGCCGGATGACTGGGATCCCTGGCCACCCTGTCCAGCGGAAGAAGCGTCAGTCACGACCTGGATTGAGAATTGTGAGGAATATATCTTCTCACCGGAGACAGTGGCCGATGCCGCTGGGATCTGGAATGTGCCGGTAGCCTTTGGCAGAAGGATATAAGTGAATGTCGACTGATGAGAAGAAGTACGCTTCCCGTTTATGATCTGGACACTTGTGGAAGTCCCTTTCTGAGGCCCCCAAACAAGTTGGAAATCATCACCTTGAGACCATGAGAAGTCAGAAGGGCTCTTCTCTCCCTCGATAATGAAAGTCACATTGAACTGCTCGTTGGCACCAACCACATTCGGTGCCTCGACCTTGATTGAGTTCTGGGCATGCGAACCCGGAGCCGTGATGAGTGACACGGCAACGAGCGCCAATATGTATAGCAATCTTTTCATCTTTACCAATTCTTGTCCTTCTGACGGGATTTAAGGACCGCGGCCTTTTCCTTATTCACCTTGTCCTGTGTCTCTTTTTCCCTAGCCTGGATAGCATTCAGCATCTGCTGAGCCTGCTGGGGAGATATCTTGGCATCACCTTGACCTTGTCCCTGGTTTTGATCCTGATTCTGGTTTTGGTCCTGGTCCTGGTTCTGGTCCTGATTCTGGTCCTGGTTCTGGTTCTGATCCTGGTTTTGATTCTGGTTCTGATCCTGGTTCTGGCCGTTTCCGCCACCGCCGCCTCCGTCTTTCTGGAGCATCAACTTGGCGTAGGCGTAATTCTCTTTGGCGTCCATGTCATCCGGCCTGCGAAGAAGAGACTGTTTATAAGCCTCCACAGCGGCGCCCCAGTCCTTTTTCTGGACCGCCACATCACCAAGATTGTAATAATAATCAGCGGCATTGACATTGTCCGCGGCGACATCCTTCAGCTTCTCAAGCGACTTCCCGGCCTCTTCGAAATTATTCTGACGATAAAGAGAGCTGGCAAGATTATACGAGGCGGCGAAAGAAGTCGAGTCTTTGACCAAAGCCTTGCGGTAGTCAATCTCACTCTTCGGCCAGTCGCCTTTCTTGAACTGACGGTTTCCCGAGCGCACCTCCCTGCGGTCAACCTGAGCGGACAAGCTGAGACCGCATAGAAACGCCAATGACAACGTCAAAAAGTATTTAAAACCAATTCTCATCTCTTGTCAAACAAATGTCTGCGGGAGCGCCTCTCCCCTATCAGCATCTCCAACACGAAGAGCGCTAGCGCTATACCAAGGAAATACATGAACTGCTCGTCATATTCCTCAAACACGACAGAACTGTATTCCTCTTCCTGCATCTTCTTTATGTCGTTTACGATCGGTGTAAGGCCGAACTCGTCGTTGCCGGCATGGACATAAGCTCCACCTCCAGCCTGGGCGATCTCCTTAAGGGTGTCCTCATCGAGTTTGGTCACAACAATATTGCCTTCCTTGTCTTTCAAGAGGCCTCCATCCATCGGAATCGGTTGACCTTCAACGGATCCGACACCTATAGTGTAGACCTTCACACCGGCCTCGGCCGCCTGTGTCGCGGCGGCGACAGCGTCGTCCTCGTGGTTCTCGCCATCAGTGATCACGATGATCGCGCGGCTATTCTCACTCTGGGCGCTGAAGCTCTTGACGGCGGTGTTTATAGCGTCACCGATCGCAGTACCCTGGATCGGGATGGACTCGGTCGAGATATTCGAGAGGAACATCTTGGCGCTGACATAATCAGAGGTGATAGGCAATTGAACGAATGAGCTTCCAGCGAATATAATCAAGCCGATCCTGTCTCCCTGAAGCCTGTCAGTGATCCTTGATATCGCCAACTTTGCCCTCTCGAGCCTGTTCGGGGAATAGTCCTGTGCGAGCATTGAGTTGGACACATCCAGGACAACCATGATCTCGGCACCCTTGACTTTATATTCTTTTAACTTGGCGCCGATCTGGGGCCTGGAAAGGCCGATCACGAAAAAGAAAAACGCAAGGGAATATAGGACGGCCCTTACCCATCTCTTGGAGCGGGACCACGACGGCATCAACTCATTCACGAGAGCCTCGTCTCCCAGCTTGCGAAGACGCCGGCGTCTCGCCCCCATCCACAGCGCCATGCCGAGGAAGAAGAACGGGATCAGCAGCAAGAGCAGCAGATATTGTGAATGGGCGAATATGATCATGGCAACCTCCTCAAAACCAAAGCTTTGATCAACATCTCAAGCAGAAGGCAAATCAACGCCGCGAGAGCATATCCCCCGAACAGTTCCTTGTAAACAGGGAAACTGTCGACTGTCACTTTCGCCTTCTCCATCTTGTTGATCTCCGAATATATCTCCGACAGCTTCGTGTTGTCAGTGGCTCTGAAATAACGGCCACCGGTCACGGAAGCAATATTGGTGAGCAGTTTCTCATCAATCTCCACCTTCATGTTCTGGACTTGCACACCCCAAGGTGTCATCACTGGATAAGGAGCCTCGCCATTGGCACCGACTCCAATAGTGTAAACCCTTATGCCATAGGTCTTGGCGATCTCGGCGGCGGTCTCTGGAGCGATCTCGCCGCTATTGTTGACACCATCAGTAAGCAGGATAACAACCCGACTCTTGGCGTCGGAATCCTTGATCCTGGCCACCGCTGTGGCAAGGCCGTTACCGATTGCGGTACCGTCCTCGATAAGGTCGGTGGAAATCTCTTTCATCAGATTGATCAAGGTAGCCCTGTCGGTCGTCAAAGGGCACTGGGTGTAGCTCTCCCCGGCGAAAACGACGATTCCCATCCGGTCCGTAGGGCGCTGGGCGATGAACTCAATGGCTATGTCTTTCGCGGCGCTGATCCTGTCCGGAGAGAAATCCCTTGCCAACATACTGGTAGAGACATCCATCGCCAACACGATGTCGATTCCTTCGGTGTCCACCCTGTCGACTTTCGAGGAAGAGCGGGGACGGGCTATAGCGATGATAATCAGGCAAAGAGCCGCGGTCCTGAGGATGAATGGAATATGCCTGACGACGCCCAGGATAGACTTCCCGCCCATTTTCCATGGTGTCGCTTTGGAGACTCTCAAATGCGGCCTGCGGTCCCGGATCTCAAGATAGAGATAACGCAGGACCAGCAGAGCGGGAACCAGAAGGAGCCAAAGCAGTTTCGGATACTCGAAATACATTACTCGGTCCCTCCTTCTTTTTCTGTTGTCTCCACCTGATAGGTCGAGGTGACGAAGCGCACGGCAAGCGGCACTGCGGCGGCATTCTCCTCATCAGTGGCGAACGCCTTCGCGAACTTGACCATATCCGCGGTCTCAAAGAGCTCTTTGGTCTGGACGAAGAGGTCGGCGGGCACATCTGTGTGACCAAGGTTGTCGAAAATCTCGGCCGTCGTCATCTCGGGAGCGTCAATCCCGTAACGGGCGTCGATATATTCACGAAGAGTGTCCGTGATTCCGGAATAGAACATCTTCTGCTTATCCTTCGCCCAGTATTTGTCGCCGCGGAACTTCTCAAGTTTGCGCAGAGCGACCAAATAAGCCGGCTCATCTGGAGCGGCCTCAGGCGACACCCTCCGTTTCCTGGCTATGATTAGCGCCCGGATCAGGAAGGCCAACAAGACAATGGCGAGAACAACAAGCAGATACGGAAGAACCTCAGAGAAAGTCACCGGATACTTGATCTGTCCCTTGATGTCGTGAACCTCGAATGTGGTGGTGTCGATAGGGATGGTGAATACCTCCAACTCCAGTGGCTTGAACACGATAGTGTCAAGCGAGCCCGGTGCGGACTCACTCACGATCGATAGGGGAGGCAAGAGGTATTTCCCTTCCTCAAAGGAAGTTATGACCACCGAGAAATCAATGTCACGGGATTTCGGGGACTTCTTCGGACCATAGGTCTTTAGCGTGTCCATCTCCCAAGAACGGACGATCTCCACACTGTCTCCAGGCATGAACCCCTGTGAGAAATCCGGAAGCATCACTCCAACTCCAACCGGAAGATTCTTGATATGGAACCCGTAGTGAAGTTGATCACCGATCAGGACCGAGTCCCTTTCCTGAAGCTGTATCAAGAAGGAGTCTTCCGACCTGACCAGTTTTCCCTGCCCAAGAGCAACGGTCCCGGAAATAATGGTCAATAAAATGATATTCAACAACTTCCTCATTCTCATCTCCTCCCGAAAAACGCCATCAGCCCCTTGACATAATCGTCATCCGTAGCTATGTCCACGGAATCTATCTGGTATCGGTTGAATAACTTCCGCTCGTTATCATCCACCTGACCGAACCAACGGGAATATTCAGCCCTTACCCTCCTGCTGGAGGTGTTCACCCAGGCTGACTCTCCTGTCTCGGAATCCTTGACATGGACCAAGCCGACAGCGGGTATCGTCTTCTCCCTGGGATCATATACCTTTATCACCGAGATATCGTGACGGTTCCGGGCCACCTTAAGAGCATCCTCATAACGAGGCGTCCCGTCAGGAGCGACATCAAGCATATCCGACAGAACGAAGGCAGTACATTTCTTCTTCAGGGCGTTGGTAAGGTAGCGGAGCGCCTCTCCCACATCAGTACCGTCAGATGTCGGCTTCAACTCGATGATCTCGCGGATGATGTGGAGCAGGTGGCTACGGCCCTTCTTCGGAGGGATGAATTTTTCTACCTTGTCACTGAAGAACAGGGCGCCGACCTTATCATTGTTGATAATCGCCGAGAAACTGAGCACCGCCGCGATCTCAGCGATCAGGTCGCGTTTCGTCTTCTTCTTGGTCCCGAACAAACCTGAGCGGCTGATGTCTATCAGCAGGACCACCGTCATCTCCCTCTCCTCCTCGTAGACCTTCACATACGGAGCGCGCAGCCTGGCGGTCACGTTCCAGTCCATGGAACGAGGATCGTCGCCATACTGGTACTCCCGCACCTCGCTGAAGGCCATACCACGGCCTTTGAAGGCGCTGTGATACTCCCCGGCGAAGATCTGGTGCGATAGGGCCCTGGTACGGATCTCTATCTTGCGGACCTTCTTGAGGAGCTCGTTAGCTGAAGGGTTGGAAGGCATATTGAAACAATCATTAAGGAACCTGGACGGCGTTGATGACCTCAGCGATTATCTGCTCTGTGGTGACATTCTCAGCCTCGGCCTCGTAAGTCAAGCCAATCCTGTGACGCAACACCTCGTTGCAGACGGCCCTGACATCCTCGGGGATCACATATCCCCTTCTCCTTATGAAAGCGAAGGCCTTGGCCGCCATCGCCAGGGAAATGCTGGCTCGAGGAGAACCTCCAAAGGAGATGAGGTCCTTGAGTTTTCCGAGACCATATTCCTCAGGAGTCCTCGTGGCGTAGACGATATCGACGATATACCTCTCGATCTTCTCATCCATGTAGACATCCCTGACCACCTGGCGGGCCCTGACGATGTCCTCGGGCTTGATCACCGGTGACGCCTTGGGGAACTCCCCGGTGTTGTTCATGCGGATGATCAGTTTCTCCTCATCTTTCTTGGGATAGCTCACGACCACCTTCAGCATGAAACGGTCGACCTGCGCCTCAGGCAGAGGATATGTTCCCTCCTGCTCGATAGGGTTCTGGGTCGCCATCACAAGGAACGGCTCAGGGAGCTTGAAGGTCTCATCACCGATGGTGACCTGACGCTCCTGCATGGCCTCCAGAAGGGCTGACTGAACCTTAGCGGGCGAACGGTTGATCTCATCCGCCAAGACGAAATTGGCGAAGACGGGGCCCTTGTGAACCTCGAACTTCTCGTCCTTCTGGGAATATATCATAGTTCCCACAAGGTCGGCGGGCAGCAGGTCAGGAGTGAACTGGATACGGCTGAACTTGGCGTCAATCGCCTGAGACAAGGTGCTGATAGCCAAAGTCTTGGCCAAACCAGGGACACCTTCAAGGAGGATATGTCCATTAGCCAGCAGGCCAATCAGCAGGTTTTCCACAAGCTGCTTCTGACCGACTATGACCTTCCCCATCTCAAGAGACAGCATGTCGACAAACGCGCTCTCACGCTGGATCCTGTCGTTCAATTCTTTGATGTTCACATTTTCCATTTGTATGTCTTTTTTATATTTTCGCGTAACGGTTAACAGCCACACCCATGCGCTACAAGATCATCCTTTCCTACGACGGCTCCGACTTCTGCGGCTGGCAGATGCAAAACGGAGTGAGAACAATCCAGGAATGTCTCCAGGACGCTCTCTCGACTCTCTTGAGGGAGAGAATCACCGTCACAGGTGCAGGCAGAACCGACTCGAAGGTCAACGCGATAAGCTACGCGGCTCACTTCGAGGCCTCGGTTCCGGACCTTGACACGAGGGCATTCGGCTACAAAATAAATGCCATCCTGCCCCATGGAATAGTGGTTCACGCCATCCTTCCGGCTTCGCCGGATTTCCACGCCAGGTTCGACGCGAGGATGAGGGAATACAAGTATTTTATCCACAGGAAAAAAGACCCATTCATGGGAGATTATTCCTGTCTATACACCTTCCCGCTCGATGTGGAAAAAATGAACCGGGCTGCCGCCCTCCTTCTCGGAAAACATGATTTCAGCTGCTTCGAGAAGGTCGGAAGCGACAACAAGACCTCGATTTGCACCGTGTCTTTAGCCACGTGGTCAACCTACGTTCCGGACCATGTCCGCATGATGGGATATCCCGCCGAAGAGGGCGATTATCTCGTGTTCACCATTCGCGCCGACAGGTTCCTCAGGAACATGGTCCGAGCCGTGGTCGGCTCCCTACTCGAGATAGGAAGAGGCCGCAGGGAAGAGGACTGGATGGCCACCTTGGTGGAAGGAGGTTCCAGAAGCGACGCCGGGGAGTCCGTCCCGGGGCACGCTTTATTCCTTACCAAAGTAGAATATTAGAAAAAGTCGTTTTTTTTCACTAACTTTGCAAGTTGATGGCGTGATATGTGCAGTTCGCGTCATGTATTGTTGGATGATTATCAATAAACGTACGTAATTTTATGTTGTTCCATCTTTTACAGGTTGGCCTGGACTCCGTCGCTACGGACATGGCCGAGACCGTCGCTAATGCGGCCCAGCCCGCTATGCAAGCCGCTCCCCAGCAAGTAGAGCAGAGTTTCTCATTGATCCAGATGGCCGCCAAGGGCGGATGGCTTATGATTGTTCTCGCCATCTTGTCCGTGATCGCCATCTACATTTTCGGGAAGAAATGGTGGATGATCCACAAGTCCCAGCAGGTTGACAAAAACTTCATGAGAGACATCCGTGACTATATTCATGAGGGCAAGGTCAAGAGCGCCCTCTCGCTCTGCGAGAAGTATGACTCTCCGGTCGCCCGCCTGGTAGAGAAGGGAATAGAGAGGATCGGCCGCCCGTTGACCGACATCCAGACCGCTGTCGAGAACACCGGTAACGTGGAGATCGCCAGACTTGAGAAGGGACTTCCCACCCTCGCCACCATCGCCGGAGGCGCCCCGATGATCGGATTCCTCGGAACCGTACTCGGTATGGTGCAGGCCTTCTTCAATATGGCCAACGCCGGCAACAACATTGACATCACCCTCCTTTCTAGCGGTATCTACACCGCCATGATCACCACTGTCGGAGGTTTGATCGTCGGTATCCTCGCCTACTTCGGCTACAACTATCTCACAGCGCAGATCTCCGACCTGATGTTCAAGATGGAGACAGCGACTATCGATTTCATCGACCTTCTGCACGAGCCTGCGGATAACGAAGAGGAGAACTAAAAGATGGCATTCAAGAGATCCACAAAGGTCAATGCGGAGATGTCAATGTCTTCGATGACTGACCTGGTGTTCCTGCTGCTGATCTTCTTCCTGGTCACCTCGACACTGGTCAATCCGAACGCGTTGAAGCTCCTGCTTCCGAAGAGCACGGGCCAGGTGAGCGCCAAGCCCACCGTGAGCGTGTCTATCAAGGATTGGGGTGGCGAGATGTACACCTATCACCTCAACGGTGACGAGAACCCGGTCCAGTTTACCGAATTGGAGGATGGCCTCGTTGGCCTTCTCCAAGGAGAGGAGGATCCGACTTTCTCGATCTACACCGACGAGAGTGTGCCGGTCAAGGAGGTCGTGTCCGTGATGAATATCGCGAAACGGAACCATTATAAAGTGATATTGGCCACACAGCCTGAGTGATGAAACAGTATCTTCGAGAGAGAGAGAAGGAGGCGAAAGTCTCCACCATGACGGGGGTCGTCCTAACGGTCGCCGTCCATCTGGTGGTCTTGCTGTCCTGCGCTTTCACAGGCCTGAAATACATCTATCCCCCGCCTGAGGAGCAAACCTTCCTGATCGATTTCGAGGAAGATGAGGCTCAGCAGATCAGGAGGCAGAGAATCGGCCGCCAGCCACAAGCTGAGGATATTGACAAGACCAAGCCTGTCGAGTTGATCCAGAGGAGCGAATCCCCCATCAAGTCCGACAGGACCAACAAGACTGCCGAGGCGAAACCGGATGACTTCGGAGATGTCGAAGTGCCAGCCCCTAAGGAAGAGATCAACAAGAACGCCCTCTTCCCCGGCATGAGCAAGAAGGATTCTTCTCTCGCCCCCCACGGAGCCACCAATCCGTCCGCCGAGTTCAAGGCCGGACATCCCAAAGGCAATACCCAGGTCGGTAAGACGGAAGGAGCCCCCAATGCCCACGTCAAGGGACGCAGTGTCCTTGGAGCGCTGCCGAGGCCTGATTACGCCGTCCAGGACGAAGGAAAGGTCGTTGTGGACATTTGGGTGGACAACTATGGAAACGTGACCAAGGCGATAGCGGGAGGTCAAGGCACCACCGTGAGCAACCAGGCTTTATGGGCCGCCGCGAGGGCGGCCGCGATGAAGGCCCACTTCAACCAGAGCGCCGATGCGCCCGCACTCCAACAAGGAACAATAACTTATATTTTCAAACTCAAATAATTATTTAGAGAACTTATTCATTTTTTTAATCAGTGGCGTGAGCCACATCGTATCATGGAAGAAAAATTCAATGGTGGTCAGGAGTACCACGAGGAGCGTAGGGATTACGCGGGAAAAGAAGGATCCACAGGAAATTATTCAGCTGAAGGGCGCAAACTCAGGCCCAGGAGGAAAGTAGGATCTTACAGCAACGACAATCACAGAAACTATTCTGAAGGTAACAGGACCGGCCGTCCGAGCTATGGACAGAACAGTGAGAGACGTTCTTATGGACAGAGCCGTCCGAGATACGGAGAAGACAGGCCCAGCTATGGCTCTGACAGGCCTCGCTTCAGCCAGGATCGTCCCCAGCGCGGAGAAGGTCGTCCCCATTATGGAGAGGATAGGCCTCGCTATGGAGAAAGCCGTCCCCGTTATGGAGAGGACAGGCCTCGTTACGGTGAAAGCCGCCCTCGCTATGGTGAGGACAGGCCCCGCTACAGCGAGGACAAGCCCCGTTTCAACCAAGATCGTCCCCAGCGCGGGGAAAGCCGCCCGAGGTATGGAGAGAGCAAACCCCGCTACGGTGAGGGAAAGCCCAGATATTCAGAGGATCGCCCCTCTTACGGTGAGGGTCGCCCCAACTCTAAGATGAGAGGCCAGAGGCCTGCCACAAGGAAGCCGGTCCGCAAAAACGGTCCCCATTTCACTGCCAACGACGAGGCTGGCATCAACCAGATGCTCTCACGCAAGCCTCAGATCGAGAACCGTTCCTTCTCGGACAATGACAACGTGGCGACTCCCATCAAGGAGGAGATCCGCCTCAACAAGTTCATCGCCAATTCAGGAGTCTGCTCCCGTCGCGAGGCTGACACCCTGATCCAGGCCGGAGTCGTGACCGTCAATGGTGAGGTCGTGACCGAGCTCGGAACCAAGGTTAACGTGCTTAAGGACGATATCCGTTTCAACGGAGAGAGACTCAAGGGTGAGGAGAAGGTGTACATTGTCATGAACAAGCCTAAGGGCTACGTCACCAGCGCTAGCGATCCCCATGCGGAGAAGACCGTCATGGACCTGATCAAGGGTTGTCATGTGCGTGTTTTCCCTGTCGGAAGGCTCGACAAGAACACTACCGGAATCTTGATGTTCACCAACGACGGTGAGATCGCCGAGCAGCTGACTCATCCTTCCTACAACAAGAAGAAGATCTATCAGGTCATCCTTGACAAGGCTCTCGAAGAGTCTGACAAGGAGAAGATCCTCACCGATGGTCTTGAGCTTTCCGACGGTAACATCAAAGCCGACGAGCTTGAGTACATCGACGCTGAGGACCACCGCAAGCTCGGCATCGAGATCCACTCGGGAAAGAACCGCATCGTGCGCAGGATCTTCGAGAGCCTGGGTTACACGGTAAAGGCTCTTGACAGGGTCTATTTCGCCGGCTTGACGAAGAAGGGCCTGAAGAAGGGTGAGTGGAGATTCCTCAGCGAGGGCGAGGTCAATGTCCTCAAGATGGGGGCTTATGTCTAACGGAGGAAATAATATGGAACACAGGGCTGGATTTGTCAACATAATCGGTAATCCGAATGTGGGCAAATCCACGCTCATGAATGCCCTTGTCGGGGAGAAACTGTCGATCGTCACCGCTAAGGCCCAGACGACCCGTCACAGGATCATGGGAATAGTCAACACTGACGAATACCAGATTGTCTACTCCGACACTCCGGGCATGCTCAAGCCCAACTACCGTCTTCAGGAGGACATGATGAAGTTCGTGGACGCCGCCATCGGTGACGCGGACATCATCCTCTATGTGACTGACGTGGTGGAGAAAAGCGACAAGAACCAGGAATATATTCTCAAGCTCCAGAAAGTGGAGTGCCCGGTGGTCGTCGTCATCAACAAGATAGACATTAGCGACCAGACCAAGGTTCTTGAGCTGATTAACTATTGGCAGGAAACCCTCCCCGGATCCACGATCATTCCGGTCTCGGCCAAAGAGAGGTTCAACCTCGAAAGCGTGTTGGAAGCTATTGTGAGTAAGCTTCCTGTGTCTCCGCCTTGGTTCGACAAGGACCAGTTCACAGACAGGAACCTCCGCTTTTTCGCCTCTGAGATAATCCGGGAGAAAATCCTGGAGAACTACAGCCAGGAGGTACCCTATAGCTGCGAGGTGGTCATCGAGGAATTCAAGGAAGGAAAGGAGAGATATGAGATCAGCGCTGTGATCCTTGTCACCAGGGATTCCCAGAAAGGTATTATTATCGGCAAGGGCGGATCGGCCCTGAAGAAGACCGGGACCGAGGCCAGGCTGGAGATGGAGGACTTCTTCCAGAAGAAGGTCTTCCTCCAGTTGTTCGTCAAGGTTGACGCCGATTGGAGAGACAATCGCAGGGCTCTGCGCAGGTTCGGTTACGAGGAATAATTAATAAGGAGAAAGGAATATGGCGACTGACGACCAGTGGGATGGAATACAGGATCCGGAGGAGACAGGAGACGAGGAGAATTCTGAGGAAGAGGCAGGTGAGGAAACCGCAGCTCCCTCCACGGGGAAGTATGACAAGCTGCTAAGCTCTGACAGTCACAAGTTTAAGCTGTCTGGAATGTTCAAGGACTGGTTCTTGGACTATTCCTCTTATGTCATACTCCAGAGGGCCGTGCCGCACATAGTGGACGGTCTCAAACCTGTCCAGAGGCGTGTGCTGCACGCGATGTACAAGATGGACGACGGCAGCCACACCAAGGTGGCGAACATAGTCGGCCAGGCCATGCAGTACCACCCTCACGGAGACGCCTCCATCCTCGGCGCTCTCGTCCAGCTCGGACAGAAAGGCCTTCTTATAGACTGCCAGGGAAACTGGGGTAATATTCTCACAGGAGACAGCAATGCCGCCCCGAGGTATATTGAGGCCAGGCTGAGCAAATTCGCTAAAGAGGTTGTGTTCGACCCGAAGATCACCCACTGGATGACTTCTTACGACGGCCGCAACCAAGAGCCGACAGAACTTCCTGTCCGCTTTCCTCTCCTACTCGCTCAAGGCACCGAAGGCATCGCCGTCGGTATGGCCTCCAAGATTCTCCCGCACAACTTCAACGAGCTGCTGGACGCTTCCGTCAGCATACTTGAAGGCAAGGACTTCACGATCTATCCGGACTTCCCTACCGGCGGAAGCGCGGACTGCAGCAACTACAAGGACGGAGCCCGTGGCGGAAGCGTGAAAGTGCGCGCCAAGATCGAGAAGATTGACAAGAACACCATAGCGATCACCGAGATCCCTTACGGTAAAACCTCGGAAGTGATCAAGGACTCGATAGTCAAGGCCAAGGAAAAGGGAAAGATCAAAATCAAGAAGATCGAGGACATGACCACTGACAAGGTGGAGATTATCATCCATCTGCCGAACGATGTCTCCCCGGACAAGACGATCGACGCTCTGTACGCCTTCACGGACTGCGAGTGCAACATCGCCCCGAACGCTTGCGTGATTGTGGACAACAAGCCTCAGTTCCTGAGTGTCAAGGACATACTTATCTATGACACTAACCACACCAAGGACCTTCTGGAATGGCAGTTGCGCATCCGCCTCGACGAACTTGAGGACGAGTGGCATTACGACTCCCTCGAGAGGATATTCTTCGAGAACAGGGTTTACAAGATTCTCGAGCAGGACCAGAAGAGCTGGGAAGAGCAGTTAGACGATGTGTTCGCCGAGATGAAGAACTACCAGGACCTCCTCCGCAGGGAGATCACCATGGATGACATCCACAAGCTCGTCGAGAAGCCTGTCCGCAAGATATCCAAGTTCGACACCAAGGCCATGGACGAGAAGATCGCCTCGATCGAGGACGAGATGGAGAAGGTCAAGGACAACATCGAGCATATCACCGAATATACCATAGCCTGGTTCAAAGGTCTGAAAGCCAAGTACGGCAAACAGTTCAAGAGACTCACCGAGATTTCCGCCTTCGAGACCATCGCCGTCACAAAGGTCGTCAGCAACAACGCCAAGCTCTACGCCAACTACGAGGAGGGCTTCGTGGGACTGAACCTCAAGAAGGACGACAACGGTGTCTTTGTCAGCGATTGTTCCGACCTTTCGGAGGTCCTGGTGATAGCGAAAGACGGCAAGTACCGCATCACCAAGGTCACTGACAAGGCCTTCTTCTGGAAGGACCTGCTATATGTCGGCGTGTTCAACAGGGGCGACGAAAGGACCATCTACAACGTCATCTACCGCGACGGAAAGACCTCAGTATCATACGCCAAGAGGTTCTCGATCACCAGCGTGACAAGGGACAAGGACTACGACATCACGACCGGTAAGGAAGGATCCAAGATTCTCTGGTTCACCGTCAACACCAACGGTGAGGCCGAGAGTGTCAGGATCTACCTGCGTCCACGTCCGAAGCTCAAGAAGACCCAGATGGAATATGACTTCTCGACACTGGGCATCAAGGGTAAGACCTCCAGGGGCAACCTCGTCTCGAAATTCGCCATTTCCAAGATCCAGCTGAAGAGCAAGGGTGTTTCCACAATCGGTGGTAAGGACATCTGGTTCGACGCTGATATCCAGAAGCTTAACGATGAGCAGAGAGGCTTGTACCTCGGTGAGTTCGGTCCTGAGGACAAGGTTCTGGCGATATTCAAGGACGGCACGTTCTACACGACTTCGTTCGATGTCTCCAACCGTTACCAAGGCCAGATTCTGCGCATAGAGAAGTTCGATCCCGGCAAGACATTCACCGCCCTTTATTGGGACGCTACCGCAAAGGCCTTCTATGTCAAGAGGTTCAGTTTCGTTCTTAGCGACAACACTCCGCAATCATTCATCGCTCCGGGGGCGAAGTCCTACCTTGTCGACCTCACAGGTGACCTGCATCCGCAGTTCCAGGTGATCTTCGGGAAGAAGTATGAGCACAGGGATCCGGAAAATATTGACGCTGAAGAGTTTATCGCTAAGAAGGGATTCACGGCCAAGGGCAAGAAGTGCCACCAGTACGACCTCAAGAAAGTCCACTTCATCGAGCCGCTAGACAAGCCGGACCAGGTTGAGCCCGAGAGTGTTTCTGACGCTGAAGAGGCCGGACAGCCGTCCGAGCCCGGCCAAGTCCATCCTCGCTCCGCTGCGGCTGAGTATGGCCTAAGCTCGGAGGCTGCTCCGGCCAATGAGGGGACAGAGCCTCTCGACATCATGCCCGAAACGCCAAATGTCATCCTGAGCGAAGCGAAGGATCTAGACTCCAAGGATATTCCTGACATCGACGACCTACCCGCCGAAGGCGACTTTTTCGAACCGACTCTATTCTGATAATATGGACCACATCTCCCTCATAGGCTTCATGGGGAGCGGGAAAAGCAGCGTCGGCAAAGAGCTGGCGAAGCTGCTCCCCTCTATGGAGCTCATCGACCTCGATTCCTACATCGAGGCCATGACTGGTAGGACTATTCCGGAAATATTTGAGAATGAGGGAGAGGCGGCTTTCCGAGAAATGGAAAAATCCGCCCTTCAGGATATATTCATGACAGGAGAACTGACCGGAACCTCGTACATTCTCTCCCTCGGTGGCGGGACTGTCACGTCTGAAGCCTGCCGCAGGATGATCCGCCGGAACTCCACCTGCTTTTATCTCAAGGCTTCCATCGACACCCTTGTCCACAACCTCGAGACTTGGCCTGGCGACCGCCCGATGCTTAAAGGCGGCAAGAGCCTCCGCTCCAGAGTCGAGGAACTGATGGCTACCCGCGGCTCCATCTACGAGAAGACCGCCCATCACATCATAAACGTCGACAGCGACGACTACACCGCCGCCGCTGTCGATATCGTCACAACTCTTTAAGCCAGAATTACTTCCCTGCCAGCGCCTCAAGGATCTGGTGGCGGGAAAGCCGGAAGTGGAGGGTGGACATGTCGTAGGTTGTCCAGCCATAGACATTCTGGCGGCAGATTTCCTTGGCCAGGGCCTCGTCCTTCCGGGCAAGCATCTGCAACAAGGTGTAATCGGCAATACCATCCCTCATAGCCTCAAGACGGATTGAGCCGTAAAGCTTCTTGTCACCGGGATAGATAATCCAACTGTCCCCGCCAGGAAGGATATTACCACCTTCGAGATTAATGCCGGTTGACTCGTAAGCGGGATCATCACCCCTCCATTGGTTAAGTCCCCAGTGCAGATAACCTGTGGCGCCGAACCTGAAGTTCATCCAATGAAGCAGGCGGGTCTTCAGCAATGGCTGCTCCAGGAACCTGTTGGCATAGTTGCCCTGAGGCGCGAGGCAGGTGTAGAACCAAACCTCATCGCCAGCTGCCTGTCTCTCCTGATAGAAGGAATAACCGTCGGCATAGAAGTTAAGCTGCGGAACCCATATGTCGACAATATCCGCCAGATTGTGGGAATGGCAGGCCTCGATGATTGGAGCGTCCGGGGCGTACTGTTTGAAGAATTTCGCTATCGCCACATAAGACTCATAGTTGTCATTCGCAGGCTCGTCGGCGATGTGCTGGCAATAAATAGAGTACCAACCTTTCTCCTTCAGATGGGAGACGAGGGCGGGAATGAACTGCGAATAATAATTCTTAGCCACTGGATCCTCCATCGGCAGTCTCTCGGCCACACCGGGAACATTTACTCCGAACGGGCTGTTCCACAGACCGACACGGCCTCCGATATGCCCTACTTCAAGTTTCTTGAGCACTCCAGCTTCCTGGAATATCTCAATCTCCTTGTCGAAATTGGTGAAATCAAAACTCCACTTGTCACCCTCAGCCTTGGACTCAATCAAGCCAACAGAGACAAGAATCGTGTTTTGATAGCTTTCCTTCATTATCTTGGCCAAAGCCCTCACGTAATCCCAATGCTCCTCTGAATACAATTTGGCGTCCGGGTTGAAATGCTTCAACGAGCTCTCCCCTGCATTGAACCAATTGGTCACCCAGAGTGTAGGTTCCTCGAGGACAACAGGATAGACCTTGACGGCTATCTCTCCGTTAAGCTTGACTCCTTTGCCATTCACGAAGACCTTTCCCGTATAAACACCGGGAGCGGCATCCTTCGGCACCGCCACACTCACCCACACGGGCTGGGTCTTGCCGGCAGGCACTTCCCAATCAGTGGCGTCGTCCACTATCCTGTCAGGATACATCCCGGACAAAGACCGGATGGCGTCCCTTCCGGGATCAGGCGTGGTACGACCCACATGAATATAGTCCACAAATCCGATCGTAACGGACTCTATCTTATTCCCGGCATCATCTTTAAGCGCCTCGAAAGAAAGGCTCAAACCCTCAAGATCCTTATAGCTCCTGAGAGCGAACTGGAAGGTGGCGTGCTCTCCGGCAGCGACCTCTTCTATCTCGGAATAAGGATGGGACCAGGAAGTCTCAGGAAGGAGCTTCTCAAGAGGATCAACCCTGGCAAAGGAAACACTTTTATTGTCCCCACAGGACACAATCATAGAAACCGTCACTGCAAGGGCGGCTACCAAGGAAAGGAAATGTTTCATAATTAACTATTTATGTAGTTACTATATAAACTCCTCCCGCTCTTTG
Source organism: Bacteroidales bacterium (assembly GCA_024693285.1). Taxonomy (GTDB): domain Bacteria; phylum Bacteroidota; class Bacteroidia; order Bacteroidales; family UBA932; genus Cryptobacteroides. The sequence goes on from JAILLE010000044.1 coordinate 101,642, forward strand.
ATGTCTTTGATGCGAAGCTGGAGGGTTGAGTTGCCGCGGTAGTAGTTTTCGACTATAGAATAACAGATGTCGAAAGGATTGCCTGCTTTGATATATTCGTAATAATCCGCCATGTTGAAGGCGATAGCCGGAATCTGGTGGAACGGCTGTTTCTCATCAATCAGGTCAAGTTTCATGTGGACTCCGCCGGCACCGACCTTGCGGCCGTTGCCGCCGTCGGAGACGTTCTCAGTCAGGAACACAGGATTATTGTTGCCGGGACCGAAGGGCTGGAACTGCTTCAAGAGCCTGAAGAACTTGGGGGTGATCTGGCTGAACTCGAGTTTGGCGTCGATGTCCGTGACCGGAGTCAGCATCTCATCCGTGATCTTTCCGGCGATGAACTTGTCGATCCTGCGCACGAACTCGTCCAAGTTACTCTCCTTCATCGTCAAACCAGCGGCATAGACATGGCCGCCGAAGTTCTCCAGAAGGTCAGCGCAGCTCTCGATCGACTCGTAAAGGTCGAAGCCGGCGACACTTCTGGCTGATCCGGTGATGAAACCGTTGGACTTGGTAAGGACTATTGTGGGCTTATAGAAGGCCTCCACCAGACGGGAGGCGACTATCCCGACGACACCTTTGTTCCAAGTCGGGTTGTAGACTATCGTGGCGGCGCCAGTAGACAGGGCAGTTCCGTTCTGGACCATCTCCAAGGCTTCCTGGGTAATCTCCCGGTCTATTCCCTTGCGCTCGTTGTTGTTGTCATTGATACGCTCACCGACAATGTTGGCGATATGGTCGTCAGCGGCGGTCAAAAGCTCTACAGCGAGCCTTCCCGTCTCCATACGGCCGGCGGCGTTGATCCTGGGGCCGATTTTGAATACAATATCGTCGATAGTCAGATGACCAGGCTCCAACTTGGAGAGAGTCGCCATGGCGAGCAATCCCTTGCGGGGATTCTCATTAAGCTGCTTAAGGCCGAAATGAGCCAGTATCCTGTTCTCCCCGACCATGGTGACAAGGTCAGCGGCGATACTCACGACCAAAAGGTCCAGCAGAGGGATCAAAGTCTCGAACGGAATGCCGTATTTCTTTGAATATGCCTGGACAAGCTTGAAGCCGACTCCGCAACCAGAAAGGTCGTCGAATGGATAGGTGTCGTCCTCCCTCTTGGGATCCAGGACAGCCACCGCGGAAGGAAGCTTGTCCTCCGGAAGGTGGTGGTCGCAGATGATCACATCGATTCCTTTGGTCTTGGCATATTCCACTTTCTCATTGGCCTTGATGCCGCAGTCGAGAGTGATGATCAGCCCGAAACCGCCGTCACTCGCCCAGTCTATTCCCTTGTAAGACAGGCCGTAACCCTCATCATAACGGTCCGGAATGTAGAAATCCACCTTTTGGGAATATCTCCTGAGGAAGGAATACACCAGCGCCACGGCGGTGGTGCCGTCCACGTCATAATCCCCGTAAACCAGGATCTTTTCCTCGGAGGTGATGGCTTTGCGCACCCTCTTGACCGCGGCGTCCATGTCCTTCATCAGGAAGGGATCATGGAGATTGTCTAGGCTGGGGCGGAAGAAAGAGCGGGCCTGCTCGAAAGTCTCAACTCCCCTCTTCACAAGCAGTTCCGCAAGGACACGGTCAATGCCTAGCTCGGCGGAAAGCCTTCCCACCTTCTCCGGATCAGCCGGTTCCTTGATTATCCACTTGCGCTCTTTAGCCATATTAAGCAAATATAATGACTTTATTCAACAATTACAATTTCGGTTTATAGATTAAATGTCTTATTTTTGTAGTTTGAGCCCAATAGGGAGGCTTTTTTGGTTGATTTTTAATTTTTTATAAAATATGGCGAACATTGAGTTGAGTGAGCAGGAGGTCATCCGCAGGGAATCTCTGACGAAATTGAGGGAACTTGGTATCAATCCTTATCCGGCACCCCTTTATCCGGTCAACACGACCGCTAAGGAGATCGAAGCAGGTTACGACCCCGAGAAAGGCAACTTCCAGGATGTATGTCTGGCGGGAAGGATAATGTCCCGCAGGATCATGGGCGCTGCCTCTTTCGGAGAAATCCAGGACTCCACTGGCAGGATCCAAGTATATGTCAAAAGGGATGAAATCTGCCCCGAGGAAGACAAGACGATGTACAACACCGTCTGGAAGAAACTTTTGGATATCGGTGACATAGTGGGTATCAAGGGCTTCGCCTTCATCACCCAGACCGGCCAGCTCAGTGTACATGTCAAGGAACTGACTGTCTTGAGCAAATCATTGAGGGTTCTCCCGATCGTCAAGACAGACGCCGACGGCAAGGTCTACGACGGCTTCTCCGATCCGGAGCTCCGCTACCGCCAGAGATACGTGGACTTGATCGTGAACCCGCAGGTGAGGGATGTCTTCGTCCAGAGGGCCCAGATCGTCTCCACGATGAGGGAATATTTCAACGAGGCCGGCTGCCTTGAGGTCGAGACCCCGATCCTCCAGTCAATTCCTGGTGGAGCGACCGCCCGTCCGTTCATCACCCACCACAACGCCCTGGATATCGATCTTTACATGAGAATAGCCAATGAGCTCTATCTCAAGAGGTTGATTGTCGGAGGCTACAGCGGAGTCTATGAGTTCGCGAAGGATTTCCGCAACGAGGGAATGGATAAGACCCACAACCCCGAGTTCACCTGCATGGAGATCTACGTGGCCTACAAGGACTACATCTGGATGATGGAGTTCGTGGAGAAAATGCTCGAGAAGATCTCTCTCAAGCTCCACGGCACCACCAAGGTGAAGATCGGCGAGAACGAGGTCGATTTCAAGGCCGGATATCGCCGTCTCCCCATCCTTGAGGCGATCAAGGAATACGCTGGAGTGGATCTGGCCGGAATGAATCAGGAGCAGCTCAGGGAGACTTGCAAGAAGCTGAATGTTGAGTTCGAGCCGTCCATGGGCGAAGGCAAGCTTATCGACGCCATATTCGGAGCTTACGTTGAGGACCATCTGATCCAGCCGACTTTCATCATCGACTACCCTGTCTCCATGTCGCCTCTGACTAAGAGACACCGCGTCGACCCCACCCTCACCGAGCGCTTCGAGTTGTTCGTCTGCGGCAAGGAGCTGGCCAACGCGTATTCAGAGCTTAACGACCCTATCGACCAGCTGGAGAGGTTCGAGGAGCAGGCCGCTCTTAAGAGCCATGGCGACGACGAGGCCATGTTCATTGACTACGATTTCGTGCGCGCCCTTGAGTACGGCATGCCGCCGACCTCCGGCCTTGGGATGGGTATTGACCGTCTGACCATGTTCATGACAGGCCAGACAACCATCCAGGACGTTCTATTCTTCCCTCAGATGCGTCCCGAGAAAACCCTCAAGAAAGAGGAGAAAGCCACCGGAGAAGCCTAGGACGACTCACGATAAATGTGTACCATCATGAAACGGGTCCTGCTTATCTGCGCCTTAGCCGTAGCGCTTGCCGCCTTGCCGCTTATAATCGGCGGACGCAAGGCCCCCGTCGGCGTCAGTTTCCCCGAGTCGCCGATCGAGCTTGCCGCCAACGAGGATTTCGGGATGCAGCTGATCAACATGTTCAACATCATCCAAATCCCGGATGGTACATACCGGATGTATTTCATCGCCAATCCCCAGGACGGGATCGCCGAAAACGAGAAGCTTCAGAATCTCTACTACGCGGAGTCGCGGGACGGTTTCCATTACGAGTTTAAAGGCAAACTGATGGATGAGCTGATAGAGCAGACCATCTTCATGGTGAAAGACAAGGATTATCCATACCGGATGGTAGGCTGTCAGTGGATCGGAGAAAAATCCTGGGAGCGGGGTCTGTTCCTGTGGAAGTCAAAGGACGGGCTGGAATTTACCGACAAGAAGATGATCTATGACAAGATCCACGACACCCAGAACGTGATGATCCCCAGAGGCAAACGATTGAGGCTTTATTCCAGGATCACACAGGAAAACTACATGAACCGGAGGGTGACCGTCGCGGAATTCAATTCGCGTGGAGACCAGATCAGCGACACCGAGATCCTGGCCGGTGACTTTCTGTATAATTCGGCGGCCTGCAAGGTGGATCGGCATTATGACCTGCTTTTCCCCACCTATTACAACACGCACGGCAAGACGACAGATACCTGCTGTTTTCGCTGCTATGTGACGTATGGCCCCTTTGTCCGGGAACTACCTTGCGAGCTCAACCGCTGGGTCGAGCCTGATGAGCATTGGGTACTGGCCGCTCCGGGCTTCGTTTTCATAGATGGAGAAAGGTATCTTGCCTACAATACCCGCACACGGTCGCACGAGACGA
>JAILLE010000029.1 GCA_024693285.1 Bacteroidales bacterium
AGAGACTCCCCATCTGGTCCAAACCTCATAAGGACCTCCTGTGCAACCGAGTTCAGGATAGGCCGCGAGGGCTCCGAGCATGTGACCCGGAAGGTCGATCTCAGGGATCACGGTGATGCCAAGTGAGGAGGCGTATGCGACTACGTCGCGGATCTGGTCCTGAGTATAATAACCACCATAGCGGATGCCGTCATTGGACTTGAAGTCCTTGCCGACCATTGTTCCGTTGCGGAATGCCCCGATCTGGGTCAGCTTTGGATATTTCTTGATCTCAATCCTCCAACCCTGGTCCTCGGTGAGGTGCCAGTGGAGACGATTGAGTTTGTAGGTGGCCATGATGTCGAGGTATTTCTTCACCTCCTCGACGGAGAAGAAATGCCTGGCGCAGTCAAGATGCATGCCCCTATAGGCGAACCGGGGCTTGTCCTTGATAGATACGGCGGGGAAATAGAACTTTTGTGAAGGATCCACTTTCCCGGAGAAGATAGCCACATCAGTCAACTGCTTGAGCGTCTGGATGGCATAAAGGAAGCCATTGTAGCCGGAAGCCTTGACGAGGCAGGTCTTCTTCTTGATGTCAATTGAATATTCCTCCGGCCCCATTGATCCATCCTTCAGGAAAACAAAACCTTTCATGCTTCCTTCGGCGGCGGCTTTGTCCAGGCCGATAGGGGTAGCTACAGAGTTGGTCCTGCCGCTGACAAAGGTGATCTTGTCAGCGAAATCCCTGATTATCCTGGCGCTCTTGGCGTCAATGGCCGGATCGCAGTTGAAGTTGGCTCCGGCACCTTTGAAAACGCCTTTGCCTATTGTGACGCTTTGGGGATAGGGAATCACATTAATGACAGCCTCGACCTTCTTGGCGGAAAGGGCTCCGGGAATCAGGACGAGAGCTACAGCAAGTATTCTGGAAAGATGTCTCATTAAAGAAGTGGTTTTTAGTTATTAACAGTATATCGTAGCTAAATTACAAAAATCCTAATAAATGAGCAACCCAAGCACCCCTCCGGCGATGATGATTGGGATTGGCCCTATTTTGAAAAACAGCGACGCCACGGCCGCGGCGGCGAATAAAACCCAGCTGATCCAGTCGGGGAAATTGTCCCTGACAAGTTCCACGGCAGGCCGGGCCGCGGACCAGTCAACCTTGAACATCAGTATGATAGCGGCGGCTCCTATCAGGCCGATTGCCGCAGGCCTGACCCAACTGAGTACTCCTTCGAAAAGCCTGTTTCCTTTGAATTTGGTGTAGAACCGGACTATTGTAAGGACAATCAGGAAAGAGGGAAGTACGATGGCAAAGGTCGCTGTCAATGATCCGAGAATACCAATCAGATGACTTCCCCCGGCAGCGTGGACGACCTCGTAGCCGACATAGGTGGCGCAGTTGATCCCAATCGGTCCGGGAGTCATCTGGGATATGGCCACAATGTCAGTGAAAGCGCTTTCGGTAAGCCAAGAGTGAGCGGTCACGACCTGAGTCTGGATGAGAGACAACATGGCGTAACCCCCGCCGATGGTGAATATTCCAATGACGAAGAACACCCAGAAAAGCTGGAGGAATAATCCAGGATCAACCATCACCAGTCCTCCTTTCTTTATAAAGGTGATAAAGAGTCGCCAAGACGATCACAACCAGCAGGATGTAAATCGGTGAGAAGTTCAGGAAGGCAACCATGATCAGAGTCAATGCGCTGATCGCCCAAGCCCACCAAGTCTTATTGCCCTTTCTGGCCATATTGATCATAGGGACCAGAATCAGCGATACCACTACCGGCCTGATACCCTTGAATATCTTGATAACTACCGGGTTGTCTTTGTAGTTGGTGAAAAGCATCGCTATCAAAAGGATGATAAGGAAAGAAGGCAGCACGGACCCGAGAGTCGCGGCTAAGCATCCTTTCAAACCTCTTATCTTGTAGCCGGTGAATATGGCCATATTCACAGCCAGCACTCCGGGAGCGGATTGGGCCAAAGCTATAATATCCGGCAGATCCTCTTCCGGAATCCACTTCCTCTTGATGATTTCATCGCTGATCAATGGAATCATGGCATAGCCTCCACCGATCGTGAAAGATCCGATCTTGGCGAAAACAAGGAATATCTGCCAAAGCGAAGCCATCGCCGGAAGTTATTGTTTGTCAATTATATGTACCATTTCAGAGACAACTCTCCGATCGGTCCTGCCATCAGGACCATGAGAAGAGGAATGGAACTCGGAGATACCGGTTAAAGCTTCCAAAGATGCGATATTGCTCGGTCTTACTCCGGAACCTGCCATAATCACTATCCTGCCAGCGGCTTTGTCCTGGAGTTCTTTTAGCGTCTCCGCCCCTTCATTGACATTTGCCGCATGGCCTGCGGTAAGCAGTCGTCCGCACCCTAAACTGATAATATCTTCGAGCGCCTTGAAGGGTTCGGAACACTCGTCAAAGGCCCTGTGGAAGGTTATCTTCATTTTTCCGGCGGCGGCGATCAGCAGGCGCATGATGTCCATATCAACCGAACCATCTTTCTTCAAAGCTCCTATCACGACTCCGTTGACGCCAAGCTCTTCACACATCTTGATCGCCGCGATCATTGACTCGACTTCGGCTTCGTCGTAAACGAAATCCCCACCTCTGGGTCTCACAAGCACGTTTACGGGAATACTCACGGAAGCGAGCGTGGCTTCGATATTCTTCTTTGATGGGGTAACACCTCCGCAAGGAAGATCCTCGCAGAGTTCTATCCTGCTTGCCCCTCCTGTTTGAGCCTCAGCGGCCTCTTCGGAATCAGCGCAGCAGCACTCCAGGAATCGGCTGATCGTCCCGGTCCCCTCGATCTCGAGGAGAAGCTCCGGGCGGCAGATGTCCGCTATCATAAAATGCATGGGGATTGTTCCCCAATGGGATTTCAGCGTGCTGATTATGGCGTCAGCGTCCTTCTCCCGCTTGATGTAGACCCTAAGCGAATTGAACCTGAATCGCTTGTTCCCGGGGAATATATTGCCCGGAGCCACCAGGCTTTCCACAACCTCGATCGCGGCTTTGGACTGGAGCGAAGGATCGGAGAACATCTCGCTGTTCTCCCCCTTGATAGCGGCTGTTCCGGAAACCAAGACTGATTCTCCAAGCAACCTGGCTCTCTCAAATTTCGGAGTGGTTTTCTGTGCTTCCTTGCCTGCCACCAGGACTTTGCCTGAATACTTGTGGGCCGGAACCTGCAATGGGTTATCAATCGGATGACTAAGTCTCAAGGCGCCTTTTACGGCATAGACCGAAACCGCGACACCACCAGAGGCGCAACCGATTCCGGTGGCCGCGGGGTATCCTCCCGGCCAATCCGTCCTTGAATAAAAGGCACTCCTGGCGTCATTGAACATCTGGTAGTTCTGGATCCCGCCATTAACGAGAGTGATTCCCTCGATGTAGTTCCATTGGCGGACAATCTCATCGATTCCGAATTCTTCCGAATCAAGAATCTCTCCGATTCTTGAGAATACGGCATTGGCCTGAGAGCCGGAGTCTCCAGCTGAAAGGAAGCGTATTCCTTTGGAAATAAGCTCTTTCTGCCTTCCGTTACGGATCACAAGATAGTCATCATTATATTCAATCGTGCCATCACCGGAGAGGTAGAGCACTTCGGAAGTCAAAGTGGAACCGATGGGTTTCTGGGCCACGCAGGTCACCATCGGCATGGCTTTGCCGAAGAATGCGCGGCACTCTTTAAGAATAACGTTTTCAGCGGAAATGAATGACTCGGAATCAGGAGCGTCGATGAAGAATACGATGCTTAACGCGATCCGGCCTTTCCCGACCTGGGCAAGGATGGCCCGGCATCGCTCCGCGAGAGTACCTTCCCGGCAAGTCGATATTATTTTTAAATACTTCTCAGAAATCATGTCCCGCGAATTTCGTCATTTTTCTGGAATATAAATACCAATTAATGAGGATTGGCGTGAAAAGTATTTATGACTAATTTCGCGGTAGATGAAACTATCGGATCTAAAGACTGGGGATACTGGCGTCGTGATAAAGGTCGGCGGCCAGGGTAATTTCCGGAAAAGGCTCATAGAAATGGGCTTTATTCCGGGGAAAAAGGTGTCCGCCGTGATGAATGCCCCTTTGAAAGATCCCATTGAATATGAGATACTGGGCTATAAAGTCTCTCTTCGTCGAGCGGAGGCAGCTCTGATAGACATATCTTCCGAAGAAGACTATAATTCAGAGAAAGTCGGCACCATACGTGTCGCCCTTGTAGGGAATCCCAATTGCGGCAAGACTTCCCTTTTCAATATGGCCTCCGGTAGCCACGAGCATGTAGGCAATTACAGTGGGGTGACGGTGGACGCAAAAGAAGGCCATTTCACTTGGAAAGGCCGGAAGCTCATTTTTGTTGATCTTCCCGGAACATATTCATTGTCAGCATTTTCGCCTGAAGAAAAGTACGTCAGGGAGAATCTTGTCGCCAATGTCCCGGATGTCGTGATCAATGTCGTGGACGCTTCCAATATTGAACGGAACCTTTATCTCACGACTCAGGTCAAGGACATGAACCTTAAGGTTGTGATGGCTCTCAACATGTATGACGAGCTCAAGAAGAGAGGAGACCGGCTTGATACTAAATTGCTCGGAAAACTTCTTGGAATGCCTGTCTGCCCGACTGTCTGCAGGACTGGAGAAGGGGTTCCGGAGCTTTTGGATACTGTATTGGAAGTCGCTGACAGTGAATCATCTGACGAGCCTGTCTCAGTAGATAAGATTATCGCTTCCGAAGATTCAGGGGAAATAGAAAACAGGTATCAGTTTATCCATGACACCCTCTCCAGGACTTATGTCCGTCATATTGAACCTGTCGGTGAAAAGTCATGGACAGAGAAGATTGACTCGGTGGTGACAAACCGTTGGGCCGCCTTCCCTATATTCATACTGCTGCTGTACATTATCTTCCAGGCCACATTCTCGCTCGGGGAATATCCTATGAACTGGATTGACTGGCTGGTGGCGAAATTCGGAGGTTTCGTCGGTGACTTCATGAAAGAGGGCTGGCTCAAGGACGTGATTGTGGACGGGATTATCGCTGGAGTGGGGAGCGTCCTTGTGTTCCTGCCTAACATATTGATACTGTATTTATTCCTGTCCATTATGGAGGACACGGGCTATATGGCCCGGGCGGCTTTCATCATGGACAAGCTGATGCATAGGATAGGCCTTCACGGCAAGTCGTTCATCCCTATGGTCATGGGATTCGGCTGCAACGTGCCGGCCATCATGGCGACAAGAGCGATTGAGAGTCGTAAGAGCCGGCTGATCACGATAGCCATAATACCTTTCATGTCGTGTGCCGGCCGGCTCCCGATTTTCGTGCTTCTGGCTGGGGCGTTTTTCCCTCACCATTCCGCCCTGGCGTTGCTGGGCATCTATTTTATCGGAGTGCTGCTTGCTATATTCTCGGCCTTGATACTCAGTCGTTTCATCAAAGATGACGACCTTCCGTTCGTGATGGAACTTCCGCCATATCGTGTTCCCACGGCCAAAGCGACTTGGAGGCATACTTGGGAAAAGGGCAAGCAGTACCTCGAGAAAATGGCCACAACAATCCTGATCGGTTCTGTGGTTATATGGTGCCTGGGATATTTCCCTCGTTCTCATAAGGATGCGGAATATCAGCAGGAGCATTCTTATATCGGCCAGATAGGAAAGGCGGTGTCCCCGGCCCTTGAGCCACTCGGTTTCAACTGGAAGATGGACATAAGCCTGCTTTCTGGAGTCGTGGCCAAGGAATTGGTGGTCAGCACCTTGGGTGTGATGTATTCGTCAGAAGAAACATCCGATGATCCAGATAACACCCAGCTGCAAGGAGCTCTCTCAAGTTCTGTCAGCCTTCCCGCCGCTGTCGCGTTTATGTTGTTCATTCTCTTGTACTTCCCTTGCATAGCCACCTTTGTGGCCATAAAGAACGAGACTGGAAAATGGAAATGGGCGATAGCTATCTGCGCCTACACCATGGTAGTGGCCTGGGTGTGCGCTTTCATCGGCTTCCATATTACCGCCTTGCTGATTTAATTGTTATCTTCGCGTCATGAGAGAGATTTTTTCCCCCGACATGAGATTGTCGGATATGTTGGAAATGAACTACAGTCTGGTGCAGGTGATATCCCGTATGGGAATTGATTTGAAGCACGCCGGGCTGAAAGTGGTTGACGCATGCGCCTTCGCCGGCATCGATCCGTCGACTTTTATCCTGATCAGCAACGTGTTTTCGTTCCCGGGATATTCCCCGTCACCAAGCGAGGTCGCTTCCGCTGATATTCGTGACATCATCAGATATCTTCATGGCTCCCACACCTACTATACCGGTATCGCGTTGAAGAACCTGGAGTCGTCATTCGATCTTCTTGTCAAACCTTGCGATAACAACCAGAAGAAAGTGATACTCAAGTTCTTTGAGGACTATAAGGCTGAACTGGAGAAGCATTTCGCGCGGGAGGAGGAGACGGTTTTCCCTTATGTGGAGTCTCTTCTGGCTGGGAATCACCCGGAGGGATATTCAATCTCTGATTTCGAGGAGCATCATGAGAGCGTGGACGAGAAGATGGAGGACATGAAGAGTATCGTGATGAAATACCTCCCGGATGTCTGCGATGAGAACACAAAGATGTGGGTGCTTCTCTCTATTTATCGTCTGCGGGATGATCTGAGGCGTCATACTTATGTTGAGGACAATATCCTTGTGCCGACCGTGAAAAACATCGAGAAAGATGGGAGGTAAGAAATCAGTTGTCTTGGTCGCCCCTTCCGACAGTGTCGCGCGGGACATGAAGACCATTCTGGAGGACAGTGGGGAGTTTGTGGTCTCGGAAGTATTCCATGACCTTCCGACACTTGCCGAGGCAAGGCTTGGCAACGATGAGCCTGATCTTGTCGTGATAGACCAGTCCTCTATGGAGTCAAGGCAAGCGGAGTCCTCTTCAGAAGGTGGCGAATTGTCCGCCAGGGAGAAAGAGATCCTGGTCTGTGTGGCAAAGGGGATGCTCAATAAGGAAATCGCTGATAAACTGTGCCTTTCGATCTACACAGTTATAACCCACCGGAAAAACATCACCCGTAAGATCGGCATCAAGACTGTCGCCGGCCTGACCGTTTACGCCCTGCTCAACGGTCTGATAGATATGTCTACAGTGCAATAGCAGTTGCCCGGAAGCTTAGAAGTTGATCTCCGCGATGACGGGGTAGTGGTCGGAGTATTTTAGTCTCGGGATAGTGTTTGAGACGGCCTTGAAATGGCTCGGGTAAAGGATATAGTCAATCCTGATAAATGGCCATAAGGCCGAGTAAGTGGCTCCGAATTTCTTCCCGGCTTCCACGAAAGTGTCTTTCCGTCCTTTCATCAGCCGATGATATGTGTAGGACATGGGATTGTCGTTGAAGTCTCCGACAACTATCGCCTCTACCGAACAGCCTTCAATGTCAGACATCACCTGCTCCACCTGTTCCCTCCGGCGTATAATTGAACGCCTCATCTTCTCCTCGGTGTCCCTGACAATTGTGCTGTCGCGGTGACTGATGGATTTCGCCAGGCCGGTTATGGATATGTTATAACTCTCAAAATGGCAGTTATAAACTCTTATAGTCGTCCCGTCATTAACTTTCAAGTCGGTGTAGATGGCCTGGTTGGCGCTTTTCTCGAACTGGAATTTACCTTTATTCGAGATCGGGAAACGGCTCAGGGTAACATTACCGTACGTGCCCTCAGAGTTTACGAACATGAAGTATCCGGACTCATATTCAGGGAAACGGCTCCGTATGAACTTGTTAACGTCATATTCTCCTGTCAGGTCCACCTCCTGGAGGCAAATAATGTCAGCATCTGTGCCCTTTATAAACCTTAGCACCGAATCCATGCAGGCTTTGCTTCCGCCAGGTTCCTTGAACTCCGGCTTGCGGCCCAGGATGAAATGGCCAACATTGTAGGAGACTATCTTAACGGTGTTGTCGCTCCGCTGCTCCCCGCCAGAGGAGAACTGGAGATATTTCCCGATTAATACCAAGGAAGGAAGCAGGGCCAGAAGCGGAATCCAGAAGGCTCTGGAGCGCATTCTGATTGCCCAGAACAACAGAAGAAGGTTGAGGACCGCGATAGGGACGAATAGAAGTCCCATGGTGGTCATGTACCAAGCCTTGGCGGGATTGACCAGCATAGAGGCGTAGGACAAAAGCAACATACCTCCGGCGAGAATCATCACGAGTCTCGCTATTATCTCAGTCAACCAGCCGGCTTTCCCTTTTCTCATCTTCTCCAAAGCTTACCGCTCTTTTTCCAATAGAATATCAGCAGGAAGCCGAACAAGGCTCCTCCGAGGTGGGCGAAATGAGCGATGCCGTCCATTGTGCCCGTGATTCCGGTGAACAGTTCGATACCCATGAATATCAGCACGAACCACTTGGCTTTCAATGTCACAGGCGGGAATATGAGGGTCCACAGGTCATTCGGATAGAGCATGGCATAACCGACTTGGACGCCGTAAATGGCTCCAGAGGCTCCGAGAGTCGGGGTCCTGAGAATGTCGATGTAGGCCTGGCTCATCTGCGTTCCGTCCACCAGCAGGGACTTCGCCTGTATGTCCTGAACCAGGAAATGGATGAGTAAAGCTCCAAGCCCGGCGACGAAATAGAACAGAAGATATTTCTTAGGGCCGATGGTTCTCTCCAAGGCTGATCCGAACATCAGCAAGCACCACATGTTGACGAACAGATGCCAGAAATTGCCGTGCATGAACATGTAGGTCACCGGCTGCCAGATGCGGAAGAAGGGGGATTTCGGATAGAAAACCGCGAAGGTCTCTACCATGAAATTCTGGTTGATGAGGGTGGCGATAAACATCAACACATTGATAAGGAATAAATTCCTTGTCACAGTGGGCATATTCCCGAAAAGCCTTTCAAGGAATCCGCCGGAGTTGTTGTCGTAGCCGTAATATTGTGCCATGTCTTTATATTCAGAATAATTTGTCGATTTGGGCCATCGTCAAGACGGCCATTGTCTTCTTTCCTGAAATTGTCAGTTCCGGGTTGGCGCTGGAAAGCAGCGAGTCCATCAACGCCCTGGCTTCCATCGGAGAGGATAGGGGATCGCAGGAAGATGCTCCAAGCAACGCGATCTTCTCCGCCATGGCTGATTCCATTACTCCTGGCAAGGACACGCTGTCGTCGGCCAGGATAAGGAGGAGGTCCTGGACCATTGTCTCGACCTTTCCTGGCTGGCCGGAAAAGCCTTCCGGAACTCCGTTCACCACAATAGTGTCGGTCCCGAAAGGAGATATGTCAAAGCCGAGGTAGGACAACAAGGAGGCTTTGGAATCGAAAACCATCCTGTTGGCCGCGCCGACCTGAACCTTGACGGGGAACATGTTAGTCTGTGTGACATGTCCCTCTTTGGTCAGAGCGGCCAGAGCCCTGTCGTAAAGGACCCTTTCCCTTGCCCTTCTGACGTTGACCACCATCATCCCGTCCTTTGACGGGGTGACAATGTACCTGCCTCCGAGAATAAGTGTCTGGCTGACAGGTAACGCCTTGTCCTCGAATAGTTTCCCGTAATCCTCACGGTGGTCGACGTACTTGCTTTCGGGATATTTGGCCGGTGCGTGGTCCTCACCTTGGAACATAGGCTTGAAGGGATCGTAGCCAGAGTCAAGATCCAACGGAGGAACAGTGTCGGGCTTATATTCATTGAAATGCCTGCCCAGCACCGGCATCTCGTTCGCTTCCGGATTCGAGAAGTCGATATCTCCAGCGAATGAGTTCTTTCCCAAGGTTTCCTTTATCGCCGCGTAAACCACCTGGAACACCAGGGAATCATCCTCGAACTTCACTTCAGACTTGGTCGGGCTGATATTGACGTCCACCGATCCGGGGTCTGTCTCAATGTAAAGGAAATACGCCGGGGTCACTCCTTCAGGGATCAATCCCTCATATGCCCTCATCACGGCTTTGTGGAGGTAAGGGCTGCGGAAATACCTTCCATTGACAAAGAAGAACTGGTTGCCAAGTGTCTTTTTGGCCGTGTCAGGCCTTCCGGCAAAACCCTGCAGGCTGATTAGTGAAGTCTCGGCGGAAAGGTCGACAAGGTCTGAGGCCACAGAGGTCCCGAGAAGATCCATAATCCTGTATTTCAAGGACTTCGCTGGTCTCAGGACAAAGATGTCTTTCCCGTTGTGGGAGAGTGAGAAACCGATTCCGGGACGGGTTAGAGCGACTCTTGTGAACTCCTCGGTGATATGCTTTAACTCTACATTGTCCGACTTCAGGAATTTCCTCCTCGCTGGAATATTATAGAACAGGTTCCTGACCGCGATATTTGTTCCTACCGGAGTGGATACCTCGGTTGTGGAGACGTGGCTGGATCCGGCCATCTCAACTTGGCATCCGGTCTCGCAGGCGGCGGTCCTGGTCTTAAGAGTGACCTCAGCCACGGCAGCGATAGAGGCCAGGGCCTCGCCCCTGAAACCAAAGGTCATAATCTCCTGCAGATCCTCGGCGGTGGCTATTTTGGAAGTGGCGTGGCGTTCAAAACAGAGGACGGCGTCATCCGGAGTCATACCGCAGCCGTCGTCGATCACCTGGATGAGGGTCCTGCCCGAGTCACCGATAATTACAGTGACCTGGCTGGCCCCGGCGTCCACCGAGTTCTCCATCAATTCCTTCACAACAGAAGCCGGCCGCTGGACGACTTCTCCGGCGGCGATCATGTTCGCTATGTTCCCAGGAAGTATCCTCAGCTCCATCTTACAGCAAAAGGAAGAATTTGCAGAAATAGATAAGGGCGACCGCAAGAAGGAGCAGACCGACAATGCCGATTATCTTAGTGGCCGCTGAGGCCGCGTCTCCCCTCCTGGCATAATTGCCATCCCTGAAAGCTCCCCGGATGTAAGAGCCGGCTTTATATTCCCCGTTCTCTTTCTCCTTGGCTTTCTCGGCGTCAAGCCTGCCATCGACCTTTCCGAACACCTGGCGGCGTTCTTCCTCGTCTTTATCGTAATATATCGGCCTGTAGTTGAACTTCCTGTGCTCCTGCTGGCCTGGAAATGTGAAAAAGCCCATGTCGCAAGTCTTTATTGGTAGAAAACAAATATAATTAAAATTCTTAAATTAGCAGACTTTTATATCCGCACTATCATGAGACATCAAGGAATAGTCATCCTCACAGCCATCTTCGCGATGGTTTGCGGATGCGCGACTGAGAGTTCCTCGAACGAGGATTTCACTGAATATGTCAACGTAAAGATCGGCTCCGGTGGCCACGGTCATGTGTTCGTGGGTGCCAGCGTTCCTTTCGGCGCCGTCCAACTCGGCCCGACCAGCATCCCGCAGACCTGGGATTGGTGCTCCGGCTACCATGACAGCGACGCCACGGTGATAGGCTTCTCCCACACTCACTTGAGCGGAACCGGTATAGGAGACCTTTTTGATGTCACCTTGATGCCTGTGACAGGCGAGGTCACCTATGCCCGTGGAAAGGAGGACGATAAGACTTCCGGCCTCTGGTCCTATGCTGACCGGACCAAGGAGGTCGCCAAGCCAGGGTATTACAGCGTGCCTCTGACCCGTTACGGGATCACCGCGGAGATGACCGCGACATGCAGGGTCGGATTGAGCCGTTACACCTTCCCGGCTTCTGATGAGGCCGCGATCATCATCGATCTCGAGAACGGAGGCTGCTGGGACAGGGCTTATGACACTGGACTGGAAATAATTGATGACAAGACAATTAAAGGTCATCGTTTCTCTAATGGATGGGCCAAGAACCAAAAGCTGTTCTTCTATGCGGAATTCAGCGAGCCGTTCGAGTCATTGGATATTATTCCTAATTATGGCAGGGCGAATTTCAAGACAGCCGAAGGCGACCAGGTGATGGTCAAAGTGGCGATCTCCGCCGTAAGCGAGGAAAACGCCAGGATGAACATGGAGGCCGAACTTCCAGGCTGGGATTTCGAGGCAACGGTTGAGGATGCCAAGACCGCGTGGAACCAAGAGCTTTCCAAGGCTAAGGTGAGCGGAAGTGATGAGGACACCAAGACTGTTTTCTATACCGCTTTATATCACACTATGATTGAGCCTTCGGTATTCAGCGATGTCAATGGTGAGTACAGGGGAGCTGATGGGGAGATCCACCCTGCCGTGCCCCACGCCACCTACACCACCTTCTCCTTATGGGATACTTACCGTGCCCAGATGCCTCTGATGACTATCCTTCATCCTGAGCGTGAGTCGGACATGGTGAACACTATGATAAATATTTATAAGGAGCAGGGAAGGCTTCCGGTATGGCATCTTATGGCCAACGAGACTGACTGCATGGTCGGAAACCCCGGAATCATAGCCGTCGCCGACGCCGTGGTCAAGAATATCGGTGGTTTCGACAAGAATCAAGCATGGGAGGCCATCAGGACTACTGCCATGTGTGAGGACAGAGGCCTTAACTTCCGTAAACAATATGGGTTCATTCCCTCCGACCTCTACAACCAGTCCGTCGCCTGCGATATGGAGTATGCGATTGCCGACGCTGCTGTAGCGGCCGCCGCTACCAGCCTGGGAAAGAATGATGACGCGAGTTTCTTCACCGAAAGGAGCCATTCCTATCGTAATTATATGGATAAGGAGACTCTCCAGGCCAGGGGCAGACTCTCTGACGGAAGTTGGAGGACTCCTTTCAGCCCTTATCATTCAGCCCATGAGGTCACTGATTATTGCGAGGGTACCGCTTGGCAGTACACGTGGCTGGTTCCTCATGACTATGAGGGACTTGTGGACTTCTATGGATCCAAGGAGGTCTTCCTTGAGAGGCTTGACTCTCTCTTCCTGGCTGATTCGCATCTGGAGGGTGACAACGTCTCCAGTGACATCACTGGCTTGATCGGCCAATATGTCCACGGAAATGAGCCTAGCCATCATATCATTTACTTCTACACTATGGCTGGACGGCCTTGGAAGGCCGCTGATCTTGTGAGGCAGGTTTACGCTGAGTTCTACCAGAACAATCCTGAGGGTCTGGCTGGAAACGAGGATGCGGGACAGATGTCCGCCTGGTTCGTGCTGTCAGCCCTGGGTTTCTATGAGATGGAACCCGCTTCGACCCGCTATTGGTTTGGCGCCCCTGCCTTTGAGAATGCTGAAATCAAGGTCCCCGGTGGCGTGTTTAAGGTCAAGGCGGAAGGCTTGAGTCCTGAGAATAAATACATTCAGAGTGTCTCTCTGAACGGAAAGAAACTCGATAGGGGATATGTCGAGTACTCCGAGATAATGGCCGGTGGAGACCTTGTTTTTACCATGGGGCCGGATCAAACCGCTTGGTACTAGATTCTTTTTCAAAAAAATCCACAAAAAATTTGTGGAGTAAGAAAAAGTTGTTACCTTTGCAGCCCGCTTCGAAATGAAGCGTCATGTTCTTTGAAGTATTGAAAGATTAGTACAAGCAAGTACCGAGAATAATTTGAATCGAGAGCGTTAATTTCTTTAGAGAAGCTGTCGGGGTCGGACTGAGATTTATATAGTGTATATACAAAGAAGAGTTTGATCCTGGCTCAGGATGAACGCTAGCGGCAGGCTTAACACATGCAAGTCGAGGGGCAGCGGGTCCAGCAATGGACGCCGGCGACCGGCGCAAGGGTGCGTAACGCGTGAGCGACATGCCCGTGACCGGGGGATAACCGATGGAAACGTCGCCTAACCCCCCATATGATTATCCATCGCATGGTGGATGATTGAAAATTCTGGTGGTCACGGATTGG
>JAILLE010000005.1 GCA_024693285.1 Bacteroidales bacterium
TGACCGCTGTAAGTCCAGGTCCTCTCAAGGATCACCTCACATCCAGGAGAATGAGCCAGAACATTCTTCTTCAGAGTCTTGAGATCCTCCAGCACCTTTTTGTCCTTATCCCTGGAATATCTGGCCGGATTGGCGCTCTGATCCTGCAGAAAGGCGAAATCATATCCTCCGAAATCAACCGCGGCCCGAGAATCAGTGTTCTCAAGATGACGTCCGAAAGTGTAGCCACCTGCGAGAAACTTCCCAATCCGGACGTCAAGTCCTTGGCTCCTAGCTATTTCCCGGAGCATCATATCAGAATCATGGACATAAGTGAACGAGTTGCCGATGCACAGAATTTGAATCTCGCCCGGGTCTTTCGCTCCTTCAGGAAGTTGAAACTCTTGTGAGAAAGCCGTCAGCCCGCACATCAGGCAGACCAGGACGGAAAGGAATATCTTTTTCATCTGATTACGCTTTACCATTTACAAAGATAATCCGTTTTCTGTATATTTGTAAAAGTGAAATCAAGATAACAAAGTAATATTAAACACATGCTTAAAATTGGAGACAAGATGCCGTCTTTCGAGGTTCTGGACCAGGACGGAAATACCGTTAAATCAGAGGATTTCATCGGCAAAGGCCGCAAGACCATAATCTATTTCTATCCCAAAGACAACACCTCCGGCTGCACCGCGGAAGCCTGTTCATTCAGAGACAATTACGCGGAGCTTACCGCCGCAGGTTACAATGTCGTGGGAGTCAGCAAGGACAGTTCCAAATCCCACACCGGATTCAGGGCCAAATATGAGCTTCCATTCCGTCTCCTCGCGGACACATCCACCCAGATGCTTCAGGACTTCGGGGCCTGGGGTGAAAAGAAGATGTACGGAAAAACCACAATGGGGACTCTCCGACGCACCTTCATATTCGATCAGAACGGCATCCTTGAGCGTGTCATAGAGAAAGTGGACACGAAGAACGCCGCTAGCCAGATCCTGGAGGGATAGATGAACAAGCTTCTGCAGGAGATGCTCTTGAAGGAGGACCCGTCTCAAGTAGAGGGGCTCTCCCGCTTTTTTAAGACCGGACCCGGGCAATATGGGGAAGGAGACTTATTCCTGGGAATTAAAGTTCCCGTTACAAGGGCTATCGTGAAAGCATGCTGGAAAGAACTGACTCTCAGTGATTTGGAAGAATGTGTCTTGAATCCGTACCATGAGGTCCGGCTCGCCGCGTTGTTGGCTCTGGTCGAGATGTTCTCCCATTCAAAAAAGGACAGGGCTTTCCAGAAAGAATGCGTCGACTTCTACCTTTCCCACACGGACAGGATAAACAACTGGGATTTAGTGGATCTCTCATGCTATCCCCTTCTCGGAGTATGGCTCCTCGACAAAGACAGGAGCTTGCTATATGATCTCGCGCGTGACGGAAAGACTATCTGGGAACAACGGATAGGTATTGTGAGCACTATGACCTTCATCAGGCACGGGCAACTGGACGACACTTTCTCAATCGCCGACATCTTTCTTCACCATCCTCATGATCTTATCCATAAAGCCGTCGGCTGGCTGCTCAGGGAAGCCGGGAAAAAGGATGAAGTAGCTCTGACAGAGTTTCTTAAGAGTCGCCACAAGACCATGCCAAGGACCATGCTCCGCTACGCCATTGAAAAGTTCCCGGAGGAGAAAAGGGCTGTGTTCCTGATGAAATGACTATCCGGTGAGACGAGTCATATTCCATATTGATGTCAACTCGGCATTCCTGAGCTGGACGGCGGTCAAAATGATGCGTGAAGGTCATCCGGACATACGCCTCATTCCATCAGTCGTCTCAGGAGACCCCAACGACCGGCGGAGCATAATCACGGCCGCCTCAATCCCCGCCAAGAAATTGGGAATCAAGACCGCCCAGCCTGTGTCGATGGCGCTCCGGACCTGTCCCAAGCTCCTGATTGTCGGAGGCGACTGGCTTTGGTACAAGGAGTGCTCTGAAGGTTTTATCGGAATATGCCGGAGCTACTCCCCTGTCCTTCAGCAGTTTTCAATAGATGAGTGCTTCATTGACATGACTTTCCGTCTTTACGGAAAGGATCCTGTCCAGGTGGCCACACAATTGAAGGACGAGATAAAAAACAAATTGGGTTTCACGGTAAATGTCGGAGTCGGGTCCAATAAACTCTTGGCGAAAATGGCTTCCGACTTCGAGAAACCGGACAAGGTCCACACTCTATGGGACAGCGAGGTGCGGGAGAAAATGTGGCCGCTGGGAGTCCGGGACCTGCTCTGGGTGGGGAAAAGGACTGAGGAAAAACTGATTACCAACGGAATATACACTATTGGAGATTTGGCTAACCTCGGAATGGAATCCCTTACCAGTCTTGTCGGGCATAAGTTCGCCCTGCAACTGCATGAGAACGCCAACGGACGGGACAACTCACCTGTGGAGACCGAGATATCCGAAGCTAAAAGCTACAGCGCCGAGCGTACTTTTTCCAAAGATCTGACGGATCCGAAAGACATTGACAAAGCCCTTTTCAAAGTCGCGTGCATTGTCGCGCACCGGATCCGCAGAGATGATTTCCGGGCCTCGACAGTTTCTATGTTCGTCAAATACAAGGACTTCTCTGTCGCCCAAAAGCAATGCCAGACTGCCCAGCCCACCGATGTGACAGCGGTGATACTCAATGAGGCCCGCAGGATGCTGCAAGAGGTCTGGGACGGAATCACACCTATCCGCCAGGTGGGACTTGGAGTCTCCAAACTCACTCATGAGAGCGCTATCCAAATGTCCCTGTTTGAGGATCCGAAGCTAGAGTATTACCGTGAATGGGACAGGCAATACGACGAAAAGAAGGCGAAAGCGGAGGACGCCAGGATGCTGGCATACGAAAGAAACAAGAAGGAACGATAGTTTGCCCGCTTTTTTTGTATCTTTGTTGGATTGATCAAAGAATGGAAAAATGGAAGAGACCAAGAAACTGAATTTCCTTGAAGAGATAATTGAGGAAGATCTTAGGACAGGTAAGGTGGACAGCATTATGACAAGGTTCCCTCCGGAGCCCAACGGATACCTCCACCTCGGCCACGCCAAGAGCCTCTGCATCAACTTTGGACTTGCCGAGAAATACGGTGGCAAGACCAACCTCCGCTACGACGACACGAACCCCACCAAGGAGGACACTGAATATGTCGACGCCATCAAGGAGGACATCCGCTGGATGGGCTTCAAGTGGGAGAAGGAACTCTATGCCTCCGACTATTTCGACCAGCTCTACGAGTGGGCGGAACAGATGATCAAAGAAGGTATAGCCTATGTCGACGACCAGACTCAGGAAGAGATCAGCAAGGGCCGCGGAACGGTCGAGACTCCCGGAGTCGAGAGCCCGTACAGGAACAGGAGCGTAGAGGAGAATCTCAAACTCTTCCGTGAGATGAGGGATGGGAAATACGCTGATGGTGAGAAGGTTCTGAGAGCCAAGATAGACATGGCCTCCCCTAACATGATGTTCAGGGATCCTATTCTCTACCGCATCAAACACGCTTCTCACCACCGCACCGGGGACAAGTGGTGCATCTACCCGATGTATGACTATACCCATGGCCAGAGCGACTCGATCGAGCATATCACCCACTCCATCTGCACCCTTGAGTTCGACGTGCACAGGCCGCTTTATGACTGGTTCATCCAGGCCCTCAGGATATATCCCAGCCACCAGTACGAATTCGCCCGTCTCAATCTCACATATACCCTTATGAGCAAGCGCAAGCTGCTGGAACTCGTCCAGAAAGGCCTTGTTTCCGGATGGGACGATCCGAGAATGCCTACGCTTTGTGGAGTGAGGCGCAGGGGCTACACTCCTGAGGCGCTCAAGATGTTCTGCGAGAAGATCGGAGTCTCCAAGAGAGACCAGATGATGGATATCCAGCTTCTCGAATGGTGCGTTCGCCAGGACCTCAACGCCAGATCCAATCGTTATATGGTCGTACAGAAGCCACTTAAGGTCACGATCACCAACTGGGAGCCGGGCAAGGTCGAATGGTTCGATTGCCCTCTCAATCCCGCTGAGCCGGAGGGAGCCACCAGGAAGGTTCCTTTCACTGGAGAACTGCTCATCGAACAGGATGACTTCATGGAGGATGCCCCCAAGAAGTTCTTCAGGCTCAAGCCGGATGGTGAGGTCAGGCTGAAATACACATACATCATCAAATGCGAGGAAGTCATTAAGGATGAGGAAGGAAATGTCATTGAGCTGAAGTGCACCTACGATCCGTCGACAAGGCCCGGAGGTGAGGTCTGGCGCTCCGTCAAAGGCACCATCCATTGGGTTCCCGCCTCACTCGCAAAGGAAATTGAGATCCGGAACTATGACCGCTTGTTCACTAAGGAGGACATGAACTCCATCCCCGAGGGAATGGACTACAAGGACTTCCTCAATCCTGAGTCTCTGACTGTTCTCACCGGTTACGCCGAGCCGGCCCTTCTGGAAGACAACTCCGGAATAGCCGTACAGTTCGAGCGCACGGGATATTACTTCAAGGATCCTGACAGCACACCTGAGAAGCCGGTGTTCAACAAGACCACGGCCCTAAAGGACTCTTACAAACCGGAGTAAACCGCGATGAACCTGCCGCTGTTCATAGCCAGGCGTTACCTGTTCGCGAAGAAATCACACAATGTGATCAACATCATTTCCGCGATCAGTGCCATCGGCATGGCGATCGGAACAGCGGCCCTGATCATCATCCTGTCTGTCTACAACGGTTTTGATGAGCTTGTAAAGGACACTCTCGGCAACATCGAGCCTGACATACTCATTACCCCCTCGAAAGGGAAGGTATTCATCCCGGAGGGAGAGCCTTTTGACAAGATCATCGCACTTCCCGAGGTTGAGGAATATTTCCACGTGCTGGAAGAGAATGTGTTTGTCGACTATGAGGAGCATCAAGGGGTCGCGAAAGCCAAAGGTGTCGACAGCGCCTATGAGATGAGCTCCCCCCTTGTCGCTCACATGACCGCGGGAGTATTCTCCCTTCATAAGGGGCAGGTTCCCCAAATGGTTGCCGGAGCCGGTCTGGCCTACAAGATGGGAATGAACCCGGCATTTCTCTCTTCGGCAACGATTTACTTTCCGGCCAGGGACAGGAATTTTTCCCTAGCCAATCCCGCCGCGTCAATTGAGTCAGTGAGCATGAGACCAGCTGGAGTGTTCACGGTCAACCAGCAGATTGATGAAGAGTTGATGATAATGCCTCTTGACCAGATGAGGCAACTCCTGGGCTATGACAAAGAGGTTTCCGGAATAGAGATACGGCTAGCTGAAGGGTCGTCACAGAAAGAGGTGCGTAAGGCCATCAACACGATTAAAGGGATTCTGGGCCATGAATTCAAGGTCTTGGACAGATTCCGCCAGAACACGTCCCTTTACAAGATGATGCGCTATGAGAAAGCGGCGATATTCCTTATCCTGATATTTGTCATTATCATCATCGCCCTTAACATCTTCGGTAGCCTGACTATGCTGATCATCGAGAAGAAGGACGACATCGAGACATTCCGCAGCCTCGGAGCCACTGACAACATGCTCCGAAAGACCTTTACCCTGGAAGGCTGGCTGATATCTCTTCTCGGCCTTGTAGCGGGTCTGGTCCTTGGAGTATTGTTCGCCTTCCTCCAACAAAAGTTTGGCTTCATCAAAATGCCGGGGAATTTCCTGGTCAGTTCATATCCTGTCATAGTGCAATGGTCTGACATACTCCTGACAATCGCCGGAGTGGCACTGATCGGATATTTGATAGCTTTGCTCCCGGTGAAGCAGAATATCACCGCTAGAAGCGGTTCCAAGTGACCTCGTCCTTTACGCCGTTGTTGGCCACCACCCTGAAAGTATCAGATTCCTTATTCAATTTGAGGCCTTCAAAGGTCCATATTACTCCAGTATCCTCTCCGGAGCTGTACTTCTTGGTGACAATCCTACCGTTCTGGTATAGAGTGAGGTTCCTGGCGTTGCTGTAGACTTTTAGCGAGAAGGTCTTGCCGGCAGGGATCCCAGAAAGGCGGGAGGAAGTGATATGGACTGTGGTCACCTTCTTGTTCCAAAGGGATTTGTAAAGGTAAAACACATCCTTCTTAATGCGACGGTCCCTTGTCACCAACCCCTTGTCATTCATGTATTTCCGGGCGTCATTCTGGACGAAACGCTCTCCATCGGCGGAATCCATGTACCCTTCGGTACGGTTAGCCACAGGGAAATCGAAAAGCACCCATGCCGAAGTGAAATTCAGCCAAGGCATCTTGAGGATCTGACGGACATAAGCCTCGTGGAACATGTTACCATATTCCTCGAAATGCTTGGAGTCATCTTCCTTGTTCCTGACAGCCTTGGAAGGATCCCAAGTGTGGCAGAAAGGATTTATTCCGGCGCCATATTCAGACACATTGAGAGGTCCTTGCCTACGCTCCCTGACATCCTGCATAGCCGGCAGGAAACCGCTGAAATCATTAGGTTCCCAATACCAGCCGTAATAGATGTTCTGGGAGCAGTAGTCACCCGCCAGACCGGCATAGCCATCTCTGGCAAGCCTGGAATCGTCAGTGAAACCAACCGCGCGGTATGGATCCAACTTCTTGGTGAAATCATAAAGGCGGCCTGTCTCAGTCAAGACCTTGGAACCGTCAAAGTCCCCCTGGTAATTATCATTATTGCCCCAGGTGTCAAGCTCGTTCCACATTCCCCAGAAAAGTATGCAAGGATGGTTGTAAAGGTTGTTGACCATCTCGCCCATCTGATGGCGTATATTATTGAAATAAGCTTGTTTGGCATTGGTTCCACAGACATTGACCCACGGGACTTCCGTCTGGACCACGATTCCGAGAGAATCGCAGAGCCTGAAGGCCAAGTCGTTATGTGGGTAATGGGCCAGGCGGAGGAAATTGGCCCCTAGTTCCTGGACAATCTGGTAATCCCGCCGGATATCCTCATCCCTAAGTGCTGAAGCCCTGCCGTCAGCGTCCTGATGCATGGACACGCCACGAAGAGGATAAGGCTCCCCATTAAGCAGGAAACCCTTGACCGGATCCATCTCGAATGAACGGTACCCGATCTTAGTCTCAGCCATGTCTTGCATCCTTCTGCCTCTGAATACTTCTATTCTCGCGGTGTAAAGGTAAGGATCTTTAAGGCCGTTCCAGAAACGGATTCCAGTAGCCTCGAAGTCGTGCTCGAAATCCAGCTCAGACTTAGGCGCCAGCCGGATTTCCCTGTCAGCCTGGTAACCGAGGGTCCCGTCCCTCTCGATCAGCTGAACCCTGACCATAACATCGGCACTCTTAGCGGAAGAGTTAACCAGCCGCGTCCTGATCCGGGTCTCCACCTTACGCTTTGAGACCTCGGGAGTGATGCAATGCAGCCTGTACAATCCGTAAGCCTCAGGAGAGATGTACACATCCTCCATCTCCATCAGCCAGACAGGGTTGTGGAGACCACCATTCTTGTTGAAATCCGAACTTACAGGAATCATGTTGAGGTCCTCGCTGTTATCGCAAATGACCTCAAGGGTATTGATTCCCTTTTTCAGAGCCTCGGTGATATTGACAGTGAAAGGTGTGTATCCGCCTTTATGGGATGCCAGCTGGACACCATTCACCTTGACAATCGCGGCTTGGGCAGCCCCTTCGAACAGGATATAATGCGGATGCTTGATATCGCCCGGCTTGAAATTGCAGCGATATGTGGCCGTTCCCCGGTAGTAACTAGGGGAATGGCCATCTTCCGCGTTATAGGAATGAGGGACCGTTACAGGTCGCCAATTCACACCATCCTTACTGAACTCCCAAGTTGAAAGCCGTTCCTGATGGATGCCCCTGATCTGCGCGAAAAGGGGCATCGCGGAGGATAAGGCTAAAGAGACGGCCACAGCCGCGATTATCCTTAATCTCATTTCTTCTTATAAACTTTCATATTAGCGGTCTCAAGTCCCCAGCAACCATTCTGGACGATCGGGACCAACTCTCCATCAAGGTTCTTCTCATAAGCAGGTTCCTTGATGAAGGTATGCGAGTGCCCTCCAACCACGATATCAATCCCGCGGGTATTCTTCACGAGACGGAAATCAGTGTATGGCTCATCCTCGTATCCGATGTGAGTCAAGGCGATGATAAGGTCGCACTTCTCTTCCTCTCTCATTACCTTCGCCCATTTGTTGACGACCTCCGCATTATCGAAAGCTGGAATCTTGCTGGAAGTCTCCTTTGAGACAAGAGTGGTGATGTCAGGCATCAGACCGACGATACCGATCCGCATCCCGGCTTTCTTGATGACGGTGTAGGGTTTTACATACTTACCCATCTCAAGGGCGGAGAAATCATAGTTCGCGCAAACCACATCACATTTAAGGTTGGCCAGACGCCTCGCCAGCTCATCCACACCGTTATCAAACTCATGGTTACCCAGGGTGACGCAGTCATACCTCATAGCATTGATCAGGTCAATCTCCAAGTCACCCTTAAGAACGCTGAAATAAGATGTTCCCTGGCTGTAATCGCCGGCATGGAGGAGAAGCACGTTCTTCTTTCCGTCAGCTTTCACGACGCTGTCCCTGTAGGCGGCTCTCTCGATGACACCGCCATGGCCGATATTATCACCGGAACGCTCAGGCTCCATGTGGCTATGGGTGTCATTGAAATGAAGTATGGTCAAACGCTTCTGGGCTGAGGCAGAAGGGATTATGGCCAAAGCCAAGACCACGCAAACTATCGCTTTAAGAGTTGTTCTCATTTTTTGTCCCCCTCCCCGAGGATAGTGATCCAATGCTGGTTCTCGTATTCAATAGGTTTACCGGCAGCAGTAAGGCTCTGTACATAAGGGATCATTGTGTCGTATAGCCATCCATTGCTCTGGAGGACCTCCAAAGCGTTCTTTGCGACATAGTAGCCATCACCTCCGTCAAGCAGGAAGTTAAGTGTGGCCACTCCGTAAACCTTCTCATCATCAAGTGGTTCCCCGTTAACTGTAGCGGAGATGATCTTGCCGTTCTGGGCGACCACCTTGACTCCGCCGATAATCTGGAACGATGACGCCGCCATCTGGTCGAGGATAACCCTCACGTCCTTGCCTTTCAAAGCCACATAGCAGAGATTGTTCTTGAAAGGGAACATCGACATGATGTCATCATAAAAGACCTCTCCCTGAGGCATCTCGATACGGACACCGCCTCTATTAGCGATACCGATGTCCACCTTCCTGTCAAGACTATCTGCCGTAGCTCTCATGAGCTCGTCTATAAACCAGTCATAGAGAGGGCACTCGGGATAGACGCGATCCAGGAATTCGGTGGAATATCCGATAACCTGCTTGACCTTGGCCATGGCAGGTTGAGCCTTGATCAGCAGATCAGCGACATCTCTTGTGGCTCCGCCCTTGAACTTTCTTCCGTTGGGGGCGTAATAAGTCTTACCTTTGACATAACCCATCGCCTCTTCCACATTGGAGGCGTTGGAAGCGACAACTCCTGTACGGAGGCCGGCTACCGCTTGTTTTTCCCAGGTGATGTCCACCGTCTGGGCGGATACCCCCAGGCAAAAAGCCAGCGGAGCGAATAAAAGCAACAATCTTATCATAAGTAATTAATTATTTCTGTTTTAACCATTTCCAAAGGTCTTTGAAGGTGGATTTCTTTCCGAACATCAGAATACCGACCTTGTAAATCTTCGCTGAGAGCCATGCGCACCCCACGAAGGTGAAGAACAACAGGGCGATTGAGAGCACGAGCTGCCACATGGGAACGCCGTAAGGGATCCTGGCCAGCATGACTATAGGAGAAGTGAACGGAATCATAGAGGTCCACACCACCACAGGACTATCCGGGTTCTGGAAAGCCATGAGTATGACCAGATAGGCGATCATCAAAGGGATCGTTATAGGCATCTGGAGTTGCTGTGTGTCCTCAACGCTCTCAACAGCCGAGCCAATAGCGGCATAAAGTGAGGCGTACAGCAGGTAGCCGAGGATGAAGAAGATCAGGAATGAGATAATCAACTTCGTCCAAGGAATATTCGACAATGTGGACATAACCGTCTGCAAGCCGTCAGGTTGACTATTGAGAGCCTCGGTAGCAGTCGTGTCCGTCGCGGCCACAACTCCACCGATGGCTTCCATCTGCTCCGGAGTCATACCGACGGTCTGTGCCATCATCTGAGGGTCACCGGAGAAGCTCTTGAGCATATCCTTGCCCATGAACATGCTGGCCGCGGAAGTGAGGATAACCGTGAGAACAATCCAGAGAAGGAATTGGGTCAAGGCCACAAGAGCGATTCCTATAATCTTGCCGAACATGAGGTCCACCGCCTTGACGGAGGAGATCAGGACCTCGACGACCCTGCTGGATTTCTCCTCGATAACGCTGGACATAACCTGCCCTCCGAACATCATGATAAACATCCATATGATGATTCCCAAGAGCATGGAAACTATCATGTAAATACCTGATTCAGAGACGCTCTCCTTTCCGGACTCATCAAGGGTGTACTCAGAGACCTTGACATTCGACTTGACATCCTCCATAATCTGGGGAAGATTGTCGATGCCATATTGGGCGATACGGTACTCTTCCACAGCGTCATCGACCTTGCGGGAAAGACCTCCCGTGAACTCGACACCCAGAGGATCTTTCGAATATGCCTGGACCGAGACTGTCTTCTTCACGCTATCGAGAGGCGAAACGACAACCAGGGCGTCCTTGCCATAATCCTTGAGATGCGCCTTGATGGAATCCGGCACCTCGGAGGAATAATCAGTGTAAGTTACCCTGTCACCGCTCTCCAGATGCGACATCACGATTCCGGACTGGTCCACGACGGCCACATCCATCTTCCTCTCCTTGGTGTTGCCCATTATGAGGAATACCACAACCATCATAGCCGCGAACAGGATAGGCACGACGAAAGTGGTCACAAGGAACGACTTTTTCTTGACACGGGTGGTATATTCCCGGGAAATGACTGTTTTAATGATCCTGAAATCCATGATTAAGCCTCCTCTGTCACTAGTTTGATGAAAATGTCGTTCATCCTGGGGATGAGTTCCTTGAATGAGTTGATCGAGACTCCCTCTGAGAGAAGCGAGCTGAGGACATCATTTGAAGAGACCCCAGGTTCGAGTGACAGGACAGCAGTGTGCCTGCCCACATTATTCTCATCCGAGAGAACCTTGAATACTCCATCAGCGCTGGCTACAGGCTGCTCACCAGTGTAAATCAGCTCGATGTTGTTATTGCCATAATGACGGCGGATCTCATCGACCCCGCCAGTCACGACCAATTTGGACTTGTTAAGGAGAGCGATGTCGTCGCAAAGCTCCTCGACCGACTCCATATTGTGGGTCGAAAGGATAATGGTGGAGCCTTCCTCGTTGAGTCTCAATATCTCCTTGCGGATCAGCTCGGCGTTTACCGGGTCGAAACCGGAGAACGGCTCATCAAGAATCATCAACGAAGGCTTGTGGACAACGGTCGTGATAAACTGGACTTTCTGGGCCATACCCTTAGAAAGTTCCTCGACCTTCTTTTTCCACCAGTCCTGAATACCGAAACGCACGAACCAGCTCTTAAGCTCCTTACGGGCCTGGGCGGCGCTCATACCCTTTAGCTGGGCAAGGTACATAGCCTGGTCGCCGACTTCCATCTTACGGTACAGTCCCCTCTCCTCCGGAAGGTAACCTATCTTCTCAACATCAGATTGCGTGATAGACCGTCCGTCGAAAAGGACTTCACCGCTATTAGGAATCGTGATCCTGTTGATGATTCGAATAAGAGTGGTCTTGCCAGCTCCGTTAGGTCCGAGAAGGCCGAATATCTTCCCTTTCGGTATGTCCACAGAGAGGTTGTCAAGGGCGACCTTCTCCCCGAAGCGTTTGGTGATACCTTTACATTCTATAAGTCCCATAATTCTTATATTTTTCGCAAATATAATAATTATTTATCGTATTACAATAATTAATTTACAAATTTAATAATTTGGCGACAAGCTCCACCAGTAATTCTCCCGGGGTAGCTTCCCCGGCATCTCCACCTTTGCCCTTGTAGTCGTAATCACACAGGAGCGAAACAGCCGCCATTGCCTTTGACGTTGGATAATTGGCGACAGCGGCGTCATATTCTTTCCAGAAAAAAGGGTTCACCCCTTGAAGGGCAGCCGCTGTCTGGGTCTTGTCCGGATAACGAGTCTTCTCCTTCAAGGAAGCATATTTCAAAATACGTGAGAAGTGAGTGAAAATAGCGCTCACAGCCATAGGCATCGCGAAACGGGGAGACTCTCCCAAACGGCTAGCTATAGCCAGCGCCCTGGCCCCATTCCTGAATGAGATTTCCTTGGTCAACTCGAAGATGCTGTACTCCCTGCTGATACCGACATTACGTTCTATGTCGGAAGAACTCACCTGTTTGACGCCTTCCGGCAAGTTCTTCAGAAGTTTGTCCGTCTCCACGACAATCTTGCTCATATCCGTCCCCGCATATTCGGCGAGGAGGGCGGCGGCGTCCGGAGATATGTCTATTCCCTTGGATGAGTAATACTGGCTGATCCAGCCCGGCATCTCATAGTCCCTCAAAGCGTTGGACTCGACTACCACACCATTCTTGGAGCATTGCTTGTAAAGCGCCTTGCGCTTGTCCGCGGAAGCGCCTCTCATAAGGAGCACCAGAATCGTGGAGTCAAGAGGGTTCTCGCAATACACGGAAAGCTGCTCCAGGTCCCTCATGGCCTGGGCATCTTTCACCACAACCAACTGACGCTCAGCCATCATAGGGAAACGTCTGGCGGCCGTGATGACCGTGTCGGAATCAACATCGGCACCGTAGCATATAGTCTCGTTGAAATCCCTGGAAAACTCATCCAGCGAGTTCTCTATCACAGCGTCACAAACCATGTCCGGATAATACGGTTCATCCCCCATCAGAAGATAGATGGGGGAGAACTCTCCGGCTTTGATCTTGTCGATCAAGTCACGGCATTGAGAGGCGACGTTGACCGACGTTTTCACTTATTCATTATGCTTCGAATGTCTTCTCTTTAGTTCTCACGATTTTCTCTTTCATGAGATCGACAGCCACTGTGACCGCATCCTCAAAGGTAGAGGCACTTCTCTCGATCAGCAAATCCTGTCCATATGCCCTGGTCTGGATCTTCACCTCTTTATTGTCAGGCTCGTTCAGCAATGACAGGGTGACCTCAATCTCATCGAGGTGGTCGCTGAACCTGGAAAGCTTCGAGACTTTCTTCTCAACATAGTCGAGCAGCTTCTGGTCTGCGTCAAACTTCAGGGATTTTACTCTAATCTCCATTTTTACCTCCGCTTTTTGCCCTTGGATGGGCGGTTAAATACACTTTTTTTAGTTTCTCGACAGAATTGTGCGTGTAGACCTGCGTCGCGGCGAGAGAGGAGTGGCCAAGCAGCTCTTTTATGGAATTGAGGTCAGCACCTTCATTAAGAAGCTCAGTAGCTAACGAATGCCTCAATACGTGGGGGGATTTCCTCCCGGTTATGCTGCCGACCTGCCCAAGCTCGCTCTTTATCACCCTGTCCACGAAAACCGGATACAGCTTGGAGCCGGTCACGGTCACGAGGAGCGGGTCTGTAGCGGACCTCGCGCGGCCTTCTATCGTTTCAACTGATTGTAAATATAACGAAATTTCATTACAAAGAGAAGGCACAAGAGGAATTTCTCTCGTCTTGTCACCTTTTCCACGGACTTTCATCACCTTCCTGGAGAAGTCCACATTCCCTATCGAGAGGCCGATAAGCTCGGAACGGCGCATACCGGTAGAATAGAGCATGGACACAATCATCCGGGATAATCTCCTGGAATACAGCTGTTTAGACACCTTGTCATCACCCGTTATAAGGCATAATGTCTCCTCGGAAGCGTCATGTTCGGTACGGTCGAAATATTCCTTCATCGACTCCTCCCGATAAAAGACGGGCAAACGTTTCTCCACCTTCGGACGGGAAACGACACGCGCAGGATTGGACTCGAGATGGCCGTTTTTCATCAAGAACTTGCAGAAACCGGACAGCACGCTGAGGTGAAGGTTCACAGTCCTGGGATCTTCTTTCCTGGAATCAAGAAGATAAACCTCGTATGACCTTATCATGGAAGGCGTCAGTGACTCAAGGATTTCCCTGTCACAAAACTCCGAAAACTCTTTCAGAATGTCAGAATACAACTCGCAGGTTCTCGGGGAATACCTCCGTACCTCCTTCACATAGGTTATGTACTCGTCGGTCAACATCTTATATCTCTTTCAGGCCCATTTCAACGGCCTTGAGGCGCATGAACTTATCCGCCTCCTCGAAGGTGTTGCCGATTACCCCATCCAGGATCGCGTTCTTGACATATTCCTTCAAAATGCCGATCTCCTTGCAAGGAGGGATGCCATAGACCTGCATCACATACTCTCCGGTAATGGGATTCTTCCAGTTCCTGATGGCGTCCTTCTCCTCAACCTCGACCAGTTTCCTCTTGACCAATTCAAAGTTCTCTTTAATTCTGGCCACCTTAACCGGATTCTTGGAAGTGATGTCAGCGTTGCAAAGGATCATCAAGTCATCGATCTCATTGCCCGCGTCGAACAGGAGCCTCCTCACAGCGGAATCCGTAACTTCCTCATCCACAAGAGCTATAGGCCGATGATGAAGTGAGACGAGTTTCTGGACATATTTCATCTTCTCGTTCAGAGGCATCTTGAGCCGGGTGAATATCTTCGGGACCATCCTGCTCCCGACCACCTCATGCCCATGGAAAGACCACCCCACGGCCGGATCGAAACGCTTGCTGGCAGGCTTGCCTATGTCATGAAGAAGAGCCGCCCAGCGCAGCCACACGTAGGGCTTGGTCCTCACGCTCTCGATGAAACCGTCGCCATCCTCGCAAGGCGCGAAGTCTTTGAGAGTCCCCTCCGCTATTGCCGCGATCTCACCAGCCGCCACATTATCCACAACCTGGAGAGTATGTGAGAATATCTCTTTGTGGCCCTTGCCGTCGACCGACTCTATCCCTTTGAGTCTCAGCAGTTCAGGGAGGATATATTCCAGAAGGCCAGTCTCATCCATCAGACGGAATCCCATCGAAGGCTTGTCGCAAATGAGTATCTTGTTAAGCTCTTCAACTATCCGCTCCTGAGAGAGGATCGTCATCCGATCCTTCATCTTACGCATAGCCGCAAGTGACTCGGGAACTATTGTGAAACTCTGTTCCGGCGTGCTCAATTTAACCGCGAAACGGATCGCCCGCAGCATTCTTAAAGGGTCATCGCTGTAAGTCTGCTCTGGTTCCAGAGGAGTCCTGATTATACCGGCGGCAAGGTCCCTTATTCCTCCAAAAGGATCGACCAACGCCCCGTAGTCCTCTTTCTGGAGGCTGAAAGCCATGGCGTTGATCGTGAAATCACGTCTCAGCTGATCCTCCTCAAGGGTACCGTCCTCAACTATCGGTTTCCGGGAGTCATGACGATATGATTCCTTCCTGGCCCCGACGAACTCTATCTCCGCCCCATGCCACTTTAGCATCGCCGTCCCGAAAGTCTTGAAAACAGAGACATTACAATGACGCTTCTCCTCCTCACTGATTATTCCCGCCACCTTCTCGGCCAGCTCGATACCGCTACCCTCGACAACTATGTCTATGTCATCATTACGACGTCCAAGGAAGCAATCTCGGACATATCCCCCAATCACGAAGGCACGGACCCCGAGCTGTTCCGCCGCTCGGGAGACAATGCCGAAAATCGGGCTGTCAAGGTATCCTTGTGTTATTGTAGCGCTCATAACCAATCATTTCCGCATCTCTTCCCATGTCGGGAAAGAGCTTATCTGCTCAAAAGGAGCCTCATTCTCATGGCCGGATTGTCCTGCCGTATCCACCTTCTTGAATCCGAAAGTCTTCTGTCCGTTGGTGATAATGATGTACTTGACCCCGAGAGCCAAATTATACCTCAAAGCCTGCTCCAGCACCTCACGATCCAATTGGATATCTTCCCTCTTGCACTCGACCACCATCAACGGAGCGGTGTCCCGGCCATACACCAGGATGTCCGCCCGGTAAGGCTTATCGCCGAACTTGAGGGCGACCTCACTCATCATCATGTGGACAGGAACCTGGGCAGAATCCCTCAAGACGCCGATGAACCACTGACGCACCTTCTCCTCGGGCGTCAGGGCCACAAGCTTCTTGCGTAGCGGATCCCAGACCTGTTCCATAACGCGAAATTAATTAAAATATCGATGAAACAAATTAAGAATATTCACCGTATATTTGTCGTGCCACAATGGGGATGTTCTGGTTTTGACAGCAATGATTTCGGGTGGTAAGCACGTCGGGCTTCTGAGAGATCTGCCCGCCAAACCGTTCTCTCGACAATTTAGTTGCCAACAACAACTATGCGCTCGCTGCCTAATCGACTCAGTCGTTTAGCTTAATCCCGGCCGCCAAGGCTGCGGCCCGGACGAGTATCCCGCGGACTTTACGCCTTCTATGTTCCGAGTTCGGGGTATCATTCAAGAAGGACGCTCCGGTGGACTCCTTTAAAGCCGGCTAAGATTCAAAGGATAAGCTTCGGTTAGCCCGCCTTCCGGCAGGCCGCGGCCGACAACCAAAGGAAGGATAAGCGTGTAGAAAGCTGCTGGGGACGTTGTTTGGACGGCG
>JAILLE010000025.1 GCA_024693285.1 Bacteroidales bacterium
AGATCCGCCGCGTACGGCTTGATTTTACATTCCCCGCGAACGCCCTGCGGCTTCAGCACGGTACCGATCATCAGATAATCCTGCATCAGACAGACATTGGCCCAGGTCGCTATGGGAGCTTCTCCCGCCCAGTACCTCAACGCCATCAAGGAGGCTGAGGCTTATTACGGTCCTTCCCTCATCATCGCTTACGCCCCTTGTATCAATCACGGTCTGAAGGCCGGTATGGGATTGAGCCAGAAAGAGGAGAAACTCGCTGTTGACTGCGGTTACTGGCACCTCTACAGGTACAATCCTGATCTTGAGGCTCTGGGCAAGAACCCGTTCTCACTCGATTCCAAGGAGCCTGACTGGACCAAGTTCCAGGACTTCCTTAAGGGTGAGGTCCGTTTCGCTTCCCTGTACAAGCTGTTCCCCGACAAGGCCCAGGAGCTCCTGACCCTGACCGAGGAATTCGCCAAAGTCCGTTACGGCACCTACGCCCGCCTCGCCGGGAAGTAGTTGCAAGCCATCCTGAGCGCAGCGAAGGATTTATGAATATCGAGGGTGCCCAATCAGGCACCCTCTTTGTTTTTCTGCTTAGTCGCCGTTCGCCGCACTAACCGTTGTCTATGCCGACGGGCGGCACGCCACTCGCTAGACGTCGCCCGGACTACTCGCATCGGCCATGCTCGGCCGCTCGCTAACTCGGGCCTAAAGGCCCTCAGACACACGCTCGCTTATGGCCGGCCTGGCCTTCGCTCGCAACGTCCGTTCTCCTAAGTTCGCTTAGTGGCGTCCGCCCGCCCCTGCCTTCCTCGCTTTATCCGGGAATAGCTGGAGGGCATTCTTGATTGGCATAAACAATCAAGCAGTCAATGAAACGGTCTTGCGGCAGGAAGTGCCAGAAACGAAAACATCTTGATAATCAATTAGTTAAGCTATCTCCCCCAGCAGTTTTGAAGCGGGGGAGATAGTTTAATCCCCTGATAATCAGAGTGCTTTCATCTCTTCACATAACGGTCGCAGAGCATAGACCTGTCACAATTCCGTATGTCGACCTATCAGCTCAGAGCGGAAAAAGAGTTATATTTGTAAAAAGCTAATCCGGATATGGACTTCAAGGAATACATCCAGACGATTGATCAGCTCTATCACGTCGGCAACACCACCGAACACAGTTTCCGTGGCGCACTGGCCTCATACCTCCAATCCATCCTAAAAAACTTTGTGGTAACCAATGAGCCTCGTCGAATTGACTGCGGGGCACCGGACTACGTTATTACTCAAAAGAACGTTCCTGTGGCGTTTTTGGAGGCAAAGG
Source organism: Bacteroidales bacterium (assembly GCA_024693285.1). Taxonomy (GTDB): domain Bacteria; phylum Bacteroidota; class Bacteroidia; order Bacteroidales; family UBA932; genus Cryptobacteroides. Next base: position 1,304 of record JAILLE010000025.1, read on the forward strand.
ACGTGAATGACGGAGACTTGGACGGGCGAAGGCAGCACAAGGATCAGTTCAACCGCTACAAGTCATCTCTCAACCGCATCATCTTTACGGATTATCTGGATTTCCACCTGTACGTTGGCGGCGAATACCAGGATGCGGTGCGAATCGCCGAGACTCGAGGTGACCATATCGTTGGGATCCCGGAGAACGAGGCAAAGTTCTCCGAAATGGTTCTCCACCTTGCGACTGAAGGGAGACAGCGGATTACATCATCATCGGCGTTGGCCAAGCAGATGGCTGCGAAGGCACACCTACTAGCAGACGCAGTGAAGAAAAGTATTGCCATTGACGGCGAGGACGGTGACAGTGACATGGCTGCTCAGCTACGTGCCTTCAGGAACGTCCTCATCCATGACCTCAAACCGGAGGAGTTTGCTGACATTTACGCTCAGACCATCGTATATGGCCTGTTTACTGCTCGTTTGAATGATCAAACACCGGAGGACTTCTCCCGTCAGGAGGCAGCGGAACTGATACCAAAATCCAATCCTTTCCTTCGAAAAATATTCCAATCTATCGCTGTCTACGATTTGGACGAGAGCATCGCCTGGATCGTGGAAGACCTAGCCTCAATGTTCTCTGCGACCGATGCTGAACGTATCATGCGGAATTACGGTGGTAACAAGCGCCATAGCGACCCGATCGTCCATTTCTACGAAGACTTCCTTGCAGAGTATGACCCGAAACTTCGTAAGGCCCGTGGCGTGTGGTACACACCAGCTCCCGTCGTGAAATTCATCGTGTCCTCCATAGACGAAATACTTCAAACAGAATTCAACCTTCCTATGGGATTGGCTGACGATAGCACGATAACGATCAATCGTGCCATTCAGCAATCCAAAGACGGAAGGACAACTGATGGCAAGAAGCATGAAATGGTGCCGGTTCACCGGGTGCAAATCCTCGACCCTGCGACAGGAACAGGAACCTTCCTTGCCGAGATCATCCAACAGGTCCGGGATAAGTTCGAGGGCATGGAGGGTGTATGGCCGTCATACGTGGAGAATAGTCTAATTCCAAGGCTGCACGGTTTCGAGATCCTCATGGCGTCTTATACGATCGCTCACCTTAAGCTCTCTATGACCTTGAAGGCAACTGGCTACGACAGGACTTCCAAGAATCGCCTCAACGTCTTCCTTACCAATTCTCTTGAAGAAGCGACCCCTCGGTCAGCGGATCTGTTTGCCAAATGGCTTGCAGACGAGGCCGATGAAGCATCACGGGTTAAGACTGAGACCCCTGTCATGATCTGTACGGGAAATCCGCCATACTCCGTGTCAAGTCAGAACAATGGGAAATGGATCACGGATCTTGTGGCTGACTATAAAAAAAACCTTGCAGAAAGGAATATCCAACCACTCTCGGACGACTATATCAAGTTCATCCGCCTTGGACATCACTATATCAACAAGAAGGGAGAAGGGATACTTGCTTTTATATCAAACAATTCCTTTCTTGATGGAATTATCCACAGACAGATGAGAAAGTGTTTGCTTGATGAATTTGATAAGATTTTCATTCTCGACCTCCACGGTAACAGCAGGAAAAAGGAGATAGCCCCGGACGGGACTGTGGACAAGAACGTTTTCGACATTATGCAGGGGGTTAGCATAAACATCTTCGTCAAGACTGGAAAGAAGACTAAAGGAGCTTATGCAGAGGTTTTCCATAAAGACCTGTATGGTTCCCGAGAAAGCAAATATGAGTGGCTGAAGTCCATGACATTCCTTTTGGTTGATTGGGAGACTGTTTATTATTCCAAACCTTTCTTCTTTTTCAAACCTAAAGATTTTTCGCTCAAATCATCTTATGAAAAAGGCTTAAAGGTAAGTGATTTATTCGTTGTCCAAAGCACAGGTATTACAACGTGCAAAGACAAGGTGAATTATTGGGATACGGAGAAAGAAGTACAAATAATGGTTCAAGATCTTCTTGATCTCTCAGAATCAGATTTTAGAGAGAAGTATAGCACGGGAGCCGACTCGAGAGATTGGGTGTATAATAGAGCAAAGTCAGACGTTCAGGAGGCTATTCAGAATAATACGTTAGTTATAGCACCTATTGAATACCGTCAATTCGACAAGAAATATTGCGTCTATACAGGTAAGACCAACGGTATCGTGGCCTGGCCACGATACCGTTCTCTGTCCCACCTGTTGCATCCGCAGAATATTTCCCTAATTGTTCCTAGGCAAACAACACAAGATTGGCATCATGCCTTTGTTTCAAACATGATAACAGATATGAATATTCTTGCCAGTGCTAAATTACTAGGAGCCGGTGTTCAATTCCCTCTATATATTACCGTCGCAGCCGGTCGAAATATTCTAGAAAAAACAGTCTCTCCAAATTTTAATCCTGAAGTAGTGAAATCCATTGAAGACGCTCTTGGAGAGGATGTTGTGCCTCAAGAAGTCTTCGATTACATCTATGCCGTCCTTCATTGCCCCAAGTACCGGGAAACTTACAAGGAGTTCTTGAAGATCGATTTCCCGAGGATCCCGTACCCAACTGACAAAGATCAATACCATCGCCTTGTATCACTTGGGGCCAAACTACGGCAACTGCACCTTATGGAATGGGCGCAGAACTGGGAGTGGCGGATCTCATTCCCCGTGCCGGGAGAGAACATCGTTGAGACCACCAGGTATCATGACGGGAGAGTATTCATCAATGATACCCAGTTTTTCGGCGGAGTGTCGGAGCTGGCGTGGAATTTCTTCATTGGAGGTTACCAACCAGCACAAAAATGGCTAAAAGACCGGCGTGGCAGAAAACTTGAGTACCAAGATATCCTCCACTATGGGCGTATCATCTACGCCCTGGAAGAAACCGACCGGATAATGAAGGAAATAGACCGTGTTTTCTGAATCAAGCCAACAGACAATAGACCTATCTGATCCTGATCAGAATAGCTTCTTGAATATCCCCTTTGCGAGATTCTTGAGTTCATCAGCCGGAGCGGAGGCTTGCTGCTGTTGTGGTTTAGGGACATAGTCATCCACATAGAATGACACTGATATCCTTCCCCCATTCGAGGCGTCCGTCCTGTTGAATGCGTGACAAACCCCGTTTATCATCTTGTAATAGGTGTCAGCATTGAGGTCATCGGGCTTGGTGCCCATGGCCACGAAACCATCGGAGCGCAGTTTGGCGGCGTACATCTCCACAAGGAAAGGCCTTCCTGTAAGATGGAGACAGAATGCTGGATGACCGTTCCTTGGAGTCAGCTCCTCAAGAACAAAGTCCTCACCACCTATATCCCATTTGGGATATGCGCCGAGATTTTCGGCCCAGTTGTCAAAGATAGCCGCCTCGTCCGCAAGTTTGTTCGCTTTCTCGGCTTCCATCTCCTTCTTCGCCATAGCCAAAGCGCCGGAGAATATGCCACCGAGTCCCTTGAGAGCCTTGGCGGCCTCAGCGGCCTGGGCCTTTTCCTCAGGTGTCAATTGCCTCTGCGCCGGAGAAGCGCCTTCTGCCGAGGCATTGACCTCCGCGGATGCGGCAGCGTTGACCTCTGCAGTGGCTGCGGCTGCTGACTCGGAAACGGCATCAGCAGCATTCACCAGTTCGGTCTGTGCGGCGTTAATGCTGTTCTCAATATTCTGCGAGGCGTTATCAAGGGCTTGCGCCTGTTTCTGGGCGAAACGCTCAGCAGCAGGAGCAACAGTTTTTTCAACGGCTTTTCCGACCGCCTTGCTGATGCCATCACCGATGGCGTCAGAGAGAATGTTTTTCAAAAATCCCATTGTAGTGTGTTATTATCGATTAAAAAGAATATTCCTCCCAAACGTATTCGTCGTGGTCGGGGTCGGCCTCGGCGGTCTTGATCATCTCGACGTTCAGCTGCTCGATGAAGGAGAGTTTGACATCATCGTTATTCTGAGGCATATACCAGTCTTGGGCCCCGAAGTATTCCTGAAGATCCTTGGACTGGAAACGATAGCCGTGCTTGGCGAGAATCGAGTTGCGCATGATCCGAAGCGTGGACTTCTTGTACCGGCTCAGAGCGGCCTTGGTCAGCAACAAGGTGGAGGCGAAGTCAAAGCGGCCCTTATCCGGATCGCAGGCCACAAGTCCGTATGGAGGCTCTTCAGAGCGCTCGAAAAGGCCATATTCGTCAAAACTTCCCTGATAGACATTGAAGCCTTCCAAAGTGGGTACCATCTGGAAATATCCCTTCACCCAAGTGTCGGAGACCTTGACAACGCCATTTACCATGTCGTTGAATGTCTGGACCTCATAGGAGCCCTCTCGGCCTTCCACCATCACCGTCATGTCATTCACAGTCACCAGATAGCCACCGGGTTCGGTAGTATATATGCCCTTGATCTGAGGAATCCATGTCCAGACATTATTGTGTCTGCAGTCGTCCGGAGTCCAGATCAAGACCGTCTCGAGTTTGTTGTCCAGGTTGTAAACGCACAGGACCTTCATCCCTTCCTGGTGGCGGTACTTCATCGTGTATCCCTTTGGAAATGGCATGTCAGCATATTCGTTTCCTCCTTGGGCAACCGTGTAGGAATTGCTTTGTCCTTCTATCGGAAATAGTTGAAACTCAAGCTCTTGGCCCTCGTTCATAGCTTGCATAACGATGGCTCCGTCCCTCTCGACAATGGCAGAATAGCAGTTCCCGCCGTCATACCAGAGAGATCCGGAAGCGATGTTCTGGGCACCCGCGGTCACGGACACAAGCAGCATTAATACAATTGTCAATTGTTTCATATCCTATTCATTATCAATTTCATGTTCTTCGATGAACCGTCCGTCTATGGTGTAAGTTTGGTCGACGGAGTAGCGCCCTCCCTCTTCACGGTAACGATATGCCCCAAGGTGGATCCGCTTGTTCTCCGTGTCGAACGAAAGGAATCCCTCAGTCGAGGGGAACTGGATCGCTTTGATATCATCGGGGTCACTGGCATCAAGAATATATGACCAGATATTCCTGGCGTCCGGGCAACCGTCAACAAAGAACAGGTCCGCATTCCAGGGGACAGGAAGGATAATCTCAGCACAAGCGATATCGCCAGAGTCAATACTCACCGGTATGGCGTTACCATCCTTCATCAAGGACCACTTCGGCTCTGAAGAAGCGGAAGTCGTGCAGATCCAGCGGGTTTCCTCCGCCTCACCTTTATCTTTTATCCAAAGCGACAGAACCTCCGGCTCCTCCTCCGAGGCCGGACGGGCCATTGAAGTATAGAAGCGGTAGTGGTCTGACTCCGCCCGCAAAACAGCGTCTTCCGGAAGCGGATCATAGTCGTCCTCGTATTCAGGATAGATGAATTCGTTGCTAGAGTAATTGAACTCATGCTTCAGCCCGTTAAAGGTGTAGTGATGGTAAAAAGTCGGGTAGCTGTCATCCGGAGAGGTCTCGACTATGATTATGTCCTGATCATATCCACCCTCTGTCACCCAATATGTCAGGATGGATTTCTCATGCTGGGGTTTGAAATCGGCATACGGCTCAGCTTCCGGAGTCAACAGCCCGGTGGCCGGGTCATAATCGTAGAAGCAGCAGAACTCAATCTCCTCAGGATTAACTTGTTCCAAGAGAATGGCGAAAAGTGTGTGCCCATTTTCCCTTGAATATGTCCTGGCCCCGGTCCTTTGGTCGCCGGTGTCGCCATGATCGTAAGAAGCCACATTGAAATCCTCGCAATCCACGAAAACTTTTCCAGACCCACCCTCGGTGACATCGTTGGAAACAAACAGCCGGTCCCCCGCCTCAGCGATGATGGAATCCGCCCCGGCGGATGGCCAGACCTCATTGAAAGCCCGCAGCAACTGCATCACATTGGGCTGTGCGCCAAGATTCTTGGTCTCGATTGTTTTACCGCACCATCCGTCACGAATAGTAGCTATATTAACGATATCGCTCTTAGGTGCGCCACCGCAGCAAGCAAGCAGCAGACATAAAGAAATGAATAGTGTTTTTCTCATAATGGTCAAATATACAAAAAATATGTGGCCGTGGCGCAGAAAGAGTTGATTAACTGAATAATACAAAATCAGATGGTGTCAAATTGAGCACCATCTGATTCAGCATAACATTGATTTACAACAACTTCCGTATCACGAACACCTTACTCGGGAACTCCGGGCTCGGGTGGACGGTATTCCAGCAGGTCGCCAGGTTGGCAGTCAAGCACTTTACATATGGCGTCGAGTGTTGAGAATCGGACACCTTTGGCTTTCCCGGTCTTGAGAATCGAGAGATTGACGGCCGAGATGCCTATCTTCTCCGCAAGCTCGGCGGAAGTCATCTTCCGTTTGGCCAGCATCACATCGACATTGACAATAATCGGCATAGCTACTTAACCTCCTTTTTGCCTGTTCCCTGCTCCTCAGGCACCTCCTTGCCTTTCATATATTCAGGAAGGCTCATTCCAGCCATCTTGAACAGATCCTGGAGCGGAGGGACTGAGCCCATGAGTCCGGAGATGAAATTGGCGGTTGAAGTCTTGCCGTCCTTTCCGCCATTGCCGTCCCAGACAGTGACCTTGTCGATCTTGATGCCCTTGACAGCCTCGACCTGAGTCTTGACAAGCTCAGGCAGACGATCGGAGATCATCATGAGCACAGCCTTCTGAGCGTCACCTTCAGCGGCACCGACCAACTGGGCGAAACCGTCAGCCTGCTTTGTCAAGATCTCGAGAGTACCGCGGGCCTGGGCCTCCATCTTGGCGTAGATGGCGTCAGCCTCTCCCTTAGCGGTCCTGCGGAGTTTCTCAGCCTGAGCCTCAGCCTCAATGATCTGGCGCTCCTTGTCAATCTGGGCGGGAACGACGATATTGGCCTGCTGGGTAGCTTTCTCCCTCTCGGCACGGGCAAGCTCAGCGTCACGCTCACTCTGGTAAGCCTCCTGGAGAGCCTTAGCGGCCTGGACCTTCTCAGCGGCCACAGCCAAACGGGCAGCCTCAGCCTCCTTCTCACGCCGGGCGGCGTCAGAGTTGGCGATCTCGATCTTAGAGGTGTTCTCTCCCTGGACCGCAAGAGCGTTAGCGGCAGCGGTCTTGATACGGGTATCCCTCTGAGTCTCAGCGATTCGTATGTCCTTATCCCTGTCAGCCTCAGCTTTACCGATCTCACCGAAACGGTTCTGCTCAGCGACACTCTTCTTAGCGTCATTGATAGCCTTAGCGGCAGCTTCCTTACCAAGAGCCTCGATGTAACCGGACTCATCACGGATATCGGTGACGTTGACGTTGATGAGCTTCAGACCGATCTTACGAAGCTCAGCCTCAACATTCTGGCTGACGGCGGCGAGGAACTTGTCACGGTCGGCGTTGATTTCCTCGATGTCCATCGTCGCGATGACAAGACGGAGCTGACCGAAGAGAATATCAGTGGCGATGTTCTGGATGCTTTCAGTAGAGAGTCCGAGCAAACGCTCAGCAGCGTTGGTCATACTGTCAGCCTCAGTGGAAATACCGACGGTGAAACGGCAAGGAACGTCAACACGGATGTTCTGCTTCGAAAGGGCGTTGGTGAGGTTGCACTCGATAGAGATAGGCTTGAGATCCAGGAAAGCATAATCCTGGAACACAGGCCAGATGAATGCCGCGCCACCATGAATACACCTGGCGGATGAGATGGAGCCGCTCCTGTTCTTGCCGGTCTTACCGTAAATGACCAAAATCTTGTCTGAAGGGCAGCGTTTGTAGCGCTTCAGAATAGCCGCGAACGTCACAAATAGGACGGCGACGATGATGAGAATGAGAGTAATGTCCATAATTATGTAAGATTATATGATTGTTGGGGTTATCTCCTCCACAAGGAGGGTGTGCTCATTGATTACACCGACGACCTTGATCGGGGCGCCGGTGAGAATTGTATCGCCCTCACAAAGGGCGTCATATTCACGTACAGAGTTATTGATGGTGATCTGGACCTTTCCTTCCCCTTTGCGCTCGCCGGGAATTGAGAGATACACCTTGCCTTCGCAACCGATGGCAGCGGTGTGGACGTTGATGTTGCCGCTCTGCTGCATCCCGCTCAGCCACTTGAACAGCCACATCACAGCAGCGACGAGAGCCACTCCGACGATGATGGCAAGAAGCACAAGAAGGAAGTCGGAACCGATCTTATCGCGCATCAGCACCGCAGTCCATCCAAAGCCGAGACAGAAGTTCACGAAGTTACGGAATGTGAGAAGGTTCATCGAAGGGTCGGCATCGAAAGAGCCGTCCGCTCCTCCCAGATCGACATCGCCGCTGACATCAGCGTCAATTCCCCCTTCTCCCCCGACACCGAGGAAGGTGAGGATGGTTTGGATGATAAAGATAAGCGTGGCCGAGAGGGTAATAGCCCACAGGACCTGCATCATACTACTGAGTGAATTCCACCAAGTGATCATAATGAATAGTTTTATGTGTCTTTGGCAAATATATAAATAATTTATGAAAAACAATAATTATTTCAAAAAAATCGTATAAAAAAAAAATGACCGGCACCAGCAATAGCCGGTGTCGGTCACCATCATTCAGCGGAATCCTTATTCGTTCGTCTTCCCTGGCATCTGGGCGAACTCAAGGAAATTGCCCGATTCATAAAGCCTGCGGGCAGCTTCCTTGATTCCTTCCTTGGTCAAGGACGCCACAGCCTCCTCATACTCCTTGTCGTAATCGAACCCGAACTTGGCGAAGCGCACAAGATTATTCATCCAGTAGCTGTTGCTGATACGGTTCTCGGGAACATTCTTCTTGAAGTTCTCCAAGGTGCGGGAGAACTGCTCGTCAGTCGGACCGTTCTCAGCAAGCTTGCGGAACTCATCCCTGGCCATGGCCCTGAGTTTGTCAGCCATCTCAGGCTTGCACTCGAATGCGACTTGCATTATGTACATGGGCTCGGGCTCCAGACCGGCGCTGGCGGAAGAGGAAGCTCCATAGGTTCCTCCCTCGTCCTCACGCATAGTGTCGACATATATCTGATCAAGTACATAGCTGACCGCTCTCGCCAACACGTCATCCTTAACCGTGTAAGGCCTGTAATCTGAATACACCTCCACAACAGTGGACTTGGGTGTCTCCATGTCGGTCTTGATGGTCTTGATGTTCTCGCCCTTGATGATTCTAGGAGCAAGATCCTTGATACCCTTGGTCTTCTTTCCCTTAGGAAGAGATCCTATATATTTCTCCACCAATGGTTTCAATGTCTCGACATCCACGTCTCCGGTGATTACCATCACACTCCCGGCAGCAGAGGCGAACAATTTACGGTAGTTGCTCTCGACGGTCTGGAGATTCGCCTTCTCAAGGGTTTCCATGGAGATGAACTGCCTTCTGGGATTGCCTCCATAGAGGAAATCGTTAAGATCCTTCTGCAATTTGAACTGCGGCGTACCCAGGGCGTTTGGCAGCACAGCCTTCAGCTGGGCGATCGCGTTATCCCATTCCTCCTGGTCAAAGCGAGGATCAGTGTAGGTCAAATAAAGCAGCTGGAACGCGGTCTCAAGGTCTTTGACTGAAGAGGAGCCACTGACGCCATTGTAAAGTCCATCAATGAAGGCACCTACCTGAAGATTCTTTCCGGAAAGCATCTTGGTGACCTCAGTGCTCTTGAACTTGGACACTCCCTGCATGGAATCGAAAGTGCCGTAGACCGTGCCATCGAATGAAGCCATATCCTCGTCGGAGATCAAATTCTGGCCACCAGCCTTGTAGAGGGTGAACAGTATCTGGTCTTTCTTGTGTTCGGTAGGCAAGACAATAACCTTGACACCATTCTTGAGGACCCACTCAGTGGAACCATATAGTGAAGATTTGGTCTTCTTGACCGGAGAACCTTTCAAAACGGAAGGATCCATGAACGGTTCGGTTGCTGTCTCTTCAGCCGGAGCCTCAATCTCGGCAGCCTTCGCCTCCTCAAACGCGGCTAGCAACTGTTTCTCGGTAGGAGTGGCGATCCCGTCTTTCTGAGGGCCGCTGTAAATCATCACCATATTCTCCTCAGGGATGATCTGGGAAACCATCTGGTTGAGAATATTGGCGTCAATCTGCGCCAGGAATGCCTTGGCGAGCTCATATTCAGCCTGAGGCTCCATGTAAGCCTGGTTGTCGAAGAAGTTGCTGATGAGAGGATGAACGAATTCGGGGTTCTTCCTGGTTCCAGCCTCATTGGCGGCTTTCTCAAGTGATGCCAGGATGTTATCCTTCGCCCTGGTCACCTCCCCCTCCGAGAAGCCGAAACGGCTCATCTTCTGAAGCTCGATAAGGAATGACTTGAAACCATCGAGGATGTTGTCCTCCTTGAGGGCGACACGGCCCATCACGGCCTCAAAGTCCTCGCAAAGCTTGCCTATACCGAACATACCCTGAAGGAAAGGAGCATCAGCCTTTGAGGTGATATCAGTGAGACGCTCAGACATCACGTTGGAGACGATAGTCTCAATAAGGTCCATGGAGAATCCGGCGGGAGTGCTATTCAGAGCCTCATCGCGGGCGTCACTCTCCCAAAGGATCTCGACAGTAGGCATGGTGGTCTCAGGATCGGTGATGATCCCGACACGGGGTTCAGTGAACTCAGTCAAGGTGAACTTTGCCTTAGGCTGAGGGTTCACAGCTGCGGGAATATCCGCCCATATTCTCTTTATCTTGGCCTCAACGGCATCCACATCCACGTCACCAACCACAACAACGGCTTGATTGCCTGGATGGTACCATGTCTGGTAGAAAGCCACAAGACTCTCGGGCTTGAACGTCTCGAGGTTCTCCTGACTGCCAATCAGCGTGCAGGTGGAGTACTTATTGTCACCATAATAATAAGGAAGGGAACGCTCAAAGGTCCTCCACTGAGCGTTGCGGCGGCTCCGCCTCTCCTCAATAATCACCGGCCTCTCTTTATCAATCTCAACTGGATCATTGGTCACGAAGTGGGAATAATCATGTAGGATAAGGAGGCAGGTGTCAACGACTGTCTCACGGACCAGAGGTATATTATTGAGCATATACTGGGTCTGGTCGATACCCGTGGAAGCGTTGACATTACCGCCGAAAGAGGCACCGATGCTCTGGAGCCAGTCAAGCAAAGCCTTTCCGGGGAAGTTCTTGGTTCCGTTGAAGCACATGTGCTCAAGGAAGTGGGCCAGACCATCCTGATCCGGTGTCTCCTGGATAGCGCCCACGTTAGTGGCCAGGTAGAACTCCGCCCTCTGGGCTGGTTTGTCATTATGCCTGATGTAATAGGTCAAGCCGTTGTCCAGCTTACCCGTTTTAACGGCGGGATCATTGGGCAGCTGCTGAGCTCCGGCCAAAAAAGAACTGGCCATGACAACAGCGATGAGAATCAATAACTTCTTCATATCTTGATTATTAATATTTCTCAATAAAAACTCCGCACCATGCGGCACGGAGTTTACGACACGTTTGACGGAGATTACTCGCCAGGGCTGATAGCGCCCATAGGGCAAGCGTCAGCGCAGGTGCCACAATCAATGCAGACCTCAGGGTCGATGGTGTAGAAATCGCCCTCGTGGATGGCGCCCTGAGGGCACTCTCCAGCGCAAGTTCCGCAAGCGATGCAATCAGTCTCAGAAATCTTGTATGCCATAATACCTAAATTTTGATTTGCAAATATATATTAAAAAATCAATCTATCCAACCGGTGAGAAAAAGGTTCATGATAGGCCTGGAAGGGGAATTTGTGGTAAGTGTCAGAATGATAAGGCACTCCCCTTTCGGCAAAGTTGTGGTGTCAAGTTCCGCCTCAAGTTTTCCCTTGGCCCCAGGAGCGATATCCTGGAACGGGAACACTTTCACCCTGGAACTCTCGGAGTCAACCTTATATACTTTGAATGAGCTTTTCCCTTTATTCGCTATCTCGAATGAGGCTTTGACTTTTGTGCCCACCTTGACTTTACCGAAAGAGAAGGTGCTTTCCGAGGCCACTGGAACGGAAGCCTGATCCCGCTGTTCTTTCGTGAGCGAGGAAAAGTCCTCTTTAGTGATCGCATAGAACCCTATTTTGGACTTCCCTGAGCCGAGTTCCGGATTAGGGTCCGCCACAACCGCCTCAGTGCCGGCGGCTTCCACCGCAGGCTCAGAGGAGGGACGCACCGTAGCCTTATAGATATGGCCATCCACAATAGGGGTAGCGTAATAATAGTTCTTCCCCCAAAGACTCCTGTCAGCTTTTATCGTATAGACCAACTTGGCGGTGGAGCCCGAAGGGATAGGGTTTTGCGAAAGTCTCAGAGTCAAGCCTTCGCTGACATTCTCGAACTTCACATTCAAGGGTTTGGAGCCAAGGTTCGCCACCAGGGCCTCCCCACTCTTGCTCTGTCCCTGGGAAAGATTACCCGCCTTTATGTCAACGGACTTGAATCCGAGATTGCCGAAACGGATCGTGTACAATTCCCCGAGACTGAGTTTCTTCTTGTGACTTTCTCCCCTGAGTCGAAGAATAACTGGCTGCTTGGGCTCAGAGAAATAAACTGTCAGATTCTTGTCGAAAGGATATCCACCCTCGTCATTCTTGTAGGTGGCTTTGATGGTTCCCTTCTCCCCTGGCTTCAAAGGCTGCTTGGTCCACTCAACATCAGTGCATCCGCAGGAAGACACCACATTGTATATCACTAATGGCTTGTCACCAATGTTGGTAGCGGTGAAAGTGGCGGATACCGGGCCGTCGGAGACAAGGATATCCCCGAAATCATGCACAATCTTATCCAGCTTGACAACGCCTCCGAAGGTGTTGTCAGGCCCCGAGCCCTGACCATATAAAGTCTGGGACAGGACGGTCAGGATGACCGTGAGGATTAAGGATATGACACTTCTTCTCATGATTGACATGTTTCCGATGTAGGCCATTTGCAAATACCTTTCCAAACTTGAATGTGACGTGATTTTCAAATCCCGCCAAAAGTTAGTAAATTTGTATGATTTCGTATCAACTGGAAAAGTAAATGGCAGAGAAACGGACATTTGAGGAATACACAGACGCCAACATAAAGACCCTGGAAGGTGTTGAGCACATCCGGCGCAGGCCTGGAATGTACATCGGCCGTCTTGGGAACGGTTCCAACCCGGGAGACGGTATCTACGTTCTCCTAAAGGAAATCGTGGATAACTGCATAGATGAGTTCTCGGCTGGATTCGGCAACAAAGTTCTTATTGACATCGAAGATAAACAAGTCAAGATCAGGGACTTCGGTCGTGGAATCCCCCTTGGCTCAGTTGTCAAGGCGACCAGCGAGCTCAACACCGGAGGAAAATTCGACGACAAGGTTTTCAAGAAATCCGTCGGTCTCAACGGTGTGGGAACCAAGGCGGTCAACGCCCTTTCGGAGAAGTTTTATGTGGAATCATTCCGCGAGGGAGAAAGCTCATGGGCTAGCTATGAGCGGGGGGAGCTGAAGGAAAGCGGCAAGAAGGACAAGGTCAACGAGAAGAACGGTACTCTGGTGATCTTCACCCCGGACAACGAGATGTTCGGCGGCTTCGAGTTCAACATGGACTATGTCGAGACCATGGTGAAGAACTATTCTTACCTCAAAAAAGGTCTGACTCTGGTCCTGAACGGAACTTCCTATAAGTCTGACAACGGCCTTCTGGATCTCGTGAGGGAGAATATGTCCGAGACTCCCTTGTACGAACCTATACATCTGGAGGATGACGACATCGAGGTCGTGCTGACCCACGGCAACTCCTACGGCGAGAATATATCCTCATTCGTGAATGGCCAGAACACCAGGGATGGTGGAACCCACCTCGCGGCGTTCAGGGAGGCTATAGCGAAGACTCTGAAAGACTATTTCAAGAAAGACTACAAGCCTGAGGACTGCCGCCAGGGTATCATCGGAGCCATCAGCATCCAGATACAGGAGCCTAATTTCGAGGGGCAGACAAAGACCAAGCTCGGTTCCACATACATGTGGGAGAAGTATAAGACTGACGAGCATGGCAAGAAGATACAGAATCCGGATGGCTCATTGGAGATTGACAGGGGGCCGACCATCAGGTCTTTCGTCAACGACTTCGTCGCCAGACATCTCGACAACTACCTCAGGATCCATCTCGATGTCGTCCCGATCATTGAGAACAAGATCAAGGAGTCACAAGCTGAGCGCGAAGAGATAGCGGGAATCCAGAAAAAGACCCGCGAGCGTAACAAAAAGGCAAATGTCTACAACCGCAAACTCCGCGACTGCCGCTACCACTTCTGCGACAAGATGCCCAAGGGCAAGGAGGAGATGGCTGAGAAGACCAGCATATTAATAACTGAGGGAGACTCCGCGTCCGGAACCATCACGAAAGTCAGAAACGCTGAGTACCAGGCCGTATTCAGCCTCAGGGGAAAGCCTATCAACTGCTACAAGGAAAGCCGCAAGAGAGTCGCCGAGAATGAGGAGCTTAACCTTCTCATCTCAGCCCTCGGCGTCGAGGATGACCTTGACAATCTCCGTTATAACAACATCATTGTCGCGACCGATGCTGATGATGATGGTATGCACATCCGGATGCTTGTACTGACGTTCTTCATGAAGTATTACCCGGATCTCATCCGAAGAGGCCACGTCCATATTCTCCAGACTCCCCTTTTCAGGGTCGCAAACAAGAAGGAAAGGCGTTATTGCTACTCATCCGAGGAGAAAGAGAAGGCGATAAAGGCTTTAAAGACAGCCGTCCAAATAACCAGATTCAAAGGTCTTGGAGAGATCTCTTCCGACGAGTTCGTGGATTTCATCGGGGAAGACATGAGGCTTGATCTCGTGAAACTGTCAGACGAGGAATCAATAGCGGACATTATGGAGTTCTATATGCGTGACAACACCATCGAACGCCAGAACTTCAGCAGGGCCAACCTGAAGTCCGAGGAAGAACTGGAAGATATTAACATTTAATTAGATAGGAATATGACACGTTGGGCGCGATTCTGTGGATGGACGCTGAAGAAGATGGGCTGGACCACTGTCGGAGGTCCTGTCCCGGAAAAAAAGGCCATAATCCTGGGAGTTCCCCACACATCGGCGATGGATTTCATCGTCTCATACCTGTTTTACACCCAATTCGCTGCGCAAAAGGCCAGGGTGATGATTAAAAAGGAGTTTTTCTTCTGGCCGATAGGCCCGCTCATCAAAAGGATGGGAGCCGTACCCGTGGACAGAAGCAACGCCACATCGATGGTCAAGAGCCTCATCGACCATATGGAAGGAGAAGACACCTTCATACTCGCGATAGCCCCTGAGGGTACGCGTAAGGCCACGAAGAGGTGGAAAACAGGTTATCATGTGATTGCTAAGGCCGTGGGCTGCCCGGTTTACCTGGGGTATTTCGACTGGGGCCGCAAAAGAGTCAGCGCGGGCGAGAAAGTGGAGCTGACAGATGACGCCAGGGCCGACACTGAGCGCATACAAGGAATATATGAGCAAATGGGGCTCCAAGGTAAGCACCCGGAAGGATTTGTCACACATTAATTTAGCGCGATGTCAATCCAGACCCTTTTGAAACAGAGCAGGGAGAATTATGTGACCACCCTGTCCAAACTATTCGAGATGGCGACAGACACCTTCGCCAAGAGACCGCTATCTTGTTTCGTGGATGGAGGACAGGAATACACCTACGACAGTTTCAAGCACAAGTGCCTGGAGCTTTCCCAGCGTTTCAACCGCTTTGGGATAAGCTCTGGAGATAAGGTGGCGATCTTGTCCAACAACATGCCTAACTGGACTGTAGCCATGTTCTCATGCGTTCCTTTTGGAAGGGTGACGGTTCCGATCCTCCCGGACTCTTCAGAGAGCGAGGTGACAAACATCCTCACCCACTCGGAGTGCAAGGCGATATTCATCTCAAGACGTCTTCTGAAGAAACTATCTGAGGAGGTCAGGGAAAAGCTCACCCTTGTCATCGACATTGAGACTTTCGAGTTCATCAAGAAAGACGACCAAGCCTTCACCTGCGAGGGTCACTCCAGTGAGCCACAAGCTGATGACCTAGCCTCAATCATCTACACCTCAGGTACTTCCGGCAACGCCAAGGGAGTGATGCTGAGCCACCGCAATTTCTGCCAGAATATCATAGCCGCTTTCCACGCCCAACCCGCGGGAAAGAAGGACCGCTGGCTTTCCATCCTCCCGATGTCTCACACATACGAGATGGCCTTCAGCGTCCTCTATCCCCTCTTTGTCGGCGGCTGCGTGTATTATATCAAGAAACCCCCGACACCATCCATCCTCATGGACGCGATGAAGAAAGTACGACCCACCATAATGTGCGCGGTGCCTCTCATCATCGAGAAAGTGTACAGGAACAGTGTCCTTCCCACCATTGAGAGAAGCCGCACTTTATCCTGGATGAGCAAGAAAATGCCCAGAATCCTTTATTGGTTAGTCGGCAAGAAGTTATACAAGTCTTTCGGTGGTAAGTTAAAGTTCTTCGGTGTTGGAGGATCCAAGCTGGATTCCACGGTTGAGGAATTCCTCAACAAGGCTCATTTCCCATACGCCATCGGCTACGGCCTCACCGAGACAGCGCCACTTATCACCAACGCCTGCGTCGGGAAGACAGTGGTCGGCTCAATCGGAGTACCGGCCTACAATGTCCAGGTTAAGCTACAGAATGTCGATCCGGCGACCGGTGAGGGCGAGATAATCGCCAAGGGCGACAATGTCATGCTGGGTTATTACAGGGATCCTGAGCGCACCCGCGCCGCCTTGACTGACGACGGATGGTTCAGGACAAACGACCTGGCCTGCATGGACTCCAAAGGCAGGTATTACATAAAAGGACGTCTCGGCAACATGATTGTAGGTCCTTCAGGCGAGAACATTTACCCGGAGGAAATAGAGCAAGTCATCAACAACATGAGAGGGGTTAACGAATCCCTTGTCATCGAACGTGACGGGAAACTTGTCGCCCTCGTGAAATTCGACGAGAACGTCATCGACTGGGGGATGCTCGAGAAGGAGGAGAAGTTCTTTGAGAACCTCGAATCCAAGAAAAAGGCTGTCATGGAATATGTCAACAAACGTGTCGGAAAGCAGTCCAACATCGGTGAGGTTGACGCCATGAAAGAGGATTTCGAGAAAACGGCGACCCAGAAAATACGCCGTTTCAAGTACAAATCCTTCAAGCCAGAGAATAACGAGCCTTCAGACAATCCCAAAAGCGGAGAATAGCGCTACTCAGTGAATAGCTTTATAAGCGTATCTTTCCTCAAATCGGAAAGGTCGAGGGCAGGTCGCTCATAATCATTGACTTCCCTGAATCCAGCCTTCAGAAGGAGGGCCTTCAGATCCACGAAACAAGCTGACTTCCTGGCTATGATAGCGGCTTTGTCTGCTGTATCAATACCGGAGCTGACCCGAGAGTTCCCAACTCCAAGACTCATCAGGAAGACCTTTCCACCGCTCACGGCGGCGATCATGGACTGGCGAAGGTCCGACGTCAGATCCTCGTTGACAACCATGTTGTTAGGATCGACCATATAGTTCCTCTTCATCTCGACAATCTCTTCCTGCCCGAAGAAGAAGCGGAAACGGCTTCCCTGCTCCCCATTGTAACGGTTGCAGAATATGATGCCATCATCGCTGGTCCCCTTGCAATAAAGTATCTCGCTGGCCTCAGGATCGGCATTGGTCATATCGCCGGAATAGACGGCGTGACCTGTGTTATAAACGCTGTTCCAGCCGATTTTATGGCCTCCGAGATTGACAAAACTGATGTCGAAATCGTGTGTTCCCCACTCGTTACGCCAATATATCCCGAAGAAATTATGCCCGCCCAAAGGATACCACGATCCGAAGGGGAAATTACCGATGAAGTTCTTCTCCGACGAAGGGCATGCCAAAACAACCTTTTCCGGGAACTTCACCAAGCAAGCCTTGGGAGCGAGAACCTCGACAAGCTTATTCTCGAAAAGATCCGCCAAGGAAGTGTAATACTCTTTCAACCCGGCGAATGAAGCCTCCCCCAGAGGAGCCACAAAAGCTTTCCCGTTCCGGATCATGAACATCCTCTTGGAAGGAGAATCCATCATCAGAAGACGCTCCCTGACCGTCTGGAGCAAGGACACGGTTTTGAATGCGTTTAAGCCCCCGAGACGGGCTGAGATTTCCTCAACAGGACGCTCTCCCGCAAGAACAGTCTCCCAATAACCCGGTTTCAAAGGTTTGTGGAGCCGCTCTGCTTTCCTGCGGATCTGATTGATGACTTTCCTGGAAGGAGAAGGCTCTGTCACCATCTCTTTCTTCTCAGTGTCATAGAACTTGGTCTCATGAGTCCTGAACGCGAGGAACAGGTCCTTGAAACGATAGAACACTGAGGCGAGCGCATCCTTCTCTTTATCAGCCAATTTATTGAAATCAAATTGGTTGGCAGTTTGTTTAATCCTTCTCACAAGATCTTTATTCTTGATCAGAAGGGACATCCCGGTTGACTCATAGACAATGTACCGGAACAAGGCGACAGGGTCAGAGGGCCTTATCCCAAGTTTCGATGCCAATATCGAGATCGCCTCCCTGTTCCGGACCAAGTCCATGTTGAGAACGGCAAACGGATGAGTCTTCAAATAATCCGCTATCGCATCACAAACGACCTTGACAGTTACAGGATTAAGAGCTATCCCTGAAGACACGAGACCCTTGCAACGCTCATAAAGCTCATCCTCAGAAATCGGCCGTATGACAGTGTACCTTGTGAAATCAGGAGCCTCCGCACCATCATTCGGGACATAGCCATTCCCCTCCATAGTGTATCCAGTGCCATAAGTCGTGGCGTAATGCGCCACCTGGTCCAGGAGAAGATCCCACCGGTCTTTCGAGGCCACGTCGTCCCAAGTCTTGTAGAAAGTGGAATTGGGATCGATTGCCTCGGTCTTGATGAAGGTGGCGACATCTTCGTTCAAAATGGCGGGACTGATTATGAACCCCCTTTTAAGCGCCTCTGTCTGAAGAGATCTCGGATCATCAACTCGCCTTGAGGCAGTTGTGGCGGCCTTGAAAAACTTTATGAGAACTGGATGCATGGTCAATAAAAAAAGGACCGCGGAAAGTAAAATAGAGCCCGAAGGCTTCATGAAAAAAGGAACTTTCTATGCGGTCCAGGTCTACTTGTATTTTCCGCAATATAGACATTATTCCAAAGAATCGCAATAAAAAAGGAAAATGACTATATTAGTACTCCAGAATCAACTCGAGATGAGAGTCATTTTAACAGGAGCTACAGGATATGTCGGAGAGGGCGTCTTAATGGAATGCCTTGACAATCCTGAGATAGACAGAGTGCTTAGTGTGGGCCGAAGACCTTGCGGCCATGATCACCCGAAATTGTACGAATACATCATCGACGACTTCATGGACCTGAAAGAGGACGATCCGGTTCTACAGGGTTACGATGCCGTCTTTTTCTGCGCCGGGATCAGTAGTGTCGGCATGAAAGAGGAAAAGTACAAGGTCATCAGTCACGATATCCCTCTCCATTTCGCTGACATTGTAGGGCCCAAGAAGGACATGACTTTCGTCTATGTAAGTGGAGCCGGAAACTACAACCACACAGACCAAATGTGGGTTAGGGTAAAGAAAAGCACTGAGGACGAATTGGGCCGAAAAGGCTTTAAAGGTGCCTTCAATTTCCGTCCAGCCATCATGTGGCGCTACAAAGGGCAACTCCATATCCAGAAGATTCAATATGTTTTCTGGGCCCTGTATCCACTTATGAAGTTATTGGGACTCTGGAACACGATGTCCGAGGTCGGCAGGGCGATGATCGCCGTTTCCCGCAACGGCTACCGCGTCCGTGAGATCGAGGTTCGGGACATCTCAGCCCTGGCTAAAATGTAATCAACAATAAAAGCGGCACCGGAAATCCGGTGCCGCTTTTTAGATAAATCAGTCCGTTATTAGGCCTCGGCCTCAACGACGAACTTGAGGGCGGCCTTGACAGCCTTGTAGCACTTGACAGCGCCCTCATACTCACCAAGAGCCTTGATATCCTCAGGAATGGTGATGTTCTTCTTCTCGACCTCGATGCCAAGAGCCTTGAGGGCGTCCTCGATCTGTCCTGTGGTGACAGAACCATAGATCTTACCAGCCTCGCTGACCTTGACAGCGACTTTCACGGTCGCGGCCTCAATCTTAGCGGCGAGAGCCTCGGCGTCAGCGATAAGCTTAGCCTCTTTGTGAGCCCTCTGACGCTTTGTCTCCTCGAGCTGCTTGAGAGCTGAAGGAGTAGCGGCAATCGCGAATCCCTGAGGGATCAGATAGTTAAGTCCATAACCACCCTTGACCTCAACCACATCACCGGCCTCGCCGAGATTGGCAACTTCTTTCTTAAGTATAATCTTCATGATCTCGGTCTCCTATTATTTAAGAAGGTCAGTGACATACGGAAGCAGAGCGAGGGAGCGGGCCCTTTTAACGGCCTTGGCAACCTTCCTCTGGAACTTGAGGGAAGTACCGGTGATACGGCGGGGAAGGATCTTACCCTGCTCGTTGAGGAACTTCTTGAGGAACTCGGGGTCCTTGTAATCGACATACTTGATGCCAGCCTTCTTGAAGCGGCAGTATTTCTTCTTCCTGACCTCGACTGTCGGAGGGTTCAGATAGCGGATTCCAGCGTTCTGTGCGTCATTCTGTGCCATAGTGATATCCTCCTATAATTAAGCGTTGTTCTCTTCATTTGACTCGACGGCCTCTTCAGGAAGCTCAGGCTCCTCAGGGGCGACGACAGGCTCCTCAGCCTTGGGCTCCTCAACCTTCGGAGCGGCAGCGGCCTTGGCCCTGTTCTGACGGCGGCGCTCGGCATATTCGACGGCGTCTTTGTCAAGGGCGACGGTCAGGAACCTGATGATCCTCTCATCACGGAAATACTGGGTCTCCAGAGTCTCCACGAAAGAGGGATCGGACTGGAACTGAATAAGATAATAGAAGCCAGAGGTCTTGTGCTGGATCGGATAAGCCAGATGGCGGAGGCCCCAGTCTTCTTCGTACACGACCTCACCACCATTGTCAGCGATGAGCTTGGTGTACTTGGCAACCGCTTCCTTCATCTGTTGTTCAGACAAAACGGGAGTAGCGATGAAAACGGTCTCGTACTGTTTTAACATTTTGTTGTAAAATTTTGATAATTAATAAAATACAGCCCTTTTGGGAACGTATGCCAACCCAAAAGGACTGCAAATATAGTCAATTATTCCGAATCCGCAAAAAAGATTCTTCGTTATGCACAGAATGACAATTACTTCACCGGAATGTTCTCCAGGACATTGGTGAGGAACTTCCATGTCTGGGCGACCGTGTCAATCTTCACTCTCTCGTCCGGCGAATGAGGATGGACGATTGTGGGTCCTATTGAGACCATCTCCCAGTTGGGATACTTCGCTCCCATGATGGCGCACTCGAGTCCTCCGTGGGTGGCGGTGATCTTCAGCTCCTTACCGAAGAGGCCCTTATAGGTGTCCTCGAGAACCTTGATCATAGGGGTGCCCAGCTTCGGGGTCCAACCACTGTAAGCTCCTGAGGTTGAATACTTGGCGCCGGCAAGCTCGAAGACATAACGGATGGAGTCAGCGAGATACATCTTGGCGGAGTCAATCGAGCTCCTGGTCAGGGAATGTACGGTCAGATGGCCTTTAGCGGTGCGGATGATAGCCATATTAGTGGAAGTCTCGGTGAGGCCGGGTATAGTGTCGCTCATCCTGCGCACACCATGAGGGCATGCGATGATAGCCTTAAGGGCCCTGTCTATGACCTTTGGGC
>JAILLE010000040.1 GCA_024693285.1 Bacteroidales bacterium
CCGGATTATGAATCCGACGCTCTAGCCAGCTGAGCTACCCCGCCGTGTCCCCATTGAGTTGAGATAGAAGGATTCGAACCCTCACTGACAGAGCCAGAATCTGTAGTGCTACCATTACACCATATCTCAATGGTTCCCTTCGCCGCGCAATTGCGTTTTGGGAATGCAAAAATAGGGATTTATATTGAATCCGCAAAAATTATTCGTCTTTTTTTGACTTGATCAGGGCGCACAGGCCAATAATGGTCAGCAAGGCGTTGATCAAGATCAGCTCATAGGAGAAGGTATAGCCTCCAAACCAGCGCTGTGAGTTGGTCTGGAGTATCAGGCAAATAATCGGGGCGGCGACCGCCACCAAAGGCACCCAACGGTCATGGACCTTCCTCTTGCAGAATATTCCGAAAGCGAACATCCCGAGGATCGGGCCATAGGTGTAGCTCGCCAGCTTATACACGGCGTCAATCGCGGACTTTGTGCTAAGCATATAGAACACCATGATCACCAGCCCCATAAGAACCGCCATTCCGAGATGGACCTTCTTCCTGGTTGCCTCCACGCTCTCATCACTTTTTCCTTTGGTGCCGAGGATATCGACTGTGAAGGATGTGGTAAGCGCCGTCAAGGCTGAGCCTCCGGCCGAATATGCGCAGGATACAAGGCCTATCACAAACAAGATACCGACGACAGCGGGGAGATATCCGCTTGTCGCCACAGCCGGGAAAATGGTGTCTCCTGTCTCAGTTATTCCCTTCTGGGCCGCATATATATATAGAAGGACTCCTAGGCAAAGGAAAAGGAATATTACCGGAACTTGAAGCAATCCGCTGGTAATCAAATTCTTCCGGGAATCCTTCTGGTTCTTGCTGGCCAAGGTACGCTGCATGAGGTCCTGATCCAGGCCGGTCATCGCCACGACCAGCAGGATTCCGGAAAGGAATTGTTTCCAGAAATATTCGGGATGAGCCACATCGTCGAAAAAGAATATCCTGGAGTACTCGCTGCCGGAAATGGTCTGCGACACACCTTTCAGGTTAAGCCCCATATCCTTGGCTATGAACACTATAGCCAAGATAATAGAAGTGACCATGCAGATTGTCTTCAAGGTGTCGGTCCAGATGACTGACTTGACTCCTCCCCGGAAGGTGTACAGCAGGACTATCGCCACGGAGATGATGACGTTCAGAATAAACGGCAGGCCCAAGGGCTCGAACACCATCAGCTGGAGGGTCACGCAGACAAGATATAGCCTGACAGCCGCGCCAAGTATCTTGGAAAGGAAGAAGAACCAGGCTCCGGTTTTGTGGGAGGCCGCCCCGAACCTGTCTTCAAGATATTGGTAGATGGATACCATCTTCATCTTGAAGAAAACGGGGGTCAAGACAAACGCGATCACCAGGTAGCCCACGAAAAACCCGAGGACCATCTGCATGTAGCCCATGGCTGTGCCACCCAGCCCGACCATTCCGGGCACCGATACGTAAGTCACGCCCGACATTGGGGCGCCGATCATCGCGATGGCGACTATCCACCACGGAGCCTTTCTGCCTCCATTGAAAAATCCTTGATTGTCAGCGCCTCTGGAGGCGAGCCAACCCACGGCGAGCATCACCGCGAAATAGGCGGCGACAGTAATTATGACGGTTGAAGGTGTCATTATCAGTATTGGTAAATATCATTTCGGACGATTAGAACGGTCGCCCACACTTCACATCCCTCTCCCCTGCCGACAAAGCCGAGCCTTTCGGTTGTCGTGGCCTTGACGCTGACTTGGGACTTGTCGATATTCATTATTTCCGCCAGAGTCTCCCGCATCGTGTCGATGTACGGTCTCAACTTCGGTGCCTGCAGAGCGATCGTGATGTCCACATTGCAGATCTCGTATTTGGTTGCCGCTGGCGAAGGAGAGCCCTCTGGCGGACATTTGCCCGGATAGGGCGCGAAGCGCAGGGAGCCAGAGGGCTCTCCTTCGCCAGAAATCATCGTAACAACTTCTGCCAGTAGCTTTGTGCTGTCGATGCCTTTATAGCGAGGGTCGCTGTCCGGGAAATGAAGGCCGATGTCGCCGAGGGCGGCGGCGCCCAGCAGGGCGTCACAAAGGGCATGGATGGCCACATCTCCGTCAGAATGAGCGACAAAGCCTTTCTCGGAAGGAATATCCACTCCGCACAAACGCATCGGCAAGCCCTCTTTCAAGGCATGCACATCGTATCCGTTGCCTATCCGGACACCACAAGGATAAGATTGACTCATGTTCAAAAAGCGTCTAGACCCTACAAAATTAAGAAAACAAATCGGTATATTTGTTCCTTGAAGAGATTAGCGAGGTCATGAGAAACTATATCCAGACAATATTACTTCTGCTGGGAGTCGCAATAGGAGCGGCATGTGGCGCCATGGCGGGCCCTTCAGCGTCGATAGTGAAGCCGGTCGGTGAGATATTCCTTAACCTTACCTTTGTCCTCGTCGTGCCGGTGGTTTTCTTCAGCGTCGCGAATTCCGTAAGGAAACTTACGACAGAAAGAAAATTGTGGAGGGTGTTGAGCAGGGCTGTGCTGGTATTCCTCGCCGGATCGGTAGTCGCCGGACTCCTGACTTGGATCATTTGCGGGTTCTGGAACCCTCTCGGAGGCTATGCCACCAAGATTCCTCCCGAGAGAACAGTTATAGAAGGTGTCGCCATCGGAGGAAGCGATCTTCTCAAAACTATTGAGAATATGTTCACTGTGAGCGACTTCCACATGATTCTAAGCAAAAATAACCTGGTTCCGCTAATCGTTTTCTCGGCCTTGTTCGGGGCAGCCACATCACTGAGCTCCGCGAAGGGCGAGGCGATGGGAAGGTTTCTTGAGAGCGGGATGGAAGTGGTGATGGAGTTCATGAGGATATTGATGTATGCGGCTCCACTTTGCCTCGGATGCTATTTCGCTGATCTTGTAGGAAACCTGGGAGGACAAATTGTGAGCAGTTTTGTCAACTGCGTTCTATTGTACCTCGTCGTCACCGGAATCTTGTATTTCGGAGTCAACTCGATCTATGTGGCTCTAGCAGGCGGCAAGGAAGGACTTTCCACATTCTGGAGGAATATGACTGAGCCTTCTCTCCTTGCTGTAGCGACATGTTCCAGTGCGGCTACGATTCCCGCTTCCATAAAATCCGCCAAGAAAATGGGGGTGGAAGACTCTGTCGCCGAATCAGTCATACCACTGGGTATCAACTTGAACAAGGACGGATCCGTGGTTTCTTCAGTGCTGAAGACCGTTTTCGTCGTGTCGTTCTATGGTCTGGGAGGATATGGCTGCCTGTCGATTGTGGCTATAGCCATTCTGGCCAGCCTCGTGGTAGGAGCTATCCCGGTTGGTGGCATGACAGCGGAGATTCTTATCTGCGCGATACTCGGGGTGGATCCCGAATTCGCTGCCACCCTGCTCATTATAAGCACGCTCGTGGACATTCCGGCAACCTTGCTTAACACGGCTGACAATCTGGTCAGCGCCGTGTGGGTCGATAAACTTTACAAGCCGGCGAAATGATAAAACAAGTATACAGACATCAAGGTCGGTTTGAGTTTGAGGCCGGCGGCAGCATAGACAATCTAGAGGTCGTTTACCATACATCGCCTTGGGAATATTCTCCCGACAAAAAAGTCATCTGGCTTTGCCACGCTCTCACGGCATCGTCTGATGCGGAGAGAGAGTGGTGGCCGGCGCTAGTCGGGCCTGGGAAGACTCTGGACACCGACAAGTATTATGTGATCTGCGCCAATGTTCTGGGATCAGCCTGCGGTTCTTCTGGGCCCGCGTCGATCAATCCCGCTACAGGCAAGCCGTATTTCTTCGACTTCCCGAGGGTGACTGTCCACGATACGGTCAGGGCCTTTGACTTATTACGGAACCACTTGGGTATCAAGGCTATTGATATGATTGTCGCCACTTCAATGGGTGGTTTCATGACTTTCGATTGGCTAGCCTGGAAGCCGGAACTGTTTGATAAGGTGTTCTTTATCGCTACCGGCGCTAGGGTGACGCCTTGGCTGACTGGATTCAACGCCGCTATGAAGATGGCGCTTTACGCCGACCCTACTTTCAAAGAGAGGCGAAG
The DNA here is from genome assembly GCA_024693285.1 of Bacteroidales bacterium. Taxonomy (GTDB): domain Bacteria; phylum Bacteroidota; class Bacteroidia; order Bacteroidales; family UBA932; genus Cryptobacteroides. The sequence goes on from JAILLE010000040.1 coordinate 4,099, forward strand.
CCTGAAAGGTGGAATGGATGGCTTGAAAGCGGCCAGGACTATAGCTTTGCTGACTTATCGTTGCGAGGAGGGTTTGTTCAAACAGATAGAGGACTCCGACGATGTGATGTTCGCTGACAAGGCTGGATCGTATTACAGACACCAGAGCTCAAAGTTCATTAAAGACTGGGACGCTTATTCATATCTATATGTATGCGACGAGGTTGACAGTAACAATGTCGGACGCGGGCGTGGTGGCGTGGAGAAGGTTCTCCGAGCCATCAAGGCCGACTGCACCTTTGTCTGCATGTCGTCAGATGAGTTGTTCCCTCCGGAGGATATGAAGCTTTGGGCAGAGATGGTTCCCGGGGCCAAGTACATTCAAATCGAAACTCTTTACGGCCACGACGGCTTCCTCATAGAAACTGAAGCCATCTCCCGTATCCTAACTCCTGCCCTCCCGTAATCAACTAAGGCTTTTTGCAAATCAAGAGCATGCCCCGCAGCCTCTGGAAAGGCTGTGGGGCATTTTCGGCTGCGGACCCAGGTGGTTATTCGCAGGGCTCCGCAGGCCAACCGGCCTCCCGGCCGCCTGTAAGGCACATTCCCATGCTCTTGACTTGTAAAGCTCGAGAACTGGTCCTGACAAGATAGTCTAATCTCAGTTATCATAATGAACCAAGTTTTTTGATTGTTTTCATATAGCTATAGAGATAGAAAAGAGGTCTCTATGTAGCTGTAAGCTCGTTTTCAACCTTTATCCGTTGAATAATTTGACCAACGGATAATATTCACGAAACTTGCAAAAAAGATATGGAGTGGATTGATAAGGCCGTCAATGATTGCTCGCACATTTATTCGGACGGTACAAATATTCCTGTGCTATTTGAGACTGATGAGAATAAGATCGAAGGTCTCAACTTGATCGCGATCACTGCTTTGGAAAACGATGTGAAAGTTTTGATGGCAGTAGCTATGACTACGCATTTCCATTCAGTGGTCGCTGGACTAGACTTAAACAGGTGGAGATTCAAGGTCGCGATGGAAAGGAAATTGGACTTGAGACGCTCTAAGCTGGGAGTTAAAACAAGAATCAAAGTTCGGAAAGATGACATCACGACTGAGAACAAGCTGAAAGACAAGATTATGTACGATTACCGTAATCCTATTGCGGCTGGATACGCTGGGATGCCTTGGCACTATGCTGGAGGTTTGGGAGATATCTTCTTTTCCGACCATGTTGCAAGAATCGCCAGCGGTTTAATGATCAAGGATCTGACAGTCCAACGAAGACGAGAACTCTTCCACACCAGAATCGACCTGCCAATAAATTGGACTTACTGGCCAAATGGACTCATAGTGCCAGAGTGTTACATTGATTATGAGCGACTTGAAGTTTTATTCAGATCCCCCAGGGGTGTCCTAGCTTTCATGTATCAGAGCAGGGAGAAAGAAATGGCTGAGGATGCGATTTGTGCGAAAGAGTTTATCAAAGACATGGGAGAAAAGGATCTTAGACACATAGCGAAAGATCTGGGCAGGACGATGTTCGGCAAAGAATATGTCATAAGACTTTCGGATAAAGAGAAAATTCTTGTCGCCCAAAAGATGTGGGCGTCACGCTACACGTATTCAATCAGTGCTTTAGGCAGAGCGACTCATCTAGATAAAAAGATATTGGAAACAATACTCTTGCCGCAAAAATAAACTGGAAAACTCAAACCTGATAAGCTATTTACAAATCAAGAGCACGCCATACGGCCCTGGAACGGGATATATGGCATCTTCGGCTGCGGACCCCATCAATTATTCGCGGGGCTCCGCAGGCCAACCGGCCTCCCGGCCGCCTGCAAGGCACATCCCCATGCTCCCGTTTTGTAATACCCAACATTATTCCTCCAGTAGGCTGAGAGTGTCGGGGAGCCAGCCCCTGGAGGACCTGCCCACCCCCGGACAGGGGCAGGGGAAGGGGCCCGGCGACAGCAAGTCGGAGCGGAGCGAGGACGACGATGACGACGGGAGGGGCCGGAGTGAGAGAAACAAACGGAGCACCTAGAGCGACAGGCCTCCCCTACACGACGACTCACAAAGGAAAAAAGAAGAAGTCCCTGGCAGGGATTCCGAGCGTCAGCGAGTTCAGGGAGCCTGAGGGGTACGCCCCCTCAGTGGGTAAAAAGAAGAAGTCCCTGACAGAAAGCATTTTCTGTCAGGGACTTCCGAAGAACGGCGGCGACCTACTCTCCCAGCTGGTGGGCCAGTACCATCGGCGCGGATGAGCTTAACGGCTCTGTTCGGGATGGGAAGAGGTGGATCCTCATCGCTTTAACCACCGCAATATA
>JAILLE010000042.1 GCA_024693285.1 Bacteroidales bacterium
CCTTCCCTGGGGAAGGTATTTGATATATTGGCCGATAATCTGCCTGTCAACAGGAACACCATCGATACTCACCATGACATTCTCGACTTTAAGTCCTCCCATAAGCGCCCGGAACATGCAGGATTTACCGGCACCGTTGCGCCCCAGAAGCCCTGTCACCATTCCGGTTTCAGAGGTGATATAACCGCCGCTCAAGACCGTCTTGTCGCCAAATCGGACCACCACGCTGTCCACTATGAGTTTGTGCTTATCCATGTATCAGCATGACAGTGGTTAACAGGATGGCAAGGACCAGAAAATCAACCAGCAGCACGCTCAATTGCAGTTTCCTGCGTGAGAGGCCGAGATTGATATAGAAAAAGATGGCGTCACGGCCTCGGAACTGCCTGACCAAATAGTATGTGATGGCGTAGACGGCTGCCTTCAGGATGAACGCATCAACATAAAAGGAATAGGAAAAACCCCTCGTAAGTAACTGAGTACAAACGATATTGTACACGGCTCCCACAAGAAACTGGGCTCTCCCGTAACTCCACGTAAGATAGATTCTCTCCCCCAAGGTCATGGTTCCCTACAGAATTCAATTATTATGCCCATTTTTCCTCAGCGACTATGCATCTCAGTAAAAAACGTTACATTTGTAATAGTTTGAATTGCTGTTAGAAGGAGCGATCATGGATACAAAACCCAAAGTAATTTACGAGGCCCCCTCGGCACAAGTATTCGAGGTGGCGCAGGAAGGCGTTATCTGCCAGAGTAACGATGGAATATATGCCAACCGCGGTGGCTATGGTACCGCTACAGAGGAAGAATGGTAATGGAAAGGAGGACAAAGGCATGAAAAGATTGATGGCTTCAATTCAGGCATTCGCCTCACTGCTGCTTGCGGCGGCAGCCATGACGGCTTGTTCGAACGACGATATGATCGCCGACGAACCCACACTAGTCACGACGGAAACGCCTCGGGCATACACCATAACCGTAAATGCGACTAAGGATGCGGCGACACGCACGCTAACCCTCGACGGAAATACGCTCAACGCCACATGGGCAGTAGGCGAAGAGGTAATGGTATATGGCGTGTCTGAAGAAGGCTCTATAGAAATGGAATCTATAGCCCCTATCGGAATGCTCACCGCACAGAGTAATGGGGCGGCGGCTACGCTCAAAGGGGAGTTCGACTCCATATACACTCCCACAGTGGGAGCGAAACTCAGACTCAAATTCCTTTCAGACAAATATACGGGACAGAAAGGAACACTTGAATACATCGCTTCCAACTGCGACTATGCGACAGCCGACGTGACTATCACAGACGTGACCGACGGCAACGTCACCACAACCGCCGCCTCGTTTGAGAACCAACAGGCGATTGTGAAGTTCACGCTAAAGAAGCAAGACGGCACCACGTCTGTTTCCGCCACAAGCTTGACTGTGAAGGTTGGCGGCATAAGCTATGACGTGAGTCCCGACACTCCGGCAAGCGAGATCTTCGTCGCCATACCCGCGGCGACGAACAAAGCTGTGACACTCAAGGCCACCAGTGCTGACGGAGACTTCTGTTGCGAAAAGACAGGCATCACCTTCGAAAAAGGCAAGTACTACACCATCGGTGTGAAAATGACAAGGATGCCGACGCTTGGCGACCTCTACTATAGTGACGGAACTTTCAGTACCACACTAGAAGTTGGCAAGACTCCCATCGGCGTAATAGCTTATGTCGGCACCGATGCGTACACCGAGAACGGCGTCACCCTCCGCGATGGAACGACCACGCTTCAAAGCCACGGTTTGGTGCTATGTTTGAAAAACGCCGCTGGTGGTGTGGTCTGGAGACGAGATGGAATGCGCGATATTACGGACATGACTTCAGAACCCTTCGTCAACGATACCGGAGATCTGAAGCGCACAAGCAATGTCAGCGGTTATGCCAATACGAAATTCCTGGCGGAGAAGACAGATGCGGCAGCGGACTATCCCGCAGCCTATCTGGCATGGAACTACTCATTGCTGCCGGCTCCATCGTCCACCACGGGTTGGTTCTTGCCTAGTATTCAGCAGTGGGTGAAAATATTCACCGGACTTGGAGGTCTTAACGATAGCGATGTCGTGTGGCAGGTATGGATTGACAGAAATAGGTCATCAATTCAAAACCTTGTAGCCGCACTAACAAAGGCAGGAACATACGACGGTTTTCCGACTTGGAGTTATGGCCTTTGGTCAAGTTCTGAGGCAACAGCCGGCGGGGCTAATGTTGTAATGGTAAATACCAGTGGAAGTGATATAGGTGTTCAATTCGGTTATACGAATAAGGTATCTAATGAAATCGTCCGCCCCGTGTTAGCGTTTTGATAATAAACAACAAAACAAAACGCCAGCGTGTTGATCCTCAATACGCTGGCGTTTATGTAAGGTGGTGCTGGGAAGAATCGAACTGCCGACACATGGATTTTCAGTCCATTGCTCTACCATCTGAGCTACAGCACCGTTTTGTTTTGGGATTGCAAAGATAGATAAAAATCATTTCTATACAAATTTTTTTTGGTAAATTCGCCTTGATGCGCGGATCGCGATACATACAAGTGCTGCTTCCGCTCCGCTTAAAGTGGGAGCCTTTCTATTCATATTCCGAGGAACAACTCCCTGGCTCACTAGCCGTTGGCGACAGGGTCAGGGTAGAGTTCGGAGGAAAGGAATATGTGGCCGTGGTCACGGTCGTGGACGTCGGGGAAGAGGCCGGCACGGTAGGATATGACAGGATCAAACCGGTAATCGGACTGGCTGAGGGGCTTGACGCGATATCCAAGGAAGAGATCGATTTGTGGAGGATGGTAGCGGAATACTACTTGTGCACTCCTGGAGAAGTCTACAAGGCGGCATATCCGGCAGGGAAGGTTGAGGAGGAAGAAGTCAAGGCTCGAATTAATGACAGGCTCCAAGAAAGGATAGCCAAACTGGACGAGAAGATAGCCAAAGCCAGAAGGGAGGACACGAGGGAAAGGTATATCGCTCAGAGAGATGTCCTTCTGCGGCAAGGCCACTGTCCAGGGGCCGTACTCAGCCGCAACGAAGCGAGGATGGACGCGGCCACGGACAGGTGGCCTGCCGCCATAGAACTTTCTGATTCTCAATCGGAGGCATATTCAAAGATCAAGGAGGTATTCAACGATCGGAAACCGGCTCTCCTCCGCGGAGTGACCGGATCCGGGAAGACTGAGATTTACCTTAAACTGGCTTCCGAGACTCTGGCAAGCGGGAAGAATGTTCTTTTCATGGTCCCCGAAATCGCCTTGAGCCGTCAGCTTGAAGACAGGATCAGGAGCCACTTCCCCGATGAATTGGTTGTTTTCCACTCCGGAGAGACATTGGCGAAGAGGGCGGAGGCCGCCTCCTTCATAAAATCCAAACCTTATCTGGTTCTCGGCACCAGAAGTTCCATTTTCCTGCCTCACAAAGAGCTGGGACTGGTCATAGTTGACGAAGAGAACGACCCTTCGTATAAGCAAGACAATCCGGCTCCCAGGTACAATGGAAGGGAAGCGGCTATCATGCTCGCCGGACTTCACGGTGCTTTTACAATCTTAGGATCAGCCACCCCCTCTCTCGAATCACTGTATAATTGCTCTGTTGGAAGGTTCGGGCTTATTGAGCTCAATACCAGATATTTCCAAGCGGGAGACTCGGACGTTGAGATAATCGACACTTTAGCCGAGAGAAAGAAAAACGGCATGGTCGGAAGCTTCTCCCGAAAGCTGATCGACATAATCAAAAACTGCCTTGACAAAGGCGGACAGGTCGCGCTTTTGAGGGAGCGTAGATCTTACTCCCCTATCCTCCAATGCGAGGAGTGCGGGACCATTCCGAAATGCGACCGCTGCGACGCCGCTTTGAGTCTGCATATTAAGGAAAACGGAGAATCGAAGCTTGTCTGCCATTATTGCGGCAGGGTAAAGAGATACCTCGGAACCTGCCCTAAGTGCGGTGGTTCACTCAAGCCTCTCGGCGCCGGCACTCAGAAGATTGAGGAGGAAGCGGCGGAGCTATTCCCCGACGCCAGGATCGCCCGTCTTGACAGCGACAGCGCCAGAAGCAGGAAACATGAATCGGAAATCATAAGGGAATTCTCCGCCGGCGACATCGACATCCTGGTAGGAACTAGGATGGTGGCTAAAGGCTTTGATTTCAGCGGCTTATCCCTAGTGGCGGTAATACAGTCCGACTCACTGCTCGGGCAACAGGACTACAGGGCGGATGAGCGGGCGCTGTCCCTCTTGGAGCAATTCAGGGGACGCTGCGGACGAAGGGCGGAAAAAGGCATGTTCGTGATCCAGACCTCCCAGCCGGACCATCCTGTCTACCAGACCATTTCAGGCAATCTCAACGATTCCGAATCCATGACCAAGTTACTGTCCGAAAGGAAGTTATTCGGGTATCCGCCATATTCAAGGGTCATTAATGCCGTCATTAGGGACCGCAACGCCTCGAGGGTGGAACTGATGAGCCGCTCACTTGCGGAAACCCTTTCAATGAGCCTTGGGAATAACCTTAAAGTAATCGGTCCATACTCTCCAGCTGTCGACAAAGTGGGAGGCGAGAATATCCGGATCATCCGGCTGCTTCTTCCGAAAAACAAACTGCTTAAATCAAACAAAGCCACGCTCGAGGAAGAGATCATCGTGTTCGAAAGCGGTAGAAAATATTCCGGTCATATAGCCCTGGACGTTGATCCTGTTTGATAAGCGATTTATTTTTACTACATTTGTAGTTTGAATAAATGTCCAGTCATGGGAAAAGTCATAGCTATAGCCAACCAGAAAGGTGGCGTGGGAAAGACCACGACCGCCATCAACTTGGCGGCATCACTCGCCGTACTTGAGAAGAAGGTGCTGATTATCGACGCCGATCCGCAGGCCAACACGACCTCCGGGCTCAACTTCTCTCCGGACAATGACCAGAAGAGAACCATTTACGAGGTCCTGATCGGGGAAATCGGGATCCGGGATGCTCTTGTGCAAACAGAAATCCCTGACCTTCAAATGATTCCGTCCCACATCAACCTCGTGGGTGCCGAGATTGAGATGATTGATGAGGAGAACCGCGAGTCCTTCCTCAAGGAGAGACTGGCCCCGATCCGGGATGACTATGACTACATCATCATTGACTGCTCCCCTTCCCTTGGCCTGATCACTATCAACGCCCTCACGGCCGCTGACTCAGTGATGATTCCGGTCCAGCCCGAGTTTTTCGCCCTGGAGGGTCTCGGTAAGCTGCTCCAAACCATCCGACTGGTCCAGAGGGAGATCAATCCCGCGCTTACGATCGAGGGTTTCGTGGTCACCATGTTCGACGGAAGGACAAAGGTCCATGCCCAAGTGGTCGGGGAACTCAGGGAACACTTTAAGGAAATGGTGTTCAAGACGATAATCCAGAGGAGTATCCGGTTGAGTGAGGCGCCGTCCCATGGCAAGCCGATTATCCTCTACGATGTGGTCAGCAACGGCACATCAAACTATATGAACCTCGCCAAGGAAGTCTTGGAAAAGAACGAGCAGTAGAGCCATGAACAACAAGCAGGAAAGCAGGCTGGGCAAGGGTCTCAGCGCCCTTCTGGGGGATATATCCGTAAACGCTCCGGAGAGGAAGCCGGTTGGCTACATCAACAAAGAGATCGCCGGCGCGAAGCCCGTACAGGACTATGGGGATGTGCTTCGTATTCCCGTAGGTCTTATCGACCCGAATCCCTACCAGCCCAGGATGGCTTTTGATAACGACTCCCTCGAGGAACTCGCCGAGTCGATCCGCACCTTCGGTCTCATCCAGCCGATCTCAGTCCGTAAGCAACCTGACGGGCGCTACCAGATCATCAGTGGAGAGCGCCGCTTCAGGGCGTGCCGACTTGCCGGGATGGACGTCATTCCAGCATACATCCGGGCTACGGACAACCAGGGGATGCTTGAGATGGCGATCGTGGAGAACATCCAACGTCAGGATCTTGACCCCATTGAAATAGCCATGAGCTACCAGAGGTTGATGGACGAGTGCGACCTCACGCAAGAGAAAATGGCCTCCAGGGTCGGTAAGAAACGCGCTTCCGTCGCCAATTACTTGAGGCTCCTCAAACTTCCCGCTAAAGTCCAGCACGACCTTAAGGCCGGACTGCTAAGCACCGGCCATGCCAAGGTACTTTTGGGCGTTGACGACCCTCATATTCAGGAACTTCTGTGCGATCTCACGATCAAAGACGGTCTCTCAGTCCGCCAATTGGAGGAGAGAGTCCGCAAGATCGGAAAAGAGAATATGGCCTCCCCTGCCCCCAGAACCCAGGATTTGCCCGACGACTATTACAGGGTGCTTGAGCATATCGGCAAGTTTTTTGATAACAGCATTAGCCTGAAACGCTCCCCGTCCGGTAAGGGAACCATGACGATCAGGTTCAACTCGGATGAGGAAGTAAGGAAGTTCCTCAAGGCTCTTGAGGACTCGAACATTTAGGCGCTGTAATGAAGGATCTGGGACTCAAGATATTAATCGTGCTGGTCTGCTTGGCCGCTTTCTCTACTGGCTTGAAAGCCCAGTTCAGGGAAGAGGCTTTCAGTCAGAACTATGCGAGTCCCTCTGACACAACCGCTTCCAAAGACTCTATCGACCAGATGTGGTCTTTCAAGGAATTCTTCCACGGAGTCGCGAAGCATGACAGCACTCTCAGGATAGGTTCCTTGTTCGCCGGCTCCACTGTCTTTGTCGGTGCCGAGCAGTTCTACAATAAGCAATATTGGAAGATTCCCATAACCTACGCCGGACTCGGTACCACTATAGCCCTCGGAGTAAAATACCAGAAACAGTATAAAGCGTCCAAATCAGCTTACGAACTGGCTTTCGAGGCTGACCCGGAGACTACTCTGACCTTTGACGAGGACGCCAAGAAGATGGCGACCTACATGTTCGCCGGCGCCGGACTCATCTACTGGGGAACCCTTATGGACGGTGTGGTCAATTACAAGCGGGACATTAAAGGACAAGCCGGCAAGGCGACCTTGTATTCAATATTGCTGCCAGGCCTAGGACAGGCGTATAACGGGGAATACTGGAAGATCCCCATCTACTGGGGGGCACTCGTGGGATCATATCATTATTGGGCCACGAACAACAAGAACTACAAGAGATACAAGAGGATACATAACGAGGCTACCGCTGAGGACAGCACTTATGAGGGTTTGATTCCCGCCGAGAGGGCCCTCTATTACAGGAATGTATTCAGGCGTTTCAGGGATTATTCGGTCGTGGCGATAGTGGGCAGTTACCTGCTGCAGGTTATAGATGCCAACGTGTTCGCGTACATGCAGGACTTTGAGGTGAATGAAGATCTCACCATGAAAGTCAGCCCTGCGGTGATTCCACAATATAATGAGTTCGCCATCGCCCCAGTCAGGACCGGGGGCAGCTTTATGGGCAATAATGCCGTTGGCGTGAAGATAGGTCTGACTTTTTAATCTCTCAAGGCTCTTTTGATGAAAAGGATAACCATCATATTTCTCACTTTCCTCATCGCGCTTGTGGCGGTAATACCCGCCAATGCGCAGAACCAAGTGAGATTCAAGAGATTATTCGGCAACAGATACAAGCGTGAGAACATCGAGCTGCGGCAGCAGATCGACTCTATGCGCAAAGCGATTGATGAGCTGCGTCAGGAAAACTCGTTGAAAGACAGCCTGGCGCAAGAGATGCTCCTCATGTACGAGGAGAACGAGGACAAGAGCGCCGCCGGGCTCAACCCGGAGGACTACAGCGCCGAGATCACGGACAGCCTCCTCAGCATCTGGTATCTCCACCGCCAGGTCATGGACGACAAGAACGGGGAAGACTACGACATGGATTCCGTGTATTTCACGTCAAATGTCTCGGATGCCGTGTTGAAAGACAGGCTAGAGAACCTCAACTCGTTCATCACTCTCCCCTACAATGAGACGGTCAGGAACTACATGGTCCTGTATTCGGAGAAAATGCCGACCAAGATGGGCAATATACTCGGCTTGTGCCAGTATTACATGCCGATCTTCGAGGAGACTTTCAGCAAGTACGATCTCCCTGACGAGCTTAAATATGTCGCTATAATCGAGTCCGCCCTCAACCCAATCGCTGTCTCGAGGGCTGGAGCTAAAGGAATGTGGCAGTTCATGACCAAGACAGCCAAGAGTTATGGCCTGGAGATTAATTCCTATGTGGACGAGAGGTTCGATCCGTTCAAATCTTCTGACGCCGCCGCGAGATATCTTAAGGACTCGTACAAGCTCTTCGGTGACTGGAACCTAGCCATTTCCTCCTACAATTGCGGTCCAGGTAATGTCAACAAGGCCATCCGTAGAAGCGGATCAAGGGATTTCTGGGCAGTCTATGACTACCTCCCCAGGGAAACCAGAGGTTATGTGCCAGCCTTTGTCGGGGCGATGTATGCCCTAAAATACAACAAGGAATATGGCTTGACGCCAAACAGCGTCCCGATGCCTGTCCAGGTGGATACTTTCGAGATCCACAAGAATCTACATTTCCAGCAAGTTAGCGACCTGATAGGAATCACGGTTGAGGAACTTGAGAATCTCAATCCGCAGTATATCAAGGATGTGGTCCCCGGTAATAGCGGGACATATATTCTCCGTCTCCCATTCAATTACTCTAGTGCCTTCATCGCCAACGAGGATTCAATCTACAACCATAAATCCGCTGAGCTTCTCAATCCACAGACCTTGGTCAGTAACAAGCCGATAGCCAGTCCCAAGGCAATCGCCGGAGACAGGGTATCCTACAAGGTCAAGAGCGGGGATAACCTAGGCAAGATCGCCGCCAGATATCACGTCACAGTCAACCAGCTCAAGACATGGAACCATTTGAAGAGCACTAATATACGGGTTGGCCAGACGCTCTATATATATAACAGGGGGAGCGCCCCGGCCGCCTCTAAACAGACCAGTTCCCAGCAATCCTCAGCGAAACCGAAACAGAGTCCAGCGACACAGACGTCATCGGCTGACACTTCCACAGGTGTCCGGACATATAAAGTCCAGAAAGGCGACTCCCTTTATAAGATCGCTAACAAGTACGGCACAACCGTTGACAAACTGATGAAATACAACGGGATCGGAAGCAAGCTCCAAGTCGGGCAGACCATAAAGATCCCTCCCAAATAGTCATAAAGCGAGCACAGCCTGGAGTTTCGCTTCCCAGACTGATGGCTTCGGATCCTTCATGAGAGGATAAGCGACATCGGAGACCCTGAGATATACCCTCAGGGTTTTCTTTATCATAAACCTGAACTTGTATCCCCCGACGGCAGAAAAGGCGAATCCCCTTCCATAATAGGCTGGTACAGTGAAATTTCCGGGAGCATCCCTCTCATATGAATATATCCTGTCATCCCAATTGTCAACCAAAAACATCGTTCCTCGCAAGTATGCGTGCCATTTACTGGTTTTCCGTCCGAATTCATAATATGCCAGACCCGCCAATCCGCGGCATAGCGTGCCTTCCAGCCTGACCCTTGCTCTCCATGTGTCTCCATCTGATTCCCCATACTTAGCGGATATCCCGACGGAAGACCAATCCAGGTCAACCCGGCCGCCTGTCTTATACTTCAGCGTCTCCTCATAAGGACGGTAGCGTTCCGTGAGCCTGACGGTCAGCACGGCATTCTGTGTGACCTGGACCGGAACTTTCAGGAACATTTTAAGTTGCCTGCGTGACCTGTCGGAGTGTTTCCCGGCCAAATCAGCCGTCAACTGTGCTCCATAATGCTCAAGTCCAAGCGCCACTCCCCTCTCATCGGAGGTTTTAGTCCAGCTTCTGACACTTCCCGTGAACGATGAGTCAAAACTCCCGGGATATGACCTCGCTACTCCACTCAGTCTCCAACCTTCCCCTATCAGGATAGAAGTACCTGCTACGGCCGCGATCGTTTTCGAATGGACATCGTAAGAGGTCTCTCCGAACATATCCACCCCGAACAGATTGTATCTGAAATCACCGGAAATCTTGCCTGAGGTAGAGCCTTTCCATGCGGAAAACGACACTTGACCGTTCTTCCCAAGCCATCCCAAAACCACTCCCGGCATCAACGTGATTTCTTTTCTATTATCTCCTTCCATCCGGTTTCTAAGTCCAGGTAGAGACATGAAGGCAATCATGGAAACGCGGCCTTTCTGGAAATCAGCGGCTATACCTCTGTGACTTCCGATCCCAGACCAAGACCATGAGGGAGAAAGGCCGGTTGGCCGTCTGGAGAATGACGTAGATGACGAGAGACCGGAAAGCGACATACCGCTCCAGAGGGATAAGCCTTGGCCGACACGCAGGTTGTAATCCCCGATAACAGCCTTTCCAAGCAGTTTATTCCCGTAACAAGTGATATTAGCGGCCCAGGAAGAGGGAGGAAACTGGCTCTTGTCTTGGTAATAAGACCTGGCGGCGAGAGAGGCTTCCGCATACTCTCCCACCGCGATCTTATATTTCGCCCCATAACTAAACGCATCTCCCTTGGCCGCCACCCTTGCTAAAGCGTCTTGACGAATCTCAAGACTGTCTGCCACCGCTCCAGGCAGCGAACGGCTCGTAAGTGACAAGAATGGCTTCAAAGCAGCGACATAATCAGATCCAAAGCCCTCGACAGCAGATAGTTCCGAGAATGACAGGACATCTCCGAAACGGGAACGGTAGTCCAGCAGACTAGCCGCCTGATAATGGCTAAATAGTCCGCTTGACACCAGTCTGGACCGGCTGGCGAGATTGATTTCAAGAGGATGCGACAGATAGTGATTGAATCGCTCAACTTCCTGTTCATCAAGTTCTTCCTCACTTGAGGCTCCGGTGATCACAAGGATTCCCGCCATCGGATCCGCTCTTTGCGCGGGGACTGGGATTGGGACGCACATCATTAGGAAGGGGGCGAGCGGAATAAGCCGCGACAGTGATTTGAAGTTTTTCATATCGGATTGTTTCCGCTAATATAAGGAAGCTGGCGGATTTATTCCCGTGATGATAAAAAAGGTTCGTCGTTTATTTCTGTTTTTTATAAGGATTGGCTATTTTTGTGAATACCAAAAATAAATCTTATGAGTAATATCAGACTTCACGACAAATCTTTCCGCCCTTTCATCGATTATGACAAGATCGAGAGCGCCATCGACGAGGTGGCAGCCAAGATCACGGCTGATTACAAGGACAGCAAGGACGCTCCTGTCCTCCTTTGTGTGCTGAACGGATCGATCCTTTTCACCGCTGAGCTGATGAAGAGGTTGACTTTCAAGTGCGAGATAGTATGCGTGAAGTTGTCCTCCTATGTCGGGACAAAATCAACCGGCGAGGTCAGGGACATCATCGGAATGACTGGAGATGTCAAGGGCAAGCGGGTCATAATTGTCGAAGACATAGTTGACTCCGGCAGGACGATCGCCAATCTGGTCAATATGATGGAGGCTAACGGAGCCACTGAGACAAAGATATGCACGATGCTTCTAAAGCCAGGTTGCTACAAGTTGGACAAGAAGATCGATTATGTGGCGATGGAGATTCCCGATGATTTCATAGTCGGCTTCGGCCTTGATTATGATGGTCTCGGGAGGAATATCAAGGATATTTATGTTTTGGACGACAATATGAAATACTACATTCTTTTCGGCCCTCCGGGTGCGGGCAAAGGCACCCAGGCCGCCTCTATGGCGGAAAGGTTCAACCTCTGCCACATCTCGACAGGAGACCTCCTGAGGGGTGAGATGGCAAAAGGAACCGAGCTCGGACTCAAGGCCAAGGCCCTTATCGAGGCCGGAGAGTTGGTCCCCGATGAGATCGTCGAGGGGATGATCGAGAACAAGTTTGACTCCGTAAAGGGATATTCAGGCTTCCTTCTCGATGGTTTTCCCCGCACGACTGCCCAGGCCAAGGCTCTTGACGCTATGCTCGCGAAGAGGGACACAAAGGTCAGCGGTGTGGTCTCCCTCATGATTCCGGACGAGATGATCAAGGAGAGGATACGCCACCGCGCCGCTATCGAAGGCCGCGCTGACGACGCCTCCGACGAGACTATATCCAACAGGATCAAGACCTACCACGAGAAAACCGAGCCTCTTGTGGAGTATTACAAAGCCGCCGGTGCCTACAACGAGATTGACGGGACCGGCACTATCGAGGAGGTCCGCGATAGGATCAACTCATTGATGGAGAGTATTTAACCTTTTAACACATATTCTTTATGGACAGACGCTTTTGGGCAGTTCTGCTGACCGCGATATTATCTTTAACGCCAGTGGCCGCCCAGGAGCCTCTGGATCAAATGATCAACCGAGGGCTTGAGCGTTCTTCCGCACAAGCTCTCATCCTAGCTAAAAACCTGCGGGACAAAGCGGATGCCCTGCCTCGCACCTGGGAAAACGGGGAACTTAAAACCACCGGTTACGGGGGATGGGTCTCGGGCTTCTTCCCCGGAGTTCTCTGGATGCTCTATGAGGAGACCGGAAAGCCTGAGTTTGAGGAATATGCGAGGATGTACACCAGCCGTGTAGAGCCTGCCAAGAAACTGACCAACACCCATGACCTCGGGTTTATGCTGATGTCCAGTTTCGGACAAGGCTACCGGCTGACTGGAGATCCTCATTATCTTGAGGTCATACATGAAGGGACGGACAGCCTGATGACCCGCTGGAATCCATTCCTGGGGGTGATGAAGTCGTGGAATGAGAATGAAAAATGGAAGTTCCCCGTCATCATCGACAATATGATGAACCTGGAGATGCTATGCTTTTGCAGCAAGGTATTCGGGGATAGGCATTATGCGGAAGCCGCTGTGACTCATAGCAAAACCACGATCAAGAACCATTTCCGCGATGACGCCTCCACCTGGCACGTGGTCTCTTATGACCCTGTCGCCGGAGGAGTACAGGTAAAGAATACCTCGCAAGGTTATTCAGACGACAGCGCATGGGCCAGAGGGCAGTCCTGGGGACTCTATGGTTATACCATGATGTACAGGGAAACACTTGATCCTGTGTTTCTTGAGCAAGCCAGGAAGATAGCCCGTTTCCTATCGAATCATCCCAATCTTCCAAAGGATAAGATCCCCTGCTGGGATTACAACGCGCCGGGAGCCCCTGACACCCAAAGGGACGCTTCCTCTGGAGCCATCATGGCCTCGGCTCTCATCGAACTGAGCCAGTTGGATCCTGGTCCTGAGTCGGCCGGATGGCTGGAACTCGCTATCCAACAACTACGTACGTTAAGCTCACCCAAGTTCTTGGCTGAGCCCGGAGAACAGGGAGGATTCATTTTGAAGCATAGTGTAGGAAGTCTCCCAGGCAAGTCTGAGGTGGATGTCCCGCTAACATATGCCGACTATTACTACATCGAGGCTTTACTGCGCTTGAAAAAGCTTCTGGGGCGCCCTGACGGGACCGCTGACAGGAAAGTCTGGGTTGACGCCTTGGTAAAAGTGGCTGATCCCATACTCACGAATCTGGCTGCCGGAACCCTTAAAAAGAATATGCCGTACGAGACCCGCAACCAGGACAAGAATCACCAGGTCGTGGCTTATCTTGAGGCTGTTGGGAGAACCATCTGCGGAATAGCTCCCTGGCTTGAGCTCGGACCAGACAACACAGAGGAAGGTCGCCTGAGAGAAATGTATATTGACTTGACAGTCAAAGGTTTGAAAAACGCCGTAAATCCTTCCTCCCCGGACTATCTGACTTTCGACGGCAAGTCCGGCGGGCAACCTCTTGTGGACGCCGCTTTCTTGGCTGAGGGGATATTGAGAGCTCCGACACAGATATGGGGAAGGCTCGACAAAAAGACTCAGCAACGTCTTGTGGCGGAATGGAAGCGGTCTAGGGAGATCACACCCGGAGAGAACAACTGGCTTCTTTTCGCCTCAACTGTCGAAGCGGCTCTTCTGGAGTTTACCGGCGATTATGACAAGGACAGGCTCTTGTATGGTGTCAAGCGCTTCAGGGACGATTGGTACAAAGGTGATGGCTGGTATGGTGACGGAAATGATCTGCATCTTGACTATTATAACAGTCTTGTCATCCATCCAATGCTTACTGAGGTCCTGAGGGTGATGAATAAGCACGGGATCGAGGGCTCTGATTTCCTGCCTGATCAGGAAAAACGGCTTGGCAGGTATGCGGCGGAACTGGAGAGGATGATCTCGCCTGAAGGGACATATCCAGTGATCGGACGATCGATAGCCTACCGTTTCGGCTCGTTCCACGCCCTTGCGGATGCGGCGTTTCTACATCTTCTTCCTGATAATCTGAGTCCTGCCCAAGTGAGATGCGGCCTCACATCAGTGATATCCCGCCAAATATCCGCCCCTGGTACATTCGATGGAAACGGCTGGTTAAGAATCGGTTACGCTGGATTCCAAGTCCAAATGGGAGAAACTTACATCAATACAGGCAGCGTCTATCTCTGCACTGCCGCGTTCCTTCCGCTTGGTCTTCCCGCTGACGATCCCTTCTGGTGCGCCCCGGCCCGTGACTGGACTTCCCGCAAAGCCTGGAACGGCATCGACGTCGGCCTCGACCACGCGATGTGAACTTAGGGAAATCAAAAAGAATCGCTACCTTCGCGCTATAATACTAGCGATTATGCCTGACTCGAACTTCATAGACTACGTTAAGATATTCTGCGCCTCTGGACACGGCGGCGCTGGATCGATGCATCTTCACAGGGCCAAGTACGTGCCGAAGGGTGGACCGGACGGAGGCGACGGCGGCCGTGGCGGCCACATCATCCTCAAGGCCAATCCCCAATTCTGGACTCTGATCCATCTCAAATACCGCAAGCATGTCAAAGCGGATAACGGCGGACATGGTGAAGGAGGACTCAGGACAGGCAAGAACGGGCAGGACATCATTCTGGAAGTACCCGTCGGAACAGTGGCGAAAGATGCTGAGACTGAAGAGGTTCTGTTTGAGCTGATGGAGCCTGGCGAGGAGAGGATCCTCTGTAAGGGAGGCCGCGGAGGTCTTGGCAACAACAATTTCAAGTCAGCTACCAACCAAACTCCCAGATACGCCCAGCCAGGTGAGGAGGGAGAGGAAGGATGGTTTATTCTCGAGCTTAAACTCCTTGCCGACGTGGGCCTTGTGGGTTTCCCTAATGCCGGCAAGTCCACTCTGCTCGCCGCTATCACGGCGGCTAAACCCAAAATAGCCAACTATGCCTTCACGACCCTTGAGCCAAATCTTGGAATCGTGAAGTATTACGACGACCGCTCTTTCGTGATGGCCGATATTCCCGGAATCATCGAAGGCGCCCATGAGGGCAAAGGAATCGGGATCAGGTTCCTAAGGCATATTGAACGGAATTCCGTGCTGCTGTTCATGGTCTCGGCAGAGGAGGATGACATCGCGGCCGGCTACCAGACCCTCCTTAACGAGCTTAAGGAATACAACCCCGAACTACTTGATAAAGAGCGGGTTCTGGCAATCACAAAATGTGACCTGATCGACAAGAAGATAGAGTCCGAGATTGAGCCTGCTCTTCCAAAGGGCATACCTCACATATTCATTTCATCTGTTTCCGGAGAAGGGCTTAAAGAGCTCAAGGACATGTTATGGTCTGCGCTTCAGTCATAGGCACCCTGCACCAGACCGATCAGGAGCTGACTCTGGCCATCAACAGCTGGAGCGCCCCTTGGAGTGACAGTTTCTGGACAACGATGTCTGACATCAAGTTCTGGATCCCGGCCTACGTTATCTGCGCGATATTCTTGTTCAAGATGCTCGGCTGGAAGAAAGCCCTGATTGTCCTCGCATCCGCTGCCTTGGCTTTCGGCATGTGCGACCAAGTCTCCAATCTTGTGAAGCATTCGGTCTCAAGACTGCGTCCATGCTACTCTTTCCCGATGCTTGATGGAGGACTTAACGTGCTTGAGAAGAGGGGCGGTCTCTTTGGATTCTTCTCGGCTCACGCCGCCAACGCATTCTCATTCGCCGTATGTATGATCCTTGGCTTCGCCAATGATAAGTCCCACACTTACAAAGCCTTCCGTGCGGGAATACTGTCTTGGGCCTCCCTTGTCTCGATAAGCCGGATTTTTGTCGGTAAGCACTACCTGGGTGATGTCCTGGTGGGGGCGCTTATAGGAATAACGATAGGCTACCTTTTGGGCAGCCTATCAAACCTGTTGATCAGGAAATATATCGAAAGGATCCCCTCTCTTACAATTCAGGAAGGGTCTTCTCCATCTGAATCCCCCTCGATCCCTTTACAAGAATAGTCATTCCGCTGACAGGATTCTCTTTCAACCAGATGGCAAGATCTTCGGATGAGGCGAACCATTTCACGGCTGTGGAAGGACGGGCGGCAAGCGCTTTTTTGAACTCATCACCCACGAGGCAAACCAGATCAAGGCCCATCGAGAGAACCTGATTAAGAACCTTAAGATGCTCCGCCTCAGACTCTTCCCCCAGCTCTCTCATATCCCCAAGCAAAGCTCCCTTACATTCGGCCTCGACAAGGATGAGATTATCCAAAGCGGCGGCCATACTGCTCGGATTGGCATTGTAGGCATCTTGGATCAGGATATTCCTTTCAGTCTTCTCCATCTGGGAGCGATTATTCTTAGGAATATAGCTTGAGACGGCTTCAACGGCTTCCTCGACGCTGATTCCGAAATGGAGACCAACCGCTATGGCCGCGACGATATTTGTGGCATTGTAGGCGCCAGCTAGATGGGTTTCAACCAATATACCTTCAGGAAGCCTCATCCTCAGGAAGGGATGCTCCGCACTTGAACGAAGGACCTTCGCCTTCATCAAAGACAGTCCATACGGAATGATATCGGAGTCCGGCCAGCGTTCGGCAGCCATCGCGGATAGGTCGGAATCATCAGCGTTCACAAAAGCCTTACCACCATGGGCGGCAAGATAGTCATAAAGCTGACCTTTGGCCTTTTTCACGCCTTCAAAACTCCCGAAACCGAGCAGATGCGCCCTACCGACATTGGTGATCAGACCATAATCAGGCTCGCTGACCTTCACTAGCTTGGCGATGTCGTCCGGATGGTTGGCACCCATTTCGATAACTGCCAGCTGTGTGTTCCCATCTATAGCTAGCAACGATAACGGTACCCCAATGTCATTGTTCAAGTTGCCTTTAGTGGCAGTCACATTGTATTTGACGGACAGAACCCTGGTTATCAGTTCCTTGGTCGTGGTCTTTCCATTTGTGCCGGTTAGGCCGATAACAGTCAGCCTGCGGCCGTCCACAAAGGTGTTCTCGCGATGATGGCGGGCCAAGGCTTGAAGAGCCTCTAGTGTGTCAGGCACAGGAATAACTCGCTCTTCGCCAGAAGAAGCGGCCGCGGAATCCGCATTCACGACAGCATACTTCGCACCCTGCTCAAGAGCTTTGAGAGCATATTCATTACCATCAAAATTCTCACCTTTGAGGCCAAAAAACATCTCACCTCCCGCTATAGCCCTGCTATCGGTGGTGACTTTCGAGCACTTCTTGAATAAGGAATAAAGTCCCTGTATATCAATCATTTCCAACTCACTCTATTTATTGCCGGTGCTTCCCCAGCCACCGGCTCCCCTATCTGTCTCAGAAAGAACCTCAACATCCTCCCACTCAACCCTCTCATGCTTGGAGACAACCATCTGGGCTATTCTCTCCCCAGGAACCAGCTCGAAAGGCTCGTTTGAAAGGTTGACCAGAGAGGTGCGCAGCTCGCCGCGGAAATCGGCATCGACCGTCCCGGGAGAGTTAATCACTGTGATGCCTTTTTTCGTGGCCAGGCCGCTGCGAGGTCGGATCTGGGCCTCATAGCCCACCGGCAACTCGATGAATATGCCGGTGGGAACGAGAACACGCTCAAGAGGCTTAATAATGATCGGCTCAGGAATATCTGCCCTCAGATCCATTCCGGCCGAAGCTTCGGTGGCGTAGAAGGGATCAGGCCACTGGCTCTTGTTGACTATCTTAACTTTCAGCATTTTCCGAGACTTTCTCTTTATCGGGGATAAGGAGGTTGAGTATGACTCCGACGATAGAGGCGAGGCCGATTCCAGCGAGAGAGAACTTGCCGAAGCTCAGGATAGCTCCACCGATTCCAGTCGTGAGGATGATGGAGGCGATTATGAGGTTACGGGTCTTGTTCATGTCGACCTTGGCCTTGATCAGGTTGTTGATACCGACAGCGGCGATGCTTCCGAAAAGAAGCAGCATGATGCCTCCCAAAACAGCCTGAGGAATGGTCTGGATCGCTGCTCCGACCTTTCCGATCAACGACACCACAATGGCGGAGATGGCAGCTATTCTCATGCAGGCGGGGTCCGTGGCCTTGGTCAGGGAGACCGCTCCGGTGACTTCTGAATAAGTGGTGACAGGAGCTCCACCAAGGAACGCGGCGAGCATACAAGCCAATCCGTCACCCATCATAGTGCGGTGCAGTCCGGGATCCTTGATGTAATCCTCACCAGCGATCTCGCTGATGGCGTAGATGTCGCCGACATGCTCGATTATAGGCGCTATCGCGACAGGAGCCATGAATACGATCGCCTGCCATGAGAAACTCATTTTGGTGAAATGAGGCAGGGCGAACCATTTGGCATCGGCCAAAGGAGAGAAATCCATTCCGCTACGGAAGAATATCAACGCGGCGATATAACCGGCAATAGCACCGAAAAAGACTGGAATCAGCTTAATGAGCCCCTTGCCCCAGATCGAACAAGCGATCGCTACCAGTAAGGAGATAAGGGCGAGGGTCCAGTTCTGGCTGGCCATATTCACACCGGTTCCAGCCAGGGAAAGACCGATAAGCATAATGACCGGGCCGATCACGATCGGAGGGAATAGTTTCTTGATGAAACTGATTCCGAAGAATCTGACCAGCAAGCTCATCAATAGGTAGACTACACCAACGGCTACCAATCCGCAGAACATTCCGGGCATTCCATATAGCTCGGTCGCCTTTACGATGGGAGCGATAAAGGCGAAACTACTGCCCAAGTAAATCGGGACCTTGCCTTTGGTGACACCATGGAATAAAAGGGTACCTAGGCCAGCGGCCAGAAGGGCTATAGCCGGGTCGAATCCGACAAGCAAAGGTACAAGCACCGTGGAACCGAAGGCCACGAACATGAACTGAACGCCTACTATCGTACGCTTCAGTGGAGTTAAGGATTGGGTTGCCATATAATTATTATTTGGATGCTCTCGAATACAGGAACGCCGCGATTATCCCGAATATAAGGTTAGGGAGCCAGAGAGCCACAGCCGGGGCCATCGCCCCGGAATAGACGAACATCTGGCTGAATCTCAGGAACAATATATACGTGAAGCTCAAGGCTATTCCTATTCCTATGTTTAGTCCTATTCCTCCTCTCCTCTTCCTGGAAGACAGACTGACGCCCATAATGGTGAGGATAAACGCCGAGAATGGCAGGGCATAACGGGTGTGTTTCTCAATCTGCGCATACATCACGTTGGAGTCGCCACGCAGTTTCTGCTGTGAGATAAGACTGTTAAGCTGGCCGATCGGGAGGGTCTCCACAGTGTTCTTGTTGCGGTAGAAGTCAGTCACAGTCAAATTGATCACAGTGTCGATGCGGGATCCTGTCCTAACCCGGTCCTCAAGGCCCTCGGTATACTCCCTGATAAAATACTTGTTGAGCTTCCAAGCGCCCTTTGTGCTGTCCCAAACAGCGGTCTCCGCCGAGAGTTTGCTGACAAGTTTGTTGTCCTTTATATCCTCCAAAGTGAAGCCGTAGGCGGTGTTGTTCCATGAACCAAAGGACTCCACATAGACGAATTTCCCGGTGTCTATCTGGTAATGGACATTACTGGTACTGAAAGGGTTACGATGCTTGACATAGGTAGACTCGAACTTCACCCTGGTCACATTCGCCCTAGGGATGATCCAAAGGCTCAACGAGAGGGACAAAAGAGCGATCAAGGCCGCGGAGATTATGTACGGTCGCATCATTCTCCGATAGCTCACACCGCAGGACAGGATCGCTATGATCTCGCTGTCAGCAGCCATCCTGGATGTGAAGAAGATGACAGTGATGAACACGAACAGAGGACTGAACATGTTCATGAAGTACGGCACCCAATTGACGTAGTAATCCAGAATGATCGCCTTCAAAGGAGCCTTGTTCTCAACGAAATGGTTGATCTTCTCGCTTATGTCGAAGATGATTACAATGGCAATGATAAGCAATAAGGCGATAAAGAAGGTCAGGATGAACTTCTTTATGATGTACTTGTCTATTCTTTTCAGTACAGGTTCCATGTCCTATAGCCTCTCGCTTACTTTCTTGACCGCCGCCTCTTTCCAAGAGGCGAAATCCCCCGCCTCGATATGGATCCGGGCCTTTCTCACAAGATCCAGATAGAAGGCAAGGTTATGCTCGCTCGCCACCATCGCGGCGAACATCTCCTTCGCCACGAAAAGGTGGTGGAGGTATGCCCTGGAGTATTGTTTGTCAACAAATGACGTACCATCGGGATCCAGAGGGGAGAAATCGTCAGCCCATTTCGCGTTACGCATATTCATGATCCCGTTCCATGTGAAAAGCATCCCGTTACGCCCGTTTCGGGTAGGCATGACGCAATCGAACATGTCCACTCCCCTGGCGATCCCCTCGAGGATATTGGCGGGAGTACCGACTCCCATCAGATACCTCGGCTTGTCCTGCGGAAGCAGCGGGCAGACCAGTTCAAGCATCTCGTACATCTTCTCCGTGGGCTCTCCGACAGCAAGTCCACCGATAGCGAAGCCTCCAGCGGCAGGATTGTCTCCGACCAGAGACACGGCATGATCGACCGCCCGCTTCCTAAGCTCGGGATACACACAGCCCTGAATAATCGGGAACATCACCTGGTCGTAGCCGTAAAGCGGCTCAGTCTCCAAGAAACGCTTGAAATACCTCTCCAGCCATCCTTGGGTCAATCGCAACGACTTCTCCGCATACCTGAGGTCAGCGTCACCCGGACAGCACTCGTCCAAGGCCATCATGATGTCAGATCCTATGATCCGCTGGGTGTCAACATTATTCTCCGGAGTGAAAGTGTGACGGGAGCCATCAATGTGTGACTGGAAACGGCAGCCTTCCTCAGTGATCTTCCGAATCTGTGTCAGGGAGAATACCTGGAACCCACCACTGTCGGTCAGGATCGGCCTGTCCCATGACTCGAACTTATGAAGTCCTCCAGCAGCGCGGAGCGTTTCCAACCCGGGCCTAAGATAGAGATGGTAAGTATTGCCGAGGATGATTTCTGCCCCGATGTCACCAAGCAGATCTTTGTGATAGACCCCTTTGACGGAGCCGACAGTGCCCACAGGCATGAAAATCGGGGTCTTGACCTCACCGTGCCCGGTGGTGAAAACCCCTGTTCTTGCCCCACTTCCTGGATCTGCCGCTATTCTGGTGAACCTCATTCTTTGCGATTTGACTTTCAAATATAGTGTTTTTTATGCTAAAAACTCTTATTTTTGTTTGATTATAGACCCCAAGACAAACATTAAAACCAGATAAATCAATGAAGAACAACTCCATCACCATCAGGCTCATCCTGATGAATTTCCTAGAATTCGCCGTCTGGGGCGCTTACCTCACATCGCTCGGGCGCTATCTGGGCAACATAGGGCTGGGCAACCAGATCAAATGGTTCTTCGCGATGCAGGGCATCGTGTCGATATTCATGCCCACCCTTATGGGCATATTGGCAGACAGGAAGATCCAGGCCCAAAAGGTTCTCTCCATGTGCCATTTGCTGGCCGGCCTGTTCATGATCGCCGCCGGACTCTATTGCCGTAACGCTGGTGACGCCGTGGCTTTCGGTCCACTGTTCACCCTCTATAGTGTCAGCGTAGCCTTCTTCATGCCCACAATCGCACTGGTCAACTCAGTGGCCTACAACGCGCTCGAGTCAGTGGGCAAGGATCCGGTCAAGGACTTCCCTCCGATCCGTGTGTTCGGCACGGTGGGATTCATCATCAGCATGCTATGCTCCAACTGGGTGAAGATCGGTGGAGTCGCTATGCAGGACTCCTACACCCAGCTCGCCGCCTCCGGTATTCTTTCATTGGTTCTCTGCGGATATGCCCTGACCATGCCTCCTGTGCCTATCAAGCAGGGCGAGTCCGGCCAGTCGCTTACTGAAGCTCTCGGCCTTAAGGCTTTCACATTATTCAAGGACCGCCAGTTCGCCATATTCTTCATCTTCTCGATGCTTCTCGGCTCAGCGCTGCAGATCACTAACGGTTACGCCAACACTTTCCTTGGCTCTTTCGCCGCTGACCCCGCCCTCGCCGACACCTTTGCCGTCAAGAACTCCAACGCTCTTCTAGCCATCTCACAGCTGTCCGAGACCTTGTGCATCCTTCTTATTCCTTTCTTCATGAAGAAATTCGGAATCAAGAATGTGATGTTGATCGCCATGTTCGCATGGGTGTTCCGTTTCGGCTTCTTCGGAGCCGGATCCCCTGACATGCCCGGAGTCCTGCTCTTCGTGCTGTCTTGCATCGTCTACGGAGTCGCGTTCGATTTCTTCAACATTTCCGGTTCACTATATGTCAATGAGAACACCGACACTGACATCAGGTCCAGCGCCCAAGGCCTCTTCATGTTGATGACCAACGGTTTGGGAGCCTCAATCGGAACTCTCGCCGCCGGATGGGTGGTTGAGAAATGCGGATGCTTCATCGATCCAGCCGGCTGGTCAAAAGCCTGGTATATCTTTGCGGCTTACGCCCTTGTGGTCGGCATCTTGTTCATGATTCTGTTCAAGGATCCGAGGAAGTTGAAGGCGGCGGAGGGCAACGCTCAAGCTTAAAGACCCTGCTCGCGGACATACAGTACTTGATGTCGTAGCATCGGTACTCATCCCTGTTCCTGACCTTGTGGTAGGATGTGACGCAATCGAAATTGTAGCCCATCTGCGCAAGGTCAGGAATGTCTATTGAAGCCACTCCCGACTCCAACAAGGCCTCCAGGATCGAATAATTCTTGTCCAGGATACTCCTGGTCCTCAATTTCAGCGCACCCACCCAGGAACGGCTCTGGTAGTGCCACTTGTTCTTGCAGGACGAAGAACAGAATTTCATGTCCTTACGTCCATAAGGAAGCACATCCCCACACTCAAGGCATCTCTTCCCTCCATTGTCTTCCTCATAACTCATGTGCCTAATATGGACAATAATCCAGCGGGAAGCAAGGGTACGAAGGGGGTATGAGAGATTATTCCTCATACCCCATGAGAAAAAAAAATCATGGAGGAATCATATTAATACGGGAACGAATAAATAAAAAGCGATTTCAGGGCCTTAGAGAAAGAAACGTAAATAAAGTTGTATAGTTTCTTTACATGTGGCGGGAAAGCCCATCAGAGCGCTTAATTTCGCGATGTAAACCATCAAATGAACTGAATTATGGAACAACTGAACAAAATCGAAATCCGAGGGAATGTCGGCAACATCAACATTCTCAAGGTGGGGAGCACACGTGTGGCTCACTTCTCCGTCGCAACCAATTTCGCTTACAAGGACAGGAACGGGGAACCGGTCATCGAGACCACCTGGCACTATGTGACAGCCTGGGAAGGGAACAAAGGAATACCACCGCTCGATGACATTGAAAAAGGATTCCCAGTCTATGTGTGCGGTAGGCTGCGAACCCAGAAATACATAGCCGGGGATGGTTCTGAGAAGACCAGTTACGACATCATCGCTAACACAATGGAGATACTTGGCAGCAAGCAAGTCTCGCCTCAAATGGGCTAAAATCGCGTTATTTAATCTATTACTTTAAATAAAGATTTACGCATCTAATCAATTGAATATAAGCAATATAATACATATAAGATAAATTTTTCTTTCAATAAATTGCAAAAATAATTTGGAGATTAAAAATTAATATTTATCTTCGCGGTACATCCAACAAGCCAACTGGCAAAGGCTGGTGGACGCCGAAGCGGAATTCCTTGTGTCGATCAAGGCCGTCAGGCAGCAGAAATGCCGGATGAGTCCGCTCTCCACCACCAGAAATCCTTACCACAGGCACAAACGAATTCTTGCGAAAACCGCGGCCTTCTGGCCGCGGTCTTCCAATTTTATATTTCCCTGGAGGAATCTCCTATTTGTACATCTGCTCGTAATACTTCATATAGTCACCAGACGTGACATTGTCGAGCCAATCCTGGTTCTCAAGATACCATTTGACCGTCTTCTCGATTCCTTCCTCGAACTGTAGAGACGGCTCCCAACCGAGTTCCTCCTTCAACTTCGTGGAATCAATCGCATAACGCATATCGTGGCCCTTCCGGTCGGTCACAAAAGTGATGAGATCGTCATCTGATCCCTCCGGACGACCCAGAAGCCGGTCCGTAGTCTTAATCAGAACTTTGATGAGGTCGATGTTCTTCCACTCGTTGAATCCACCGATATTATATGTCTCCCCTATCTTGCCCTCATGGAATATAAGATCGATCGCCCTGGCGTGATCCACGACATAGAGCCAGTCACGCACATTCTCGCCCTTTCCGTAGACCGGAAGCGGACGACGGTGGCGGATATTATTGATAAACAAAGGGATAAGCTTCTCCGGGAACTGGAACGGCCCGTAATTGTTGGAGCAATTCGTGACAAGGGTCGGCATCCCGTATGTGTCATGATAAGCCCTCACAAAATGGTCGCTGGAAGCCTTAGCGGCGGAGTAAGGACTATGTGGCTGGTATTTGGTGCTCTCGGTAAAGAAATCGTCTCCGAAAGGTCCGCCTCCGCACTCCTTAGCGCCAGGGTCACCCTCCGGCTTTGTCAATTCAAGGGCCCCGTAGACCTCATCTGTGGAGATGTGGTAAAAACGGCAGCCGGCCCATCCCTGAGGCTCCCAGAATTCACGGGCGGCCTGGAGAAGGGAAAGGGTCCCCATCACATTGGTACGGGCGAAAGTGAATGGATCAACTATCGACCTGTCCACATGGCTCTCGGCCGCAAGGTGGATAATACCAGTTACATTATTAGTTGAAATAATCTCTTTAACTGTCTCATAATAACATATATCAGCCTTAACAAACTGATAATTAGGCTTACCTTCCACATCCTTGAGATTGGCTAGATTGCCAGCATACGTGAGCTTGTCGAGATTGATTATCTTGTACTCCGGATATTTGTTCACAAAGAGCCTGACGACATGGCTTCCGATGAATCCGGCACCGCCGGTTATGATTATTGTCCTGTCGAATTCCATAATAATTCTATTTTATCAATTTTCCTTCCTGCACAGCATCGAACGCCACCCTGTTACGGTAAATGTCGATCGCGGCGTAAATAGAAGACATCATCGAGTGAGGATCAGCCTCATCCCTTCCAGCCAGCTCGAAAGCCGTACCGTGGTCAGGAGATGTCCTGACTATCGGCAAGCCTGCGGTGAAGTTGACTCCATCCTCGAAAGCAAGAGCCTTGAAAGGAGCCAGACCCTGGTCATGGTACATGGCCAAAGTGGCGTCGAACTTGGCGTAATGTCCAAGACCGAAATAACCGTCGGGCGAATATGGCCCGAATGCCATAATGCCCTCAGCGTTAGCGGCTTTGACCGCCGGCAGGATTATACGCTCCTCCTCATCACCGAGCAGACCCCCATCACCGCAATGCGGGTTCAGGCCCAGCACGGCTATCTTTGGCTCCACCACACCGAAATCCCGTCTCAATGATGCATACATAAGGCGCAGTTTGCCGACTATCGAATCGATGCTGATTGACGAGGGAACATCTTTAAGCGGAATATGTCCGGTCACGACTCCAATCCTTAACTGGTTAGAGATCATGAACATGGCCACATCATTGACTCCGAACTCTTTCTGGAGATACTCCGTGTGGCCTGTGTTGCCGAATCCTTCCTTGACCATAGCCCTCTTGTTTATCGGAGCGGTGACAAGCACGTCGATATCTCCGTTCTTGATGTCTCTGACCGCCCATTCCAAAGAGGTGATGGCCGCCTTGGCAGACTCGGGAGTGGATTGCCCAGGTTCGACATAGGTGTTGTCCGGGAGACAGTTTACTATATTGATTTTTCTGGGCTTGGCATCCCTGGCGCTCTGGACAACATAGATGTCCATCTGCTGGTCAAGATTGTGGATGCGCTTCCTATAGAAGCCGAATATCTTGGAAGACCCGTAGATGACCGGGGTGAAAGACTCCATGATCCTCGCATCCGCAAGGGACTTGATAATCACCTCATAGCCTATTCCGTTACCATCACCTTGGGTGATTCCGACCACCAATTTCTTTTTTGAAATGTCTGTCATTTTTAAATAATAACGTGCTTTATAACAATATGTTATCTTCTTCTACTTTAAGTTTTTCATAACCCTCGTCAGGAGGAAGCTGAACTCCTGCCGCAATAGCTCCAGCACCAGCCGCGACAGCGAGTGCGTCGCACCGCTCATTCTCCGGATGACCGGCATGTCCCTTCACCCAATTAAAGGTTACTTTATGACGCTTGTACACGGCCAGGAACCTCTGCCAAAGATCAACATTCTTCACTTTCTTCCAGCCTTTTCTCTCCCAGTTTTGAAGCCAGCCTTCATTGAGAGCTTTGACAACATAGGAGGAATCACTGTAAACCATAACGGTCGCCTTCTCCCACTTTATCGCCTCAAGTCCCACAATCACGGCAAGAAGCTCCATCCTGTTGTTGGTAGTGCATGCGAAACCCCCGCTCATCTCTTTTTCCAAGCTCCCGCAACGCAATATCACTCCATACCCGCCAGGGCCTGGATTGCCGCTGGAGGCACCGTCGGTAAAAAGCGAAATAGTAGGTTTTGCTTTACACATGATTACAAATATACGTTAAAAATTTTGCGTGACTTCAATTTTGTGACTATTTTTGGGAATATGAATATTCTTGTCACTGGAGCTAATGGCCAACTCGGGAGCGAGCTGCGCTTAGCCGCGGCGAAAGGCCGCGACAGATATGTTTTCACCGACGTCACATCTTTTCCCGGCGTTGAGACTGTCTATTTAGATATAACCAACATCGACGCCGTCAGGATCATCTGCGACTCGGAAGACATCGACGTGATTGTCAATTGCGCCGCCTACACCAATGTCGACAAGGCGGAGGACGACTCGGCTACCGCCTTGCTTCTGAACAGCACCGCTGTTGAAACCTTGGCCACTGTGGCGGCAGAGAGAGATGCCGTCTTGATTCATATCTCGACGGATTATGTGTTCCATGGCGACAGGACCACGCCTTGCAAGGAAGACTGGCCGACTCACCCTTTGGGAGTCTACGGATCGACCAAATTGCTCGGTGAGAAGAAGATCGAAGATTCCGGATGCAAGAATATCATCATCCGTACCGCATGGCTTTACTCCCCTTTCGGGAAGAATTTCGTCAAGACGATGCTCCAGCTTACCGCTGAGCGGAACTCTCTTAAGGTCGTATTCGACCAAGTCGGCACTCCGACTTACGCCAGCGACCTGGCCGGACTCATATTCAAAATGATTGATGAGAATATGCTTGACCGCCAGGGAATATATCATTTCAGCAATGAGGGAGCCATCTCTTGGTACGATTTCGCCAAGGCGATATGCGAGATTGGGGGAAACACCTGTGACATAAAGCCATGCCACACCGAGGACTATCCCTCAAAGGCCGAGAGACCACGATTCTCCGTGCTTGACAAAACGAAGGTTAAAGAGACATTCGGCATCACGATCCCTTATTGGAGGGATTCTCTCGTGGAATGCATCAAAAGGATAAAAAGATAATGAAAGGAATTGTACTGGCCGGAGGAAGCGGCACAAGACTCTACCCCATCACCAAGGGGGTTAGCAAGCAAATGCTTCCGATTTATGACAAGCCGATGGTTTACTACCCTATCTCGGTGCTTATGAATGCCGGGATCAGGGATATTCTGATAATCTCAACCCCGACTGATTTGCCCGCTTTCAGGAGGCTTCTCGGGGACGGGAGCGACTTCGGAGTCAAGTTCACTTATGCGGAACAACCCTCACCGGATGGCCTTGCGCAGGCCTTCATAATCGGAGAGGACTTTATCGGTGACGACTGCGCATGTCTGGTTCTCGGAGATAACATATTCCACGGGGCAGGCTTCGAGGAACAGTTGAAGGCCGCGGTGACCACAGCCGAGGAAGAGGGCAAGGCAACAGTATTCGGCTACTGGGTAAGCGACCCTCAGAGGTATGGAGTCGCCGAGTTCGATGCGGAGGGCAACTGCCTCAGTATCGAAGAGAAACCCTCCGCTCCGAAAAGCAACTACGCTGTGACAGGCTTGTATTTCTATCCCAATGATGTCGTAGAGGTAGCGAAAACTATCAAGCCCTCCGCTCGTGGCGAGTTGGAGATCACTACAGTCAACCAAGTGTTCCTCTCGAGAGGGATACTCAAGGTCCAGAAACTCGGCCAGGGCTTCGCATGGCTGGACACCGGCACCCACGAGTCCCTTACAGAAGCCTCTAACTACATTGAGGTTATCGAGAAAAGGCAGGGGCTTAAGGTGGCCTGCCTCGAAGAGATCGCATTCAGGAACGGTTGGATTGATGCGGCAAAATTGGCTGCGGTAGCGGCACCTATGGCCAAAAACCAATATGGGCAATACCTTTTGAGACTTGCGGGGGCATGAATGTCATAAAAACAGAGATAGAAGGGGTATTTATACTCGAGCCTAGGATCTTCGAGGATCCAAGAGGATATTTCTTCGAATCATTCAATCTCAGGGATTTCGAGGAACAGGTCGGACATGTGGATTTCGTGCAGGACAACGAGAGCAAGTCGAGCTACGGTGTCGTGCGGGGACTCCATTTCCAGAAAGGCGAGCACTGCCAGGCGAAACTTGTCAGAGTCGTCAGAGGCTCGGTACTTGATGTCGCGGTCGACATTAGGCCTGGCTCCCCCACTTTCGGCAAGCATGTGGCCGTGGAACTGACCGGAGAGAACCATAGGCAGCTTTTCCTTCCACGAGGAATGGCCCATGGCTTTAGCGTACTTTCAGAAGAAGCGGTGTTCCAGTATAAATGCGACAACTTCTACTGCAAGGAAGCGGAAGGTGCCATTGCCTGGGACGACCCGGATCTTGGGATTGACTGGAGGATTCCTGCCGAGGATGTGATTCTTTCTGAGAAAGACAGCCACCATCCGAGGCTAGCGGAGGCAGGTCAGGATATTTTGCTGTAATCCTTTATTGAATATTTATCCTTGCGGAGCTCGGCCGCCAATGAGGCGTTGACGGGGTCCGTGAGAGTCGGGTCGCCGGCGAGGACATGCTCGGCATAACTCCTGGCGTCCGAAAGAATCTGCCCGTCATGGGCCAGGGAAGCTATATTCAGCGAGATTGGGAGACCGCTCTGCTGGGTTCCTTCCAGATCACCGGGGCCTCTCATCTTCATATCTTCCTCAGCCAGGTCAAAGCCATTCTCAGTGGCGCACATCAGCTCCAGCCGCTTTCTGGACTCCTTACTGACCTTATTGCCGTGCATCAGCACGCAATAGGACTTTTCAGAGCCCCGGCCGACACGCCCGCGAAGCTGATGGAGCTGAGCCAAGCCAAATCTCTCGGCATTCTCAATCACCATAATAGAGGCGTTCGGCACATCGACTCCTACCTCGATGACCGTTGTGGAGACTAGGATATTTGCCCTTCCCGCGGCAAAGGCGTCCATGTTGAACTTCTTGACCTCGCTGGTCTGCTGGCCATGAACGATGGCGACTTTATAATCCGGCATCGGGAAACGCCGGACAATCTCCTCGTAACCAGCCTCAAGGTTCTGATAATCAAGTTTTTCACTCTCAAAGATAAGAGGATATACTATGAATACCTGACGGCCGGCGGCGATCTCTTTGCGGATGAAATTATACATCTGAGGGCGCTTACCCTCCCCTATCAGCATAGTCTGGATCGGCTTGCGCCCTGGAGGCATCTCATCAATGACGGACACGTCCAAATCGCCGTAGAAAGTCATCGCAAGGGTCCTCGGAATTGGGGTCGCTGTCATAACAAGAACATGCGGAGGTGCGTCCGTAGCACCTTTTGACCAGAGTTTCGAGCGTTGCTCGACACCGAACCGGTGCTGCTCATCAATGATGGCCAGGCCGAGATTATGGAAAACCACATCGTCCTCGATGAGGGCGTGGGTGCCGATGATGATTCCGACAGAACCGTCCCGGAGGCCTTCATGGATCGGCCGTCGTTCCGCCTTGGTGGTGGAGCCTATAAGCAGCTCGCAACGCACTCCGGTGGGCTCCAAGTATTTCTTTATGTTCGCAAAATGCTGCTGGGCAAGCACCTCGGTAGGAGCCATGATGCAGGCCTGGTAGCCGTTTCCGACGGCTATCAAAGCCGACAAGACAGCCACCATTGTCTTCCCGGAACCCACATCGCCCTGCAGAAGGCGGTTCATTTGGTGGCCGCTCATAAGGTCCGCATGGATCTCTTTTATCACCCTCTTCTGGGCGCCTGTCAGCTCGTATGGAAGTGCATTAAAACAGGCGTGGAAGGCAGGCCCGACTTTGGGCATAGGTATACCGTTATCCGCCCTCGAACGGATATATTTCTGCTTCAGAAGAGATAGTTGGAGAAGGAATAGCTCCTCCCATTTCAGCCTGTACTGGGCCTTCGAAAGAGCGGCCTGGTCAGTCGGGAAATGAATATTCCTGATCGCATATTTCAATGGAACCAGCCCTTTCTCCCTGAGGATATAGTCAGGAAGGGTTTCCTGAATGTCCCCGATAGCGAGATCGATAGCCTCCGCCATCAACTTGTTCATCACCTTGCCTGTCACGCCACCGTTCCTGAGTTTGTCGGTGGAGTTATACACGCCAGTCAGCACCCCGGAAAAATTCTGAGCCCCATTGGTGGGAGGGTTGTCTATCTCCGGATGTACCATATTCATCTTGCCGTTGAATACCGAAGGCTTGCCGAAGAAGAGAAAGGTCGAGCCGGGTTTCAAACGGTCATAAGTATACTTAATCCCTTTAAAGAAAACTAGTTCCATCTCTCCGCTGGAATCCCTCACCAGAACGCTTAGGCGCTGTTTGGCACCTTTGCCCGTGAGTTCGGTGGAGACCACCTGGGCAAGGATTTGG
Source organism: Bacteroidales bacterium (assembly GCA_024693285.1). Classification (GTDB taxonomy): domain Bacteria; phylum Bacteroidota; class Bacteroidia; order Bacteroidales; family UBA932; genus Cryptobacteroides. The sequence continues at coordinate 31,101 of JAILLE010000042.1, forward strand.
ACGAGCGCGCTGCCGGACTGGACATCAGCGATGAATTGGATAGAACTGCGATCGATATAGCGGAAAGGATAGGTGTGCAAAAGGTCTCCGACAGTCTCGACCTCAAGCTCAGTCCGGAGCAGCGAGGCCCTTTTCGGCCCCACTCCCGGCAAGTACTGCACCTCTGTATCTAGCTTATTCCGCATCATATAGCAAAAATAGGGAAAAAAACGTATATTTGGGAGAACGATAAAGCAAACACTCGTATAAAATGATTCTCGAAGAAGGGTTCCGGATCAATGACTACCGCATCAGCGACTTCATAAAGGAAGGACTATTCAACAGTACCTACCGGGTGGTTGACGACCGCGGCAAGTCTTATTTCATGAAGTTTTTTGAAGACGATAAAGTTCCCGAGAAGCTTATTAATCAGGGAGAAATCCTGGAAATAGCTCTTAGTAGGCGCGTCAGCCATAAGAACGTCATCTCATATGTGAGCGATGGGACTATTTCGATCGAGGGCAAGAATTATCACTACCTGATTACGGAGTTCTTTCATGGAGTCCTCCTGTCTGAACTATTGAATGAGGGCAGAATATTCCCGTACCAAGAAGCCAGAGGGATGATGTGCGGGATCCTTAATGGGTTGCGTTATCTCCATTCTCTCCATCTCAACCATAATGACATCACTCCAAGGAATATTCTTTTAGAAGAAGCCGGGCGCGACCAGTATATTCCTAAGATCATCGATCTCGGCCACTTATATCCAGCCATTAGCGGAACTCCACCCTTTCCGGTCATAGACCTGAATCCTTCGTATTGCTCACCTGAATCTCTTACAGGCATTTTCGAAAACGGCGGTGACATTTTTTCCGCGGCCGCCGTGTTCTACAGTATGCTGACTGGCAAGGAACCTTGGCCGTGCGAGGCATCAAAGGATGACTCCTATTCAAACAAAAGACGGAAGGTCCGTAACGCCAGGAAAGAACCTCTCGACCTGTCCGCCCTATCAAACAATGGAGTTCCTGATAATATCGTTGAGCTGATCTCAATGGCGCTCAAGCTTGATCCAGCCAGAAGAATCCATCTCGAGAGTTTCTTTAAGGCCATATTGGTCGATACTGTCATCCCGACTCAGGAACAGGAGACTAAAGAAACAGTTGATAGCTTGGAGGGAGAGAATGGGCAGGACCAACAAACTAAGATTACCGCTGTCAAAGTCCAGATTCAGAAAAAGAAAGGTGGTGGCTTTGATGATGTCGCCGGAATGGATAAATTGAAAGCTGAATTGACGAACAGGGTGATCTGGATCTTACGGGATCGGGAAAAAGCCGCGAAATACCGGCTTACCCCTCCTAATGGAATGATTCTTTACGGCCCTCCTGGTTGTGGCAAGACCTTTTTCGCCGAAAAATTCGCGGAAGAGTCGCAATTGAATTTTGTCCTTGTGAACGGCTCAGACCTCGGCAGTGTGTATATTCATGGAACACAGGGGAAAATCGCCAATTTGTTTAAAGAGGCGGAGAGAAAAGCTCCGACTATATTATGTTTCGACGAGTTTGATTCCTTCGTGCCTTCACGTAGTTCAATGGCGGCGGAGCACCGGCCTGAAGAAATCAATGAGTTCCTGGGGCAGCTGAATAACTGCGCGAAGAGGGGCATCTTCGTCATAGCTACGACCAACCGGTTGGATCTGATCGATCCAGCAATCCTTAGAAGGGGCAGGATTGACCTTAAATATGAAATCCCAGCACCGGATGAGGACACTCGGATGCGCATATTCGCTTTGCACCTAAAAGACCGGCCTGTCACGAATGACATCGATTGTGATGTACTCGCCAAATTGACTGCCAATTACGCCTCTTCAGACATCGCTTTCATAGTCAACGAGGCTGCCATGATGGCGGCTTTGGCAGATGTGCCCATATCTCAGGCTCATCTTATCAACTCGATCAAGGCCAATAAGTCATCTTTGGTTTCCAGCGGGCAGGCAAGGAAAAAAATCGGGTTTTAACCATTTTCCTCAGAAAAGCGTTATCTTCGCGGCCCGAAAACTGAAAGCGACTGATAATGCGTGGGATTTGGACTATACTGATGCTGGTCTGCTCGAATGTGTTCATGACATTCGCATGGTACGGCCATCTTAAACTCAACGAGATGAAAATCTCGACAGGTTGGCCTCTCATTTTGGTCATCCTGTTCTCGTGGGGAATAGCGTTTTTTGAGTATTGCCTCACCGTTCCAGCGAACCGGATCGGTTTCTCAGGCAACGGCGGCCCCTTCAACCTTCTTCAACTGAAGGTCATCCAGGAGGCGATATCCCTGACCGTATTCACATTGATAGTGATGCTCGTTTTCAAAGGTGAGAGCATCCATTGGAACCATCTGGTGGCCTTCGGCTGCCTTGTGCTTGCCGTTTTCTTTGCCTTCCTGAAATAGCCTGCGACCGACAGTATCTCTTCTATAGTGATATACCAAAGAATTATCTCTTTTTTTGGTATATTTGTAGATTGTGAGAAAGGCGCTCAAGATATTCTGGTCTATTATCATGACTATGGCGGTACTGCTGTTCGCCGTGTGGCTTCTGATCCAGATGCCACCGGTCCAGACTTTTATCGCCAAAAGGGTCACCCGATCTCTTGAGGACAAATTCGGTGGCAAGATCGAGTTCTCCTCTGTCCATCTCAAGCCTTTCAATGCCCTTATCCTGAAAGATGTCAGGCTGGTCGATGATGATCCTCCCGTGACTCCGGGAGGAGAAGTACTTGACACCCTGGCCAAAGCCCAATCCATCACGGCGACCTTCTCAATCAAGGGCTTATTCAAAAAAGAGGGATTGCACTTAGGCAAAGTCTCCGTGGGCGGAGCATCCTTCACATATGTATCAGAAGAGCGTGGATCCAATATCAAACGGTTCTTCGGCTCGTCCGGGAAAGAAAAAGAGAAGGAAAAGAAAGAGATGGGGCGCCTTTTCGACGCTGAAAAGGTGCAGGTGAGCGATTTCCGGTTCAGATTGGTGAATCTCAAACATCCAAGGCCTTCCGTAGAGGGTGGGATAAACTGGACTGACCTGGATATCACCGTCCATGACCTTGAAGCCAAGGACCTCAATCTGTCCAACGGATATATGAAGGGTGAGGTGGAGCGCCTCTCCGCCACTGAGAGGAGCGGCTACCATATCAACTCTTTATCCGGGAAAACGACTGTAGGAGGCGGTGCGGCCATTGTCGAGGACCTCAAAATGACCGATGATTGGTCGGACATCCGAATGGACGAGTACCACATGAGGTACCATGACATCTACTCTTTCAACGAGTTCCTTGATAAGGTCAGTATTGGAGGAACCATACGGAACAGCATAATCGATTTCAAGAGTCTCAGCTACTTCTCCACGGCTTTAAAACCAATGAACGTAAGGTTCAATGTGGCGAAGGCCTCTGTCGACGGGCCCGTCAGTGACCTGGGGATCGACAGAGTTGAGTTCTTGGAGACCGGAAGCGGGGTCAGCGGAAAAGCGGAGGGCCGCATCACGGGACTGCCGGACATAAACACCACTGTTTTAGACTTTTGGGTGGAGGATCTGGATTTCTCGACCGACGGGCTCGGAAAATTCGTGGGTGGTTTCGCCCCCTCAGCGAAATTGTCCTTGGGCAAATTCGCTCCTGGTGAGAGAATCACTTTCGACGGAAATGTTTTAGGAACCCTTAACAATCTCGCCGTTAGCGGAAGAGCGGACACCAAAGCTTCCGGCTCCATCAAGACCGACCTCAGGATGAGAGACCTGATAAAGAATTCAGGAAGCATGGTGTTCGCCGGATCATTTGCCGCCAATTCTTTGAATTTAGGGTCGATCGCCGGAATAGACAAAATTGGGGAGGCCACGATGCGTGGAGCGGTCACTGCCACATTGGCGAAGAAAGGAGGCATTGACCTTAAAATCGACTCACTCCTGATCGACAAGTTCAAGGCGCTGGATTATGAATATTCCAATATTATGGCCGCCGGAACATATTCAGACGAGGCCTTCGACGGACGTCTTATCTGCAGCGATCCCAACCTTAACCTTTTGTTCCAGGGAATATTCACATTATCAGACAATACGAGCAACGGCCTCTATAAGTTCTATGCCGACATCGGATACGCTGACCTGCAAGCCCTTGGCCTTGACAAACGAGGAGTATCCAAGGTCGCGGGTAGAGTAAACGCCAACTATATGACCGTGGGGAAAGAGGATGTTATCGGAGATTTGGACGTGCTGGACATCGAACTGGAGAACTCCCTTGGGAAATACGATGTCGGAGATGTCCGGATTCGATCCCATTCAGGCGAAGGGCTCCACAGGATCCGCCTCAACTCAAGTTTCGCCGACATCTCATACTCCGGCTCCAAGCCGTTTACAGGAATCGTTAAAGACTTGAGGGAACTCACTGTGCTTAAGGAACTTCCTATCCTTTGCAAAGACACGGTAAAAACCTGGAACGGAGCCCGCTACGACGTGAGGCTGGACGTCCACGACATTCGTGATGTTTTATCATTCGCGATGCCTGGTCTTTATATCGCTGACAGCACAAAGGCAAGGCTGACTGTCTCTGGAGAGGGGGACCTCAAGGCTACAGTCCGCTCTTCCAGGATAGCGATGAAGAAGAACTATCTCCGCAACCTTGATCTGGCTTTTGACAACCGTGGAGGCAGTCTGAACGCCGCTTTGACCGGGTCAGAATTGGCCATTGGCGGGCTGTTGCTCAATAATGACCAAATCACTTTGTACGCCAATGACAACCACGTCGGATTGGGTTGCTCTTATGACAACCGTGCGGAACTCACCGATAAGGGAGACATATTCCTTTCCGGAGATTTCTCCCGCGGATCAGATGGTCAGCTTCTCATTGATGGTAAGACACTTCCGTCCAGCATTTGGTTCAACGCGCAACAATGGAAAATCAGTCCGTCCAACTTCAGTCTGGCCGGAAAGGATTTCTCAGTGGACAAACTGACCGCGGCCAGTGGAGGACAGTCCATAAAAGTCGGAGGAGGATTTTCTTCTTCCAAGAACGACACCCTCAACGTAGACTTGGTCAAATTCGACATGGGACTGGCCAATAAGATACTCGGACAGGATCTTGGGATCAAAGGACTGGCGACTGGCAGCGCCAAGGTTACTTCTCCATGGAACAGCAACGCCGGTCTCAACCTGTCGATCGGTTGCGACTCCGTCATGGTGGCGAACAGGGATGTCGGCAGCCTGGATTTGAGCTGTGACATGGATGAGAACGGCATTCTCAATCTCCTGGTCAAGAACTCGCTTGACGGGAAAAAGACTCTCGATGTCTCTGGAGGCTACTCGACTAAGGACAAGACACTTAACGTACTGGCTGACTTGGATGGCATGGACGCCGCATATATATCCCCATTCCTCGTATCGGTTTTCAGCGAGATTGGAGGGCGTCTGGACGGGAAGGTGCGGATCAGCGGTCCGACCAATGATCTCTCGTTCTCCTCGGAAGGCACCAGGTTCGACAACGTGATGCTTAGGGTAGCCTACACGAATGTCCCCTACTTCGCCAGCGGTCCTTTCACATTGGATAACAACGGTTTGCACCTCGATGGAGTGGCAGTGAAAGACCGGTTCGATGGGACGGGTACAATGTCCGGAGGAATACTCTTCAATCGCCTGAAAGACATCCGGATGGACACCGGAATCTCCATGACCAGGATGGAGGCCCTCAATCTCGACAGCGGCTCCGGCCAGCCTGTATACGGGAATATATTCGCATCTGGAAATGTCAATATTAAAGGACCTTTCAACGCCATCAGACTTGATGTCGATGCCAGGACAGATAAGAACGGAGCCATCCACATTCCCATCGACAACTCCTCCAGCGACGCCAACACCAACCTCCTAACCTTCAAAGAGCCTTACAAGCCAGTCTATATCGACCCTTATGACTTGATGATGAACAAGTTGAAGTCAGTGCAGAAGCATGATAGTGACTTTGGAATACGACTGAAGATAGCGGCCAACCAGAGGACCGAGGCCTTTGTCGAGATAGACAGGACCTCCGGCAACGCTCTCAATGGCCGGGGGCAGGGCAACATAGATATAGAAGTCCGGCCCTCGACAGGTTTGTTCGCTATCAACGGTGACTATACTCTCGCTTCAGGCAATTTCCATTTCAACGCCATGGATATCGCCCAGAAGGATTTCTCCATCTTGCAAGGAAGCTCAATCAGGTTCAATGGAGATGTGATGGACAGTGATCTGGACATCAATGGAGTATATTCGACAAAGGCATCCATCGCCACCTTGATCGCTGATACGACCTCGATATCCGCCAGGAGAATCGTGAACTGTGGGATTGGGATCTCCGGGAAAATCCGTGAGCCACAGCTTTCGTTCTCGATCGATGTCCCTGATGTGGATGCCATGACCAAGTCAAGGATCGAGAGCGCTCTCAACACAGAGGACAAGGTACAGAGGCAGTTCCTGTCCTTGCTGATTTCCGGCGGTTTCATGCCCGAGGAACAGTCTGGCATCGTCAACAACACGTCCACCCTTTACAACAACCTGGCCGACATTATGGCCGGTCAGCTGAACAATATTCTGCAAAAGCTGGACATTCCTTTGGACTTTGGCCTTAATTACCAGTCCAGCCAGAGCGGAACGAGCATATTCGATGTGGCTGTGACGACCCAGCTGTTCAACAACAGGGTCATTGTGAACGGAAATGTCGGAAACAGGGAATATGGCAACACCTCTGATGGTGAGGTAGTCGGTGACCTGGATATCGAGATCAAACTGGACAAACCCGGGCAGGTCAGGTTAAAGCTCTTCTCCCACTCGTCAGATGACTACACATCATATCTGGACAACACCCAGAGAAATGGCGTGGGTGTCACTTACCAAAAGGAGTTCTATGATCTCAAGGACTTGGCCAACAGCATCTTCACCAGCAAGAAGAAGCGCCAGGCCAGGGCGAACGCCCCACAACCAGAGCGGGAACTCAAGACTATCACAATTGAATCTACCGACAAGCCTTGACGAAAGCCTTGAATAAGGCCAGCCAGCTGTCATCCGCCCTGACTAGCATCTCCGGATGGAACTGGACAGCCACAAGCCATTGGTTTTTATCCAGCCCCTCATATGCCTCAACAACTCCGTCAGGAGAATATGCTGTGACAGCGACCTTATCTGAAGGGATCTTCACTGCCTGATGGTGGAGCGTGTTGACCTCCAATGACTTCCGACCCATTATCTGAGACAGTTTAGATCCTTCGACGACTTCTATGCTATGAGTCGGATATTTCGAGTCGGTCTTTTGCCTATGGGCGATATCACCTGGCTTTTGAGTGGGCAGATCCTGATAAAGGGAACCTCCCAGCACTACATTTAGAAGTTGCTCTCCCCTGCATATCGCAAGGATCGGGACCTTGGCGTCCAAGGCGGCTCGAGCGTACAGGATGTCAATCGTGTCCCGATGGGCGTCAATCTCAACGGTCTCGTTCAAGACAGACTCACCGTAATACATCGGGTCTATGTCAACCCCTCCCGTGAGCATTATACCGTCAAATTGGCTGACCATTTCAGCGGCAGCTTCTGAGTTGTCCACTTGAGGCAGGATCACGGGGATTCCTCCAGCCCGGAGGATGGCGTCAGTATAAGACCGGCTAAGGGTCGAAGTCATGGCTCCATTATATCCGGGAGCGATCCCGATCAAGGGCTTTTTGCGGGCAGAGACTGGATTTGAAAGGGCCACAAGAAGAAAAAAAGCAAGGAGAAATCGTGTCATCCGCATGGCTTTTAATATTATATCTAACAATTTAATTCCTTTATGTAGAGAGTTGTTGTCGATTGGTCGAATAAACGTTTTATCAGTTTTGCGTGGTCCGGAAAATGATATATCTTCGCATGGATAGAAGATCTTACGTTTTATTCATAAATTAGGTTTGTATTAAGTGGGAAAGGTCATCGCCGTGAGGCGAAGACCTTTTTTTATAGTCATTCTGTCAAGCAAGAGTCCATCAATTCGTCTATCTGGCGCGGGTCAATATTCCTTCCGATAAACACGATTTTCTCCATACGGTCACCATACTTGGGATCCCAGTCTCGACGAAGGTTCTTATCCCTGCGCATCATTTCCTGGAGTTGCTCCTCAGGCATGGTCGCGAACCACAAACCAGCCTCCTTGATGGATTTTTGGGAACCGGACTGCTCAAAAAGATAGCACTTGTCCGGCTCATCGGCGAAATAGCAAAGGCCTTTAGCCCTGATAATGTTGGACGGCCATTTCTTGGAGACAATATAGTCAAGCATGTTGATGTCCAGAGCCGGACGGCGGTAATAGACATAGGTGCTGATGTTGTATTCCAAAGCCTCACCGGATTCCTCGTTGTGGAGTTCTTCCTCCTCATCACCCTCGATGGCCGCGATCCAGGCGGCGGATGTCGCCACCTTGTCAAAGTCAAACAATCCCGTACCGAGAATCAAGTCCAGGTCGACCTCGCCATAATCGCACTCGTAAATCACGGCCTGCGGATTGAGAGCCTTAACAATCCCGCGGAGTTCTCCCAGCTCGTCTTTCGAGACTTCGGAAGCCTTGTTAAGCAGGACAATGTTGCAAAACTCAATTTGCTGGATGACAAGTGATTCCAAATCGTCTTCCTCGATGTCCGGCCGCTTGAGCGACTCACCTGAGGCGAACTCGTCCTTCATCCTCAACGCGTCGACCACCGTGACGATAGCGTCCAATTTCGGAGTGTTCGTCCTGGCATATTCAGGGACAAGCCTGGGGATAGAGCAGATGGTTTGGGCGATAGGAGCCGGCTCGCAGATTCCGCTGGCCTCAATCACTATGTAATCGAACTTCTTCATCTTGCACAATTCGTCGATCTGGTTCACCAGATCCATCTTCAAAGTGCAGCAGATACAACCGTTCTGCAAAGGCACGAGACTGTCGTCAGTCTGCCCCACGACTCCACCTTTCTGGATAAGGTCAGCGTCGATATTGACCTCGCCTATGTCGTTTACTATCACCGCGAACTTGATTCCTTTCTTGTTGGAAAGGATCCTGTTGACCAATGTAGTCTTGCCGCTTCCGAGATATCCCGTCAGAAGAAGCACCGGTATCTCCCTATTCTCAATCGTTATAGTCATAATACGCGAATTTAACACTTATTTTATCACTTTTGCGCGAATAAAGAATATTTGCTAAATTTGCGGATGGCAGGGAAAACCGGCCCCATTTGATATGCTTGAAAGCTTAAGAAAAGATATAGAAAAGCTGATCTCTCTCTACGAGGCGGAGAAGGCGGAGCGCTTGAAACTCCAGTCCCTCCTCGCCGAGAGCCGGGCCGAGAATGAAACCTGCAGGAAACAGATCGGCGATCTGGAGCAACAGGTTAACAACTTGCAGCTTTCGCAAGCTTTCGGAGCGGCTGGTGATCCTGGTGCGGCCAAGGAAAAGATCGAGAGGCTGATCAAAGAGATTGACAAGTGCATCTCTTTGCTTGAGAATTGACAATGGGACAGAGCATAAAGATAAAGATAGCGGGCAATGAATATCCCCTCGTGGCTTCCTCACCTGAGATGGAGAGGCTCATGAGGCTTGCCGCAGAGGCGATCAACCAGAAATTGACCGCCTATGACGCAAAGTTCCCAAATAAATCCCTCTCCGACAAGCTTTCCTTCGTCGCGCTCAATGAGACTGTCAGCAGGCTCACGTACCAGAAGAAACTCTCCGATGCTGGAGAGGAGGCAAACGCGCTTGCGGAAGACGTGGAGTCATACCTTAAGAATATTGAAAAAGACGGCCGTTAGTCCCACGTGCTTTAATCAACAAGTTCCGCGGAACCGAGAACACTCAGGACGGCAAGGACAGGCCAAGGTTACCTTCGGGGATTGTACGCCAGTCGTATGACGGTGGACGTCCGAACCGGACCGGATCTCAAATCTTATTTATTAAGATTTTAGACAAGTGACTAACGGCTTTTTTTTCAATATCATAGACGCCGGCCGGTTTCCCAGGCTGGCGTTAATTACAATATATATTTTACCATGTTAGCTTATCTAATAGGAGCCCTTATAGGGGCAGCGATAGCGATCGGAGTTTATATCATCGTCCAGAAGATGGTTCTTAATGGACGAAAGAACGAAATAATCGCGAAGGCCGAAATCGAGGCCGAGGGGATCAAGAATGACAAGATCCACCAAGCGAAGGAGAAATTCCTCCAGCTTAAGAGCGAGCACGAGCAGTACATCAATGAGAAGAATAACCAACTGCGCGAGGCCGAGAGCCGGATCAAACAGAAGGAAAACACTCTGAACCAGCAGAATGGCGAGTTGCAAAAGAAACTGCGCGATGCCGACAACGCGAGGAACAGCCTCCAGGCACAGCAAGAGAAACTTGCGAAAAAGGCTGAGGAATATGACCGTCTAAGCGCCCAGGCCAACAAACAGCTTGAGACAATCGCCGGGATGAGTGCCCAGGAGGCGAAGAACATCCTTATGGAGAACATGAAGGCAGAGGCCAGGACCGAGGCCCAGGCCTACATCAACGACACTATGGATGAGGCTCGCCTCAACGCTTCCAAGGAAGCCAAGAGGATAGTTATCAACACTATCCAGCGCACCGCCACTGAGACCGCCATCGAGAACGCGGTCACCACCTTCCCTATCGAGAACGATGAGATAAAGGGCCGTATCATAGGCCGTGAGGGACGTAACATCAGAGCCTTGGAGGCCGCCACAGGAGTTGAGATCGTTGTGGACGACACCCCGGACGCCATCCTTCTTTCAGCTTTCGACCCGGTGCGCAGGGAAGTGGCCAGACTGGCTTTACATCAGCTTGTTGTCGACGGCAGAATCCATCCCGCAAGGATTGAGGAAGTTGTTGCCAAGGTCCAGAAACAGCTTGAGGATGAGATTCTTGAGACCGGAAAGAGAACTTGTATCGATCTGGGCATCCATGGGCTTAACATCGAGCTGGTCAGGATGATCGGCCGCATGAAATACCGTTCATCATACGGACAGAACCTTCTCCAGCACTCCCGTGAGGTCGCTAATATCTGCGCCATCATGGCCTCAGAGCTTGGCCTTAACCCAAAGACAGCCAAGAGGGCAGGTCTGCTCCACGATATCGGTAAAGTCTCCGAGGAGGAGCCCGAGCTGCCTCACGCCCTTCTGGGTATGAAACTCGCTGAGCAGTACAAGGAGAAGCCCGATGTCTGCAACGCGATCGGAGCTCACCACGAGGAGATCGAGATGACTTCGATCATATCCCCTATCGTGATGATCGGTGACGCCATTTCCGGTGCTCGTCCTGGCGCCCGCCGTGAGGTTATCGAGTCTTATATCAAGAGGCTCAAGGGGATGGAAGACCTTGCGGCATCCTATCCTGGAGTGACCAAGAGTTACGCCATCCAGGCCGGCCGCGAGCTCCGTGTTATTGTCGGAGCCGATGAAGTCACTGATGATCAGGCCGCTAGGCTCTCCGCTGACATAGCCCAGAAGATCCAGGAGGAGATGACTTATCCCGGACAGGTCAAGATCACCGTCATTCGTGAGACCAGGTCCGTCTCATACGCGAAATAAACCAGATAGCATCCTATAGCGATGTTGACTTTTTTCAAAAGAATATCCGCGATACTGGCGGCCACACTCCTCTGGAGTGTCGCCGCTTTCTCGCAAGCGCCTGATGCCACCGCCACATGGAAGGTGACCTCCTCAGACTTGGGATCAGGTCTTTATGAGCTCACTTTCACCGCCTCAATCGAGTCGGGATGGCATATTTACACTACGGACAACAAATACAATCCGACCGAACTGGAGCTGGACTCCCCTGCCGGATATTCTCCTGTAGGCGTCCTGACTCAGGTCACCGAGCCATCAACCTTCCAAGGTGACCAGGTTTTCTTCGATAGGGCTGTTTTCACACAGCGAATCCAGCTTGAAGGCAATGAAGCCACGGTTAAGGGAGAGTTGACCTGGAGCGGGTGCAACGACCAGTTCTGCGCCGCCCCCGAGCATTTCGAGTTCAGCATCCCGCTCAGCCCCGGAAGTGCGGCACAGGCCGCACCGAACCATGCCACCCTCGGCGCCACACCGCCGGAAGACAACCTCTCCTCCGCTCCCTACGCTTCGCGCCCTAGCCGGGTAAATGTCCGCGGAGAAGAGTTGTCTTCCGGCGAAGCTAGCGGCAAGGAGAGTGGTAGCCTGTGGGCACTGATCATCGAGGCGATTCTATGGGGATTCGCCATGCTCCTCACACCCTGCGTGTTCCCCATGGTCCCGATGACCATCTCCTTCTTCATGAAACAGTCCCAAAGCCCAGCGGAAGGTCGTTTCAAGGCTTTCATGTACGGACTTTTCATAGTGTTGCTGTATACGGTGCCTATCTCGATAATCATTGGCTTGACATGGCTGATCGGAGGTAACGCGGTGACCGCTGACATATTCAACTGGCTGGCCACCCACTGGTTGCCGAACATCATATTCTTCATAGTGTTCATGGTGTTCGCCGCCTCGTTCTTCGGAGCTTTCGAGATCGAACTGCCTTCCAGCCTGGCCAACAAGAGTGACGCTAAGGCAGGCAAAGGAGGACTTGGAGGAATATTCTTCATGGCTCTCACCCTTGTCCTTGTCTCGTTCTCCTGTACCGGGCCTATTGTCGGGACTGTTCTGATCAAATCCACCGCTGGTGAGTTCTGGACCCCTATGGTCACCATGCTCGCTTTCAGCGTGGCTTTCGCCCTCCCCTTCACCATTCTGGCCATGTTCCCGTCTCTCCTCAAGAAGATGAAGAGCGGATCCTGGCTTAACAGCGTGAAGGTCGTGTTGGGATTCATCGAGGTGGCGCTCGGATTCAAGTTCCTCAGTGTGGCCGACCAGACCTATCATTGGGGCCTTCTCGACAGGGAAGTTTATCTTGCGATCTGGATTGTCGTATTCTCTCTGTTAGGTCTCTATTTGCTTGGAAAGCTCAGGTTCAAAAATGACTCTCCTCTGGAACACATCTCCGTGACAAGGCTTTCCCTAGCGATAGCGGTTTTCTCATTCGTGGTTTACATGATTCCCGGAATGTGGGGAGCTCCTCTCAAGGCCCTTTCGGGATACCTGCCACCAATTGAGACTCAGGACTTTATCGTCTGGAACTATGCTGATTCGCCAATGACTGTCACATCTGGTGACAACCTCCCCTCCGCTCCCTACGCTTCCCGCCCTATCCGGACAAATGTCCGCGGAGGGGAGTTGTCACCAGACGGAACGACTTCTTCCGGATTTGCCGAGAAATATAACTTGCGTCTCCCGATGGGCTACAACGGATATTTCACTATCGAGGACGGCATTGCCGCATCTAAAGCCACCGGGAAGCCTATTTTTGTCGACATCACCGGCCACGGCTGCGTGAATTGCCGCGAGATGGAGCAGAGGGTGTGGTCTGATCCAAAAGTCCAGGACATCATGAAGAATGACTACATCATGGTGTTCCTCTATAACGACGACAAGACAAAGCTGGAGAAGGAAGACTGGGTCACGACTACTGAGGGCAAAACCCTCAAAGACATCGGCAGGGTCAATTCCTATATAGTCCGCGAGAGATTCAATGTCAACGCCCAGCCCAACTACGCGTTGCTGGATTCTGAGGGAGAATTGCTTGTCCCTGTCAGAGGGTACAATTTAAGTGTCGAGGGCTTCATAGACTTCCTCGAATCAGGCCTGGAGAAATTCAGGCAATCCTAATAAACCGGTCTGAAGAATTAGCCGAATATCGACATCGGGACCTCTCCGGTCCAGCATAACGGTTGCTCCACGCCAAAAAGATGGAGGACAGTGGAGGCGGTGTTGACAGTATTATTGGCCTCGGTGATTGAGAATCCTTTCTTGATGCCGGGGCCTTTAATTATCCATGGCACAATCATTTCCTCGGGGCTGACACCACCATGACCCTTCCCTATCCCACCGTGGTCGGTGATGAACATCAGATGCGTCTCCTCGAACAGTCCCTCCTTCTTCAGGAAATCGATCATGCGGCCAACCTGGGCATCGCCTTCCTCTATCGACTTGATATATTCAGGAGACATCCACTCGTAGGTGTGGCCTATATGGTCCGTGTGGACATTATAGAGGAACATGAACAATTTGTCCTTCTTGTGTTGGCCAATATACTCCATTGCCCGGTCATAGAGTTCCGGATACCCCTCGTCTGAGGCGGAAAGTTTGTCATCCAAGTACTTCTGGTTAATAGAGTTTATCAGAGGCAACCAGTTCCAATAATACGCCGTCTTGATACCAGGGACATTGTCTTTCAAGACTTTGAAAACTGAGGGGAAATAACCGTCAGCATCCGTCTCAACAGCCTGGAGCTTGTATTTGTCAACCTTCCAGCCATTGTCGGCCACACCATGGACCTCCGGTCCCGCACCTAAAAGATGGCTGGTGTAGTTCGGAAGAGTCACGGAAGGCATGACGTCACGGGTCGCGAGTGATACCGAGCCGCTCTCCATCAGCATATCTATATTCGGGGTCTTGGCCTGCAAAAGGCCATCAACCCTGATCCCATCGAAGGTCATGATTATCACACGTTTGGCCTTGCCAAACAGCTTTCCTGCCTTCTTTGCATCTACCTCAGGGACAAGCGGGCCTATCATGCTGGCGGCGGCGACTCCGGCGCCCGCCGCAAAACTCTTCTTAAAGAAGTCTCTTCTGGAAATTGACATGGTTATGTGGTTTTGTTGCCACAATATAAGAATATTTGAAAAAAATGTGTAAGTTTATCAACCAAAACCACACAAGACTATGCCTGAATCCATCAACTATTCCACTCTGGTCGGGGTAGACATTGGCGGCACGAAATGCGCCGTGGCCCTTGGGAAACCAGCCGGAGATGACCTCGAGATAAGAGACAAGATCTCTTTCCCGACAACAGAGGTCGAGGACACAATACGGAATATCAAGTCTTCCATAAGAGATATTCTAAAACGGAACAACCTGGAAGAAAGTGATATAGCAGCGATAGGAATCAGCTGCGGCGGGCCGCTGGACAGTAAGACAGGGGTGATCATGTCGCCCCCGAATCTTCCCGGATGGGACAATATTCCGATAGTGGAGATCCTATCGGAAGAGTTCCACACCAAGGCAGCCGTCCATAATGATGCCAACGCCTGCGCTCTGGCCGAATGGAAGTTCGGAGCCGGGAAAGGCACCAGGAACATGGTTTTCATGACCTTCGGCACAGGACTGGGAGCAGGGCTGATTATCGACGGGAAACTCTATGCCGGAACCAATGACAACGCTGGGGAGCTTGGTCATATCAGGCTGGAGAGCTTCGGTCCCGTGGGCTATGGCAAAGCCGGCTCATTCGAGGGTTTCTGCAGTGGAAGCGGAATTGAACAGCTTGCCAGGGATCTTGCGAAGGAAGAGCTGCAGATGGGCCGTGAAGTGACTTGGTGTCCAGGTGGCGATCTTTCCGGAATAACAGCGAAAAAGGTCGCTGAGGCATTGCGGGAAGGTGATCCGCTGGCGAAAAAGGTGTATGAAATCTCCGCCTGCCACCTTGGAACAGGCCTTTCCGTGGTCATCGACATACTCAACCCGGAGATGATAGTGATCGGGAGCATCTACGCCCGTAACGAGGACATATTCAAACCACTGATGGAGAAAGTCATTGAGAAAGAAGCGCTTTCACTCTCAAGAACTGTTTGTAAGGTTGTCCCCGCCGCTCTTGGCGAGTCAATCGGTGACTATGCCGCCCTCTCTATCGCCGCAAGCTTATAATTGAATTGAGTAGAGATGGACGAACTGAGGAATATCATTACGGACGGTCTGGCTGAAGCCAAGTCCGAGCTGGACGCTTTCATAAACGACCCATTGACAGCATCTTCCATCATGGAAGCCGCTAATCTGATGGCTGCTTGTCTGACACAAGGAGGTAAGATAATCAGTTGCGGCAACGGCGGTTCCCTTTGTGACGCCACTCATTTCGCGGAGGAGCTTACCGGCCGGTTCCGCGACGACCGCAGGCCGCTGCCCGCGATGGCCATAAATGACCCAGCTTACATCACCTGCGTTGGAAACGACTACTCGTTCGAGGTTGTTTTCTCAAGATGGGTTGAGGCCTTCGGCAAGACTGGTGACATCCTTCTAGCCATCAGCACCAGCGGCTCTTCAAAGAATATTCTTAAGGCTGCCGAAGCTGCCCGGAGCCTCGGTATGAAAGTGGTCGCCTTGACATCAAAAAAAGGCAAGTCCCTCGCGGAACTTGCCGATGTTGTCGTAGCGGCGCCTGACGCGCCTCATTCGGACAGGATTCAGGAGATACACATCAAGGTGATCCACATCCTCATCCAATCCATAGAATCTCTTCTTACCTCTTTGAAGTGACTTCCTTCTCGTACTTCTCGATGCACGGGATGAACTCTTCTCCGACAGGAACGCCGTTCTTGCAGTTGAAGTAATCGAACACGGCACCGAAAGGAAGAGTCTTGGCCTCCTCAAGGAGGGCGAGCTTCTGGAATCCTTTGCCTTCTGCCTCGTACTCACGCAACTTGGCGAGAGGCTCGAGCAGAGCGCTCAGGATGCACTTCTGGGTGGCGCGGGTACCGATAATATAAGCGCCGATCCTGTTGATTGAAGCGTCGAAATAGTCCAGACCGACGTGTGCGCGGTGGAGAGCATCGGCGCGGACGAGCTCCTTGAAGAAGTCCAAGGTCATGTCGTTCATGATGGTCACATGGTCGGAATCCCAACGGACAGGACGGCTAACATGGAGCATCAGCTCAGGAACATAGAGGAGCAGGGAGGATACCTTATCCGCCACATTCTCGGTGGGCTCATAGTGACCAGTGTCGAGGGTATATATCACGTTGCGGGAAGCGCAGTAGCCCTCGAAGAAGTCCATTGAGCCGACTGTGTAGCTTTCAAGGCCAATGCCGAACAACTTGGCCTCAACGCAACTCTTCATGCCGGGAAGGTCCTCCTTGAGAATCTCGTCAAGGGAGGCGGCGAGAATCTCACGGTATTTCTTACGGTTGACTGTGTAGTCCTTCTGGCCGTCATGGACCCAGATGTTCATGATACAAGGATCATTCTGAGCCTTACCCATGGCGTCAGCGATACGGCGGCAGCGCTTTGTGTGCTCAATCCAGAATTCGCGGATGGCAGGATCGGGGTTGGCGAGACTGAGGTCTCCGCTCTTAGGATGTCCGAAAGATGTGGAGTTGAAGTCAAGCTTGAAGTTATTGGCCTTAGCCCACTCGATCCAGCTTTGGAATTGCTCGACACCCACCTGGTCGCGATCGACGAACTTGCCGCCGAAGTCTCCGTAAATCTCATGGAGGTTCACACGGTGGTTACCAGCGAGGAGAGTCTTGACGAACTCTAGGTCAGCGCGGACTTCATCTATGTTCCTGGCGCGTCCGGGATAGTTTCCGGTGGTCTGGATACCTCCGGAAAGACCGGCGGCGCTCTCGAAGCCCATCACATCGTCAGTCTGCCAGCAGTGCAGGGAAATCTGCTGTTTCTCAAGCTGCTCGATAGCCTTGTCGGTGTCTACCCCTATAGCGGCGTAGCGCTCTTTGGCCATCTCATAGGCCTGAATGATTTTTTGCTCGTTCATATTTTTAAATATTAATTGTTTGGAATATAAGTCTTTGTCACAATGGAGTTTCCAATGATGCGGCGCATCTCCCAACGGTCTTTCACCAGACCGGCCACCTTAGCCTGCATCATGATATTTCCGATGGCGGTACCCTCAACAGGTCCCGCGATTACAGGAATTCCCAAAGTGTCTGCGGTCAGCTGGCTCACAAGTTTGTTGGCCGAGCCACCTCCAATGACATGGAGTTTGTCGATCGTGAAGGACGCGAAACTCTGGAGCATGGCGATCACATCCTTGTATTTCTTGGTGAGGCTGTGATAGATGCAGCTGATCATCTGGGCGTCATTCACGGGAACCTGCTGGCCAGACTCGGCCAAGGCGGCCTTAATCTCGGCATCCATGTCCTTAGGAGCGGCGAAACGAGGATCATCCGGATCAATAACCGACGGGAAATCAATCGCTTCCCGACCCATCGCCTCAATCTGGGCATAATTGTACTCTCGTCCCTCCGCTGCCCAAGTCTTGCGACTTTGCTCAAGGAGCCACATTCCGGTGATATTCTTAAGGAATCTTGTCGTCCCTTCTATACCTCCCTCGTTGGTGACATTGTATTCATACGACTTGTCGTCGATGATCGGAACCGGAGACTCGATGCCCATCAGGCTCCAGGTTCCGCTGCTCAGATAAGCGAAATGCTCGTCGGCGGCGGGAACAGCCGCGATGGCGGAAGCCGTGTCATGGCCAGCCACCGCGATCACAGGAACCGCATCCATACCGGTCTCATTGCATATCTCTTGTTTCAAAATACCGACCTTCGTCCCGGGCTGGACAATAGGCCTCAGGATCTTCGGATCTATCCCGAGACGCTCAAGCAGAGTCCTGTCGAAGTCCCTTGTGCGGGGATCGATGATTCCGGATGTGGAAGCGTCGGTGTACTCGCAAACTCTCTCACCAGTAAGCATATAAGCCAGGAGATCGGGCATAAAAAGGATCTCCGCGGCATTATGGATCGGGGACTCCGGATCCTTGTGCTGGGCGTAAATCTGGAAGATTGTGTTAAAATTCATTATCTGGGTACCAGTCACCTTGTACAGTTCCTCTTTGGGGATGATCTTGAAAACCTCCTCGGGGATACCGTCAGTGTAAGGGTCGCGGTAGGCGCGAGGGAGTCCGAGAATCGTCCCGTCAGGACCGACACAGCCGAAATCAACTCCCCAGGTGTCAATACCTATGGATGCGATCTTCACGCCCATTCCAGCCACCTTCTTCAAGGCTGCCTTGAAATGGTCGAACAGCGAATAGATATCCCAGAAATACTTGCCGCCGTCCTCTTTGACGGCATTAGGAAAACGATAAACTTCTTCGGATGACAGCTTGCCATTCTCAACTGTTCCGAGAATAGCCCTTCCGCTGGTGGCACCGAGATCAAAAGCAAGGAAATTCATATTATGTGGTATAAAGTGTCTTTACAAATTTCCCTTTTTTTATAATCTCCAGCGCTGAAGATTCTGACATTACAACTTGGATTTTTGATCCTATTTTTTTCATATATTTGCAAAAGGTAGCGAATTATGGAATCGGTCCACCTCAAATATTTGGCAGTGAATCCGGTCGACCTCCAATGGGGCACGGCCGTGAACTCCGCAGGTTTCCAGGAGATCGCTCCGGGGATGAATTATCCCCCAAGAAACCATCCCTCAAGATATGTGTTCACGGTGGGCAGCGGCAGGGTTCTGGAAGAATATCAGCTCCTGTATATCACCGAAGGGAAAGGCCGGTTCTCGTGCGAGACTCTTGGCAGGAGCAAGTCCATCCAAGTTGAGAGCGGGATGATGTTCCTTCTGTTCCCCGGGGAATGGCATTCCTACCATCCCGACAAGCAAACAGGTTGGAAAGAGTACTGGATCGGATTCAACGGCCATTTCATGGACAACCTCATCGAGAAGAAATTCTTTTCCAAAGACAGGCCCGTGTTCAAAGTCAATATCCACGAGGATATCGTAGCCTTATATAACGAGGCCATCACGGCCGCGGTCAAGCAAAAATCCGGCTTCCAGCAGCTTTTGGCGGGAATTGTTGGCCGGCTGCTAAGTCTCGCTTATTTCTATGACAGGAACTCCCAGTTTGAGGAATCGGACACCGCCAAGAAGATAAGCCAGGCCAAGGTTATGATCCAGGACAGCTTCGCCGATATCTCTCCTGAGGATATCGCTTCACGGCTCTGCATAAGCTATTCCTCTTTCAGGAAGACATTTAAGGAATATACCGGATTCTCCCCCGCCCGCTACATCAGCGAGGTAAGGATGGGCAAGGCGAAGGAACTGCTGACCAACACCTCACTGAGCATAAAAGAAGTAGCCTACCGGGTAGGCTACAACAATCATGACTATTTCTTCACGGCGTTCCGGCACATGACCGGAAGAACTCCCGCGGAATACCGGGCCATGACCCAGGGCACCAAAGTCTGAGTCTATCTCTTAGGGAAGACCAGTTCCATATCCCTCTGTAGCGCAGGTCCAGCGATATTCTCAGGGACGAATCTCCAGCTGCCGATCAGCTTCGGGTCCCCTATCACCTCAGGATCTATGCTCCCTTTCTCGAGCAGATAGTCATATAGGATTTTCCTGAACTCGGGATATATCTCGACGATCCTTTCCTCTATCTTTCCGGTGTCAACTCCGGCCTTTACCATCAAGCCACCGCCACCGCTGGCCCTATATGAGGTCAAAGCGACATTATAGGTCTTCGCCGGATCAAGAGGCTCCCCTCCGGCCAACGACTCAATATTGACCCTTTCGCCATGCGGTTTCCGGACATCAACGGTATAGATCAAGCCACCTGCTGAATCGAAGTTGTAAGATCGTTCCACGAAAGACCAAGACTGGGCCCCGGTCCTCGCGTCAGATCTGGGGGCTATATTGAGGACATGGTCTGTGGGCTTGGATATAGTGTTGATCCAGAGGTCATAAGACGCCTCAAGGTACTCTTTTATCTCCTTCCCGGTCATCTTGATCACATACATCTGGTTCTCGAAAGGATAGACTGTGAAAAGGTCGTTATATACCAGCGTCCCGGCCTTTACCGTGCCGTTGAATGTCAACGGGGCGGCGAAAGAAATCTGGGCCGGGGTATTCTCAAGAGAGAGGGTGTGGATGAGGTTCAGGTACGGGCTCATACCGACGTAGGCATCCCTGGTGAGCAGATCCACCTTCAAATCTCCCACTTTAGTGGTGGTGAACTTCTTCACAGCGACAAAGTCATCGTGGAACTTGGCAGCCATCTCTTGATCGATCTTGCGTTGGTCCACAGGCAGGAGGTCAGCAGACAACTTCTTGCCCACGATCTTACCTTTATTAACCGTGAACTCTATCTTTCCATGTCCGACGAACCGGCTGTGGCTACCGGAATTGATAAGGCATAGAGTGTCGCTCTCAACAACTTTGGGTCGATGGTCGTGGGAGCAGACCAGAAAATCTACCCCATGGAGGGTCTTCATCAGGTCAAGTCCCTGACTCTCAAGTGCCTTACCATCGCCATCACCCGTAGCCGAGTGGACAGCGACGATAACCAGGTGAGGTTTCTCCTTGGCGACGACCATATCGACGTCCTGCTGGACAAGCGGAAGCAAGCTCTGGAACTTCATTCCGCTCCACAGTCTCTCGGGAAGCCATCCGGCGATATTGGCGTTGTCATATCCGAGAATGGCTATCTTAAGGCCATGACGTTTCACAATCGAATAGATAGGGAAATATCTCTGCCCGTTATCGTTACGCACAGCATTACCGGCCAGGAGAGGTATCCCCTCCGCCTTCATCTCCTTAGCGAGCCTGTCATAAACGGGATGACCGGCCTCTATGTCATGGTTGCCCAGGACAACGGCGTCGTATCCCATATACTTGGCCATGCGGGGATAAATATGAGGAGTAAGAGTGTCGACATAGTTGAAATAATATGCGGCGTTATCTCCCTGGACGATATCTCCGGCGTCAACGAGCACCACATTTTCCGGACCTTCTACCGTCCGGATGCTGTCCACGACATATTTTACCCCATAAAGCGACTTCTTCACATTGCCACCCACATATGTGGAGTCGAAAAAAGTACCATGGACATCATTCGTGGTCAAAAGAGTGATTGAATAGTTCCCGTCCTTGGGTCCGGAGCAGGAAACGGCGGCGATGGCAAATGCCGTCATAATAAAGGATGATGATCTTCTCATAATTACAAAAATAGTATTTTTTCGTAATTTAGCGACATGGAAGAAATGAAACTTCAAACTCCTGTACAATCCGGGAGGAGCAAGATAGGCATCTCGCTGAAAGACAAGATCATCGCCCTTGGAAGTTGCTTTGCGGACAACCTCGGAGGAAAGATGTCCAGCCTAGGTTTTGACATCCTCGTGAACCCGTTCGGCACGCTCTACAATCCGGTTTCGATAAGCAACTCCGCGGCACGTTTGGCTTCAGCTGTGCCTTTCAGCGGTAAAGAATGCGTTCAGATGGGGGCAGGATCAGGACTGGTCTGCTCTTTCAGCCACAACACTACTTTCGCCAGGCCGACACAAGAAGAGTTTCTGGAGCATGCCAACAAAGCCCTGGCTGAGGCCTCGGAAGCTTGGACACTCTCAAAAAAGGTTATCGTAACCCTCGGCACCGCTTGGTGTTTCGAGCATATCGGATCTGGAGAAATTGTTTCGAACTGCCTCAAGATCGACGCTAAAGAATTCAGGAGGAGAAGACTCAGTGTCAAGGAGACTGCCATGCTACTTAAGAATTTGGTCAGCCGTTTCCCGGATAAAGAATTCATATTCACAGTCTCCCCTATCCGCCACCTGAAGGACGGTGCCCATGGGAACCAGTTGAGCAAGAGCACTTTACTTTTGGCGATAGACGAGGTCTGCCAGGCTATCCCTGACAGGACTGACTATTTCCCGGCCTACGAGATATTCATGGATGAGCTGAGGGATTACCGCTTCTACGCCCCGGACATGACTCATCCTTCCGCTCAGGCGATCGGTTATCTCTGGTCACGTTTCGTGGACTGGGCTCTTCCGGAAACCGAATTGCCTGAACTTGAGAGACGGGCTAAAGCCCTTGCGGCCTCCCTCCATCGTCCGATAAACGAAAACATTTAGTATATTCGCGTCTTCATAAAAAGATAATAAAGAATACCCGATATGTTCGAGAACTTACAGGAAAGGTTGGAACGGTCCTTCAAAATTTTGAGGGGCGAAGGAAGGATCACCGAAATCAATGTCGCTGAGACACTTAAGGACATCCGCAGGGCTCTGCTCGACGCCGATGTGAGCTATAAGGTCGCCAAGGAATTCTGCGACAGGGTCAAGGTCAAGGCGATGGGCCAGAACGTGCTCACCGCAGTGAAGCCTCAGCAGATGATGGTCAAGATCGTCCATGACGAGCTGGCCGAGTTCATGGGCAGCCAATCCATGGATATCAACATAAAGGGTAACCCTGGAGTGGTTCTTATCGCCGGTCTGAACGGTTCCGGTAAGACTACCTTCTCCGCCAAGCTGGCGAACAACATTAAGA
Organism: Bacteroidales bacterium; assembly: GCA_024693285.1. GTDB lineage: Bacteria > Bacteroidota > Bacteroidia > Bacteroidales > UBA932 > Cryptobacteroides. Next base: position 54,220 of record JAILLE010000042.1, read on the forward strand.
GCAAGCGAGGGATGAAGGTCCTTCTCGCCGCATGCGACACGTTCCGTCCGGCCGCTATCGAGCAGTTGAAGGTACTTGGAAGCCAGATCGGAGTCGAGGTTTACACCGAGGATGGCGAAAAAGACCCTATCAAGATCGCTAAAGGAGCAATCGCCAAGGCCAAGTCAGAAGGGTATCCGGTTGTCATCATAGATACGGCCGGACGTCTGGCGGTCGACCAGGAGCTGATGGATGAGATATCCGCCCTCCATAAAGCGGTCCAGCCTACGGAATCCCTGTTCGTTGTCGACGCGATGACCGGTCAGGATGCCGTCGAGACCGCTAAAGTATTCAACGAACGTCTTGATTTTGACGGAGTTGTCCTTACAAAGATGGATGGTGACACCAGAGGTGGTGCGGCTCTTTCCATCAAATATGTCACAGGAAAGCCTATCAAATTCATTTCCTCGGGCGAGAAGATGGAGGCAATGGATGTGTTCCATCCCGACCGTATCGCTGACAGGATTCTCGGAATGGGCGACGTGGTCTCCCTCGTGGAGAAAGCCCAGGAGCAATTTGATGAGAAGCAAGCCCGTGAGACACGAAAGAAACTGGCCAAGGACAAGTTCGGCCTCATGGATTTCTACAACCAGATCCAGCAGGTTAAGAAGATGGGAAACATCAAGGATCTGGCTGCCATGATCCCGGGAGTCGGGAAGATGCTCAAGGATGTCGACATCGACGATGATACGGCTTTCAAGGGCATAGAGGCGATTATCATGTCAATGACCCCCGCCGAAAGGGACAATCCTGACATAATCAATGGCAGCCGCCGAAAGAGGATAGCTGATGGCAGCGGCACAAACGTGGCCGAAGTCAACAAGCTCCTGAAGCAGTTCGACGCCACCAGGAAGATGATGAAAGGAGCCTTGACAGGCAACCTCGCCCAGAGAATGAGGGGGATGAGGAGATAATTAATCCACGCTAGCGAAATAGTCCTTCCGCTTGGGAGCCTCCGCGACCCTGTCTGAATAGACTGACGGGGCTATAGGACGCATGTTGTAATGCGATGCCATGACTTGGCCATAAGCTCCAGCGCTCCTGATGGCTATCCGGTCTCCCCTACGGCTCTTGGCCAGGGAACGCTCTTTCCCGAAGCAGTCCGCTGACTCACAAACAGGACCCACTACATCATACACCCTGGTCTCTCGACTGTCACCCTCATCATAATGGGCGGTAAGGTTCTCGATCTTATGATAAGCCCCGTAAAGAGCGGGACGGATCAGGTCATTCATTCCGGCGTCTACCATGAGGAAACGCTTGTTTTCTCCGCGCTTGACATAGAGGACCTCCGTGATCAGGGAACCCGACTGGGCAACTAGGGAACGTCCCGGCTCGATGTGGACTTCCTGGTCAAGACGATGCTTCAGATTGTCGTTGATGGTCTTGAACCAGCATTCGAGATCCGGAATCGGGTTTCCGTCAGGATCATCATAGTCAATTCCAAGACCTCCGCCAAGGTCGATATTCTTAACGACCAGGCCGGTTTCCTCAAAACGGCTGACTATGTGATTGACTTTCTCGCACTCCAGTTTGACGACACTATCCACCTCCAGAATCTGGGAACCGATGTGGAACTGGAGGCCGTAGAAGTCAATATAAGGATTATCCTTGACCATGGCGACAGCCTCATCGAAGCTCCTATCGGAGATTCCGAACTTATCCTCATAAAGCCCGGTGGTGATATAATGGTGGGTGTGAGGATCGATATTGGGATTGATCCTAAGGCTCATTGGAGCCTTGCGTCCGAGCCTGCGGGCGATGTCGCTGACAATAGCGATCTCCTCGAGGGACTCGACGACAAAAGCTCCGATTCCGACCTGGAAAGCCTGGCAGATTTCCTTGTCTGACTTCGCCACACCGGCGAAAAAGATTTTCTTCGGGTCGTAACCGCAGCTGACGGCGAAATCAATCTCATCACCGCTAACGCAATCAGCTCCGATACCTCTGGAACTGATGATGTCATTCAACCTGCGGTCCGAATTGGCTTTCAATGAATAATGGACATGGATCCCGGTGGTGGCGGACAACTCAGCCACCTTGTCAACGGTACGCTGGAAGAGATCTATATCATAATAATAAAAAGGTGTAGCCACCTTTCTGAAAGAAGCGAAGTCATCAATTCTTAACATGATCGTCAATATATACAACTTTGCAAATGTAAATGATTTTTTATAAATTGCTATGTCATTTATTATCTAAACTATAAAAATATGACCTTGAACAACGAAAAACTTCCGATCTTGAACTTGAGGTTCAATCTGAAACGACAGATCTATTTGAAGAGGAAGATGAACGCCGAGGCCGCTCTGTTAAGAAAAAAGATGGCCTTCACCGGGGAGCGTCTGGAGAAATGGGTACTTGAGGGCAAGTATCGGATCAAGTACAATTCAATGGATGAAATACTCGAGGAACTAGGAGTGACTAGCGACGAGCTGAACCTCTACTGTTCCCAGGCTTTCAACAAGCGGTTCCTTTCATGGAGAAAAGAATTGAGGATAGAAGATGCCAAACGGATGCTTATTTCCTCCCCCGAGACACCAGCGTCAAAAATTGGAGAATCATTAGGAATTAGCGACAAGGCTGACTTCAGGCACCAATTCAAATCCTTAACCGGACTCTCCCCTTCGGAGTGGAGAGAAAAATTTGAAAAAAAAATAAAGAAAAATTTGGAATATTAGATTTCATTCGTATCTTTGCGGTGTACTAATAAACTAATACACTAAAATCGCAAATATATGATTGAGATCAAAAACCTTGTTTTCAGCTACGGGAAAACGCCCGTGTTGGACAATATCACCACTTCTCTTGAGGAAGGCCGCATCTATGGCCTTCTGGGAGAGAACGGTGTCGGGAAAACGACCTTGCTGACCTTGCTCTGCGGCCTTAAGAAAGTCGGAGAAGGCAGTATCGTGACTGATGGGGAGATTCCTTTCGACAGGACCCCTTCCCTGCTGGAGAAACAGTATTATCTTCCTGACGAAGTCGCTCCCATCCCTATGAAAGCAGCTGACTACGCCAAGGAGAGAGGCTGTTTCTGGCCTCTTTTCGACAACGCGAAATTCACGGAGATAATGAGGGAATTCGAAGTGGACCCTGACCAGAAGATGAGCCAGATGTCCGCCGGACAGCTCAAGAAGACCTACATCTCCTTCGCTTTGGCGACCGGAGCTAAATACCTGTTCATGGATGAGCCCACCAACGGCTTGGACATCCCGTCAAAGTCCCAATTCAGGGCGGCCATCATGAAATACACCCCGGAAGACTGCACAATCGTGATCTCCACCCACCAGGTCAGGGATCTCGAGAACATTATCGACCCGGTGATCATCCTTGACAAGCGTGATGTCCTTCTGAACGCGTCCGTCGAAGAGATCACATCCAAACTCTATTTTGACTACGGGACCACCATCAGGGAAGATGCCCTTTACCGTGAGCTTCTTCCAGGAGGCTTCCTCCAGGTATGCCCCAATCCGGACGGGGAAGATAGCAAAGTCAATATCGAGGCTCTATTCAACGCGGTCCATTCCCATAAGGACCTGATCAAAGATATGTTTAAGAAATAGGAGGATCTGTCATGAGCAACGCATTCAATCCAAGCCGTTTCGGCAAATATCTGGCATTTGACCTGAAGTCTCGCTGGAGCGAGAACAGGGCTTTCATGACCATCTGGGTGCTTTTCCCTCTCATATACTACTTCTTGTGGTTATTCTTTTCAGTGTTGAGCAATGGATTCTCAAGCGGATTCTCCGATTTCCATGTGGGTCATCCATCAATCGCGACGAGGGCCAGCGCCTTCGCTATCGTGACGATCCTCTTTATGGTTTTCTATCCCTCAAAGGCTTACGGCTTCATCACCGAAAAAGCCAAGGGCTCCGCCTGGATCGAGCTTCCAGCCTCCAGACTTGAGAAGTATCTCTCTATGATGCTCATCACATTGGTCATTATCCCGATCATCTTCTTCGTCGGATACCTGTTTTGCGATTGGATCATCTGCCTCGCTGACAAGGGGTGTGGAGAATCGTTGGTCTCAGCCTGGTTTGGCACGATTTCAAACAATAACACAGACGGAGAAGTCAAGATCTGGGGCTATGGCTCATGGTGGCTCGCTTCCTCTGTCCTTCAGACAGCGTCGGTGTTCCTACTCGGTGCTTTGATATTCAAGAAAGCCAAAGTCTCGAGGACAATCCTCTCACTCTTCGTGGTTTTCATGATAATCTTCGCACTCTCAGCGCTCATATTCTCCCACATCGACCTTGACGTATTCGGGGAAAGGATGCGCGCATGGGTGATGGATCATATCACCGGCATCGACACCTGGATTAATGTTTGGGGCAATATCGAGCTCGCTGTCATCGTGATAGGCCTGGGAATCTGGTCATGGTTCAGGGTCAAGAATATTCAGCATTAATATACTTAAGCCATGGAATTCAATCAGAATAAAGCAATATATCTCCAGATCAGGGATACGATCTGCGAGAGGATTCTTTCCGGTGACCTGAAGCCGGAGGACAGGATTCCTTCCGTCAGAGAGTATGGCGCGTCGATCGGCGTCAATCCGAACACCGTGATGCGCACCTACGAGAAACTGACTATGGAAGGAGTCATCTACAACAAGCGCGGAATCGGCTACTTCATCACCGCCGAGGCAAGGGAAATCGTCCTCGAGAACTCCAGGAAGGAATTTCTCGAAACTGAACTCCCGGTCGTGATCAGAAAGATGGAGCTGCTCGGCCTCAACCCTAAAGAACTTTTTGACAATAAATAGATTACCCCATGAAGATCATAAAACATATCGCTATCGTGCCAGTATTGGCGGTTATGACGCTCACGATGAACTCGTGCTTTATCAGAATCAGCGACGAGACGAAACAGGAACTGAAAGACTCTTTCCGAAACCGGGAAATGATGACAGAATCCGTCTATGGACCGAACGACTCGTTGGTATACGCCCCCGGAGAGTTCCATGCTCTGGACGCTCAGATTTGGGTTGACATAATATTCGAGCAAAGAGATGGCGAGCCGGAAGTGGTGGTCAAAGGATCGACCAGAAACAGGGACTCTATTAGGGTCGAGAATATAGATGGGACTCTGAGGATCTATTTCCAAAACAAGGCTAGCGTCACATTCACAAAAGACGAATACATCAAAGTGTACGCACCCGGTTTGGACGAGATTACCAAGAGTAGCAGCGGTGACCTGACTGTCTCGGGGACCTTAAAGGGAGAAAGCCTAGCCATATCCAAATCAGGATCAGGTGACATGTATATCGAGAGATGCGAGATCAACGGCCCTGTGACTCTTCGCAAGTCCGGCTCAGGAGATATGGAAGCATCAGTCAAATGTCTCTCGATGGATGTGGATGCCTCCGGATCCGGAGACGTGTTTCTCAGTGGAGAGGCGACAGATGCGACTTTAAAGATGAATGGCTCTGGAGACCTGGACGCCAGCAAGCTGAAGACGGCCAAAGTCACTGTGGCCAAAAGTGGCTCAGGAGATATCACATATATGGACGAAGGCGTCGTTAAAGAGCTCTAAATCAATAGACATAGAACTCCCTGCGGTACTGGTAGTGGGACCGTAGGCTCTCGAAAGCTCCGGGATCCATCCGGAACATGAAATCATCCGTGAAGATCGGATAATTGTACTGCAGGGCGGAAGTGATTTCGCCCTGCCTTTTTCCTTTAAGGTCAAGCTTGACCGCCTCAAGGCTGGGAAGCTCGGTCTTAGGGAAAAATTCATAAAGATCGCTGAAGCCGAAGAAACGGGCCAATGACCTTACTGCCGCCGCCGTTCCGTTCTGCTTACCCTGGTAAGAATAACCGGCGATGTGTGGCGTGGCGATATCTACCATGTCTAAAAGTTCCCTGTCGATATCAGGCTCATTGTTCCATGTGTCGATAATGACCGGCCCCAATTTCGGGATAGCCCTTTTCAAGGCGGCGTCATCGACCACCTCTCCCCTGGAAGCGTTTATGAATATGGTACCGGGCTTCATCTTGTCGAAGAAAGCGTCATCACACATCCGGAAAGTCGTCTTATCCAGAGGCACATGCATTGTGACTACCTGAGCGTTCTGTAGAAGATAATCCAATGGGCAGAATCCCTCTGGGCCTTCCACGGCCATCCTAGGTGGGTCATTTTTCAAGACCTTGAAGCCAAGATACCCGGCCACCATGTCCACCCTTTTCCCTACATTACCAACACCGACAATACCTAGTTTCGACCCGTCCAGGCGAATCGCCTTCCTGGAAGCGACACCATACAATGCCGAGAACACATAGTTCATGACGCCACCAGCGTTACACCCGGCAGCGTTGCGGACAACTATACCAGCCTTGTCGCAATACTCATGATCAATATGGTCGGTACCGATTGTCGCTGTAGCGATGAACTTGACCGCGGTGCCGTCCAGCAAGGAAGCGTCGCACTTGGTCCTGGTCCGGATAACAAGGGCGGAGGCGTCCAAAAGGTCCTCACGGCAGATGTCCCGTCCACCTTTGTAGACCACTTCAGCGTATGGTTCCAAGACGCCGGAGATAAATGGGATGGCGTCATCCACCACAACTTTGATCTTGTTTTCTTCCATATTCATTTCAATATGATTTCCTTGACCAGGCCAACTTTGGAGCAGGCCTTGTCGAAAAGGGTGTCTTTTTCGAGGAACTCGTTAATTGCCACCAATATAGAGTCCTTCTGGAACTCCAGGTGGCTGCGGACCATAGAAGATGAGATGGTGACATATAGTTTCCCATCCCTATAGAACTTCCTGAGTGTAAAATCCTTTATTCCGGAAACCTCATCCCAGGCGGCAAAGACTCTCTGGGTGTTCAACTCAGCGCTAAGCCCTCGAGCCCGTAAAAACATCGGCACAAGAGTCCCCATTGGTAGAGCCTCTTTCCTGGGAATGCCTTTTATCTTACGGAACTCAGGCATACTTCACCTCCTTGAACTCACCGCCATCAGCCTCGAAATAAGCCCTGTCCGTGGTCAGGTTATCCACGATCCCGGCCATCCGGACCTTATTGCTGTCAGTAATGAATATCTGGCCATAGTCATTCCCGGCGACCATACCAAGAAGGTTGCCGATACGCCCCATGTCCAGTTTGTCGAACACGTCATCAAGCAGCAAAGCGGGAGGGAATCCGTATCTGGATTTCATTATCTCGTATTGAGCGAACTTCAATGAGACAAGGAAGGATTTCTGTTGCCCCTGGGAGCCGCATCGCCTTATGGGATAACCGTCCATCTTGAAGATGAAATCATCCCTCTGAGGACCAGAGGTGGTGTATCCCAGCATCTTGTCTTTCTCTCTGTTGGCTTTCAACAAGTCCACTAAAGAACCTTTACGCAGATCAGACTGGTAATTGATGGAGACCGTCTCCCGGCCTCCGGACAAGGTGGCATAACGCTCTGATACTATGGGCTGCAGATCAGCGACGAATCTCTCCCTGGCATTCGATACGATTGCCGCGAATCCATCCATCCTCTCGTCAAAAACCGAAAGAAGACCCTCATCAGACACACCGTCCTTGAGCATACGGTTCCTCTGGAAAAGCAACCTGTTGTACTGCTGGATGGCCGATAGATATTCCCTGTCCATCTGAGACAGGACCGAGTTGACGAAACGCCGGCGGTCATCTCCACTTTCACTGACAAGGGAAGTATCTGAAGGTGAAACCATTACAATCGGCAAGACACCGATATGGTCGGCTACTCTGGAATAAGGTTTGTCATCCCTCCGGATCTTCTTCTCCCCTTTCGAGTCAACCTGGACAGAAAACCTGGTCAGCGGGCCTCCTCCCATGTCATAAGTTCCTGATATGGCGAACGCTTCCGTCCCATGCCTGAAATTGAACTTGTCTGAAGGAGTGATAGCGCTCTTTGTCATCGAAAGATACCAGACCGCATCCATCAGATTTGTCTTTCCGACTCCATTATTGCCGGAAACGCAATTGATGTTCGGAGAGAAAGACAATTCCTGGAAAACAATGTTCCGGAAATCCTGTATGGCTATCTTTTTTAGTACCGGCATCTCTTATCCAACTATAACGCAAAGATAATCATATTGCATGATTAAACAATTTTTTCTAATTTTGCAGACTGTTTGCGAAGATAATAACAAAAACAAGTATAAAAATGGCAAAGAAAAAAGTAGATGAGAGGGAACAGGCCCGTCAGGAAAGGGTCAGCGAGACCGTCTCCAAAACCGACCAGTTCTTCCGTGAGAACAAGAAAACTATCTATGGGATCCTTATCGCGCTCCTCATCATAGGACTTGCGATCGTGGGTTATTACAAGCTTATTTACCAGCCGAAGGCCAAGGAGGCCGCCAGGCAGATGTATCCCGCCGAGGCCAATTTCCGCTCAGGCGAGTTTGATCTGGCTCTCAACGGAGACGGTAACGTGCTTGGTTTCTCACAGATTATCGATGATTTCGGTGCCAAGGGTGGTAGGGACGTCTATTTCTACGCCGGACTCTGCGAGTACAACCTCGGCAACTACCAGCAGGCTATCGACTATCTCAAGAAGTACAAGAGTGACGAGGCTATAACCAAGGCACGCGCCTTGGCTTGCATGGGAGACGCTTACTCTGGACTCGAGAACTACAAGGAAGCCCTCAGGTGCTATGACCAGGCTATCGCCGTGGACGACAGTTTCTCCAACATCTTTAACGCTACCTACATGCTCAAGGCCGGAGTGGTCTGCGAGCAGCTTGGCGACAACGCCAAGGCCCTTTCTTACTACAAGGCTATCAAGGATAAGTATCCCCAGTCCATGGAAGGATACGACATCGACAAGTACATCTCCAGGATCGAAAGCCAGCAGTAGTCATGGGAAGAGCGTTTGAGTTCCGTAAGGAAAGGAAATTCAAGAGATGGGGCCACATGGCCAAGACCTTCACGAAGATCGGGAAGGAAATCACCATCGCTGTCAAGCAGGGCGGCCCTGATGTGACCGGTAACCCTAGGCTCAGGGCTCTCATGGCTGAGGCCAGGAGCGAGAATATGCCTAAGGACAACGTCGAAAGGGCGATTAAGAAAGCTCTTGAGAAGGATCAGGGCGATTTCAAGGAGATCGTCTATGAGGGATACGGTCCTCACGGCATCGCTTACCTTGTGGAAACCGCTACTGACAACAACACCCGCACCGTGGCCAATGTCCGCAGCTATTTCACAAAGTGTGGTGGTACGCTTGGCACGAGTGGCAGCGTCAGCTTCATGTTCGACCACAAATGCGTGTTCCGTATCAAGGACAACGGCAATATCGACATTGACGAGCTCCAACTTGAGCTCTGCGATTGCGACGACGATCCTGAGGTGTTCACTGAGGAGCAGGAGAACGAGGACGGAGACATCACTCGCAACATCGTGATCTACGGAGCTTACAGCTCTTATGGAGCGATCCAGAAGTACATCGAGGACAATGGCTATGAGCTTGTGTCCGGAGGCTTCGAGAGGATTCCGAACACCGATCTGAAGGATGTCACTCCCGAGCAGAGGGAGACCCTTGACAAACTCACCGGCCTCCTTGAGGACGACGACGATGTCACAGCCGTCTACAATACGATGAAACCTGCCGAGGAATAGACCTTCCCCGGTGATGGCGACAAGTATCATAAAGACTCTCATCACAACCCTGGCCTGCATCGCGGTCCAGGGTTTATTATGTCTGACTGATACTGCCGCTCAAGAGAGGCCATTCCACACAGCTATCAAGACCGGGGCCGACCATCTTGTCATAGGATCATTTAAGGATTCATATAACCAACGACAGTTCAACTCCTTCGCCCTTGAGTGGGACTTTGTGACTGACCCGGCCGATGGGGATGGGAATTTCGCATCGGCCTTCAACTGGCCGATTTTCGGGATTGGCCTGAATTACAACACTTTATCAGACGTCCAGTTCAAAAGCAAATACGGACATTATTCCGATCTGATCTCAGCATACGGCACTATGTCCCGGGATCTTATACGAACCAAGCATCTGGGATTCGGCTACAATCTGATGCTCGGGTTGTCATACTCATCGGGCTATTATAATCCCATAGACAACCGGGCCAACTGGTTCTTCAGCTCCCCTATTCTCTTCTATGTGGCCGGAGGCGGCCACCTGACATGGATGATTGGGGAAAGAATTGATATTGAAGCGAATATCAACGTCCGTCATAACTCCAGTGCCAGATTCGCATATCCCAACGGGGGCTTGAACTACTGGGGAGGGGGGTTGTCCGCCAGGTATCACTTCCAAGACAGGACAGCCCCGAAAGGCCACGTGCTTAAACCATCCCATATCTCCACCGACATGTACGAGAAGGGATGGAGCTTTGAGATCTACGGTGGCGGAGGAGTCCATGCCTGCGCCGCTGAATGGCTCGCATATTCAAAGACAGTCAGTAAGGAGACTTTGGCCGAGACAAATCTCCGGAAATGGCCGATGGCTTCCCTGAACGCCGACGCCATTTACAGGCCCGGAGGCAGGTTCGCCGCCGGATTCACTATCAATGGTTTCTGGAACTCGAACACTGACAACCTCAAGTGGGCAGACAGTATTATTTATGACGAGGAGGCTAACGCTGCCTCGAAGGGATATGCCCCGTTCTCATACGGCTTGGGTCTGGTCCAGGAAGTGTTTTACAACAATTTGGCCCTCTATATTCAAGAAGGAGTGTACCTTTACCGCCGCATGGGAATCCATGCCGATCATGGCTGGCTTTATGAGAGGGCAGGTTTCCGGTACTACCCTGAGGCACTGCGGCCATTCTTTATCAGCGTGTGCATCAAGGCGCATAGATTCAAAGCCGATTACATGGATTTTTCTTTTGGCGTGAAATTCTGATTTTTTTACATTTTTTGGGTACTCTATTTCTTTGAAAGATTCCAGATTCTTGGTAAATTTGGAAAATATCTATTTATATAAAAAAGGAATATGAGCATCCAACAGGAAAACATCGCCAAACTGGTCGAGCGTAGGGCTGCCGCCAAACTGGGCGGAGGACAGAAGAGGATAGAGGCCCAGCACCAGAAAGGCAAGCTTACAGCGAGAGAAAGACTTGGACTGCTGCTCGACGAGGGCAGTTTCGAGGAGTTCGACATGTTCGTCCAGCATCGTTGCGTCAATTTCGGAATGGATAAACAGCATTTCGATGGGGACGGTGTCGTGACCGGAATGGGAACGATAGGCGGCAGGCTGGTCTATGTCGCCGCACAGGATTTCACCGTGTCCGGCGGCTCGCTTTCCAAGACTATGTCGGAAAAGATATGCAAGGCTCTTGATCTGGCATCCAGAAATGGGGCCCCGTTCATCTGCCTCAACGATTCTGGTGGAGCCAGGATCCAGGAAGGTGTCGACTCCCTCGCCGGCTACGGTGAGATATTCGAGAGGAATATCCTCGCTTCCGGTGTGGTGCCTCAGATTTCCGGGATATTCGGTCCCTGCGCAGGCGGAGCGGTCTACTCCCCAGCTTTGACTGATTTCACTGTCATGGTAAAGAACACCTCCTACATGTTCCTCACCGGCCCTGCTGTCGTGAAGAGCGTTCTTGGCGAGGATGTCTCGCAGGAAGAGCTTGGAGGCGCCAGCGTTCATGCCTCGAAGAGTGGCGTAGCCCATTTCGCCGTCGCGAATGAGGAGGATGGAATCAGAACCATCAAGGAACTCCTTTCATATATTCCTCAGAACAACATGGAAGAGGCTCCGAGGGTCCCTACCCATGACCCTGTGAGCCGTGTAGACGACAGCCTCAACGAGATAATCCCGGACAACCCCAACAGTCCTTACGACATGTACAAGGTCATCGGGAGCATCGTGGACGACGGTAAGTTCTTCGAGATCCACAAGGATTTCGCGAAAAACATAATCATCGGATTCGCCCACATGAACGGAAGGAGCGTCGGTATAGTTGCCAACCAGCCGAAAGTGCTGGCCGGTGTGCTCGACATCAACGCTTCCCGCAAGGGAGCGAGATTCGTCCGCTTCTGCGACGCGTTCAACATCCCCCTGGTTTCGCTGGTGGATGTACCTGGCTTCCTCCCTGGAACCCAGCAGGAATATGGGGCCGTCATCACCAACGGGGCGAAACTGCTTTACGCTTATGGTGAGGCTACCGTTCCGAAGGTCACAGTCGAGCTGAGAAAGAGCTACGGAGGCTCCTACATTGTTATGAGCAGCAAGCACCTCAGGGCTGACCTTGTCTACGCATGGCCTTCAGCTCAGATCGCGGTGATGGGCGCTGATGGCGCTGTCAATGTGCTCTATGCCAAGGACATAAAGGCGGTTGAGAATCCGGATGAGCAGCAGAAGATCAGGGATGAGAAGAAAGCCGAGTACGAGGAACTCTTCAATAATCCCTACCAGGCCGCCCAGAAGGGCTACATCGACGATGTGATCGAGCCTCGCAACACCCGATTCCGTGTCATCAGAGCCCTCGAGCAACTTGCCGGGAAGAAGCAGCAGATGCCGGCCAAGAAACACGACAATCTTCCTCTTTAGAACATGAGACATTCCAAGATAATACTTTCCATAGCCATCATCCTGCTCTGCGGGTTGTCTCTCGGCGCACAGAACATGTCCGACCTTCTTATCGGCGAGGTGCTTGTCGAGAACGCCAGCGGGATTGTTGATGGATATGGCCAAAGAAACGGTTGGATCGAGTTGTTCAACACATCCAACGGGACCGTCAAGTTCGGAGGATGCTATCTTTCAGACGACAAATCCAACCTGAAGAAGTACCATATTCCCACTTCCGACCGTTCAGCCCAGCTTGGTCCCCGTCAGAGTGTCGTTTTCTACACAAGCGGAAACTCCTCACAGGGAACATTTTACACCAATTTCAAGCTGAGGAACGGGTCTACTCTCTACCTTGTCAGCAATGACGGAAGGACCATCATCGACCAGGTGGAGATCCCCGCTGACCTGCCTGCCGACCAGTCGGTTGTCAGGATTCCTGTCGGAGTTAAGGAGATGGAGTTCAAGACTCAAGTCAACCCCAACCCGACTCCCGGCTCATACAACGGCAATGTTGACGCCAAGACCAAGAGCCAGATCATGAAAGAACAGGATCCACACGGTCTTGTCCTGACACTGATCGCTGTGATGGTGGTGTTCACAGCGTTGCTAATCCTCTCATTCATATTCGGATGGATCGGCAACGCCAACAAACGCGGCAAGGATGGGCCCAAAGTCAAGAAGTCAAAGAAAACGACGGACGGGAAACTTTCCCCTGAGATCGCGGCCGCGATTTCGATGGCCCTTTCACAGGAATTCGGTTCAGAAGTCTATGCGGCTATCGCGCTGGCACTCGACGACTATCTTGTCGGAGGAATCCACGACATCGAAAGCATGATCATCACAATTAAGCCCACGCCAGGCAGCGAATGGGCAGACAAAACCCAGAATTTCAGGCAATTACCACGATAATAAAAAGAAAACACACGATATGAGGACGTACAAATTCAAAATCAACGGCAACGAGTACAACGTTGAGATCAATTCAGTCGAGGGTAACATCGCTGACGTGACTGTCAACGGAGCTTCTTACAAAGTGGAAATGGACACCCCGGTGGCTCCTGCTCCCGCGGCCGCTCCCGCGACTCCCGCCACTTCAGCGCCGGCACCTGCTCCCGCTCCTGCGGCAGCTCCCGCGGGCGCAGGTAAGGTCATCACCTCTCCCCTTCCCGGAGTCATCATCGAAGTCTCCGTAAAGGAAGGCCAGGCAGTGAAGGCCGGGCAGAAAGTTGCTGTCATAGAGGCGATGAAGATGGAAAACGAGATACAGGCCTCCTGCGACGGCACCGTTACCGCGGTCCTTGTGAACAAGGGAGACTCAGTGCTTGAGGGAGCTGAAATCGTCAAGATAGCCTAGGATGAGCACCATTATCGAAAACCTGAAGCAATTCTGGTTCTTCACAGGATTCGCCAACGCGACCTGGCAGAACCTGGCCATGATCCTGATCGGCATCCTGTTCATCACGATAGCCATCAAGAAGGGCTGGGAACCTCTGCTTCTCGTGCCGATCGGTTTCGGAATGATTATCGGAAATATTCCGATGTTTCCGGGACTCAATATCGGAGTTTACGAGGACGGATCGGTCTTGAATACGCTTTATCAAGGTGTCAAACAAGGCTGGTATCCCCCGCTCATCTTCCTCGGGATCGGAGCGATGACCGATTTCTCGGCCCTGATATCCCAACCGCGGCTTCTGCTTATAGGAGCCGCCGCGCAGACGGGAATATTCGGAGCCTATCTCCTTGCCCTGCTTCTCGGATTCGATCCGAACCAGGCTGGAGCAATCGGCATCATCGGTGGAGCTGACGGCCCCACCGCCATATTCCTGTCCTCAAAACTCGCCCCTGACCTCATGGGAGCCATCGCAGTGAGCGCATATTCCTACATGGCCCTCGTACCGGTCATCCAGAGGCCAATCATGCTTGCCCTGACCACCAAGAAAGAGCGTCTCATGAAGATGCCCGCTCCGAGGACAGTCAGCCAGCGTGAGAAGATCGTCTTCCCCATCGTGGGCTTCCTCCTCACCGCCTTCATAGTTCCCTCCGGACTTCCCCTGCTGGGAATGTTGTTCTTCGGTAACCTTTTGAAGGAGAGTGGAGTGACAAGGCGTCTCGCTGAGACGGCCCGTGGTCCTCTCATCGATGTGGTAACCACTCTCATCGGTCTCACTGTCGGCGCCTCAACCCAGGCGGACAAGTTCCTCACAGGGAATTCCCTTAAGATTTTCCTTCTCGGTCTTCTCTCGTTCGTGATAGCCACGACTGTCGGAGTCTTGTTCGTGAAATTCTGGAACTTGTTCCTGAAGGGAGACCGGAAGATCAACCCGCTGATCGGCAACGCCGGCGTGTCCGCCGTCCCCGACAGCGCCAGGGTCTCCGAGGTTGTCGGCCGCGAGTTCGACCCGAGCAACCACTTGCTGATGCACGCCATGGGGCCTAATGTGGCGGGAGTTATCGGCTCCGCCGTGGCCGCTGGTATCCTCCTCGGTTTCCTCGGTTAATACTGCCGGAACCGCGACTAGTTTTAGTTATTATTGGAAAATAAGCGATATTATTTATAACCACATGGAAAACAAACTCCAGGAACTGACTGACCGGCTGTATAAAGAAGGCCTGTCCAAAGGCAAAGAAGAAGGAGAGGCCATGATAGCCAAGGCTGAGCAAAAGGCCGAGGAAATCATTGACGCCGCTCGCAAACAAGCCGAGGAGATTATCAAGAAGGCTGAGAAAGAGGCTGGAGATCTCCGGGTGAAGGTGGAAGGCGATGTCAAGATGGCCGCCACCCAGAGCATCCAGGCGACCAAGAAGGACATCGAGAACCTCCTGCTCAATGGTATGGTCAATGGGAAGGCCTCGTCTGCGCTTTCCTCCGCTGAATTCGTGAAGGAGATCATCTCCGCCGTAGCGAAGAACTTCAACTCTCAGGAATCTTCTGATCTGGAGTTGGTGCTTCCCGAAAGCCTGAAGTCCGAGCTTGAGCCTTTCATCAACGGCGAATTGGCAAAAAGCCTGTCATCTGGCGTCACGGCGAAGTTTTCGAACAAGATCCCGGGAGGATTCAAGATAGGTCCCAAGGACGGATCCTATTTCATCGACCTTACCGCCGAGTCCTTTGAGGCCCTTATCGCCGAATATCTCAGGCCGGTGACCAGAAAGATGCTCTTCGGTGAGTGATGGCCAACTACGAATACATAATCGCCAGTCTGCCAGCTATTTCCCGTGAATGGAAATTCGGGGAAGGGAGATCCTTGGACACTTATGTCGAATGGATCAAATCCCAACTTTCGCCCAAAGACATCAAGACTGTCGACAAACTCCTAGACGGATTGAAGGAAGAGAATCTCAGAACGGATTTCTATGAGGACGCGCTTAAGGACAGTAACAAGTTCATTAGTGAGTTCTTCAAGTTCGACTTGTGTTTCCGTAATGTTAAAGCCAGATTCGTCAACAAAGTATTCGGCAGGCCAGTCTCGCAAGACACAATCAATCTGGAGACCGGGGAATTTCCGGAAGCAAGCAGGATTGATGAGGTCCTGTCAGGGAAAGACATCTTCGCTAGGGAGCGAGGGCTGGACTCCATCAGATGGGAGAAAATAAGCGAGCTGACTACTTTCAACTATTTCGACTTAGATGCCATACTCGCCGTCATAGCCAAGATGAGCATAATAGAAAGATGGCGTGCGCTTGATCCGGAGACCGGACTGGAGATGTTCCAGAATCTCATTGATGAGACTCGAGGAACTTTTGGAGGCGTTAATTACATCGCCCCTGCCAATGAATAAATGAAATCCGATATATGAAGACTACAGGAAAAGTAATAGGAATCGTCTCGAACCTTGTGACAGTGCAGGTTGACGGCCCGGTGGCCGAGAACGAGCTCTGCTACATCACCCTCGCTGGTACTCCCCTGCTGGCCGAGGTAATCAAGGTCAATGGAGACAAGGCCTCTGTCCAGGTGTTCGAAAGCACCCGAGGACTCAAGAACGGGGATCCCGTTGAGTTTGAAGGACGAATGCTGGAAGTGACGCTGGGGCCAGGACTGCTGTCTAGCGTCTATGACGGTCTCCAGAACAACCTCACCACCATGGGATCGGTATTCCTTCAAAGAGGAGAATACACCGACCCTCTCGACCACAAGAAGCTTTGGGATTTCACTCCGATAGCTTCTGAAGGCGACAAAGTCATCGCCGGAGACTGGCTCGGAGAGGTCAAGGAAGGCTGGCTGCCTCACAAGATCATGGTCCCGTTCAACATGAAGGGGGAATACAAGGTCAAAAAGATAATCCCTGCCGGAAGCTATAATGTCGATATGGTCATAGCGGTCCTGACGGACGAGGCTGACGAGCCCCACTATATCACCATGACCCAGAAATGGCCAGTCAAAGTGGCCATCAAGGCATTCAAGGAAAAACCAAGGCCGCAGAAGATCATGGAGACTGGTGTACGATGCATCGACACCTTCAATCCTATCGCCGAGGGAGGGACCGGTTTTATTCCTGGGCCATTCGGTTGTGGCAAGACTGTCTTGCAACACGCCATCGCCAAGCAGGGAGAGGCCGATATTATCGTCATGGCAGCCTGCGGCGAGAGAGCCAACGAGGTCGTGGAAATATTCACTGAATTCCCGGAACTTATTGATCCTCACACAGGAAGGCACCTGATGGAGCGAACCACCATCATCTGCAACACCTCGAACATGCCTGTGGCCGCCCGTGAGGCCTCTGTATACACCGCTATGACAATATGTGAATATTACAGGGCCATGGGGCTCAAGTGCCTCCTCCTCGCCGATTCCACTTCCCGCTGGGCCCAAGCCCTTAGGGAGATGTCCAACAGAATGGAGGAACTTCCAGGAGCTGACGCTTTCCCTGTCGACCTGTCCGCTATCATTTCGAACTTCTATTCAAGGGCCGGAATGGTAGTACTCAATAACGGTCAGACTGGAGCAGTCACCTTCATCGGTACCGTCTCCCCTGCCGGTGGAAACCTCAAGGAGCCTGTCACCGAGTCCACCAAGAAAGCCGCCAGGTGCTTCTATGGATTGGAGCAGAACAGGGCTGACCAGAAACGTTATCCTGCCGTGAACCCGATCGAGTCATATTCGAAATACCTTGAATATCCCGAGATTGTCACCTACCTTGACCGGAATGTCGAGAAGGGCTGGGTGAGTAAAGTGCTGGAAGCCAAAAATATCATTCGCCGTGGGCGGGAGGCCAACGAGCAGATCAACATTCTGGGAGACGACGGTGTCCCGATCGGTTACCATGTCAGTTTCTGGAAATCCGAGCTAATCGACTTCGTTTTCCTTCAGCAGGATGCTTTCGACAGCATAGACGCCCTATGTCCTATGGATAGGCAGAAATTTATGCTTGACCTTGTGCTGGAACTCTGCGGCATCGAATACCAGTTCGATGATTTCGAGAAATGCCGCGATTTCTTCAAGGAGCTTATCAACGACCTCCGTCAGATGAACTACACCGAGTTCCACAGCGAGGCCTTCGAGGAATATGCTAAAAAGACCCAAAAACTCTTGAACGACTATGGCAACTAAGGCATTCCAAAGAATATACACCAAGTTGGACGCTATCACAAAGGCGACCGTCTCGCTCAAGGCGAAAGGTATCTCCAACGATGAGCTCGCGGTCGTGGGTGGCCGTCTGGCCCAGGTCGTCAAGACTAAGGGCGACCTCGTCACGCTTCAGGTATTCTCAGGTACCGAGGGCATCCCTACCGATGCCGAAGTAACCTTCCTCGGAGAACCTCCGACACTTAAGGTATCAGACCAGCTGGCAGGCCGTTTCTTCAACGCCTATGGAGCCCCTATCGACGGTGGTCCTGAGGTGGAAGGTGAGGAAAGAGAGATTGGAGGTCCTTCTGTCAATCCGTATAAGAGACGCCAGCCTTCCGAACTTATCCCTACCGGCATCGCTGGAATCGACCTTAACAACACAATCGTTTCCGGACAGAAAATCCCGTTTTTCGCCGATCCTGACCAGCCTTACAACCAAGTTATGGCGGATGTCGCCTTGAGGGCTGACGTGGACAAGATCATTCTCGGAGGTATGGGTCTGTCCAATGATGACTACCTTTTCTTCCGCCACGCATTTGAGGACGCCGGCGCTCTTGACAGGATTATATGCTTTGTCAACACCACTGAGGATCCGCCCGTGGAACGCCTTCTGGTGCCTGATATGGCCCTGACAGCGGCTGAATATTTCGCCGTTGACAAAAATGAGAAAGTGCTGGTCCTTCTGACCGACATGACATTGTATGCCGACGCTCTCTCTATCGTCTCGAACCGTATGGATCAGATTCCTTCGAAGGATTCCATGCCCGGCTCGCTATACTCCGATCTCGCCAAGATCTATGAGAAAGCCGTGCAGCTGCCTACCGACGGGTCAATCACCATTATAGCTGTCACAACACTTAACGACGGAGATATCACCCACGCTATCCCGGACAATACCGGATACATAACCGAAGGCCAGCTGTTCCTCAGGGCCGACTCCGACTCCGGGAAAGTCATCATCGACCCCTTCCGTTCGCTGTCCAGACTCAAGCAGCGGGTCCAGAACATCAAGACCCGCGAGGATCACAGCCAGGTGATGAACGCTGGAGTGCGTCTTTACGCCGACGCACAGAACGCCAAGACAAAGCTCGAGAACGGTTTCGATTTGTCAGATTATGATAAACGTTGCCTGGAATACGCCAAGGAATATGCTACCAGACTCCTTTCAATAGATGTCAACATCTCGATCACCGAGATGCTTGACACCGCTTGGGAGTTGTTCGGTAAGTATTTCAGCAAGGCTGAGACAGGAATCAAGCAGACCTTTATTGACAAATACTGGAAAGGCCGCTAAAGGAAGATGGCTATCAAGTTTCAATACAACAAGACAGCGCTGAACAACCTGCAGAAGCAGCTCAAGATGCGCCAGAACGCCCTCCCGACGTTGCAGAACAAGGAAAGCGCGCTGAGGCTTGAGGTGCGGAAGGCCAAGGATAAGAGTGAGAGCCTGATCCAGGAACTCGACGAGGCTGAAAAAAGGTACGAGTATCTCGCTCCCCTTTGGAACGAGTTCGAGCACGATCTTGTGTCTATCACAGATGTCGATCTTAGGACAGTCAAGGTGGCTGGAGTGAAATGCCCTGAGCTCGGGGATATCAAATACGAGATCAAACCTTTCAACACCTTCGTCAAGCCCGCATGGTATATGGATGGCGTGGCGATTCTGAAGGAACTGTCCCGCCTCGGCATCGAGTCCGAGGTGTACAAGGAAAAAAGGCGTATCCTGGACTATCAGAGGAAGAAAACCACCCAGAAAGTAAACCTCTATGAGAAAGTCCAGATTCCCGGATACCAGGAAGCGATACGCAAGATCAAAAGGTACATGGAAGATGAGGAGAATCTCAGCAAGGCGTCATCCAAGATCGTGAAGGAGCGCCATGCCGCTGAAGAAGAAATGGAGGAAGGAAGCGATGATTGACAAGATGACCAAATATTCCTTCGTCCTTCTCAGTGGGGACGCCCCGGCTTTCCTCAAGAATCTGGAGGAGCTTGGAGTTGTTGATATCACGCGGTCGGAAAAACCGGTCGATGATGTCTCCACCAAGCTCGCGGCTGAAGCTGACGCGTGTGGAAAGGCGATCAGCTACCTCAAAGCCATCGAGCCCGATTCTGATCCCGGCCACGGGAAATTCACCGTATCGGCCGACGGGGAAATCAGGGATCCTTTATCCATGTTCCAGGAGATAGCGCCAAAGGTAAAACAGCTTAAAGCTGATATAGATGCCGCCCACAAAGAGCTTGAGGAAGCCAGGATTTGGGGCAACTTCGACAAGAAAGCAATCGAGGATCTTGAAAGTAAGGGCTTGAAGATCAGGTTCTACCGTATACCCAAGAAATCTTTCGACCCGTCATGGGCCGCTGAATATGCCCTACAAGAGATAGCCGACAACGGGAAACAAGTATGGTTCGTTACGGTTTCAGATGATCCCGCATATTCATTCCCCGTTGAAGAGATTCCGGTCCCTCGCTTCGACCTGTCCTCCGCAGAAGGCAATCTCGCTGACAAGGAAGGGGAACTTATCGCTTTTGAGGGTATCATGTATTCCCTTAAGGATTATATTCCCACACTTCAAAAGAGGGAAAACAAGGCCATGTCCAAACTTCAGCGCCATCTGGCTAATGTCGGATCCGAAAAGGCCGCTGAAGGGCATATTACGACCTTCGAAGGGTTCGCCCCAGTGGAAGATGAGGAACGTCTCACCAAGGCCTTCGACGCCATGAGTGGGGTGTATTACCTCAAAGAGGAGGCCGTCAAGGAAGACAATCCTCCCATCAAATTGAAGGGCAATCGTTTCACCAAGATGTTCTCTGTCCTCACTGATATGTACGGACGTCCTGAATACAACGAATTCGACCCGACTCCCTACCTCTCCATATTCTTCCTGCTCTTCTTCGCGATGTGCATGGGAGATGCCGGCTACGGCCTTGCGCTGATTGTCATCGGTCTCCTGCTCAGACGTTCCGAGGGGCTGAAGGATATAGCTCCACTGGTCTCAACTCTTGGAGCCGGCACATTTGTGATTGGGATAGTAATGCACACTTTCTTCGGCTACGACATATCCGCTGTCTCTTGGATCCCGGATTGGCTCAAGAAGTGCATGGTGACTGGAAATATCGCAGGATTTGACGCTAATATGGTGATTTCCATACTGATAGGTATAGTACACCTCTCTCTTGCGTTTATCTTGAAAGCCATCTATGCCACAAAGAAGAACGGATTCGCCAATTCGCTCGGCACCTGGGGGTGGACACTTCTTATAGTGGGTGGCGTCATCGTGGGTGGAATATCCCTTACGGGAGTATTGAGTTCCACGGTGACAAAATGGATCATAATCGCTATCGGCGTGATTTCAGCCATAGGGATATTCCTTCTCAGCGACATTCACCGCAACCCTCTGAAAAACATCGCTCCAGGCCTATGGGAGGCTTACAACACAGCCACCGGACTGCTTGGAGATGTGCTCAGTTACCTGCGTCTTTATGCCCTTGGCCTTGCTGGTGGCATGCTTGGTAAGGCTTTCAATGACATAGCGGCGATGACTGTAGGGGACGGTGGCTTCGGTGTGGGATGGATCGCCTTCATCGTGATATTCCTTGTAGGGCATTCTCTCAACCTCGCGATGTGCTGCCTTGGAGCCTTTGTGCACCCGTTGCGACTTAATTTCCTCGAGTTCTTCAAGAACAGTGGCTATGAAGGTAAAGGCAGATTATATAGACCAATAACAAACAAACAAAACTTATAAAATTATGAATGAGATTCTAGGTTATCTGGGGTTGGGGCTTATGCTAAGCCTTGCCGGTATCGGAAGCGCTATCGGAACCACTATAGCTGGTAACGCCGCTGAGGGCGCCCTCAAAGTCGCTCCTGAGAAGTCCAGCAGCTATATGATTCTCTCGGCCCTCCCGGCCACACAGGGTATCTACGGCTTCGTTGCCTTCTTCATGTGGCTCCTTGTGTACAAGTTTGATTTCGCGGCCAACGGTCCTATCCTCTTCGGCGTGGGAATCGGTGTGGGAATTGTCTGTCTCATTTCCGCCATCCGTCAGGGAATGGTTTGCGCCAACGGTATCGTGGGCATCTCCCAAGGCCATGACGTCCAGACCAATACGCTCATTTATGCCGCTCTCCCTGAGTTCTATGCGATCCTCGGGCTCGTCGGCGCTCTTATGCTCACATTGGCCATCTAAGAAATGAGCCTTATCAAATCTATCTCCGGAATCCGGGGAACCATTGGAGGGAAACCTGGTGAAGGCCTCTCTCCAGTTGATATTGTAGGATTCACCTACGCTTATTGCGCCACACTCCCCTCACGGAAGCGGAAACAATCCGGAGAGAAGTACAAGATTGTAGTTGGAAGGGACGCGCGTATTTCCGGACCAATGGTTGAGAACCTGGTTGTGGGTACGCTTGTGGCTTGTGGAGTTGATGTAGTTAAAATCGGGCTCGCATCCACACCGACTACTGAAATGGCGGTCACTTTCGCTGGTGCTGACGGAGGAATCATCCTTACCGCCTCCCACAATCCGAGGCAATGGAACGCTCTTAAGCTATTGAATGACAAGGGGGAATTCTTGACGGCTACCGAGGGCCAGGCTATCCTGGAACTCGCCGAGAAGGGAGACTTTGATTTCGCCGAAGTCGACGAACTAGGTAAGGTCACCGAGCACGACTACACTGACGAGCATCTGGACGCAGTCTTGGCCCTTCCAGATGTTGATGTCGAATCCATCTCTACCGCCGGATTCAAAGTTGTTCTCGATGCCGTCAACTCGGTAGGTGGAATAATTATGCCCCGCTTGCTTGAGAGGCTCGGAGTCGAATGTGTCTGTCTGAACTGCGAGCCGACCGGTGACTTCGCCCATAATCCGGAACCACTTCCCTCGAATTTGACAGAGCTTTGCTACGCTGTAGTCCAAGAGAAAGCTGACCTAGGTATTTCCGTAGATCCTGATGTCGACCGTTTAGCTCTTATTTGCGAGAATGGAGAGCCATTCGGAGAGGAATATACTCTTGTGAGTGTCGCATCTTATTTGTTCGAGAGAGCGGCCAAAATAGCTGAGGCTGAGAATATTCCTCTTGAGGAAGTCACCTATCCCTACGCCCCTGTCTCATGCTCTAACCTTTCGAGCAGCAGGGCTCTTAGGGATGTGACCGAGAAGTTCGGAGGGATTTATCATGCGGCCGCCGTCGGCGAGGTCAACGTCACCACAAAGATGAGGGAGACAAAGGCTTTAATCGGTGGAGAAGGTAACGGAGGTGTCATTTATCCAGCCATCCACTATGGTAGGGACGCAATGGTAGGTGTCGCTCTATTCCTTTCCAACCTTGCCAGGAAGAAGGTGAAAGTCAGCGAGTTAAGGAAGACCTATCCTGATTATTTTATCGCCAAGAATAGGATTGAGCTTTCTGACAAGGCCCTGATTGACAAGATTCTTGACGAATTGAAGAGTATTTACGCTTCTGAGGATGTTAATTGCATTGATGGTGTGAAGATCAGTTTCGAGACGGAGCGCAAATGGGTTCACCTGCGCCGTTCCAATACTGAGCCGATCATTAGGATTTATTCCGAGGCACCTACAATGGAAGAGGCTGAGGCGCTTGCCGGTGAGGTAATCGGAGTCGCCAAATCTATAATAACCAGCTGATGTTCTCGTTCAGGACAACACCGCTGGAAGACCAGCTTGACAAGGCTCTGACAAGCGGCCGAGTCGGTTGTTTCTGCACGCAAAACTGTTGGGACACGGCACGAGGGCGCTACATGCACGACCTGTTCCGGGAGAGAGGCAACCTACAGATTGTATTCTCTCCTAGGGACACTGAGTTGACTCCCGGGACCAACCACATTACTTTTGAGGCTTCCGCTTTGGAAGGCCTTGATGCTGTGGTGGTTGAGATTCAGGACGCCGGTGCCAGGTATTTCAACTACAGCAAGGATGTGTTCCATTTGATGGAGACTCTATCCAAGCTGGAAGTTTCTCCGTCGCTTTATATTGTTGATCATATTAATCCTGCCGGGAGAATAGTTGAGGGCTCCATGCCTAATGGACCAGTCGAGCCTCACACGCCTAAAGTCTCGCACAGGCACGGTATGACTCTCGGGGAGCTTTGCTCAATTTATTACAACGAGATCGGAGCATCCTTCCCTCTTCATGTTATCTCCGCTTTGGCTAATGACGCGACACGGCAGTTGTTGCCTTGGACAATCGCCCCAGCTTCAGATATACCTGGCATGTTCACTTGCCAGATGTATCCTGGAGGAGGATTATGGAACAACACCACGATCACTCCAGCCATCGGAACAGCGCGGCCTTATGAATATTTCGGGGCGCCATTTATCCGGCATGACCGATTGGAGGTTATTCCTGCCCCCGCTGGAGTCATGATGCGTCCCTGCACTTTCACTCCAGCCGCCGGACGTCACGAGGGGCATCAATGCCAGGGCTACCAGATAATGCTGCAGCCGGGAGTCGAATACCATTCATTGCTTCATACAGTACAGCTAATCAGGTACTTCCTTGAGAGATACCCACAATTCGAATTGCTTGATGGTTTCGAGGAGAAATTGGCTGATCCAACCCTGATGAGTTATATTAAAGGTAACATGACTTATCATGAGGCCAGGGAGCATGTCAAGATTGAGGAGCAAAAATGGATTCGCAAAGCCAAGCGCTACACCCTTTACGACGACCAGCCCTACCGTATTAAATAACAACTACTGACTCACTTACTTATCGAAATACTTAAAGTAGATAAGCTATTTACAAATCAAGAGCATGCCCCACTGCCCCTAGAAAGACTGTGGGGCATTTTCGACCGCGGACCCAGGTGGTTATTCGCGGGGCTCCGCAGGCCAAACAGCCTCAGAGCAGCCTGTATGGCACATCCCCATGCTCCCGTTTCGTAATACCTCACATTATTCTTCCAGTAAGATGAGAGTGTCGAGGAGCCACAAGGACATACAAATGGAAAAAGAAGAAGTTCCTGGCAGGGATTCCGAGCGTCAGCGAGTTCAGGGAGCCTGAGGGGTACGCCCCCTCAGTGGGTAAAAAGAAGAAGTCCCTGACAGAAAGATTTTCTGTCAGGGACTTCCGAAGAACGGCGGCGACCTACTCTCCCAGCTGGTGGGCCAGTACCATCGGCGCGGATGAGCTTAACGGCTCTGTTCGGGATGGGAAGAGGTGGATCCTCATCGCTTTAACCACCGCAATATA
>JAILLE010000055.1 GCA_024693285.1 Bacteroidales bacterium
GGGCCTTCTTCCAGCAGCATCTGGGCCCGGATTTCCGCTTCAAGGTGGAGTTCCAGGACTGGCTGCACCGGAACGCCGGCCTCTCGTTCCGGGATGCTGTGGAGGCTTATAAGCAATTCGTTCCGCTTAGTTTTGACTGAATTATCTTTAACTATGAAAATCAGACTGGAGAAGCCCGAAGAATACCGCGCGGTGGAAAACCTCACACGGGAGGCATTCTGGAATGTGTACCGCCCCGGCTGCACGGAACATTTTGTCCTGCATCAATACCGGAACAATCCGGATTTCATCCCGGAGCTGGACTTCGTGATGGAGGAGAAGGGCCGTCTTATCGGCCATGTGTTGTTCTCCAAGGCCGAATTGGTCTTGAATGACGGTTCGAAGAAGCCCTCCTGGACTTTCGGCCCCATCAGCATCCATCCGGACTATAAACGGAAGGGCTATGGCCTGCAACTGCTCCGCTATGCACTGGAGGAGGCCCGCAAAATGGGCGTCGGTTTCCTCTGCATGGAAGGAAACATCGACTTTTACAAGCACGCCGGCTTTGTCCTGGCGAGCCAATTCCATATCCATTACCACGACTTCCCCCCAGAGGATGAGGTACCGTTCTTCCTGGCCCAGGAACTCATTCCCGGCTGGCTCGCCGCCCAGGGAATAGGGGAGGCTACCTATTGTCCGCCCAAGGGCTATTTCGTGGCCGATGAGAATCCGGAAGCGTTCGAGGCATACGACGCCACTTTCCCGAAAAAAGAAAAGCTCCGCCTGCCGGGGCAGTTGGGGTATGACGGCATCATCCTGGAATCGGGCCGGATCGTGCTCCGTCCCTGGCTGGAGAAGGATGCGGCCGCTTTGTATAAATATGCTTCCGACCCGGAGGTCGGACCCCGCGCGGGCTGGCCGCCCCACAAATCCATCAAAGAAAGTCAGGAGATTATCCGGACGGTTTTCCATAGTGACACGACCTGGGCGATTGTACTGAAGAAGACAGGGGAACCGCTCGGAGCGATGGGGTATATGTCTTCCGATGGCAACCTGCTGCCTTCGAGGGAAGGGGAACCGCTGGTAGGTTATTGGGTCGGCAAACCCTATTGGAACAGAGGCATCTGCACGGAGGCTTTGCAACTAATGCTGGATCACATCCGGAAAACCACGGAGATCAAGTCGCTGATCGGCAGTCACTTCATCGACAATCCGGCCAGCGGTCGGGTGATGGAGAAATGTGGATTCGTTCCGACCGGCGAAACCTGTGTGGATGAATCCCTGGCCGGCTCCGACAGTCCGATGCGGGTGCTGAGATTAGAAATCAAATAATGCGAAAAACCGTCATGGAAAAGAAATTTTGCCAGAGCTGCGGAATGCCGCTCACCGATGAAATCCTCGGCACGAATGCCGACGGAAGCAAGAATGAGGATTACTGCATGTATTGCTACAGGGATGGAAAATTCTTGCAGGACTGTACGATGGAAGAGATGATAGAACATTGCGCCCAGTTTGTCGGTGCGGTAAACGAGGGGTTGGAGAAACCCATCACCAGAGAGGAGTATATCGGCCAGATGAAAACGTATTTCCCCCAGTTGAAGCGTTGGCGCAAAACGTTGGATGTCAGTAACGATGAAGTTGTGAATGTCAACCCTGCTTTGGCAGGCGTTAAAGAACTCATTGCCCAGATGGCCGACAAACAACCCATCGCTTACATCTCATCAGTCGACCAGGACGGTTTTCCCTGGACCAAGGCTATGTTGAAGCCACGTAAGCGTGAGGGTATCAAAACCTTCTACTTTACGACCAACACCTTCTCCATACGTGTGGCTCAATACAAGGCGAACCCTAAGGCTTGCCTCTATTTTTGCGATGCCAAAGGATTTAAGGGCATGATGCTCAGAGGTACGATGGAGGTGCTGACCGATGCCGCATCGAAGGAGATGATCTGGCGCAAGGGTGACACACAATACTATCCCGCCGGTGTAACTGATCCAAACTACTGCGTGCTGAAGTTCACAGCTATCGATGGCCGCTTCTACAGCGATTTTTATCCCCGCAGTTTTTTGATTGACTAGTGCCTGACAAGAAGGGCAATATCCGTCCGGCACTTCTCTATATTTCATTGGCCTTATTGCTGGACTCTTGATATAGGGTTGCCTTTGGCAAAATCAGTCCTTTCGGCATCCAGTTCTTGTAGTCCAGGTTTCATATTCAATGATTATTATATACTCCTGGTACGCTCCCAGACCTCTCTCCGGCGGTGCCGGACAAATCGGAAGTCACAGCAGTCGCCGCCCTGGCAGAGGGTCTGAGTGCGGATGAAATCTATATTGTGTAAATTCCCGTAGTTGATGATGTCGCTATGGCAGAACATGGGACCGAAGCGCTCCAGGACGCCGTACTTGGTGAACACGTGCTTGTACAGGCACTCCAGCGTCTCGAAATGATAATATTCCTTGGGATCTTCCGGATGCCAGACATACTTCCAGCCTTTTCCGGAGCCGTACTTGAAACCCAGAGGAATAATCTTCCTCATCACAGACAGGAAGAAAGGCAGTTTGGACAACATCCGGAACTTCTCCGGAGTGAGGGCTGCCCACATATGTGTGGAGATGAGTTCGAAGGCTTCATCTGGCGACTTCCCGTTCCGTCGCAACACTTCGTCGATGGCGATGGTCGGGAGGATATTGCAGAAATGACCGTAGTTTCCTTTGTCCTCGTAATCCCTCTCTTCCTCAATGAGTTCAGACATCCTGGAGAGGACTTCCTGTTGGATTGACGGGGCAAGTTTCCCATATAAAACGGCGTAGCGGCCGTTCATGACCATATTCAGAGGCTCATAGACTCTTTTCAAAACGACACAAAGATACTGTGGAATCCATGCGACTAGGTCGCGATTATTTCAAAGTCGAGGCCGGTTTCTTCAACGCTCGTTCCGCGAGACGCATAGCGAGAATTGCGACAGGAATGGTCAGGACCAGTACAACAATCAGCACCGGAATGTTATCTATGACCGGAATCATCAGCTGGTCATAGCCCGCGGGCATTTCCTCAACGGCAGCGGTCAGGGAGCCCTCCGTATCTGTCCACCAGTGGGAGATATAGGCAAAGAAGGAGAAGGCGAAGGGAATGAAACTCCATCGGACTCCTTTCTTCGTATCATAGTCGAAGGCCTTCCTGAGCAGCTCGGTCAGCGCCGTTATAACAACCGTAGCGATAATATAGCCGGGATCGGCTTCTCCCGCAATCAGGAACAGGACAAGGATAAATCCGTTCAGAGCTGTCGCCGCCCCGAAACCTCGAATAATGGAACACGTGTAAAGATAGATGAACGCGAATACCAAAGGCAGAAGCGCTCCGATATAGGCATAACACGCCGGGTGGATGGCGCCGCTCGCGGCACCGAGGATGAATGTTACCAGATAGGCAACGGCCATCAAAATGACTTTGAATGCTGGTTTCATATTCAATGATTATTTTATGCTCCACTGCAAAGTTACGGAGCTTGCATTAAGCGTGAAATCCCCATTTATTGCGATTTGGAGGCTCCGGAATACGATCCCGAACGTACAGTTAAGCTTGTTAATAACCTTTTTCTTGACTAAATTTGAACTCAAATAAAATGGCAAACTGGTATGGATGTCTTTGAGATGAGGTTTTCGAAAGTCTTCCCTCTTCTCATCACCAAGGCGCGGCGGAAGGGACGGACGGAAGACGAGGTCTTTGCGGTGACCGAATGGCTCACCGGCTATTCAAAAGAAGAATTAGTCTCTCTCTTGGATAGCGATTCCACTTACGGTGCCTTCCTGGACGGCGCGCCCCGGATGAATCCCGCGCGGTTCAATGTCAAGGGTAGGATCTGCGGTATCAGGGTAGAAGAGATCGAGGATCCCAGAATGCGTGACCTACGCATCCTGGACAAGCTGGTCGATGACTTGGCTAAGGGAAAGCCCTGGCAGCCTTCATTATACGACCGCACGGATTAGCACTGCCTGGTGCTTTTGCCTAACAAATACGGCATTAACCGCACGGATTAGCACTGTTCAGTGCGGTCAAGTGAAAATGAGTAAATTTGAGCCATGGAATACCTTTCAAAGCAACGATACGACGAGATTACGGCTGAGTTGAAGCATCTTATCAACGTGGTTTACCCCAAGGTGGTAGACGACCTCGCTGAGGCAAGCGCTCAAGGGGACCGAAGCGATAATGCGGGATACCGCGAAGCCAGAAGGAAGCAGGCGAAGACCATAAGCCGTATCCGTTACCTGCAGAAGATCCTGGAATATTCACGCGTGATCGACCCCGACAATCTTCCAAAAGACAGGGTTTGCCTTCTGAGCCGTGTCGAATTCACGAACCTCTCGACAAATACTCGCATGAAATTCGAGATAGTCAGCCCACACGAGATGGACCTCGAGGCCGGCAAGATTTCGCTGAAATCCCCGATCGGCGCCGCCCTGATGGGCAAGAAGGTCGGCGAAATCGTAGATGCCCAGGTCCCCGCCGGAACCCTTCGCCTGAGAATCGAAAGCATCAACGATTAATAACCAATCAAATATGAGAAAATGATCATTCTTTGGGATGGCAGTCGCTGCCGCAGCCTTGTTGTTAATCCTTTCGGCATGCTCGTCATCAGTTGTCTCTGTCCCTTCTCCTGACCTCCACCTGGCCATCAGAATCACCGAAGAAACCGGGCAATTGCTCTTATCCATTGACTATAAAGGCGAAAGGTTGATCTCCCCTTCCCCTATCGGAATAGAGTTTGAGGAAGGCTCTTTCGGAGCCGGAATCAAGATGAAGCCTGGTAAGCTGGAACGTATCACGGATGATTATGACATGCCTGTAGGCAAGGCCAGCCATATTCACAGCGTCTCAAACCAGCGTGTTGTTTCTCTGACCGCGCCAGACGGGCGAAATGTGGACATCTGCCTTAGGGCCTTCAATGACGGTGTCGCCTTCCGCTACTTGTTCCCGGAGCAGGAAGGTATTGATAGTCTGCATATTCGCAGCGAACTAATGGATCTTCACCCGACCGGCGATCCTATTCTCAAAGCAATGTATCTCCCGGGTTTGGTCTGTTCTCACGAGTCCCCCTACACCACTCTCCGGCTAAGCGAGCACAACGTTGGGAAAACCGCGGATATGCCAGTGCTGCTTTCTTATGACAGCGGCGCTTTCCTCGCCCTCACGGAAGCGATGGTGGTTGACTTCGCCGGTATGCGGGTGACGGCCGAAAACGGGACTTTAAAAGGTATTCTAACTCCACGAATGGACAAGCCCGAGTACAGCGCCTTGGCTGACCTTCCCCACAGGTCCCCCTGGAGGGTGTTCCTTGTTTCTGACCGTGCCGGAGCGCTGATGGAGTCGAATATTCTCACCACTTTATGCGACCCTTGCGAGGAGACCGATCTGTCTTGGATTAAGCCAGGCAAAGCGACCTGGCCGTGGTGGAACGGCTATCAGTCTTCCCCTGAGGCGAAAAAAGGCGACCTCCAGACCGTCAATTACAATATCAGCAAGGAATATATTGACTTCTGCGTCGCTAACGGCATTGAATATCACTCCATATCCGGAATTCTCAATTCAAATGGATCCGAGGTCGTCTGGTACGCGAAAGTAGACAGGGTGCCAGGCGCTCCCGGAGATGAAGACTGCCCGACAGAAACCTACCCCGGTTTCGATATCAAGCCTATCTGCGATTATGCCAAACAAAATGGCGTTGACATGCGTGTCTGGGTCCACTGGGAGGCGCTCGCGAATGACATCGAGGGCTCTTTCAAGAAGTTCCAGGAGTTAGGCATCAAGGGTATGATGGTGGACTTCATGGACCGTGACGACCAGGAGATGATCGAATACCAGAAACGCGTGCTGGAACTTGCGATGAAGTACCATCTCCATATTCAGTTCCACGGCGCCAGCAAGCCCTCGGGTCTGCAAAGGACATATCCTTGCGAATTCACCAGGGAGAACACTCTCAACTATGAGGTTTACAAGTGGGACTATGCCCGCCAGATGGGTGCCGACCACGACTTGAATATGCCGTTCACACGCTGCCTGGCCGGCCATGCGGACTATCACCTGGGAGGTTTCCTGTCATTGCCGTATGACGATTACAAGGTTGAGACTCTTCATCCTTACGTCACCAGCACACGCTGCCATATGCTCGCCATGTACGTGACATTGGAGAGCAGTTTGCACCTTGTCTCAGACGCCCCCGCCAACTACAAGAACCAGCCTGGGTTCGAGTTCATCAAAGAGGTCCCCACGGTTTGGGATGAGACCATTGTCCCGCAGGCAAAGCTCGATGAATATGTGGTCACTGCCCGCCGTAAAGGTGACAAATGGTTTGTTGGAGCCATCGGAAATCACTCAGCGAGAGATATTTCCCTCCCTCTTGACTTCCTTGGGGACGGTAAATACACAATGGAGCTATTCACCGATGCCGAAGACACCGACACAGATCCCAACCATCTGGAGAAGAAAGTTCTTCAAGTCAAGAATACCGACACAATTGATGTCCATCTCGGAGCCTCCGGAGGATTCGCCGCCATTTTAAGGCCGTGATTCATCACTTAAATAAATACCGTGGAACTGATTGTTTATAAGCACGATACTCATCGCCAAAATCAGCCTCCAAGCGTTTCTCCTCGGATCTGACCTGCAAGGTTAGAAGTACTACCTCGATAGCAAAAACCGCCAGCGGCCACCAGCTCTGAAGCCACAGCAGCACGCCAAGGTCGTAGATATAAACTCCGACCAGCATTGGGTTGCGGGTATACTTATATGGGCCACCCGTCATCAGATGTTTGGTGCGAGGTGCCAATTCATGATTATAGGCATCAAAGGGATTGCCCTCGCCCACCTTCTTCATGTGGACAATGGACCAGATACTCAGAGCCAAACCCGAGATCATTAGTACGGCAGCCAAAACGGCCAAAGGCAGGGCCGGGATCCAGGGGAAAGGCCGCCCGGAAACCAACCACATCAACGCTGGAATCCCAGCCACAAATACCAGGAAACCAAGAATATAACCGAATGTATTACGCATTAGTATCGTTTTTAAAAAGTATAACTATACCATATCAATGATCCGGCGGGCCACCATCTCCGGATGGTCAACCAGGAACTGTCCGTGGTTCATTTTATGGAAAACCTCGATGTGCGCGTCAGGGCACAGAGTCAATAGATGTTCGGCCTGAGGTTTCGCGACAAAAGCTTCCTTGGTACCGTACCAATAATGGATATCATCACCATGGATGTATTCCAGTTTATGGGTATAAACGTCCTTGTAGCCATCACGAACGGCCTTTCCTCTGCCGTACGGCCACACTTTCTTACATTCATCAAGCAACACATCAAAATAATGGGAATGGAATACCCACTTCCAGAAGCCAGTCCAGTGGTAGCATGTCCAGACATTCAGGCTCTGATAGTACCGTAGCGGATCGACACTCCATTTTGGAAGTGGCAACAACGGTGCGGCATCCATTATGGCGTGAGCTATCACAATCTCATTCCGTTCCAAAATACGCGACAGAATCTTCCCGCCTAGAGACAGACCGTAAGACGCATCCAAATGACCACTCAAGTTCCTTTGGACGTATTGTATTATCTGCCCGGCCTGGTCATCAACCGAAGTAAAGGCCGATTCCTTACCAATCAGAAATCCATCTATCCCAACGGCAATAATATGGAACCTATCCTTTAATCGTTCAATAAGTGGAAGGAATATCTCATAGGACACCCCCAGCCCGGGCGTTAGAAGCAGGCTGGGGTTGTCTATATCTCCGTATGTCCTAAACGTCATTGCCTATTACCAATAAAAACATGATAGACAAAAATACGTTTTTCCCAGCTCGAAAGCAATACCGAATACTTAAGCGACGGATTTAAGTTTCGAACGCAGGTGACAAACGGGGGTGTAAATTTTGGATGGCGCCACCCTTTCAGCCTCCGCAAGGTCAGCTGAAGTGAGACCGTTTATAAGGCCGTCAAGAAGGCGTTTTTCACGGTCACGTGAAACGCTCCCCCTCAAGGCACGTTCCGTGTCCTTGGCAATGAGCCAAGCGTCAGTCTCGTCGCTTGCCACGGGCGTCATTCCCACAGCATATCCGTCATCGTTTACTCGGTCCTCGAGAGCGACCGTTGTAAAAATGCTCCTGTACCTTTTCTCTTTAGCGACGGCGTCTAAGGTCGCATTCTTGGCGATCCTGTAAATCCAATTGAAGGCAGAGCCAAGCTTTTCGTCATACTTATGACGATTTTCAAACACCTTTGCTGCAACATCTATGACTAACTGCTCAAAGTCGTCATACCTGAAGAATCCACTGAATGCTTTTGTGACATAGCTCTTGACAGCCTTATTGGCGAGGTCAAAGATTTCCGAATCAGAAAGTTTTAACATAGAAAATACAAATAATTAAACTTGCTCAGAGCAGATTAAGTTTCAAAAATATGCGTAGTCGTCCCCAGCAGGGCAAATAAAGCCCTGCTCAAGTTTATCCGTTTATGGACTCGCTGAGGAGAAGTGAGAGTCAGACTTAACGTCTGGTACCAAGACGTCAGCTGAGGAAGGAAGAATGAAGTTTTACTTAGCTATAACCTGTAGTATTCATTTGCGAATACAAAGGTAAGCAAAATAAATGAGATTTCCAAATTTATTTTGCCCTTAACCAATTGGATGACAACTACTTATATATATTGAATTAATATATAAAAAATATTTAAAAAACCAAATTTTTCTATACTTATTCCTTGCGCCAACGCTTCAATTGAGGGAAGTACATCTTCATCTGAGCGATATACTCCTCCTTAGTGATGGGCTGAGGAAGACCCTTGTTCACCTCGTCCACGAACTGGGCACAGAACTCGATCATTTCATCCATCGTGCAATCCTGCGAGAACTTCCCGTCCTTATAGCAGTAAATGCAATAATCCTCGTTCTTGCTTCCATCGGCATTAGTGCCTTTCATTTCCTCGGTGAGCGGCATACCGCAACTCTGGCAAAACTTCATTTCCATATTCTTCTATAGTTTTAAACGTAATACTCTTATGGGATGATTGCTCCCTTGATACTGTGTTTCATCGATGACTGTTTCTCCGGTTGGGACAAACCCGCACTTCTCCATCACACGTCCGCTTGCGGGGTTGTCGATGAAGTGGCCTGAGATAAGGGATTTGATGTCAGTTGTGCGGCGAATATGCTCAAGCATCAGTTGCAATGCTTCTGTGCAAATACCTCTGTTCCAATATGGTTTGGCAACCCAATAACCAGTAAGCGGTTCGCCCTCACGAGCCGGAAGATCGCAATCGCAAGAAGGGCCATAGCCCATCGCACCGATTGCCTCGCCCGTCTCTTTGAGTTCTATAGCCCAGGTCGTGTCGTTATGGAAAACCGTCCGAATAACTTCCTGACTCTCTTTCTCGCTTTTGTGTGGCGGCCATCCCGCGCGAGGTCCTACTTCCGGGTCAGAAGCGTATTTAAATAGCGTGGGGGCATCTGACTCACGCCAAGGGCGAAGAACAATCCTATCTGATTCCAGGATTACGCCATCATATCCTAACTGACC
Source organism: Bacteroidales bacterium (assembly GCA_024693285.1). Classification (GTDB taxonomy): domain Bacteria; phylum Bacteroidota; class Bacteroidia; order Bacteroidales; family UBA932; genus Cryptobacteroides. Next base: position 9,552 of record JAILLE010000055.1, read on the forward strand.
AGGCAGACGGAGTTTTTCCTTTTTCGGGAAAGTGGCTTCGTAAGCCTCAAAAGCTTCAGGGTTCTCATCAGCCACAAAATAGCCTTTGGGCGGACAATATGTGGCTTCTTCTATTCCTTGAGCAATGAGCCAGCCAGGAATTAGTTCTTGAGCCAAGAAGAAAGGGACTTCATCCTCTTTGGGAAAGTCGTGATAATGAATATTAAATCTGCTCGCCAGGCCAAAACCAGCGTGCTTGTAGAAGTCAATATTGCCTTCCATACAAAGGAAGCCAACCCCCATTGAACGAGCCTTCTCAAGCGCATATTGAAGCAGCCGCAACCCGTATCCTTTCCGTTTATAGTCAGGGTGAATACTGATGGGGCCGAAGGTCCAGGAAGGTTTGCGGGTACCATCCGGCAACACCAATTCCGCCTTGGAGAACATGATATGACCGATAAGACGGCCATCTTCTTCCATCACGAAATCCAACTCCGGGATAAAATCCGGGTTGACGCGATATTGGTTCAAAACATAATGCTCCGTGCAGCCCGGACGATACACATTCCAGAACGCCTCCCTGGTAAGGTTTTCCACCTCGCGGTAATCTGACGGTTTTTCCAGTCTAATGATCATAGTGACTACGATTCAAGGTTTATTCGGCAAGCGCCTTTGACACCAAAGCATATATCTGCTCCCCTCTCATTCCCCTCGCGACGATGGTCCCATCAGGAGCGAAAAGGATGAGATGAGGAATAGCATTAATACCGTAGTAATCAGATGGTTGATTAGTGGCGTTCAATATCTGGTTCCACGGCAGCGAAAGCTCTTTTATCGAATTGAGAGTATCTTCCTTCTTATCGTTTATAGCTATCCCGAGTATATCGAACTTATCTCCGTGAAATGCCTCGTAAGTCTTTTTGAGATATGGCATCTCCGCCTTGCAGGGGCCACACCAAGACGCCCAATGGTCAAGAAGGATGTACTTCCCTTTGCCCACATAATCAGAAAGCTTAGCAGAAGCTCCGTCAAGGTTCCCGGAAGGGACAGTGTAGTCTGTGAACATCTTCCCAGGCGAAGTCCTCTCCATGGGAGCCAAAGACTTATAGCGTGAGGCGACTGCCGGGAAAGACTTCACCTCCTCACTTGTGATATCATACAGCTCCATGAAACGGCCGAAATCCTTGTAAGAGAGATCCTCCAATGCCATGGCTCCCAGGAGGTTATCGGGGTTCAAGCGTATAAGCGAATCCGCCAGGTCAGCCTGAAATGAGGCATATTTCCTATTCAAATCCTCCCATTTAAGGTTGAATGTGTCCGGATCCATCGTCGACTCCTCCCCAGCCAGGGCTTTCCTCTCGGCATTTCTCTCCGCGTCAAATGAATAAAAACGCTTGTGGAAAGCATTGTAAGCATCCACCATAGGAGTGCCGCTTACAGTCCTTTCGTCAATATCCACATTGACAGTCCCCTTTTCCAGAATGAAACGCACCCTTTCTTTACCGTTGCCGACATAGACATACATCGGTCCCTTATCCCCACGTCCCGAAAGCGAGAAAGAACTGTCTATAACTTCCGTGACACCGAGAGTATCATTGCGGCCAAGGTCAATAAGATAAACGGTTTTACCATCAGCTACGGAATACTTCCCTTCTATCCTGAACTGGTCTCTAGCGCAGGAAAGAATCAGAAACGGCAGCGCAAAAAGGATTATCTTTTTCATAACCGCAATATAGCTTATTTTGGGTTTCTTTACAAAGAGTAGACGGTTAGATTTTAGGAAAAGCCTTATATTTATGCGGTATAAATACAAGGAACCGAAATGAGATCTTTCAATATCCGACCTGTCAGGTCCGCCGAAGTGGTTTTCGCTGAGGAGGATGGAACAGTGGAACTGCGGCCGCATGGAATGGATCTGCCTTGACTGGAATGAATCCGCCTTGTCAATTTACCATTCTATCGGCGCCGTTCCCCTCTCCGACTGGACGGTTCAGCGGCTTGATGAGCAAGCGTTAAGACAATTTGCTGGATAATACAACGGAAACTATTCTGTATTAACGGAATATGTGCGTCCGTTAATAGTGACTTTCTTAACCGGCTCTCCGTTAACGGTTATTTTTCCATCCGAATCAACCACCGCGCCAGGAAGTGTCTTGAGGAAATCCATCAAATCCGCGGATTTCTTCGTCGTAATCTTAATGACACCAACGTTATCACCATACTTTTTTTGCTCCGGAGACCCATCTTTGATAACGGATAGGCTCGCTATATCCATCGGATTGATGGAAAGAAAAGCCGACGCGTCATTATATACCTTGCCATCAATGACGTAAACTATCTTCTTATCTGAATTATTGAAAACCCTCATACCATTGGAGAAAAGAACCGTGTCCGCTTTGAGATTAGAGAAGCCTTTAACTCCTTTAACTTTTAAATCTGGCATTTTCAGGGAATCAAGCCGGGCAAACGATTTGGAGATAGAATAAATGGACGGCGATGTGCTTATAGAGTGAACCGTGATGGCGTTGCGGCCACGACCTTTGGTGGTTATTATATAGTCTCTTATGGTTTTCCCTTTCAGCTGAGTGCCGTCAAAACTCTCTACGGTCTCGTTGTCAATGACATATAACGTCTGTTGGGCAGAGAGTGTCCAAAGACAAGTCAGCAGGCAAATGGAAAGAAGGATTATCTTTTTCATATTAGATCATTATTTACTGGTTAAAGGATATGAGATTAAAGGAATCGCCACCATCCAATGGAGTCACGATGAATGAAGCGGTATGCCCATCGGGGAAATGGGCAGACATCACAAACCCGTCCCCAACAGGTTTGAATTCAAAGCTATCGGCTTCCGCCGGATTGAAATTGGATAAAAAAGCTATTTGCTGGATTAATTCGGAATAGTCATTCTGTTCCGTTGCAGGGATGGCTGGTTCTCCAGGCTTTCCAAAGAACAGAATCACAGCCACAATAGCGGCAGCAACCCCGGTCAGTGAAATTCCCCAAGGCAAGAATCGCTTAACCCGCGCTTCTGGATATTCCATAATATGTATGGGCTTGACAACCCGCATCATATTGTAAACCGCTACCTCCTCCTCGTTGGACGGAGGATTAATCGCAAAGGAATCAGCAAGTTCCCGCTCCTGTTCGCAGGTAGTTTCCGCTTCCAGATACAATTTAATCAAGTCTTTCCGGTCCATAATATCACTTCGGATTAAATGATTTCATAAACTCTTGTCGCGCGGCTGAAATAGAGCTTTTCACTCCTCCTTTCGTCCTGCCGGTAATGGCCGCGATCTCATCTAAAGACAGCCCGGTTGCACGTAGCTGGAGCAACCGCCGTGTCCCGGCAGGTAGCCGCCTCAAAGCGCTTTCCGCGATCCGCTCAGTCTCAGATAGTTCCAAAGACGCGGAAGCATCCTGGTCATCCGAAAGCCATTCGGGAAACACATCGCTCTTTCCCGGTCTTTTTTTACGCCAAAGGGAAATGCAACTGTTCTTCGTTGTAGTGACCGCCCAAGCCTCCACGCTTCGAATCCGCGCCCCATCGCGTCTAGCCATCCATAGCCGGAGCAACACATCCTGCACCACATCCTCCGGATCACCATCCAGATGGGACGACCGGAAAAACTTCAGTGCCAACGCCAAGACTTTGGGCCTGATCTCCGCTAGTTCTATTTCAAGCGCTTTATCCATACTTCACTATTTTAGACGCAAAAACTATGAAAAGTCAAGTGAAATATGGAAAGATTCGTCTAAATCAAATGGAGACTCCGAGTTGGGAAAGAAAATGCCAGAAGATATCGGGACGGCATATCAGCGGGAAAGCCAGACCGTAGATAGCGCCCCAGAAGTGTGCGGTATGCCCGATATTGTCCATATTCCGTTTCGCCATAAACCAGCAATACAAAAGGTACAGTGGGGCGAATATATAACCAGGGATCGGGATAGGAATCAGATATATGAATATGCCCATCTTCGGCTCGAACAAAATGGACGCGAACAGGATTGCGGAAACCGCGCCGGAAGCCCCTACAGCATTATATCCATAGTCATCCTTGTACTTGATAAGGTCTCCAATCGTAGAAACGGCAATAGCGCTCACATAGAAAACCACATACAGGATAACCGACGCGTCACCAAATGAGGCCTGGAAGTACCTTTCCACAACAGTCCCGAAGAAATAGAGGGTAAGCATATTGAAGAACAGATGCCCCCAGCTGCCGTGAACCAGGCCATAGGTAAGCATACGGTGCCATTGCCCCCTGTGCCAAACACCAAAGGCATTGAACTTCAAGGCGTTAACGTCCAGCGTACCCCTGAAACAAAGGACGCTGACAAGAACAGTTATCAGAATAATGATGACAGTGATCATGTTCTTCCCTGTATATTAATAATCGATCTTGAAATAATCCAGCAAAGACTTATAGTTATCTTGAGCGGTAAGGCAGGTATCCATAAGGTAACCTCTCACATGATCCCACTCCCGAAGCCCTCGATAATAGAATAGTTTGAGTTCATCTGTGATGATGAACGGGACAATCCCGTTAGCAAGACATTCTTTGAACATGACAAGTCTCCCCACACGCCCGTTTCCGTCCTGGAAAGGATGGATTGTCTCGAACTTATGATGCAGGTCCAAGATATCTTCGAGCGTCTTTGCGGGCTTGGCGTTATATGCGAATAGCAAAGCCTTCATCTGTGAGTGAACCTCTTCTGGAGGGCAGGTGGCGCCCCCACCAATTTCGTTTGGAAGTATCTTATAATCACCCACTTTGAACCATGACTTACGGCTGTCGGAGGTCCCTGTTTTCAGAATCCGATGAATATCCTTAATGAAGGATTCCGAGAGTTTCTCCTCCGCCCGCTCAATAATAAGGTCAATGCATCGGAAATGGTTTGTAGTCTCAACAATATCATCGACATTGAGGCTCTCATCCGCGATACCAATAGTATTCGTCTCAAAAATGTAGCGAGTCTGTTCATGCGTCAGACGGCTACCTTCGATATGATTCGAATTGTAGGTAAGGTCGATCTGAGTGCGATGGTAGATCCCTCCACTCACTCTTCTCTCTTTTTCTTCCAAAAGTCGCCTAAGAAGAGCACTCATCTTTTTCTTGCCCTTTCTTGGAAGACTCGCATCAGATGGAATGTTCCAAGTCTTTCCAACCATGACCGCTCCTTCTATCTTACCGGTAGCGCACCAGTTGCGTACTGTGCGTTCGGAAAGATTATGCTCTTGAGCGAATTGACTGACTGAAATCATCTCCATGAATATCGGCAATTTTGGGCTTTAAACTGGAACAAAAATAATAATTCTTGCCGATATCGGCAAGAATTATAGAATATTTATTTCAAGCCCCGTGTATTATAAGGCGTCGTAATGCTCGTCTGAGACTGGCTCCAACCATTCATTGCTTGCGCGCTTTGAATACCCCCAACATTTCACCCGCCTATTCAAGAAAACAACTGGCGTCACCCCCTCCGAGTTCCTCGGGAAGTAGCCTGCCGAAGTCGCTCCAACCGCCTTGCATTTTCCCGTCGTGGCAGTCCTTGATGAAATTCCGCAAGGTCCTCTGGGCATATTCACTTCTGGCGGTGTGCTGGTAATGCTGGATGCGGTCCACCTTGATGCGCCTGTAATTCTCCGGGAAAGAGAGGTAATTCTTCCATGCCTGCGGATCAGCCTTTATCGCTCCGATCACCCAGTCCTCAAACACAAATTTGGCAGAATCCAAGTCAGGCGCCACCGCCAGTCCGGCCGGAGTCATCTCCCCTAGCCTGACCAATCGCCGGCACCGCTCCAGATTCTGCTCGCACCAGTTGCTTCTCTTCCTGCGAGGAGTGAAATGCTGGATGGCCTTCCCCTCATCAATCCTCTTCATCGTGCTGTCAATCCACCCGAAACATAAAGCGACCTCAACCGCGTCGACATAACGAATCACCCCGGGATATTCCTCCGCCGCGCGGTTAACCCGAATCCAGAAATCACTGACACTCTGGTGGTTATCCAAGAGCCACCGGTACAGTTCCTTCCGGCTGGAGATATCCAGAAGATTACCAACGATCATAGTGGATGTTCTCAGGCTTCCATTTGTCCTTGGGCTTCTCGTCACCACCAGGATAGCCAATGGGGACAATGCAATATGGTGTTATATCGTCAGGCAGGCCGAGCGCCTCGATAGCTGGATTCATCCGTTCCTCATAAGGATAGCAAGCTGTCCAGACGGCTCCCAAGCCGATAGCCTCCGCTGCAAGCAGGAGGTTCTCCGTGGCCGCGGCGCAATCGGCGGTCCAATTGCCATTGAACTTCCCCTGGGGATTAATGGTATTACCACACACCACAATCACTACTGGAGCCTTGGCGATCATTTTGTTAAATCCGACCGCAAGTTTCTCTTTCACAGACTGTTCCCTGACCACAACGAAACGCCAGGCTTGGAGATTCCGGCCAGACGGGGCGGCCATCGCGGCTTTCAGAAGTGTTTCCACTTGCTCCGGAGAGACCGGCTGATCTGTATAAGCGCGGACACTTTTACGGGAGTGAATAACGTCAAGGACAGATTGCCCTTGATCCTGCTTAATTGAGCATCCAACTAATGGTATCATAGTCAGTAGTGATATTAGCAATAAACGAGTCATAACAGTGGGAAATGAGGGTCAACGGAGCCGTGCCCTGATTATACGCACATTGTCCAGCGGACGGTCATTCCCATCCGTTGGCACTTGCTGGATAGCATCAACCACATCAAGGCCTGAAACCACCTCTCCGAAAACGGTATACTGGCCGTCCAGATGCGGCGTACCGCCAACGGTCTTATAAACCTCACGCATTTCCGGAGTCAGCTTCACACGTCCTCCCGTGCGGTCATCAAGGCGTTTCTGAATATTGTCCAGTCCGGCGTCATCGAATATCTTGCCCCAGACAATGTAGAACTGCATCGCCGAACTGCGCTGCTCCGGATTCACGTCATCTCCCTCACGAGCGGCAGCCAAAACACCACGGCGGTGGAAGATCCCTTCCTCAAGCCGGAACTCCGCCGGAACCGTGTAAGGCTTGTCACCATCACCCAGAAACACGCCAGGAGTCGCATTCTTCGAATCCGGGTCGCCACCCTGGATCATGAAATCACGAATCACACGGTGGAACAAAAGCGAGTCATACGCACCCTCTTTCACCAGTTTGACGAAATTGTCACGGTGCAGAGGAGTGGCATTGTACAATTTCAGTTCAATATCGCCTTTCGTGGTCTCCAAAACCACATGGAATTCTCTCTTCTCGCACCCGGCCGCAAGCAGGGACAACATAAGTGTCAATAACAAGAACTTTCTCATCTTCAATTCATGAACCTATTTTGCAATATAACCATTTATTCACGTAATAATGCTATCTTTATAAGAAATTCCACGATAATGAGAAAGCACTGGATTGATAACCTCCGCTGGGTAACCGTTCTGTTGGTGTTGCTCTACCATGTGTTTTATTTCTACAACAACAAGGGTGTCTTCGGCGGAATCGGCGGTTTCGGCGACGGGCCGCAGTACCAGGATGTCGTGATGTACATCTTATACCCCTGGTTTATGCCCCTGCTATTCATACTCGCGGGCATAAGCGCACGCTACGCCCTTGAGAAGTATCCAGCGAAGGAGTGGTTTAAGGCTCGCACCCGTAAACTGCTGGTACCAGGGACAATAGGCCTACTCGTGTTCCACTGGATGGTAGGATATTTCAACACAGCCGTGGCCGCCAGGGAGGGAGTGTTCGACGGAGTCCCTGTGATCGGCAGGTACTTTATCTGCGCTTTCAGCGGCATCGGCCCGCTCTGGTTCATCCAGTTGCTGTGGCTACTCTGCGCTGTGCTGCTTTTGATCCGCGCTTTTGACCGTAAAGACAGGTTCTGGAGCTGGTGCGGGAAAGCTGGCATCGTCATGATAATCCTGTTGGGCGTCCTTTTCTGGGCCGGAGAGAAAACGCTGATCCGTAACCCCCGCCCCGAAAGTTTGGACGGCCTTCTCAACCTCTACAAACCCCTATTCTACTTGATTCCTTTCCTGCTGGGCTATTTCGTCTTCTCTCACAACGGGACGCAGGAAAAACTCAAGAATGCCTGGATTCCGCTCATGGTCTGCGCGGTCATATCCGGAGCCATACTCATCGGCACCACCTTCGGCCAAAACAACACTTCTCCGGAATATCTCGGCAGCCCTCTCAACTGTCTCTACGGCTGGCTCGCCTGCCTCGCCATGATGGGTTGGTTCCAGGCCAAGTTTGACCGCACTGGAAACTTCGCAAGCTATATGACCCGTTCAAGTTACGGAATATATATAGTTCACTATCTGGTAATTGCCTCATTAGGCTATATGATGAGACAATACACCCAGCTGCCCCCTTGGGCCATGTACGCCATCCTCACCATAGCAGTCTTCACACTCTCCCCCCTCCTCTACGAAACCCTCCGCCGAATCCCCCTCGTCCGATGGGCAGTGCTAGGGGAAAGGAAAAGCAAATAAATCACCTTCCTATGCCACCATCACATTCCCAACGAATCAGAATATTCAATTCCACTCTGGCGGCCATTCGTCAGGGATGGTACCTCTCCCCTTCCGGCCAGAAGGTGGAACTTCCTGCGGTTCAAGAGGTTATGTCCGCAGCAAAAATGTATTCCGAGCCGGTACGGGTGTTTGCCACTCCCAGTGGCAGCGCAGCCCCCGTCTCTCCCATCCGAACCGAGGTGCGGGTTGAGGACAGCGACTGCGTGCTGGCGGCCAAGCGGCTCATCGACGAGGGGTACAATCCCGCGATGTTGAATCTCGCGGACCTCTATGTGCCGGGCGGCCTGGTTGAGTTCGGCTCCGGGGCGCAGGAGGAAAACCTGTGCCGCCGCAGCAACCTCATCCTCTCGCTCTACCAGTTCTCGCGGAACAGGATCCGGCAATATCCCGACCTCGGTCTCGCGCCGAACGAGAACCAGTATCCGATGGATGAGCGGTTCGGAGGAATATACAGCGGCACGGTAACCTTCTTTCGCGGGCCCGAGTCAGACGGCTATCCATTCGAGAACGTAATCTACAATATTCCAGTGATTTCCGTAGCGGCCATAAGCGGTCCTCGTATCGACAGAGACGGCTTTATGTTCCCCGAAGAGACTGCCCTGACCTTGGACAAGATGCGCACTATCTTCCGCATCGGGAAGGCAAACTTCCACGACTCCCTCGTCCTTTCGGCAATGGGTTGCGGCGCGTTCGCTAATCCCCCCGCACACATAGCGAAGCTCTTCCACCAAGTCATCGAGGAAGATGAGTTCCGGAATATATTCAAACTCATCGATTTCGCTATCATCGACGGCTACCGCACCGGCCTCGCCCACAACCCCGACGGGAACCTCCTCCCCTTCCAAAGGGAGTTCGAATAGAAATACTTCACAAAAGTTTTTCGAAATAATCATGCTTGTGCTTAAATTTAGCACAAGCACATCTTGTATTCGCAGTGTTATCCAATTATAAATCTTATGAGAAACACTGAAAACAAACCTGTCAGGAAATCCACCTGGCCAACTTCCAAATCGCAGGATTCGGCTACTGGGAGGGCTGCGAGGCATTTGAGCAGCTGAAAATCGGTACCAAGCTCGATCTGATGGCTTAGCGACATCTACGAAGTCCGCATCACCCGCATAACACCAGACGTTCACCCCGAACAACAAGTCGAGGTCATAGTCTACACTAAAAACCAAAAAGACGTTTTTTAGAAGTAGCTAATAATTAAGCAATTAACCAAAGATGCATGGAAAAATCTACCACGCATCTTTGCGTATATAATTGATTATAAATCGATTAACAAAAACGCACAAAGGACCGCAACTAATCAAATAATGAAGAAGATTTCTTATATTTGATTTCCAAACGAATAAACCCAAATAATCATGGCACAATACCCTTGCGAGAACTGCAAATTCAGGGCTCACTACGACAAGAACCCCAAATCTGTCTTAGGCCGCATCTGGCGCTGGCACATCAACTTCTGCCCCGGCTTCAAAGCCTATTTCACCAATCAGGATGAGGAAACCAAAGCTGCCCTCAGAGAAAAGTATAACTTCCAGAAATACCAGTAGTTATTTATGTCCGCAGACTTCAACAATGTACCCGGCCGCAAGAACTTCGGCCCCGACCACGCCCTCGTGACCACTCCCCAGCCCTGCGTAATGATCGCCACCTGGGACAAAGACCACAACCCTGACGTGATGATGGCTGCCTGGGCCGGCCAGTACGACTACAAGCAGATAGTCATCAGCCTATCCAAGCACAAAACGACGGAAAACCTTGAGCTAACTGGCGCGTTCACAGTCAGTTTCGCCGACGAATGCACCGTGGCCGAATCCGACTACTTCGGCCTTGTCAGCGGCAATAAGGTCCCCGACAAGGTCGCCAAAGCCGGTTTCACAGTCACCCCCAGCCCCAATGTCGACGCCCCCATAATCAACGATTATCCCCTAACCCTTGAGTGCAAAGTCGTCAGCTTGAAAGACGGCATTCTAGTCGGAGAGGTCGTGAATATGAGTGCCGATGAGCTTATACTCACCGACGGCAAGGTTGATCTCGGAAAGCTTAAGCCTATCGTCTTCGATGCAGCGTCAATGACCTACCGGGCGATCGGCAAAGTAGTCGGCAAAGCCTGGGGAGCCGGCAAGATATTCACGGAATAGTACGGATTATTCAGCGCCTGCGGAACTCCCAAGTGTCGGTGTGACCGTCAGGATAGGTGTAGCTCCAGACCAACTCATCACGGGTCAACTGAGCCAGGTGGAACTTTGTCTCATGACCGATTCCACCTCTTACACTCTGGATTATCCTTGACGCCAACTCATTCTGGTCAGAGCACCCATCCGCCACGGATTCAATTAGTTCCATACGGAAAGACTCCTCGTCGCCAGAGAAATAGAAATCCTCGCCATCCACCCTCCAGAGGCTGGGACTGACATAATTGAACACCCATTTGACCGTGCCCCCGGAGTTCAGATCCACTGTGTAGATCTGCCTGGCGGAATCGAGTGCGGTTCCGTCATGGAAGAAATCCATCGTCCCGGTCTCGTGGACATCAATATGCCCCTCATTAATATCGTAGTTCCAACCATGCTCATAGGCATAGTTTCCCTCAACCCGGGGAGTCTTATGTCCGCAGGAACAAACGGAATACACAAGTGCAACCAAAGCGAAAGTGGCGAACAATCTGCTTATCTGACGCATATTATCAATTAAGTATCATACAAATATAAGCGGAATTAACCGAAGAAAAAGGTATATTCGCGAAAACCACATGTTAAAATACAACTGAAAATATGAGCAAGACTCCTACACCACACATCGGCGCCAAAGCCGGAGAAATAGCCGAGACCGTAATCATGGCGGGAGATCCGCTACGAGTCAAATTCATGGCCGAGAATTATCTGGAGAACCCTGTGCAGTTCAACCAGGTCCGCGGCATGCTGGGATTCACCGGCACCTACAAGGGTCGCCCCGTGAGCGTCATGGGCCACGGCATGGGCATCCCATCAATCGGAATATACACTTATGAGCTTTACAACTTCTATGGTGTCAAGACAATAATCCGCATCGGATCCTCTGGCGCTTACCACAAGGATCTCCACATCGGAGACCTCGTGATCGCCATGGGCGCTTGCACCGACTCCAACTACGGAGCCCAGTTCGGTCTACCCGGAACTTTCTGTCCTATAGCTGATTACGGTCTTCTAGTCAAAGCCGTGAACACTTGCGAGGAGCTCGGATATCGGTATAAAGTCGGTAATGTGCTGTCCTCTGACATATTCTATCACGAGAATCCGCAAACCCAAAAATGGGTCAATATGGGCGTGCTTGCGGTCGAGATGGAGGCCGCCGCATTATACATGAACGCCGCCCGCTCCGGGAACAAGGCTCTCGCGCTATTCACGATCTCCGACCATCTTATTACCGGCGAGGCGACAACCTCCGAGCAAAGGCAGAACACCTTCACGAATATGATGGACGTTGCCCTCTCTTTGATCTGAACGGACTAACACACGAACTTGATGATACAATACATAGCTGACGCTTTCACTGACAAGCTATTCGCCGGTAACCCGGCGGCGGTACTCCCCTGCCGCGAGATGCCCGCATCGGAATTGATGCATGCCATAGCAATCGAGAACAACTATTCCGAAACCGCCTTCGTAGTGAAACGCGGAAAGGGAGAATATGACCTGAAATGGTTCACTCCGGGTGGAGAGGTGGATCTATGCGGCCATGCGACACTTGCGACCTCATTTGTCCTGCACCAGTTCATAGACCCTGACGTTGAGGAGATGCGTTTCCATACCCTAAGTGGAGACTTGATTGTCAGGCCCGGCGCTGATGGTCTCACGATGGATTTCCCATTGGGCTCATATAAGGAAATTCCTGTGACCGAGGACATTCTCGAAGCCACGGGAGGCCTCGCGAAAGAGGCTTACTATGAAGATGGCGACATGATCACAGTCATCGAATCCGAAGAAGCCCTGGCCGCCCTGATCCCGGACTTCGCGGCGATGTGCCGAATCGAAGGACGCGGGCTGATCATCACGGCGAAGTCCAAGGAATATGATTTCGTCTCCCGCTGCTTCTATCCTAAACTGGATGTTCCCGAGGATCCGGTCACCGGCAGCGCACACACTTATCTCACCCCTCTCTGGGCCGGGAAACTCGGTAAAACAGAGATGGTCGCAAGGCAGGTTTCACCTCGTGGAGGCACGTTGCGTGTACGCCTCGAAGGCCAGCGTGTGTTCATCACCGGCAATGCCGTATTGTTCATGAAGGGAGAGATCCCCTTTGATTTATAGCAAGATGGCATTAGTCCTTCATAAAAAGAGGTTTACTGAGTTGACGACTGATGAGCTCTACGAACTCCTCCGGATCCGTAACGACGTGTTCGTGGTGGAGCAGAACTGCGTTTACCAGGATCTCGACTATGATGACCAGAAGGCGATCCACCTATGGCTGACAGAAGGCGAAAAGGTCGTGGCGATATGTCGGGTCTGCCCGGCCGGGACTCACATGGCCGAAGTCTCTATCGGCCGTGTGATCACCACTGAGAGAGGCAAAGGATATGGCAAGCGGATCATGCTGGAAGGCATCTCCGCCGCCAAGGAGTATTTCAAGGCCAGTTCAATCGATCTCGAGGCTCAGGAATATGCGAAAGGTTTTTACGAGCAGGTCGGTTTCCGCCAATCATCAGCCCCTTTCATATTAGATGGGATTCCACACATCAAAATGACATATTTAAACATCAATAATCATGAATAGAATCCTTATTTGTATCTCGGCGATCGCTATTATGGGCATCACCTTTACCGCATGTGGTCAAAACAGCAAAAAGAGCGGTAGCGAGGCGACGAAAACACTGGTAGCCTATTTCTCCGCCACCGGAACCACCGCGGCCGTGGCCAAAGACCTGGCTGAAGTTACCGAGGCTACGCTCTATGAAATCAAACCCGAGGTCAAGTACACCGCTGAAGACCTTGACTGGACCGACAAGACCTCCCGCAGCACTTTGGAGATGCAAGACCGCGGTTCACGCCCCGCTATTATTAAGGACCTGAAGGATGCGGACAATTACGACGTCATTTACATCGGCTTCCCAGTCTGGTGGTACACCGCTCCCACTATCATCAACACTTTCATTGAGACCTATGGATTTAAGGATAAGACGGTCATCTTCTTCGCCACTTCCGGCGGCAGCAGCCTCGAGAAAGCCAATGCCGAATTCAAGGAAGCCTATCCCGAAATCAATTGGAAGGACGGTAAAACCTTGAATAAAGCTTCTAAAGAAGACATCAAGGCCTGGGTAGACACTCTATAAGTTTTACGATGAAAGTTCTGATTATTAATGGTAGTCCCAGGCGTAATGGGAATACATCAGTTGCCCTGGCTGAGATTGCCAAGCAGCTGGATAAAAACGGCGTAGACAGCGAGATAGTCTGGATCGGCAACAAGCCAATCCGTGGTTGCATCGCCTGCGACCAGTGCAAGGCGAAACCAGGCGCCTGTGTGTTCAACGATGATATTTGCAACGAGATCAGCGCCAAATACGCTGAGGCGGACGCTTTGATTGTCGGTTCACCTGTCTATTACGGGCAGCCCAACGGGGCCCTTCTGAGCATCATCCAGCGCTCATTCCATTCGAACGGAAAGAATATTTCCGGCAAACCGGCGGCAGCCGTCGCTGTATGCCGGCGTGGCGGCTCCACAGCGGCTTTCCAGACGCTGAATATGCCATTCCTGATAATGGATATGCCAGTCGTAAGCTCACAGTATTGGAACATCGTTTTCGGCCGGGAGCCCGGACAGGCCTCGCTGGATGCCGAAGGATTACAGACCATGCGCGCCTTGGCGAACAACATGGCCTTCTATCTTAAATCCACAGAGGGCAAGAAGGCTCCAGGACGTGGCGATGAGCCGTGGGAGCCGACGCATTTCATCAGGCCTTAGAGCAAGATTCAAGGTACTCCGCGAAAGCTGGCCTGAATATCTCTCCCACGTGGAGAGTGACACCATTATCCAATTTGACACTGGTTCTGGACGCCTCAGAAATGTGGCGCAGGGATACTATATAAGAACGGTGAATCCGCATGAAATGTCCCGCTGGCAGTTCCTCAACGAGGCGTTTCATGCTATATAACACAATGACAGGCACTTCCGCATCTTCAAGGAATATCTTGACATATTCGCTCATGCTCTCCACATAGATGATCTTGCGGGCATCGATGTTTATCGTACGGTAATCCGCCTTAAAGCGCAAGATCGGATCCTCTTCCTGGGCAGCCAAAGCAGCCTTCATCTCAAAATGCTCACGAAGCTTTTCGCATGAAACCAGGAACTCATTGAAGCTGAACGGTTTGAGAAGATAGTCAATAGCATTGACCCGGAAACCTTCCACAGCATACTCCGAATAAGCTGTAGTGAACACCACCGCCGGAGGATCCGGCAACGACTTGATGAATTCCATCCCGCTGAGGTCCGGCATATTAATATCCAGGAACACAGCGTCAACTGACTTTAAATGAGGCCTTGCCGCGGCAGCGCTACTGCATCCGGCCACAAGTGTCAGGAAAGGCACCTTCGCGATATACATTTCCAACTGGCGCAAAGCCAGAGGCTCATCATCTATGGCCAGGACACGTATCATGACAGTTGGATTTCAGGTTGTGAAGGAATAGCCATCAGCACATCATATCTGCCGGAGTTCTCATCAATGGAAAGCGTATATGAATTGCCGTACAGCAATGCCATCCGCTTCCTGATATTCTCCAAACCGAGGCCATGCCGCTCATCCCCCTCGACCTGATGGATGGAGTTGGAGCACAGGAAAACAACCTTATTCTCCTGCTTTTCCACTTTGATACGGATGAACGAATCGGCCGAATAGCTGACGCCATGTTTGAAAGCGTTCTCAACAAAGGAAGCCATCACCAATGGAGGCACACTCACCCCGCTCCGATCCTCAGGGAAGATAGTCTCGATATGGACGGAATCTTCAGGATAACGAAGTCGCATAAGCGATATGAAGTGCTCAATAAAGTCCAGTTCCTTCGCCAGCGGAATTGTGGGCGAATCTCCTTCATAAAGGAGTATGCGCATCATTTTCGAAAACTCCTCTATGCTCTCCTTCGCTTTCTCCGGATCGATATCCACAAGCGCGTGAATATTATTGAGCGTGTTCATGAAGAAATGAGGATTGATCTGATACCGAAGGGATTCCAGCCTCTGGCTCAGGTTCTCTGCCTGCAATTCCTTCATTCTGCGTTCCTCCCGCTTGGATTCAATATAGAAATATATACCTAGGTCCGCTCCGATAAGGAGAACGCCAATAATCAATCGCATTATCTCCGGCCGTAGCGGTCTATGCCCTTTTCTTTCAGGCTGATTCCGGAATCCAGGAAAAGGTTCTTTATCCGGTTCCGGCCGAGGTTCACGGTCTCTGATAAAAGGCGGAGGAGCCTGTTCAGTCCGCAATCTCTTGGATGGAGGAACGTCTGGACGTCCCGCGGGAGAAAGAGTCCATACACCGAACAAGACGAGAAGCAGAGACAATAGCCCAATATAAAGCGGAAGTTTCTTCCTGATCAAGGGTGTCAGGAGGAAATGATGCGCCAGAACAAGCAGGATAAATGGCAATAGGGTCCTCATCCACGATTCTTTTCACAAAAATACTACCTTTTTAAAACAAATCACAGGCATTCGTTGAAGAACTCGCGGTGTTCGTTGAATACCTGACTATTTGCCCAGGGAAAAGAAATTGGTAGTCTCGTAGGTGTTCCAGTTGCGTAAGGACAGAGTGATGTTTTTCTGGTCATAGACGTTGCTGTACTGCGTGTCCTCGACTGTGCCATCCTCCCACAAGAGATCTTTCCAATGAACCTGGGCAAGGCATTCCTGCGCCTCTTCCAATGTCAGTTTCCCATTGTGGCCGTCCAGATAAGCCGTGGCGGTCTCATAACGCCACCAGCTTTTGCTATGGGGATTCCCGACAGCGATATCCGGCTCTGTGGTGTAGTACTTCTCAGAGAGCAGATGGTTAGTGACTAGCATATATTCATCGTCAGGATCCTTCCTGACGATCATGGTCTTCCAGCCATCTTCCTTGTCGAATTCCACGACAGCGCAGTCTCCATTCGCGTCCGCCACCATGTAATGATAGCCTGAACCTACGGTCGCGTCATGCCGTACATCAACTGTTTCCAATAAGGCCAAGGCTTCCTCAACGGTAGCGCAGCGATCCAGCCACAGACGCATTATGATAGTCGTTCCGACGTCGTGCTTGTCGGTAGCCTGCTGGGAAGCCTGCTTCGGAAGAGCCATGATGGAGGTGCAGAGACCTTTCTCGTTGATTCCGTCGACAGGAGCATAGACAGCGGCCAGACAGCTGACTTTTGTCATGAAAGAGGTCGGTAACTTATCCAGCGAATATCCGAAATGGGACATGTCGCTGACCGCTATCGATGAATAACCCTTCTTCGGGCGGGAAATCGTCACCATCGTCGGGTTCTTGTAATAATCGTAGTTGCGGCCATACCAGAAGCCGTCTCCGTCAGCCTTACCGGCCTGGAAACTCGTGCAGTTGAAAGTCTCTAACTCGCCATTCTCATCGGCCACCTGGGCGCTCTTCATTTTGATGGGAATGCCTTTGCCAATACGGCTGATGATATAATCAAGCAGTTCCGGATTCTCGTCAATATCTTTCGCCACAACATCGTCCAGATCATAGGCAGCCTTGTATTCCATCTGGTACAAGTAATGGTTCCCATCGACGGAACGGACAGAACGGAGAGTGGCTATCTCGCCGCTCCAGATGAGAGCGACAGCGACGAAAATCGCGGCAACGATAGCCAGGATCCAGAGGAGAATCTTCTTCATGATCTACGTGTTTTATTGATTATTACCCTTATTCCTTTTGCTCTCGTAATAGGAATGACGCTTGGGATTCTCCGGGAACCAGCCCTTGAGGACTCGTGTTTCCTGGCGGAACATCTCATGTATCGCCCAGAAACACGAGAAAGCGAAACCGCCAAGAATAGTTGAGATGACAGCGTCCTTTATGAAAAGGGACGCCCCAGTACATATAAGGCCAACCATTAGCCAGATCCACCAGCTTCGCTTGCCCCAAGCATATTCCATTTTGATGACGGCCGGGTGGCATATTCCTATACTCAGGAAAACCGCCGCGCCAACTATTATTCCACTGAAATTCATTGCTTACTAATCATTTATCCTTATTTCCAAAATTGTAACTCAATTTGTTTCATCCACCAAAGATAACCATTTTTTCATATCTTCGCGAAAGAAGGTTTGTCATGTCCAAAGAAACACAAAAAACGAGAAAGCCGGCGGTTGCCGGTTCTTTCTACCCCGCATCAGCGAGAGAAATCAAATCCATGCTGGGAGGATGGCTCCATCCTTCCGAAAACGATGCCCTGACGCCCCCCAGGGCGATTATTGTCCCCCACGCGGGATATGTGTTCAGCGGTGAAGTGGCCGCCGCGGCATACAACCGTATCCCGTCCGGACATCAGTACAAGAGGGTTTTCTTGCTCGGTCCAAGCCACAGGGCAGGATTCGCCGGAGCGAGTGTGGACACAGTGTACTCCTTTGCGGAGACTCCCCTGGGAAAGGTTCCTATTGACATCTCACTTGGGAAGAGACTGATCAGCGAAGGGAAAGGGGCCTTCACTTTCTGGAGCGAGGCCGCTCATGATGGCGAGCATTGCCTCGAGGTCCAGTTACCTTTCCTGCAGATGGTCTTCGGAGATGTTCCGCCCATTGTCCCGATTGTGATCGGGACCGAGCGCCTAAGCGTCATCCAAAATATAGCCAAAGCGTTGGAGCCGTATTTCAACGAAGATAACTTATTCATTATCAGTTCTGATTTCTCCCACTACCCATCATATGAAGACGCCAGATCCTCAGATCTTTATCTGGCGGAGACTATAACCACAGGAGGTCTTGAAGAGTTCTTGGAGGCCCTGAGACAGATCGACAAGAAAGACTTTCCCGGCCAAGGCACCGCAGCCTGCGGAGCCTGTGCAATTGCCGTGCTCCTTGAGATGATGGACGCGCAGGGACGGGACAGCTTCTCCGCCGAGCATGTGATGTACAGGAACTCCGGAGACTCCATATATGGCGACAAAGACAGGGTCGTGGGATATAATTCCATCGTTTTCACATCATCCGACCACCTGTTCCACTTCACTCAGGAAGAGAAGGAGAAGATGATCGCCACCGCGCGAGCTTCCATATATTCTTATCTCGGTCTTAAATATGACGGGGATGACTCCCCTGTCGGAGTATTGAAAGAAAAAGGATACGGGGTGTTCGTCACGCTTAATCTAAATGGCAATCTGCGTGGGTGCATCGGAAGGTTCACTTCCCCATCAAGCCTCCACTCCACGATAAGGGAGATGGCTCGGAGCGCCGCCTTTGATGATCCTCGTTTCCCAGCGCTCTCCAAAAAGGAAGCCCAGGAGATTGAGATTGAGGTTTCAGTCCTCTCCCCTCTTAAAAGAATACAATCCATAGATGAGTTCAAGTTGGGCAGGGACGGGATCTACATGATAAAGGGATATAACCACGGGACCTTCCTGCCACAAGTGGCGAAGGAGACCGGCTGGAATACGGAGGAGTTCCTTGGGCACTGCGCCAGGGACAAGGCTGGAATAGGCTATTACGGCTGGAAGGACGCCGAGCTTTACACCTATCAGACAGAGGTCGTCAAAGAATATGACTGAGGCAAGGTTCTATAAAGCTACCGGTGATGGAGTCCGGTGCCTGCTTTGTCCTCACCATTGCCTCATAAAGGAGGGAAAAAGGGGCATCTGCCGGAGCCGCGAATGCCATGACGGGAAGCTTTATGCCCTATCCTATGGCAAGCTCTGCGCTCTCGCCATCGATCCTGTTGAGAAGAAACCCCTGAACCGCTTCATGCCGGGAACATATTGCCTGTCACTGAGTTGCACCGGATGTAACCTTTCCTGCCGGTGGTGTCAGAACAGCGATATCTCCCAGGCCGCACCGGAAGATTCGGACCACACTACACTCTCGCCGGAAGAAGTGGTCGCGGCATGTATCAAGAACAGCTTGCCATCCATCGCCTACACCTACACCGAGCCGTTCACCTGGTGGGAATACATGTTCGACATAGCCGTCCTGGCTCATGAGAAGGGCCTTAAGAATATACTGGTCTCGGCAGGATATGTCGAGAAAGAGCCTCTGAATGAGATACTTCCGTTTATTGATGCGGCGAATATAGACATCAAAGCCATGGATGACTCATTCTATCGTAAATATTGTGGAGCCACTCTTTCTCCAGTGCTGGAGAACATACTCGCCATGAAAGAGGCTGGCGTCCATTTAGAGATAACCAACCTGCTAGTCACCGGCCTGAATGACTCGGCGGAACAGGTTGGAAAGTTATGCGAGTGGATGGTTTCAAATGGACTGCAAGACGTGCCGCTTCACTTCAGCAGGTTCTTCCCGAGATACAAGATGACTGAAACTACTCCAACCCCGAAGGCGTCCCTTGTCATGGCCAGGGACATCGCCCTCACCTCCGGAATAAAAACCGTCTATCTAGGCAATATCTGATTTCTTCGGTTCCATGTGCAATGTGACCAGGGCGTCCGGACCGAAGCGCTCTTTCAACTTGCGCTCAATGGCCGAGGCATGCTCATGTGCGGAGCTGAGCGGGAGATTCCCGTCCATCCGGATATGTGATTCAATCGCGATACGGTTGCCGATACGGCGGGTCCGGAGATTGTGCGGCTCTGACACATCTGGAAATGAAGCGATTATATCCAATATCTCATGCTCCTCATCCGCCGACAATGACTGGTCCGTCAATTCGCCCATGCTGTCTTTCAGCAGGTCATAGGCCACCTTCATCAGCATTCCTCCGACCACTATGGACGCCAGCGGATCCAGAACAGCCCAGCGTTCTCCCAGAAGAATGGCTCCTCCGATACCGATCGCCGCGCCTATCGAGGAAAGAGCGTCGCTCCTATGATGCCAGGCATTGGCGACAACCGCTTGAGAATCCAGTTTCCTTCCTCTAACTACAGTGTAACGGTATAGGATTTCCTTGACCAGAATCGAGACAACAGCGGCCAGAAGCGCCAGTTTTCCAGGGACTTCCAGAGTCTCACCACCTAGCCAATGGGCAAACTTTACAGCTCCGGACACTATAATCCAAATAGCCGCCCCAACCAATGCCAAGCCTATAAACAATGTCGCTATGGTCTCGAACTTACCGTGGCCATAATCGTGCGACTCATCCTGCGGTTTAGCGCTGACCTTCACAAACAATAGGACAATGAGGTCTGTGAAGAAATCCGACAGGGAGTGAACGGCATCGGCGATCATCGCCGAGCTATGGCCTAATACACCGGCGACAAACTTGAACGTGAGAAGTGCCAGATTACCGGCGCTTCCCACGAGAGTGACTTTGTATATCTCTTTTTCCCGGCTCATCACGCAAATCAATATTCATTGATAAATGTAGTTACCAGTTTGAATACAGGCTCGTAACTATCAAACACGGCGTTCTGCCAGTTATCCTTCGGGGTATGGTAATACTGGAAAGCGTCTCCCTCCTCGTTCTCAAGGAATATGCAAGGAACATGTCTGACAGCGAAAGGATAATGGTCACTGTTAGCGGCCAGATTCCCTCGATTCAACGCCTTGAAATAATGCTCACGCTCATTGATCCGCTCAAGCAAAGCGAACGCCCGCATCCCCTCATCACTGAGCTCACAGTATTGCACCGGGTTATTATCTCCTATCATATCTATATTAAAGAGATACTTTATCTGAGATAGCGGAATAAGCGGATGATCAACATAATACTGCGACCCTCTAAGATTAGCATCCTCACCAGAGAAAGCGATGAAATACATGTCGTAAGGCGGCTTGTTAGCGGCATAATGCTTCGCAAGAGTCACGATTGCCGCCGTCCCGGAAGCGTTGTCATTGGCACCGGCATAGAACACTTTGCGGCCCAGATTCCCGAGATGGTCATAGTGCGCCGTGAACACATAGCAACTGTCGTGGCGGGCACCCTCCACTTTAGCGATGACATTGAAGCACTCGTAATCATCAAGGAATAAATTATCGATATCGACCTTGACACTTTTAGCGTCTTTGGGAAACGATGGGCTGACCCAGATGATGGGTTTGTCCACCACCTTCTCTCCATACGCCTTATAGAACTTCAGTGGAGTCTCCCAGGTGTAAACCACTCCGGCGTTGGGAGCGCCGTCCTTGCTCTCAAGACGTCTGAAATCCTTGCCGTGCTTATAGGTGAACCAGAAGTCACAGACCACCATCGCCCCTTTATTCTCAGGAAGGGCAAGGTCAGCGAAGATCTTATCCGCATTATAATTCAACGTGTCAACATAATAGAGCGGAAAGCTTCCCTTGACGCCCGGAGTGAATTCACGCACGGTGAAGTCTTCGCCAGCGACAAGTTTCTTGCCATCGACGGACATCTTCATCTTCTTCGGGAAGGTGTTGATATCCAATGTGAAAGGTTGAAGCGAGACCTCATCGGCCCCAGCTTTGACGAACTCTTTCTGAAGATATTTCCCGGCTTTGTTGGCCCCGTCTCGGGCATAGCCGCGGCCTTGGTATTTAGCCGAACTCAGTTCTTTGACAATGCTTTTGTAATGATCCAGATCCTGCGCCGACATCACCGAGGATACGAGCGCAAGGATAATCAAAGCAATCCTTCTCATAACTTGAAATGACTTAAATCTGATAGAAGCCGACCTTCTTGTAGACTTTGCGGAGGGTCTTTCCGGCGATGTACGAGGCCTTCTCGGCGCCACGGATATACACATAGTTCAAATATGCCTTGTCCTTCATAAGAAGCTCGGCTTTCTCACGGATAGGGCGCAACTGCTCTATCACGACATCACCGACGGCAGGCTTGAAAACGCCATAGCCCTTCCCTTCGAACTCCCGCTCGATCTCGGACATGGTCTTGCCGGTCAGTGTGGCATAGATATTCATCAGATTTGAAACACCGGGCTTAGTGGCGGGATCAAATCGTACACAACGCTCCGTGTCGCTGTCTGTGACGGCCCTCTTGAACTTGCGGCGTATGTCATCCGGGCTGTCCATAAGGAACACGCAGCCGTCCGGAATGGACTTGGACATCTTGCTCTCAGGGGTGGTGAGCCCATAGATTCTGGCCCCAGTCTTCATGATCAGCGGCTCGGGGATAGTGAACACATCGCCATAAATGGAGTTGAAACGAGTGGCTATGTCGCGGCAAAGCTCGACGTGCTGCTTCTGATCCTCACCCACCGGAACGAAATCAGGCTGATAGAGAAGAATATCAGCGGCCATCAGGACCGGATAAGTGAACAAGCCAGCATTGATGTTGCTGCTGTACTTAGCGGACTTGTCCTTGAACTGGGTCATACGGGACAGCTCCCCGAACATGGTGTAGCAGTTGAGAACCCACGCGAGCTGCGTGTGGGCGGGCACATGAGACTGGAGGAAAAGGGTGTTCAGCTCCGGATCCAAACCGCAGGCGATGTACTGCGCCAGCTGGTTGAGGGAACGCTTGCGAAGCTCGGCAGGATCCTGACGGACAGTAATCGTGTGCAGATCCGCCATGAAATAATAGCACTCATAATCATTCACCCTGTCAGCCCAGTTCTTTATGGCTCCTAGATAGTTTCCCAAATGTAGGTCTCCGCTGGGCTGTATGCCTGAAAGCATCCGCTTTTTCGGCTGCTCCTGAATCACTTGATTATCCTGCTGCATATCCTGTTTTTTCCTTTGTACAAGACGCGAAGATACGAAAGAATTAATATATTTTCGTATTTTCGCACTAGTTGGAACTGAAAACACTTGACAGACTTGATATGGGTATAATACGTAAAGCGGAGCCTCGGGATCTGGATGCTGTGAACCGGCTCCTAGGACAAGTTCTGGCAGTCCATCACGCCGGAAGACCCGACCTCTTCCGACCTGTCGGGAAAAAATACACGGACGAGGAGTTGCTAGGGATATTCGCTGATCCTCAGACTCCCGTATTCATTTATGAGGAGGATGGTGTTGTCCTGGGATATTCCTTCTGCGCCATCATTCACCAAGAAAGCGGCAGCCTTATGCCATTGACAACCTTATACTTGGATGATCTCTGCGTGGATGAGACAGCCAGAGGTAAGCATATCGGAAAAAGCCTTTTCGAGCATGCTAAAGCCTTCGCCAAGGAGATGGGGTGCTACAACATAACCTTGCACGCTTGGGCTCTTAATCCTGACGCGGTAGCCTTCTACAAAGCGATGGGAATGGATTTCCAATACTATTCCATGGAGCTCGTCTGCGGTGGCACGAATCAGACATGAAAAAGATCCCTTTATACATTCAGATCATAGTTGCGCTGATCCTGGGAATCATCGTGGGGACTCTGCTGCCATCCGTCGTGCCATACATCAGATGGATCGGCAACCTTTTCATGAACGCCCTCTGCATGCTTATCGTTCCGATTATCTTCTTCTCGGTCTCGACAAGCGTTGAAGGTATCTGCTCCGAGTCGAGCGGCACCTTCGGAAGGATAGGGAGCAAAGCGTTAGGAATGTACGTTCTTACAATGCTCCTCGCGATTGCCACCGGACTGTGCCTGGTCTGGCTGATCCGGCCCGGAAGCGCGGTAGCGGGAATCGCGCCGCCATCCGATGTTCCTTCCCAAGTAGGCAGTTTCTCACCAACTGACATAGTGTCCGGGTTTATCCCGTCCAACATATTCCACGCCTTCGCCCAGAACAACACGGTCCCTGTTATCTTCGTTTCGATCCTGATAGGCTATTTCGTGACCAAGATCTCGCCTGAAGGCAAGGCAGCCATACTTCCGATCCTGAAAGGTGGCTACGAGATCACACTCAAAATCATGCGGGTTGTGATCATGTTCGCCCCGCTCGGAGTATTCGCCATTGTGGCGAAACAGTTCGCTGACGCCGGTGATGTGGGCGGACTGCTAAAGAATATGCTGATGTATGTCGTCACTGTAACCGCCGGACTCCTGATCCAAACCTTCATCACCCTTCCCCTGCTTCTTCGATTCATGGGCAAGGTCAACCCGATCAAGCATTTCAGGAATATGGGTGTTCCGCTGATCACAGCTTTCTCCACAGCCTCATCGGGAGCTACCCTGCCGCTCACTTTACAAGCTGTCAAAGAGAAAGACGGGGTATCCTCTAAAGTGACCGATTTCGTGGTCTCGCTGGGGGCAACGATCAACATGAACGGCGCGGCTCTGCTGGAGTGCGTCGCGGTCATATTCATAGCCCAGGTTTACGGAGTTGAACTAACTGTTCTCCAGACAGTTATAATATCCTTGATGAGTCTTCTCTGCGCCATAGGATCAGCTGGAGTGCCGATGTCAGCGATGGTGATGATGGCCATCATTCTGAATGTCGTGGGGCTTCCACCCGAAGGAATAGGTCTCGTGATAGGGGTCGACAGGATCCTGGACATGCTCAGGACCGCTGTCAACGTCTATGGAGACACTTGTGTCGCGGTGATCGTCGGGAAATCCGAGGGAGAACACCTTTCAATAGACATCTGAGACAAACGAACTTGACAAGTATTTAGAAATGAGAACGATTAAAAGAATCCTAGTCGCCACTATCCTCACGACCCTTTTTGGAACTGTGGCGTTCGCCCAGAAGCCGACCGCCTCAACCGGAAACACCACTGTTCACGGCCCCGAGAAGGGATCTCTCCTGATCATAGGAGGCGGAACTGTCACTCCGGATATATGGGACCGCTTCGTTGAGCTGGCCGGCGGAAAAAACGCGGAGATCGTGGTGATAACGAACGCCTCCGGAGAAGAGGACGACTATCACTCGACTGCCATCGTCGAGCTTCAGAAGCGTCTGGACTATCCTTTCTTAGTGACAAGGATGCACCTTAAGAACATAGTCGAGGCCAACGACCCCGACAAGATCGCTCCCCTGAAGACCGCTTCCGGAATATACTTCACGGGAGGACGACAGTGGAGGATATCTGAAGTGTATCTCAACACCCTGGCTCACCAGGCGATGTGGGACCTCCTCTCCAGAGGTGGCGTCATAGCCGGATCTTCAGCAGGAGCAAGTATCCAGGGATCCCTCCTCTGGCGAGGTGACACCTCCGGTCCGGACATCCTGATCGGTGACCATACCCAAGGACTCGGCTTCATGAAGATGACTGCTATCGACCAGCACATACTCGTGAGGAACCGACAGCATGACCTCGATGCCTTCATCAAGGCCGCGCCAGGATTCCTGGGAATAGGCCTGGACGAATCCACAGCGATAGAAGTACACGGCGACGAGATAATGGTCTTGGGCAAGTCCTACGTCGCCATCCACCACAAGGACCAGGAAAAGTTCAGATTCCTGCGGGCTGGTCAGAAAATAGATGTAAGCGCCTTATCCAACCTTGGGAGCAGCGGGCCGAAATGAGTTCCTTCCGTCCATTCGAAGGTAGTTCGGACTCCTTTGGACTCCAGGATCTTGACCACAGCCGCTGTGTCTTCTGCAATATTTTTCAGATGCTTGTTCTTTCCCTCGGCCTCTTTGTCACCTAGGGAAAGATAGGCTTTCTTAATCGGAAACGATTGTCCCTCAAGCCATTTCACGAAGCCGGGGTACCAGAATGACCCGGATATCGACGCGACCCTGGTGAACAGGCTGCTCTTTGCCGACGCCCAGATGGCGAACAATCCAGCCAATGAGACTCCGATGAGCCACCGCTCATCGGGGACGATGCCCAACTCTGTCTCAATAGATGGGATGATTTCGGATTCCAGCTCAGCCAAATAAGCCTCCGCTTTACCTCCAAATGATTTACCTTTTTTGAATATGGGATCCGCCGGCCAAGGTGTCAGATCGTCATTCCAGTCTACCGGAGGTAACATCACCGGAATCACACCGAACCTTTCCTCGACACCATCCAGCCAACGAGAGACACCATCAGTCTGGCCCTGCAGCATCGGCATATAACAGACTATACTCATTTCCCTCCCAAATCTTTATCAACCATCGAGCACACACAGGAGTCAGACCACACATTCTCAGCTGTTTCCACCATGTCAATGATTGTATAGATAGGCAGGATAAGGCCCATAACGGCCACCGGAGCACCAATGCCAGTCATCAGCGAGACAGTTAGGAAGAAACAACCCATAGGCACTCCGGCATTGCCCACAGCCGCGATAACTGAGATCAAAACCCATAGAAGCATAGCACCGATAGACAGGTGGATTCCACCGTTCTGCATGACAAAAAGTGAGCTGACGAGTATAAACGCCGCGCAACCGTTCATATTGATAGTCGTGCAGATAGGCAGGACAAACCTGGACACCTTCGGATTGACTCCAAGCCTGTTTTCCGCTGACTGGAGCGTGACGGGAAGAGTAGCCGCCGAGCTTTTGGTGAAAAGCGCCATCATGACAGCCGGGCTCATGGCCTTGAGGACTCTGAGCGGGTTGATTCCTCTTGCGATCAAGAACAAGGGTAACACCAAGAAGAACTGCAGGGCGTTCCCGATCAGGATGACTGCTGTGTATTTACCTAAAGAGCCTAGGATAATGCCACCGCTCAGTTGTGACGCCAGTTGCTCCGCGAAGGCGGCGATACCTAGCGGCAAGGTCCAGATAAGAGCCTTGATAAGTGTGTAGAAAAGCTCCTGAAGGCCCTCTATCCCTTTGACCAGCACATCCTTCCGCTCACTCTCACCCATATATGCCAGCGCAAGTCCCACCGCCACGGCTATGAGCAAAATAGAGAGCACATTCCCGGACAGGAAAGGCTGGACAATGTTATTCGGTATAACGGATATTATATGGTCATAAAAAGAAGCCTCTCCCGAAGCGCTATCACCCACCGACGAGATCAACTCCGCAGGAAGGTTCCCGGGAGATATCCAAAGATAAAGCCCGAATCCGACCAGAGACGCGGCTAAGGTGGTGAGGAGCGTATAGGTGATAGTGTGCGTGAAAATCTCCCTGGTACTCCTCTGCCGGCCGAAAGAGATCAGCGTGGTGGTGATTGCCAAAGCCACTGTCGGCACTGCCAGGAACTGGAACAAGCGGGTATATACCGTGGCTATGAAACCGCAGACCGCATCCACTCCTTTCACATGAACAAGGCCAAGCAGGGCGCCTATCAGCAAGGCTCCCAACCACCAGAATATCTGTTTGTTATTGATCTTTTTTCCCATATTTCTCACCTAATAGATTATCCGCCATATCCCTTTTGAGTATGCGGTAATGGGGATGGTACAGTTTCTCATAGGCAGCGCTATGATGAAAGGCATATTGTCCTGAGGCCAACAAGCTGTCAATCCGCTGTTTCTCTGAATCAAAGTCAGGCAGGTCAGGGCATTCTTCAGAGATCACGGAAAGAATCTCCTTCCACTCCGCTTTCCATGACTCCAAGTCTTCTTTTTGGACTGGAACGGCGCTTTGGACAAGGGCGTCAGTCAAGGCGTCCACGGTAATGATACCATCTCTTATGGCAGAGAGCGATACTCTCATATAGTTGTGTTCCCAACCGCAGGGTTCGACGTATGGAAGTACCAGAGTGTCAGCGTTTTCAAACTCAGAGACAATATACTTGCGGGCGGATTCCCTGTCATTGATAATATGCCCAGGGCCGAAACGATCCTGGAAAAAGCTCTTGTATAAATCCGCCAGGTGGCTTTCCGGATAATTGGCCACTTGGAATCTGACAGCTTCCCTCACCGCATCTTTATCAATCGCATGATCGCAAGAGCAGGTGGCGATGATCAGTGATATAAACAACAAAACCTTCCTCATTTGTGTCTTTTATCAAGTGTCTTAAACGCGAATATAATAGTTTGCCGGATGATATTTGCAACCAGGTTGCAAACGAATAACCGTATTATCGCATCCAAATTATTCATGGATGCGCCTGAGGCCAGTATTATCATATTTCTTGATCATCTTCTCAATGAGCGGTTTCGCTCAAGAGAGGCAAGACACCTTGAAGGCGATATCCGTTGTCTCCACCAGAAGCAGCCGCACCATCGAGAGAATCCCTACACGCATCGAATTTGTCGCCGAAGAGGAGGTTGACGAGAAAATCAACATGAAACCTGGAGACATCCGGGTAATGATGAGTGAGAGCACCGGTATCACGACACAGCAGACCTCAGCAATCTCAGGGAACTCAGCTATCCGCATCCAGGGTCTGGACGGGAGATATACCCTGATCCTTAAAGACGGTATGCCGGCTTTTCCTGGAGCCGCCAGCGGACTTGGACTGTTGCAGACTCCCCCACTGGACCTTAAGCAGGTCGAGATAATAAAGGGATCCACATCAACCCTTTATGGTGGAGGTGCGATCGCCGGACTTGTCAACCTGGTGACCAAGACTCCGGACGACGGGGATGAGATTTCCTTCCTGCTTAACGGAACCTCCGCAGGAGGCCTTGACGCGAGTGGTTTCGCCAGCCACAGATTCAAAAAGGCTGGTGTGACTATGCTCGCCACTTACAACCACAACCAAGCCTACGATCCATCCGGATACGGTTTCACCGCCATTCCGGCCTTTGACAGGGTTGTGATGAATCCCAAGTTATTCCTGTATCTGTCAGACGCCACAAAACTGAGTCTAGGACTTAATTCAATGTTTGAGAACCGGCTTGGCGGTGACATCGAATATGTGAAAGGAAGAGGTGACGGGACCCACAGTTATTTCGAACGAAATAAAACAGCCATGCTCGCCTCACAGATTGTTTTCTCACACGATTTCAGCGAGAGGATTTCCCTGGAAGCCAAAAACAATTTGACCAGCTATGACAGGAGGATCACACTCCCGGATTATCAATTCGATGGCAGGCAGATTACTTCTTTCTCAGAGATCAACCTCAAACAGAAAGGAGATATCCTAGATTGGGTGTACGGAATGAATCTCTGGACGGATAAGTTCACCTCGTATTCTCATTCGGTTTACGGTGCCTTCATCCAGAATGACTGGGATGTTTCAAGATGGCTGTCCGTTGAGACAGGACTCCGGGGCGATTATGTCCAAAGTTTTGGCCCAGAGATACTTCCACGAATATCATTCCTTTTCAAACCCGTGACTAGGTTCTCATCACGGCTTGGAGGAGGGATGGGATATAAAGTCCCGACATTATTCACTGAAGAGACCGAGAGAATCCAATTCAGAGACCTCCAACCCCTGACTTCCGACAATCGGATCGAGCGCAGTTATGGACTTAACTGGGATTTCAATTATTCAACCCGTATTTTCGGAGGCGCTGTCTCCTTCAGCGTCAACCAGTTGTTTTTCTACACCACGGTGAAGAATCCGCTGCTGCTGAAAGAAGACGCTGGCAAACCCGCGCTCAGGAATATTCAAGGATACCTGGACACCAAAGGAGGAGAGACCAACATCAAATTCGGATGGAAGGATTTGCATCTTTACCTGGGCTACACATTGACCGACGCTCATACGAAAGACTCAGGAAAGTTGACCGAGAGCCTTCTGACATCCAAGCACAGGATCAACGCCGTCCTGATGTACGAGAAAGATGATTTTTGGAGAATAGGTCTCGAGTCATATTACTACAGTCCCCAATTGCTTTCAGACGGCTCCCACTGCAAGCCTTACCTGATCTGCGGATTCATGGCCGAGAAATTCTGGGAGCATCTTTCCTTATTTATCAACTTCGAGAATTTCACCGACAGGAGACAAACCAGGTTCGGCAGCATCTATTCCGGAAGTATCTCAATTCCAGTATTTTCTGAAATATACGCCCCACTTGACGGCTTTGTCATGAACGGAGGTATAAAAATCCGCTTTTAGATTTCGAGGGAAGTGTTATATTCGCGTTAGAGACCCGCAAATCTGAAGAACATGAATAAGACATCTTTCCTGGCCGCGTTGGTGGCTGTTACCATTATTATTCCCTCCTGCCGCAAAGCTCCTGAGACAATGAAGATCTCCATTTTTTGCGACCACATCGAGTCAGTCGCCCGTCAAGAGAAAATACCCTTCGCTGAAGCGGCGAAGAGAATCAAAGAGATTGGCTTTGAGGGAGCCGATGTCAGGGTGTTCACAAAACCGGAGGAGCTCAAGACTCTTGACAGTCTCGGTTTCGCGCACTCTTGCGTGATCACTGACATTGATTATTCCAAGCCTGACCAGAAGGAGTTGGAAGACAAGACCATAGACTTCATGGACAAATATGGTTACGACCGACTGATGCTGGTAGCCGGCTTCATCCCCGAAGGAGGTTTCAGCCAGGCGGAAATGGACGACGCCAGGCAGAGGATAGCCGCTTTCGCCGCCAAAGTAACCGCTAAAGGCTACAAGATCCTTATCGAGGACTATGACAATGAGCGGTCCTTCACATCCAACGCCGAGAGACTGGACTCCCTTTTCGCCGTCTCGAAGGATCTCGGGCTGGTGTTCGACACAGGCAACTTCCAGTTCTCCGGGCAGGACGCCATGGAGCAGTTTGAGCATTTCCGGAACAAAATCGGGCATCTCCACCTTAAGGACAGGGTGTCCAAGACTGACCTCAAATGTGTCCCGGCCGGCACCGGTTGCATCCCTATTGTGGAGATCATCGGGAAACTCAAAGAGGATGGGTACACCGGTTGGCTCACAATCGAGCAATTCGGTTCCAGGAATATGCTGGCTGACAGCGAGACCGCCTTCCAGATCATCAGCGCCGCGATCAAATAGGACGGGTTTTTCGTATATTCGCGGATGTGGGAGAGAGAACATATATAGCTATTGACCTTAAATCATTCTACGCGTCCGTGGAATGCGCTGAGCGCGGCCTTGACCCGCTCACGACGAATCTGGTAGTGGCTGACTCATCCCGCACCGACAAGACCATCTGCCTGGCGGTCTCTCCTTCCTTGAAGGCTTATGGCATCTCAGGGCGGCCAAGGCTTTTCGAGGTTAAGCAGCGGGTTTCCCAGATCAATGAGGACCGGCGCAGGGCAGCTCCTGGCCGCCGGCTTTCCGGGAAATCAACCGATGATCCACTGCTGCGCTCGAATCCGTCTCTGGCCCTGGACTTTATCGTTGCCACCCCTCGCATGGCTCTCTACATGGAAGTCAGCAGCCGGATTTACGCGGTCTATCTCAAATACATAGCGCCGGAAGACATACATGTCTATTCCATAGACGAGGTGTTCATAGACGCCACGGACTATCTGGTGACATATTCCTGTTCAGCGCATGACCTCGCCATGCGGATGATCCGGGATGTGTTGGCCACAACCGGAATCACCGCCACGGCCGGAATAGGAACCAACTTGTATTTGGCTAAGGTCGCGATGGACATTGTCGCGAAACACACCGAGCCGGACAAGGATGGAGTCAGGGTGGCATCCCTCGATGAGATTTCTTACCGTCGGTTACTATGGGACCATACTCCCCTGACTGATTTCTGGCGGGTGGGACATGGGATCTCAGCAAGGCTGGAGGCAGTCGGCATACACACTATGGGCGAGCTGGCCAGGAACTCACTTGATCCCGCCTGGGAAGCATTCCTTTACAAGACTTTCGGAGTCAACGCCGAACTCCTGATAGACCACGCCTGGGGATGGGAGCCTTGCACAATGGCTCATATAAAAGCCTTCAGGCCATCCTCAAACAGCCTTGGATCAGGGCAGGTCTTAATGGAGCCTTATTCATTCGAGAAGGCCAGGGTAGTTGTGGGCGAAATGATAGACTCCCTTGTCATGGACCTGGTCGAGAAGCGGCTGGTTACTGATCAGATAGTCTTGAGCGTCAATTACGAGCATCAGGATGACCGGCCGGACGGCACGAATCTGGTCCGGGACTGGTACGGCCGCACAGTGCCCAAACCGGCACACGGCTCAGTTAATCTCGGACGGAAGACATCTTCCACCCACATCATATCAGAGGCGGCTCTAGGCCTTTATGACAGGATTGTCAACCCGAAGCTTCAAGTCCGCCGCCTTGGTGTGGCTGCGATGAATGTGACGGACGAAGATAGTGAGGTTGAGCAACTTGAGCTCTTCGATGATTCCTTTGACAAGGAAAAGGAACGCCGGCAGCAGGAGGCTATTCTCCAGATCCGTCGGAAATTCGGAAAGAACGCCATCCTAAAAGGGATGAACTTCGAGGATGGAGCGACTGCCAAAGAACGTAATATGCAGATAGGAGGGCACAAGGCATGACGGGCAAGTACGACGATATAATAAACCTTCCACATCCGACTTCGAAAAGGTACCCCAGGATGCCTCTGGCTGAACGCGCGGCACAGTTCTCACCATTCGCCGCTCTCACAGGCTATGACTCGGTTATCGCAGAGACAGCCCGCAAGGTCGAACAATCATTCCAGCCTCTGGAATCAGATGGGGAGTATTACGAAGACTAGGACGTCCCACAAGGCGTGGCTCACTATCAGTGCCGGAAGAGCCTTGGGACATACCCGGTAGATGAGGCCCCAGACCAGTCCGGCCACAAGTGCGGCCATAATCAGCATGAAATTGAATGACCAGATGTGGACGAGAGCGTAGATACCGGCGGTCAATATGAAAGCCAAATCAGCGCCCCACTTCCTGTCCTGGAACAGACGGGTCATCGTCCTCTGGACATAACCTCTCCAGAATAACTCCTCCGCCGGGCCAATCAGGAAAAGCAGCAAGACAGCTATTACAGGGACCGGAAGACCGGCTTTCATCGAATACACAGCATCCACCTGCGGCCTGGCGAAATTGAACATCAATGTGGAGAGTTTGTCCCCAACCCAGAATATTCCCCAGAGGATAAATGCCAGGGCAACTCCTCCAAGTAATTGAAGCAAAGGCCTTTCAACTTTCAAAAGGGCCTTCCGGTCGGATGTGAAAGCGAGGGTGCACGAGGTCAATATGACCGCCGAGACCGACATCACGATCCAAAAGTTAGGCGCGCCCCCGGTCCAGGGGCTGAACATGTAGAACCACAGAAGAGCCGCGATGGCTACCGAAAACACCAGACGGCTGGAATCGAATCTCATAACATTCTGGAAATGAACAGTCCGGCGGAAAGCAGGACAGAAAAAGCCATCTGCAATTTAGCCGAACCCTGATCCAACCCCTTCAAGGCTTCTATACCTAACTTGTCATAGCCACAAGCTTGTTTTAGGTTCTTCCAAGCCGGAATAGCGGCTACGAGGCAGAGGAGAGCCATAGGGTGGAGCCTACCGACAGCCACAGCGCCAATGACGCAAAGGAACGGGATGACCATATAAACGGAATAAAGGATGCTTGAGGCCTTGCCGCCGATCAACATGGCGAAAGTCTTGATTCCGGCCGCTCCATCAGACACGATGTCAACAGTGTTGTTGGCATGAAGGACAGAGACGGTTATAATACCGATCGGCAAGGACAACACGAGAGCATCCCAATGGAGGACTCCGGTGACGGCGTAAGCGGTGCCGATAACAGGCAATACTCCGAAAATGATGAATATGTCAAGGTCGCCGAGA
The DNA here is from genome assembly GCA_024693285.1 of Bacteroidales bacterium. Taxonomy (GTDB): domain Bacteria; phylum Bacteroidota; class Bacteroidia; order Bacteroidales; family UBA932; genus Cryptobacteroides. The sequence continues at coordinate 43,566 of JAILLE010000055.1, forward strand.
GCGTGATACTTCAAGAATGAATACAATAAGGTGAGCAGCACTCCAACTCCACCTATGATCCATAGAGCCGGGCCGCTCAGAAGGACTATGCAGACTCCGATCAAAATACCAAGGACGAATAGTATAATGCTGAAATTAAAATACTCTTTAGGCTCAAAGTGATGAAATACAAGATTCGGGACAGCGAAAGCGTTCTCATTATCCACCCCGCTCTTGTAGTCGAACCAGTCGCTCAGCACATTGCCCGCGGAATGGAGGACGACAACGCCCAGAAGGCAAAGGATGAATACCAGATAAGGCTTGAATCCGCCCGGAAGCAGATTCTCACTGAACAAATAAGCGAAAGTTGCCAGCACCGGCATTGTGGAGACAGGGAATGACCAATAACGTGTCACCGTGAACCAATCCTTGAACGAATGTTTGCTCATATCTCTTGAAATTCTGTTTTTTGTTATGCGAATATAGCGTTTTTTCGGCTACAATCCGATGATCTTCGAGGTCTCATCCCATAACCTTTTTTCCAGTTCCTGGTCGACAAATCGTCCCGGAATGTCAATAACTCTTTGACCGACAAAATATTTCCCCGACAATTCCGAGAAAAGAGCGGAAAGAGCCGGCCTCACCCCTTTTTCAGGAGATTTGCAGAAAGGACGGAAAAGGACGTCAGCAAGCGGATCGAACCACTTCCCCATCGAAATCATATTCGAGTTGACTATCCCTGGATCAGCCACATTCACCTTCAATAAAGGATTCCTGCGGGCAAGTTCCTGTGAGAAATGAAGCAGAGCGAGTTTAGACTTGGCATACGTTCCCAGCCGGGAGAACTCTTTTTCTTCGGGCATTAGTGATTTATCGGAGATTTTGACGAATCGGCAGGTCAAGGAAACAGTGTTCACGACATGAGCCTCTGGAATCAATAAAGGGAGCAATAGCCTGGTCAGCAAAACCGTACCGAAATAATTGACAGCTAATGTGTTCTCCAAGCCATTTCCAGTCAAGGAATACCCCCGGCTAATCACTCCGGCGTTATTCAGCAAGGCTGAGATTCTCTCACCTTCCAATCCTTTGACGAAGTCTCTGACCGACTCCAAAGACGAGAGATCCAATTGCCTTATCTCGATCTCAGCATCAGGAATATCCGACATTACTCCTCCCCTCACTGTCTCAGCCTTCTCCGGGTTCCTGCATGCCATGACGACATGGTAACCTTTCCCGGCGAGATACCTCGTGGCCGCCGCTCCCATGGCTCCGGACGCTCCGGTCACAATGATCCTATCTCTCATATTCCAACCTGAGATTATCAACCCATAGAATGTTCCCCAGAGCCCCTGTGAAACCGCCCCTGGAGCCGGAGGAAATCTGGAGGACAGCATGGGTGCATTCCTCCTTCGAGGACGCCCAACCCTCCTCCCGGATCGGCACGAGTTTGCCACGGCTATTGGCGGCATAGAGAGTGTTCTCTCCAGAAATCAGGCCCATATATGACTTATATCCAGACACTTCCCTGGCATCCCCATACATTACGGGAATCCGCTTGTTCTGGATCCAATCCGAAGTGCTTGAGCCAATCCTCAGGAAAGCGGTGCCGACACGGAGAGCATGGATATTCCCGTCCTCATCCTCCCAACGTTTCTGAAGAAGGAGCATCACCTGGCAAGGATCCTCCCCTGGAATCTCTGTCTTACGGAATGTAGTGCCTTTGACCAGTTTGCCAGTCGCCGGCAGAAATGCCTTATAATCAATAATTACCGCTTTAGGACGCTTTGTGAAAGGTATTCCCCAATCCATATTCGCATAAGGGTTCTTCACTCCAGTTATCGGCTCGAACATCTTGCCCCAATATAAAGCACCTGTGGCAAGGACCTGGATATCCACCAAACCAGCCACTTTACAAGAAGCATAGACGGTGGAGAGCTTGGCGCATTTCCCGCTCGGCCCATTGTCCGGCTCAGCGGAAAGGCTGGTTTTGGTCACCCCGGAGACCTTCGCATAGGCATTGGACGATGCCCATGGGGTCTTGGAATAATCATACGGTATATTCCCATCGATAGTTTCCTGTGGGCCAAGCACATAGATAGTCTTAACCTCGCCACCGATAATCGCTGATTCCTTGATATGACGGGTAGTCCACCGCTCGAAATCCCCGAATGGCACAGTCTCAATCCTTTGGGCGGCCAAAGGAATACCGGAGACTATCAAAAAGGATAGGACGGCTATTTTAACTTTTCCCATATCCGAGCTTCTAAAGGGCCGGGCAAAGATGCGATCAGCACCGGCAGATAAACATTCATGATCGAGGGACAGATCAGCCTTCTGCCTTTGAACATAGCCTTCAAGGCACGACGGACAAGCCACTGCGGGGTATGGATCAAACGCACCCGCACTCCGAGCCGTAACCATTTCTCTTTCAGCTTGTAAAGTGGAGTCGCTATAGCGGCGGGACAGACCGTGGTGACGCTGACGCCATAGGGCTTGGTCTCGAAGGATAGAGACTTTCCGAAACTCCTTAGGTAGGCCTTGGTCGCCGAATAGATAGTGATACCCGGAGTGGGCAGTTTAGCCGCCATTGATGAGACTATGAGGATCCGTCCGCTCCCGCGCTCTTTCATAGCTTGAGAGAAGAGTATGCAGAGGCGGGTGACCGTAGTGACATGGAGATTGACCATGGCCTGGATACGGTCCAGGTCTGAGACCTCAAGCTCTTTGAAAAAGAACATACCGGCATTGTTGACAAGCACATCCGGCAAGATGTCTTTCCCTTGGCACCAAGCGAACAAATCATCCGCGGCACGAGGTTCCGACAAATCCTGGAAACGGGTCTGTATCTGGACTTTATATTCACGGACAAGTTCCTCATAAGCCTTGGCCAGATCATCTTCCTTGTTGCTGACGAGCAACAAGTCATATCCACGGCCAGCCAGCTGGCGAGCGAATTCCAGCCCCATCCCGGAGCTCCCTCCTGTTATTAACGCGACCATCTTTCCTCCGCTTTATCAATCTCACGCCTCAACGCCTTTGGAAGATCTCCGCAACAATGGTTGCAGCGCATCTGGAGGGTATACATTCTCCCGATGCAATAGTTGGAGTGGCGGCATTCGCTCCGCTCTACTTCCCCGAGGCGGATCTTATTGACAAAATCCGTATCCCGAATCAACGCCCTGGCCATCTGCAACGCGTCAAAGCCGGAATCCAGGACCTCTTCCATCGACGAACGGGAGACCATCCCTCCGACATACACCAAAGGCAACTTGACGGTCTCCCTGAATACCTTGGCATCCTCCAGGAAATACGCGTCCTTGTACGGTACAGTGGGGATTATCATCCTACCGAAAAGCCTTAGGCCAACCTTCAGCCACCAGAACTTCCATGGATTCATATAATGGGCCAAGGTACGGATTGGCATCGCTCCACGCATGACCTCCATCGGGGCCTTGCTTACAAAGCCGGCGGATAGCACAATCGCGTGGACACCAAGCCTTTCAAGCTCCTTCGCGACCTCCAGGCACTCTTCCCTGCCCATACCCCGCTTGAAGCCATCATGCATATTCATCTTCACGAGCACGCCCATGTCATCCCCGGCGACCTCCATCACCTTATTGATAACCATCCTCATGAATCGCATCCGGTTATCCAAAGAACCACCGAAACGGTCCTTGCGACGATTTGTGTATGGTGAAAGGAACTGGCTTATAAGATAACCGTGGCCGGCGTGGATCTCGACGCAATCGAAGCCCGCCTTCCTGGCGAGTTCCACGGCTTTTCCGAAATCTTCGACAATGGATTCTATCTCATCTTCCCTCAGTCCCCTGACGAAGGTCGGAGAATAAAGATTAAACCCGCCGGAGGCCCCTACAGGGGTACATCCGCAGGTCGAACGATGGGTCATATTCCCGCAATGGCCGAGTTGTATGGAGGCCTTCGCCCCTTCGGCATGGATGGCATCCGTAATGTCTTTCAAGGCCGGCACAATCTCATCCCGCATCCAAAGCTGACCATCGAATGAAAGGCCGCTCCGGCTCACAGAAGCGTATGCCAAAGTGGTCATACCAACCCCTCCCCTGGCCACAGCCACATGATAGTCCTTCAGCTCCTGGGAAGGCTTGTTCCCGTAGGCCATATTCTCGAAAGCCGAGGAACGGATGACCCGGTTCCTTAGCGTGACCGGACCTATCTTCACTGGGGTGAATATGGGAGAATCAATAGCAGGCATAGGGTCAGTAGATAAAAGGAATCATTCGCTTAGTCTTCTGAGTGTCAAGTTCTTCCGGAAACTCACGGCTATACAGGTCATAAATCCTGGCAGCCCTCGGAGCAAGGTTGGCGAAAGTCCACAACGCGAACACCGCTCCCGCCCATGACCAAGTCAGGATAGCGAAACCAACCCATTCCACGAACTCCCCGAAATAATTGGCGCTCGTGACATAGCGGAACATGCCTCCTTTGGGAAGATAATGCGCCGTGTCCCCCGGCTGCCGGAGATTCCTGATGATCGAGTCAGAATGGATATTCACAGCCATACCGGCAAAGAATATGACCGTTCCGAGGATAAAAGGCAGCCCATGAAGCCAACTCGTTCCGTACATGTCCGTCGGGGAGAAATAGAATATCCACCCTCCCTGCATGAAGGCATTGAGAGTATTGAATAGCGCACCCATCAAGATGATGCTCAGCGGCATCTTGCTCTTACCCCTTATCTGTCTCGGGAATATAAACGAACGATGGAAATAATGGATCTCGAATAAAAGGAGGAAAACGATCCGCACAAAATCAGTTCCGCGTTCCGAGAACCACCATAGCGCCAGCATAGCCACGAAAACAGGGGCCTCCATCAGTGTCCAACCGAGTTTGTTGTCCACCGAAGGACCCCATTTAGGCTGGTAGAATTTACCGTAGCCGGCGTCTACGAAAAACAAGCAGACGAAGACCACTACGGCTACCACGGCCATCGCCAGGAGGAACAAATTGAACGCTTGGATCGAGATCATCGGCTATTTGATTCTGACGGGGCGTCCCGTTTGGGCACTCTTTACAGCGGCGGAGAGAATCTCAACCACGACAAGGTTATTCTCCAACGAATTGAGGTCTCCAGGAGCAATCGTAATCTCTCCTCTCACAGCTGCTTCCAGCAGATGGAACGGATTGTCATACGGAGCTGTGAGGGCGGGAGCATCAGTCCATTCACCCTTCTTGGTGCCTTCCACACGGTTAGGATTCGCCTGGTAAAGAAGGCCATCATGCCCGTAGACGAACATATCCTTGCGGTTATATGGCCAGCACCAGGAGGCGTTGATCTCAACAGTGGCTCCAGGATATTCCAGGACTATTGTCGCGTCATCATCCACCTTAGGGTAGACAGAGGGTTTATTGCGCTGGAGAACGGCGTAGACACTCACCGGCTTCTTACCGCCCAGCAGCCATGTGGCAAGATTAGCGCCGTAACAGCCGAAATCCATAACCGCTCCACCACCGTTAAGAATAGGGTCTGTGAGCCAGTCCAGAAACTTCTTGCTACAGCCAATCTCGACAGGGCCCTGATGGCCGTCATATACCTCGATCCTGAATATGTCCCCGATCTTTCCGGCATCCACCTGAGCCTTCACGTAATGGTTCGAGGCATACCAAGTGGTCTCATAGTTTGTCAGAAGGAGAATACCGTGTTTCCGGGCCAAGGCTGCCATTTTCCGGGCGTCCTTAAACGTTGTGGCAAGAGGCTTCTCGACCATCACATGTATGCCTCTTGGAGCGCAAGCCTCGACGACGGCGAGATGCTCCTTGATCGAGCCATAAGCCACGACCGCCTCGGGCTTTGTCTCGTCAAGCATTTGCCCGAGATCTGAATAGAATATGTTCTCCGGCAGCATCCTGCTCAAGGAATTGTCGTGGATGTACCTGGGATCGGCCTCCCATACACCCACAACCTGGATGTCTCCCTGACGGAGTTGGGATACGACTCCATTAAGGTGATCGTGGGTCACACCCGCTACACCAATGCGGAAAGGCTCTTTGGCGGATAGACTGGAAAAGGCTGACACGACGAAGGCCGCGGCCAAAAGGAACATATTCATTCTTTTATTCATAAGGCACTGTCTTTAAGAGAAATGTAAAAATAGGAATTATTACGGAAAAACACTAAAAAAGGGGCCGCGCAGGCCCCTTTTCTCATACTCTTATTCCACCTTTACGGTCTCGGTCCCGGCTGCTGAGGCTGGACAGGATTAACGGGGATCCTGCCGGGATCGTCAGCGGCGCAGATCGCCAGCCAAGCCACGATCGTAGCGTCCAGGGTGAGGTCACCAAGTGAGAGACGCTCGTAAGTGTCCATGATGGTGTGGTAGGTACGGTTGTACTCCAGAGGATCCTGGATGAACTGGTAAGCCGGCAGGCCAGCCCTCAAGAATGAGACATGGTCAGTAGAACCTGTGTTCCTCGGCGAGAGATACTTGAATCCCAACGGCTCGATGTACTTCTTCCAAGCCTCGAAGAACGGGAAGGCGGCGTCATTGTTCTCAAGATAGATACCGTGGAAACGTCCGGAGCCGTTATCCATATTCAGATAAAGAGCGAACTTATCGAAGCCGGGGAGCTTCTTGTTGTCCTTGAAGAGGTAATTCTGCATGTAGCCTCTGGATCCGAAGAGCCCCTGCTCCTCACCACCCCAAAGGGCGATACGGATAGTCCTCTTGGGCTTGATGCCAAGCTGCTGGAGGATTCTCATAGCTTCCATCATCACGATGCAACCGGAGGCGTTGTCCGCCGCTCCGGTGCCGCCATGCCATGAATCAAGGTGGGCGCCGATAAGTACGATCTCATCCTTCATCTTGGGATCAGTACCGGGGATCTCAGCGTAAACATTGTGGACCTCCTGGTCGTCAGTGAACTTGTTGATGAGCTCGAGCTCCATCTCGACCTTCTCGCCTTTCTGGATCAGACGGACCATACGTCCATGGTCCTCGATAGGCATTATAATTTCGGGAACCGGCTCAGGATCACCGACTTTGTAAGAAGCTCCAGTACCGCTAGGCACATTGAAAGTGCCACGTCCGGTGACGATGCAAAGGGGTTTCTCGTTAGCGAGGAGCTCATTGGTGAGGTTCTGGAGCTCCATGATGGAAGCCCTGTCGAAAGGAATACGAGGACGGGCGCCACCTCCGGGAGGCCCGGCGGGAGAGATGAAGCCAGCGGTACGCCTGTCCTGTGACAGGGCCTCAAGCTCCTCCTCTGTGTAACGCTTGGCGAGAGGCTGGAAACCGATATTGTAGGTCTGTGTAGGGGCCCTCAGCAAGATCTTGCCGGCGATATTGCCCCTATATTTATCAAGGTCTTCCTTCTTCTGGACATCAAACACCACGCACTCCCCTTTCACAAGGCCGTTGGTGCTGCCGGTCCATGCCTTAGGATTGACAGAGAAAGCGCAATAATAAGGAGATGTCATCGCTGCGTAGGTCTTCACGACATCCCATCCACCACGAGGGAACTCGGCGGCGAACTCAGCCCTAGGATTGGAGAGACCGAACTCCCTTAGTTTTTCGACGACAAGGCTCTCAGCCCTGCGTTTCTGCTGGGAGGCCGTAAGCCTTGATCCGAGCAGGTCGGTCATGAACTGGGAGATTTCCTCGATCTTAGAGTTGTTCAAACCCTCGTTCTTGATCTTGGTGGCGAGCTCAGGTGACTGTGACACCTGCGCGTTGACGCTGCCGGCACATACCATGGCCAGCAACGAGAAAACAAATAAAACCTTTTTCATTGTGATCGAATAAGTTCGTTACTAGGCAAACTTACATAAAATAATTTTAATAATACTCTTTAAAAGTAATTAAAACGATCATCTTACTTGACTAGACAGTCAAGCATCTTCGAGTCAGGCTCATTTGAGGTGCCTGAAAGGATGCCGAAGCCTCCTATTCCTTCCCTATATGCCCAGACCGCGCGGGCTATTCCCAAAGAATCCAGCACATTGTTCATTTCCGAGAGCCAGTTGTATCTGGACTCTTCATTTGCCTTGACGGACAGGCATCCATATTCCCCACAATATGCGGGAACACCATGATTCTTAGCGACTTCCAGAACCATTCCAAACTCCTTGGCGAATCTCTCGGTGTCATAAACGGCGTCAGTCCAGGTCGCTGAGAGGGCACGGTCAGTATCCGAACAAGCCTCCAATTCCTCACTTGAAACGACCTTTCCCGGATAATGGACCGGTCCCATATAATCTTTCAAATCCATCCAGCTGGCCTGGTAATGCGTCAGGAGCATCGGCTCATAATAATGGAAACTCAGGATTATGTTCGGGTCATCCTTGGGAAGCTCCAGCTGGCTCGCGGTGCTGAATGACTGCCAGCGGTTGCTGCCGATCACAATTATCCTATCCTTCTCAAGCTCACGTATCACGGCGTGGCATTCCGCGACGATCTTGTTCCAATCAGCGGGATCGTCAGCTACAGGCTCGTTCATAAGTTCATAGGCCACCATGTCGGTCGGATAATCCTTAAGCTCGCCGGAGATCTTTCTCCAGCACTCATAGAAGGCCTCTTGAGCCGCGCATTCCGTAAATAACGGCTTGACGGCGGCATTGAAATAATGTGAACGCAGGATATGCAGGTCCACTATCGCTCTCAAGCCATATTTCCCGCAGAGATCCAGGCCGTTACGAAGAAGGGCGAAGGCCTCCTCTTCCTTGGATCCGTCCTCCGCGAACATCTGCTCCTCGTCAATAGGAATGCGGACATGGTCAAAACCCCAACCGGCAATCCTTTTGACATCTTCCTCAACGAAGAATGCTGCCCTCTGCTCCCCTCTGACATTACTCTGGGACAGCCAGTGGGCGATGTTGACCCCTCGTTGGATCTTGAACTTTTCTATCGGTTCCTTGCAGGAAAACGCCAGCATGGCGGCAAGGACTATTAGCAATACACGTCTCATACTCCGAAATCTTTTCCAGCGAACAGAGAATCAATCTCGAATATCTCCTCTTCAGAGAAGTATCTGTTATCCAAGGCTTTGAGGTCATCGTCAATCTGGGCGACCGAGCTGGCTCCGATGATTACCGATGTCACCCTGGGGTCAGAAAGCAGCCAAGAGAGTGACATCTGGGCGAGACTCTGGCCACGGCGGAGAGCCATATCGTTCAGCCTTCTAAGGGCGTCCAGCAGCTCAGGAGTCAAAACCTCGGGCTTGAGTGATGTGTTCCTGGCCATCCTGGAGTCAGAAGGAATACCATTAAGATACCTTCCTGTCAGAAGTCCCTGCTGGAGCGGAGAGAATGAGATAAAACCTACTCCCTCACCATAAGAGAGGTCAATAAGGCCCTGATCCTGAGGCCTCCGGTCGATAATGTTGTAGCGGTCCTGGTACAGAAGGCATGGCACATCATGCTCAGCCAGATACTTGTAGGCCTTGGCGGCCTGCTCTTTCGGGTAACGTGACAGACCCACATAAAGGGCCTTTCCCTGACGGACTATATCCACAAGGGCCTGCATGGTCTCCTCTACCGGAGTGGCCGGGTCATAGCGGTGGGAATAAAATATGTCGACATAATCTATATTCATCCGCTTCAGACTCTGGTCCAGGCTGGCCATCAGGTACTTCCGGGATCCCCAGTTGCCGTAGGGGCCGGGCCACATGTCCCAGCCGGCCTTGGAGCTGATGAACAACTCGTCTCGGTAGGGCTTGAACACGCTGGACATCAAATGGCCGAAATTCTCTTCAGCAGTGCCATATTCAGGGCCGTAATTGTTGGCGAGGTCGAAATGGCAGATACCGCTGTCAAAAGCCCGGCAGGCCATGGTTTTGACTTCCTCAAAAGGCTTGTGGGAGCCGAAGTTGTGCCAGAGGCCGAGGGATAGGAGAGGCAGTTGGATTCCGGAACGGCCGCAACGTCGGTAATCCATCGATTCGTAGCGCTCCGGAGAGGCGGAGTAGACTGGTGCGATCATGATTTGAGTATTAAGTGATTTAAATGATATTCAGGAATATGGTCACTATGGTGGTGTTGATTATATCCACGAACATAGCTCCGATTATAGGGACGATTATGAACGGGTTGACGGCATAACGGTACTTGAAGCATACGGCCGACATATTCGCCATGGCGTTCGGAGTGGCGCCCAGGCCAAAACCGCAAAGACCACTCACCAGAACCGCGGCGTCATAGTCCTTCCCAAGCGATCGGAACGCCACCAGATACGCGAAAAGGGCAATGAAGGCCACCTGGGCGAACAGGATTACGCACAGGGGCAGGACAAGGTTAGCCAGTTCCCAAAGCTTGAGAGTGGACATGGCGATTCCAAGGAATATGGAAAGGGATATATCCCCGACCGAAATGATCTTGTCCATCTTGAGCGTATCCTTCCGTTTGGAGAACGCCTCGGTGAAGTTCCTGATAAGGCAAGCGGCTATAAGTGATCCGAAATATGTCGGGAACGTGATTCCGGTCAGAGCCAGGAGCTTACTGAGGCACATTCCGGCCGCCATGGCGAGGACAAGCAGGTAAACAGCCTTGGTATAGTCCCTGAACGATCTCTCATCAGACTGCGAACGCTCCATCTTCGCATCCGGCGAAGCCTCGCTACCCTCCAAGCCTGTCACGACATCAGTGGAATGAGACTCCTCAGCCAAGGAACGCTTGCGAATAAGCATCTCAGCAAGAGGGCCTCCTATCATCGATCCTGCCACCAGTCCAAAGGTCGCGCAGGCCATTGTGATGGACTGCGCACCGGCAAGACCCATGCTCTCAAGCAATGGAGAGAAGCCACCCGAAGTCCCGTGTCCGCCGGCCATCGGTATTGAACCCGAGGCCATACCGAGCAGAGGGTCGAGTCCCATCAACTTGGCTGTACCGACAGAGATCAGGTTCTGGGCCACAATCAGGACCGCGACCAGCACTACCATGATAATCAACGGTTTCCCGCCCTTTTTTATCGCCTTGAAGTCGGATTGGAAACCCACGGAAGTGAAGAAAAGCATCATGCTGATGTCCCTGATGGTGCCGTCGAAAGAAAACTCCACTCCGAGCCAACTGTAAGAGACCAGGGTCAGCAAGGATATGAGAATTCCTCCGGAAACCGGGGCAGGGATGCAGAAACGCTTCAGGAATGGGATGGAACGAGTGAAAAACATTCCAAGCAGCAGGGCCAATACACCAACGCCCGCTGTCTGGAACATATCAAGTGAGATCAATTCTCGCATCTTAAGTCGAATTGTCGTGAATATCGGAATTTTTTTTTAATTTTGTAACCCGTATTTAAAACAACTCTCTTTTTATGAAATACGGGTTCGACAACGGGAAATACATCAAAATCCAATCAGAGCGCATCAAGGAACGCATCGCCAAGTTCGGCGACAAGCTTTACATGGAGTTCGGCGGCAAGCTATTCGATGACTACCATGCCAGCCGGGTTCTTCCCGGATTCGAGCCGGACAGCAAGCTGAAAATGCTGATGCAGATGAAAGACGACGCCGAGATCATCATTGTGATCAGCGCTGTCGACATCGAGAAGAACAAGGTCCGCAGTGACCTGGGAATCACCTACGACGTCGACGTTCTGCGTCTGCGGGACGAATTTATGGATAGAGGGCTAAGCGTCAACAGTGTTGTCATCACCCATTTCAATGGCCAGGCAAGCGCCGAGGCTTACCGCAAGCGCCTCGAGAACATGGGCATCACGGTATATTACCACCATACCATAGAGGATTATCCCAACAATGTCGCCCTGATCGACTCCGACGAGGGTTTCGGCAAGAATGACTATGTGATCACGACCAAACCTTTGGTTGTGGTGACAGCTCCTGGCCCCGGAAGCGGAAAGATGGCGGTTTGCTTAAGCCAGCTTTACCAAGAGAATAAGCGTGGAATAAAGGCCGGTTACGCCAAGTTCGAGACCTTCCCCATCTGGAACCTGCCGCTCACCCACCCTGTCAACCTGGCCTATGAGGCCGCCACAGCTGACCTGGAGGATGTCAATATGATCGACCCGTTCCACCTGGAGGCTTATGGCGAGACCGCGGTCAATTACAACAGGGATGTTGAGATATTCCCCGTGATGAACGCCCTCTTCGACGACATATATGGTTTCTCTCCTTACAAGTCCCCGACCGACATGGGAGTCAACATGGTCGGATACTGCATCTGCGATGATGAGGTTTGCCGGGAGGCTTCTCTACAGGAGATAATAAGGCGCTATTACACAGCCGTTTGCAATTTCGCTGACGGAAAAGCGACAGAAAGTGAAGTCAACAAACTGGCCCTTCTCATGAAGCGCGCGAAGATCACCACGGCCTATAGGAAGACCACAGTGGCGGCCAAGGAAAGGCTTGATGAGGCCGGTGTGGCCACCGCGGCGATCGAGCTTTGCGACGGGACCATACTCACTGCGACCACCAGTCCCCTGCTCGGCCCCAGTGCGGCCCTTTTGCTTAACGCCCTTAAGCATCTGGCCGGGATCGCCCATAACGTCAAGCTGATTCCCCAGACGATGATTGAGCCGATCCAGAAGACCAAAGTCACATACCTCCATGGCCGTAACCCCCGCCTACACACGGACGAGGTCTTGGTTGCCATCTCGATGATGAGCCTGATTGACGAGAACTGCAAGATGGCCATCGACCAGCTCCCTAACTTGGCCGGTGCCCAGGTCCATTCTAGCGTGATGCTCAGCGAGGTTGACCGCAAAACCTTCAGCAAACTCGGAATAGGCGTGACTTGCGATCCGGTTAGGAAACTCAAGGAAAGGGAAAAAGAAGCTTGATTTGACGGAAATTATTCACATATTTGTATAAACAATTAAAACTGAAGAAGATGAAGAATATAGCGATGAAGATCATGGCGGCCGCTGCGGTCGTCCTTCTCCTTGCCGGATGCTGTGGCAAGAAAGAGACCAAGACTGTCTTCCCCAAAAAGCTCCCTATCGGAGTGCAGCTCTACAGCGTCCGCACCGACCTGGAAGCCGACTTCTATGGCACCTTGAAAAGGATCAGCGAGATGGGCATTCTCGGTGTCGAGTTCTACGGAGAGTACTACGGCAACTCCGTCGTCCAAGTAAAGCGCTGGTGCACCGAGCTGGGTCTTGTACCCTTCTCAAACCATGTCCCCTTCGACCAGATGATCAATGACATCGACAAGGTCATTGAGGAGAACACCATCCTCGGAGTCCAGTACATCGTGTTCCCGTACATGGACGAGGCCAGCCGCCCGGGCATTGATCCTGAGCAGTTCAAGGCTACTGTGGCCAAGATAGGCGAGGTCGGCGCGAAGGTTCGCGAGGCCGGTTTCCAGCTTCTCTACCACAACCACGATTTCGAGTTCGTGAAGCTTCCTGACGGCAAGGTAGGATACGATGAGATATTCGCCAACAACAGCCGCGAGAACCTCCAGAACGAGCTTGACGCCTGCTGGTGCGACTATGCCGGCTTCGACGTGTGCGAGACTCTCAAGAAATACGGCAATGGCGGCACGCCCGTCCTCCACGCCAAGGACTATAAGCTCGAAGGCAAGCTGAGCTCAGCCCCTTATGCCCTTATCGGTGTCAACACTGACAACTCAATGAAGGACGAGGGTGGCTGGTTCGAGTACAGGCCGATGGGCTGCGGACAGATGGACATGGAAAAGGTCCTCCTCACCGCCATGGAGACCGGTGTCAAATGGATCTGCATCGAGCAGGACGAACCCAGCATGGGTCTGGATCGCCTCGGCGGAGTCGCCAAGAGCGTCGAGTGGCTCAAAGCTCACGATCTGATGTAGAAGATCCCTCTACTTTTTGATTATATCCGCCCGCCAGGTGACTCCGATTTCGAGGTTATTCTTGCGGGCGGAATTGTCTCTGTAATACACGGCGTGAAGCCTCAGGTTATCCTTGCTTAGGGGGAACCACTCCAGGCCAGCTCCGGCATAGAAATACTCAGTGCCGGGAGCTATCACGAGATCATAAGCCCTACCGTTGGAATCGACATTGCGGACATTGTTGAATTCATAGCCGGCCTTGCTGCAGATATTCCAGTTGCCGACACTCCATATAAACTTGGAGATGAAGGACATATCCGTCCCGAGGAATCCTTCCTGGCCAAAACCGGCGCGGTTCATCACATCCAGGTCAAGAAGAACGTTTCCGAAAGTCCAGCGGTTTCCGAGGGAGATATAGTTTACAGGTCTTTTATCCTGATCCTCAACGATATTCACACTCCAGATGGTATGCCACCAGGGCGCGAAACTACCGCTCCACGCGAGATTGTAGGCATAGATGCTTTGGAATCCCAGTGACAGGGGCGAGTTGCAGACCTGCGCGATAAGGCTCTGCCCGGGAATAAACTGGTAATTGGCCGAGACACCAAATGTGAAGCACTGGTAGATGTTGCTGCAGAACTGGCTGTAGTAGTACACGTCGATCGGGGCGGCGTCATATTCATAACCTCCGATCAGGACAGTCTGCTTTCCAGCCATGAAGCTCCAACGGTCGGTAGCCTGCCAGTTAAGATACATGAAGTCGGTGGCATTGAACATGTTCCGCTCGTCAAAGACCTTCTTGTTGAGCCTCTGGCGGATGCGGTAATCGATCTTCGGGGTAATATGGCCAAGCAGATGGAGGTTGAGATAGTCGCCAGTCATCTGGCTGTTGTACTCCCCGTCCTCGGTCTCCTGATGGAAGGAGGCTCTCATGTCAAGGAAAAACCTGTCGACACCCACCTGGGCCGACGTCAGGACGGGAATCCAAAGCAGCAGGAACCCGACAAGGATTTTCTTCATAATCGTTTGTTAGTCAGCGAAATCCATCTCTTTGAACAGGTAGGAGGCATGTCCTATCTTGTCCACGACGAACAGAAGGTAACGGATGTCCAAGGATATATTCCTGCACACCTCAGGATCGAAAGCGATGTCACTCATCGTGCCTTCCCAAACCCTATCGAAGTTAATACCGATAAGATTACCGTCAGCGTTGATGACAGGGGAACCGGAATTGCCGCCGGAAGTGTGGTTCGTGGCAATGAAGCAGACCGGCTGGTCGTCGTGGCCGCCCTGGGCGTAGATATCGCGGAGCACCTGAGGGATGTTGTAGTCGAATATGTCAGGATTGTCCTTCTCGATTATACCCTTGAGGGTTGACACCGGAGCGTAGTACATACCGTCAGCGGGATGGTATCCGGCGACTTGGCCGTAAGCCACACGAAGAGTCAGGTTGGCGTCCGGATAGAAAGCCTTGTTGGGTTCAAAAGCCATCTGGGCGCGCATGTAGTCCCTGTTCGCCAGACGGATCTTGGCGTTGGCCTCATTGACCACCGGAGTGATCTCCTGGGCGAACCAGGTGGCGAAAGCCTTCTGGAGCTCAACGGCGGGATCCTTGTAAACTGTCTCAAGGTCTGCCTTTGTCAAAGCGGAGACCTTGGCCTTGTCGGTGAACACAGTGTTCTTGAAAAGATCATCCTTCCAAGCCTTGACGCTGCCATAAGCGGCGAGTTTCTCTTTGAAATACTCCGGCTTGAAGCGATCCTCCATCTTCTGGTCAAAAGCCTCCAGCATAGCCACGAATATCTCCTCATCGATAGGCTGGTAATAATCCTTGAAGAAAGACTCGGCGTTTCCGGCCGCAGAAGCGCCCCTCTCGAGGGTGGAAACTACACCCGAGGCGAAGTTAAGGATCTCAATTGCCCTGACAGTCTCGGAGTAATACTCAGAGGCGCGGAAATAAGGGTTACGCTCGGCGTATAGAGCTCCCAACTTATCGACAAGTCCCTCATATTCAGTTCCTTTCGCCCATTTATTGAAGCGGGACTCAAACTCCTGCTTCGCGGCGACGGTCTTCATCTTCTTGATGCCTTTCTCCTCTCCCTGCCACTTCTTCCAGGCGTTGGAGACACTGGCGTTCTTGGAAGAGTACTGGATACGAACAGCCTGGCTGGCGTTCATGTATTTCTTCTGGATGTCGAGCCTCTTTGTGCGGAGATCGATCTTCTGGGGATCGGAGACCTCGGCGGTGTACTTCACATCCTCTGACATGACATATTCCTTAGTGCTGCCGGGACAGCCGTAGACAAATGTGAAATCACCCTCCTTAACGCCCTTGCGGGAGATCTTGAAGAATCTCTTGGGCTTGTAAGGCACATTGTCCTCAGAGTAATCGGCAGGCTCGTTGTCCTTGTCGGCGTAAATCCTGAATATCGAGAAATCGCCGGTATGGCGGGGCCACATCCAGTTGTCGGTGTCTCCACCGAACTTTCCGATCGAGGACGGCGGGGCTCCCACAAGGCGGACGTCACGGTAAATCTTGTAGACGAAAAGGAAATACTGGTTGCCGTAGTACAGGGCCTCGACGCTCGCGCGGAGTCCTTTCCCCTCCGCCATGGCGGCACGGACGATATCGCCCGAGTTGACTCTGATCACGGAATCCCTCTGCTTCTCAGTCATCGAGGGGGAATATCCCTTCAGAACCGCTTCGGTGACGTCCTCCATATGCTGAAGGAAACTGACTGTCAGTCCCCTGTTGGGAAGCTCCTGACTCCTGTCCATAGCCCAGAAACCATCCTTGAGATAGTCGTGCTCAACACTACTGTGGCGCTGGATGAAGGAATAGCCGCAGTGGTGGTTGGTGAGGAGCAGACCCTCATCAGACACGATCTCCCCGGTGCAACCGCCGCCAAAAAGGACGACGGCATCCTTAAGGGAAGCCTGGTTGACACTGTAGATGTCCTCAGCCGAAAGCTTGAAACCTTTGGCCTGCATGTCACCGATCCTCTGGGAGATCAGGGCCGGAAGCCACATTCCCTCGTCAGCGCGGGCGGCGCCTAGGGCTGTGACGAAAATGAACAGGGAAAACAGAACTCTTTTCATCTCATTGGTGATTTAGAGTTACAAAAATAAGAATTTATTGTATATTAGCAACAAATCAACCTAATGAAGGACATGAAAGGAAACGGAAGATTCCAGAGCTGGCTTAAGGATATCGTCTATATCAACGACCAGATCGACACTGACGAGGCAGCGGCGAAGATAAAGAATAACATCTATTTCCGGGGGCCTAACGTATGGATCCTCGCTTTCTCTGTCATCATCGCGTCTGTCGGCCTCAATGTCAACTCCACGGCTGTCATCATCGGCGCCATGTTGATCTCTCCCCTGATGGGTCCCATTATGGGAATCGGTCTGTCCCTTGGCACAAGCGACGTCCGCCTGCTCAATGGCAGTTTCCGGAACCTGTTGATTATGGTGGTGGTAAGCCTACTCGCCGCTTCATTCTACTTCCTGATCTCGCCTCTTAACCTGGTCAATCCGACCGAACTGCTGGCCAGGACCAGGCCGACTATCTACGATGTTCTTATAGCGTTGTTCGGCGGTCTCGCCGGAATCCTCGAGAGCTGCAGGAAAGAAAAAGGCACTGTCCTGTCCGGAGTCGCCATCGCCACCGCCCTCATGCCGCCTCTCTGCACGGCCGGTTACGGAATCGCCAAAGCCAATCCGCAGTACTTCCTCGGAGCCATGCTCCTCTTCCTCATCAACTGTGTGTTCATCATCCTCGCCACCTTCTTGATGACCAAGTACTTGAGGTTCAAGGAAGCCGAATACAAATTCCCGGCTGTGGCCAAGCGGACCAGGACTCTCATGACACTCGCTGTCATAATTGTCATGGTACCGAGTCTCTGGAGCGCCGTGCTTATGGTCAAGGATAACAACATCGAGCGCAATGTCCAGAGCTTCATAGCAGCCAACAAGAACTACAGCCAGGGATACATCTATGACTACAAGATAACTAGCGGCAAGGACGGCAAGGTCGAGATTTATTACGCCGGCAACAAACTCTCTGACGCTGAGAGGACTTCACTGACAGAATCAGCTGAGTTCCACGGGATTCCAACCTCCAGGCTCGTGTTCAAGGAGAGCGATTTCGGAACCTCGGAGAAGAGCACCGACCAGATCCTCAAGGGCATCTATGACCGTGCTGAGGACGAGATGACCCGTAAGGACAAGCAGATAGAAGCGCTACAGAAGGAAATCTCCGACATAAAAGGCAAGGAGATCAATTACCAGAGAGTCACCAAGGAGGTAAGGTTCAGCTATCCCGAGGTCAAAGATCTCGCGATCGGCAAAGGAGCGAATGTGGATGACAGCCTGAAAGTCAAGGACATGACTATCATCATAGCGAATTCAGACAAGCCTATCCCGAATGACAGGCTGCAGAAGATCGAGGAGTGGCTCCGCCTCCGCCTCGAGGACTCTACCGCCGTGGTGCATAACATAGTCGTTAAGAAGAATAACGTCGCTGTGAAGAAGAATAATGTGAAGAAAAAATAATCCGAGATAAAATGAGAGCCATTAACTTGATTCAAACCTTGACCGTGATCGCTCTGGTGGCCGCGGGATGTTCCTCCTCTAGGCAAATCGCCCAGACGGAAGACGAGACTGTCAATATCGGATACCAGGAAATGTCCCAAAAGAACCTGACAAATTCAGTCTCACACTTGGAGAACAAAAACACCAGAACCTACACCACGATCTACGATTTTCTGAGGGAGATGGTCCCGGGGGTTGAGGTGCACAGCACCGGTGCTTTCACCGCGAAAGTCTACGTGAGGGGCATCCAATCCATCAACAGTCCTACTGATCCGCTCTTCGTGGTGGATGGGGTCGAGATGGATGACATCTCTATGATCAATCCCTATGATGTCCAGTCTGTAGATGTCCTGAAAGACTCCGCCACAGCCATCTATGGAGTCAGAGGAACCAACGGAGTCATAATAATAAATATGAAGAAAGCGTCTAAATAGTTTTTTTTTCGTATTTTCGCGTCTCAAGTTGAACTAAATAATTCTTTATGGGTTTAAATGAAGAAACTGGTTGTTTTAGCGGCTTCGATCCTGCTTTGCACCCTTGCCCAGGCGCAAGGGGCTGACGATTCCGGCACCAGTGCCGGGATCACCATCATTCCGAGGATTGATTACAATCCGGTGTTTTACGATGGAAAATTTGAAGAGGCGACTCTCGGCAATTCTTCACTTTATTCTCTTTTCGAGGGAGACATTTCTGACAAACTCTCGTTCAGCATCTGCAACCATTGGCTCAGTACTGATCCTAAACCGTTGTATCAGAACACCTGGCGTTCTGACGACGTGAACTGGTGCGACTGGGCATATCTCGAGTATTACCCGGGCAACTTCATCCTCACCGCGGGAAAACAGGTTGTCACTTTCGGCGGATTCGAGCTGGAGCAGAACGACTACGAGATCCATTGGGACATGATGTCCTCGCTCTACAATCAGTTCCAGTGCTACCAGTGGGGCCTCAAGGCCGGTTGGATGAACGATGCTGAGAGCACAGGATTCTTCCTTCAGGCAGTCAGTTCTCCTTACGGGGAGAAGCCGTTCGACGCGATGTCCTACTCGTTCCAGTATCAGGGCAACTACGGACCTTTGAGCTTACTCTACAGCACAAATATGATCGGCAATTGGGACGGAGGTTATGAATGGATGTTCAGCCTCGGCCACCAATTGGAGGTCGGCGACTGGACCCTTGGGGTTGATTTCACCAACATGGTGGGCGATCCTGAGGTTATACTCCGTAGGGGCGCCTCCATATTCGGAACCGCCAAATTCAATCCCTCAGACCATTGGGAGTTTATAGGCAGGGCCGGTTTCGAGCATGCCCACAAGCAGAATCTGGACAACGGAATATTCGGCGTCGCCGCCCACTGGTTCCCCCTCAGGAACAGCCAGAACCTGCGTATCCATGTCGCTGCCGCTCATCAGCACCTCTTTAATATGAACTCCCTCACTATCGGGGCAATGTACTACCTCAACATCCCCGGGAATCGATAATGGGCGAGAACAAGAACGACATCATCATCAACATAGAGCACCTCTCCAAGTCATTCGGAGACAATCAGGTGCTAAAGGATATATCCCTGTACATCCGTAAAGGAGAGTTCGTCACCCTCCTTGGCCCGTCCGGGTGCGGCAAGACCACCCTACTTAGGATGATCGCAGGCTTTCTCCAGCCGGATGAAGGGCGCATCATGATGGAATGGGGCGACCGCGGAGGCAAGGTGGAATTCCGCGACGTTGCGGGCATTCCCCCTCACCAGAGGCCGCTGAACACTGTTTTCCAGCGTTACGCCCTATTCCCTCATCTCGACGTTTACGACAATATCGCCTTCGGCCTGAAGCTCAAAGGCGTCCCCAAGGATGAGATTGACACCAGGGTCCGTAAAGTCCTCAAGCTCGTGAGCATGAGCGACTACGAGGACCGTGACGTGGACTCCCTCTCCGGTGGCCAGCAGCAGAGGGTCGCAATAGCGAGGGCTATCGTCAACAAGCCGAAGGTTCTTCTGCTGGACGAGCCTCTCGCCGCTCTTGACCTCAAGATGAGGCAGGACATGCAGATTGAGCTCAAGGAGATGCACCAGAAGCTTGGCATCACCTTCATCTACGTCACCCACGACCAGGGCGAGGCTTTGACCTTGAGTGATACGATCGCAGTCATGAACGAGGGCAAGATCCAGCAGATCGGCACCCCGACTGACATCTACAACGAGCCGGTCAACTCATTCGTCGCCGACTTTATCGGTGAGAGTAACATCCTGAACGGCACGATGATACGTGACCGGGAAGTCAGCTTCATAGGTCACGATTTCCCTTGCGTTGACGAAGGATTTGGTGAGAATGTCCCTGTCGATGTCGTGATCCGTCCTGAGGACGTGGTGATCGGCACGGCCATCGACGGAGCCCAATTCGCCGGTAAAGTCAAGTCATGCGCCTTTAAGGGAGTACATTATGAGATGTACGTCGACACCGACTCCGGCAACGAGCTCCAGATCCAGGATTATGACGCCTACGAGCCCGGAACTATGGTTGAGATGAAGATCAACCCGGACGACATACAGGTCATGAAGAAGGAAAGGACCGAGAACGTTCTGGACTGCGAGATCATCGACGAGACTCACATCGAGATGCTCGGCGAGGAGTTCGAGTGCTCCACGATCCCCGCCGGCGCGGACGGACCCGCAAAGGCACACATCCAGTTCTCAAAGGTCGACCTTTGGGACCATCTGGAGGATGGAGTCACGAGTGGCGAGGTCTGGTTCATCCTTTACAAAGGGGACCACTACCACCTCACGGTCAAGACCGAGAGTGGTGAATATCTCTACGTCGACACAGACGACATCTGGGACAAGGGCGACCTTGTCGGAATCAGCATCCAACCTGGGGATATCATAGTCGAGGCGGGAAATGGGCAAGAGAAGTAACTGGGCACTACCCTATTTCATATTCCTGGTACTCTTTGTCGCGTTACCCCTCCTGTTGATCGTGCTTTATGCGCTGAGAGACGGGAGCGGAGGCTTCACCCTTTCCAATATCACCCGGTTCTTCTCCGATGGTGACGCCCTCAGCACCTTCGCCGTGTCGATTGAGGTCGCTATAGAGAACACATTGATCTGCTTATTGTTAGGTTATCCAGCAGCATACATCCTGGCTAACAAGGATCTCAACAAATCAACCGTGACAGCCATCCTGTTCATCCTCCCGATGTGGGTCAACGCTTTGATGAGGACACTGGCCACGGCGGAGCTGTTCAACGTGTTCGGATTCACTCTTGGTAAAGGCACTTTGATCTTCGGTATGGTCTACGACTACCTGCCGTTCATGATCTACCCGATCTACAACGTCCTCCTGAAGATGGACAAGTCCTACGGGGAGGCTGCCGCTGATCTTGGAGCGACTCCCTCGGAGGTGTTCCGCAAGATCACCCTGCCCCTATCGAAGCCGGGAATATTCAGCGGCATCCTTATGGTATTCATGCCTACGGTTAGCACATTCGCCATATCTGAGTTCCTGACTAACAATAAGATTAAGCTTTTCGGAACCATCATCCAGGAGAACATCAACTCCTCGATGTGGAACTATGGCGCGGCGCTTTCATTCATAATGTTGGTGATAATCGGTCTAACCACCGTCCTGCTCGGAGGCGAGGACCGCGAAGTTGAGGGAGGGACTCTGTGATGAAGAAGTTTTTCGCTCAAGCATATCTCTGGATCCTTCTGATCCTGCTCTACGCCCCGATAGTGTTCATCGCTGTCTATTCCTTCACTGAGGCCAAAGCGTTCGGTAGCTGGACAGGTTTCTCAGGAAAGCTCTACGCCAACCTCCTGACCGGGAACATCACCGGAGGGCACGGCCTGGTGCAGGCCATTGAGAACACCCTCATTATAGCACTGGTCTCCGCCGCCGTGTCAATGATTCTCGGAACCGTCTCAGCCATAGGCATTTTCCACCTGAGAGGACGGAAGAAAAAGACTATCCAGTTCCTCAACCACATCCCCATGATCAACCCGGATGTGATCACTGGTGTGTCCCTCTTCCTGCTGTTCGTGTTCCTCGGATTCTCGCAAGGGTATATGACCGTCATCCTGGCCCATATCACCTTCTGCACGCCTTATGTCGTGCTGAGCGTGCTGCCTAGGCTGGGACAGATCAATCCCAACATCTACGAGGCGGCTCTCGACCTTGGAGCGACGCCTTCCCAGGCGCTCTGGAAAGTGCTGGTCCCCCAGCTCCGTCCCGGAATGCTCACAGGCTTCATCCTGGCTTTCACGATGTCCCTGGATGACTTCGCCGTGACCTTCTTCACCAGGGGCACGATCGGCCTTGAGACACTCTCAACCTTTATCTACGCCGACGCGCGCAGGGGTGGCCTCACTCCCGAGCTGCGTCCGCTCATGACACTGATATTCATTATAATACTCGTCGTCCTCGGCCTGATCAACACCAGGCAGGGGAAGGCCAACCAGCAAAACCATATCAATCTATAGGAAATGAAAAGATTACTCTGCATCCTCGCGGCGGCGCTTATGATCGCCGGTTGCTCCTCTGACAGGGAGCACATCCTGAAGATCTACAACTGGAGTGACTACATGGAAGAAAGCCTCATCGAGGATTTCGAGAAGTGGTACGAGGAACAGACCGGAGAGAAGGTCAAGATCGTCTACCAGACCTTCGATATTAACGAGACTATGCTCTCCAAGATCGAGAAGGGTCATGAGGACTACGATGTCGTCTGCCCTTCCGACTACATCATCGAGAGGATGATCCGCTACGACCTGCTCCTCCCCATCGAGCAGGATTTCGGGAGCACTCCCAACTACATCAAGAGCGGGGTCTCCCCTTACCTGATAGAGCGCCTGAAGGAACTCAATACCGGCGACGTCGACCCGACCAAGTACGCCGTGCCTTACATGTGGGGCACAGTAGGCTTCATATTCAACCCGAAACATGTTGACCGTGAAGACCTTAAAACTTGGGACGTGCTGCGTAACCACAAGTACGAGGACAAGATATTCGTAAAGGATGCCGCCCGTGACATTTACAGCCAGATCATCCAGTACCTTAAGAAGGATGAGATCGCCGCAGGCACCGTCACGAGGGAGGAACTGCTGTCCGTTCCCTCCAAGGAGAATGTCGACCTTGTCGAGAACTACCTGATGCAGATCAAGGATCAGGTGGCCGGTTACGAGGCTGACTTCGGCAAGGATCAGCTCATACTCGAGAGGGGTTGGATAAGCCTCAACTGGAGCGGTGACGGAAGATGGGCTCGTGACGAGGCCGAGAAGGTCGGAGTCACCCTGGACTTCATCGTCCCGGACGAGGGTTCGACAATTTGGTTCGACGGCTGGGTTATCCCGAAATATGCCAAGAACGTCAAGGCCGCCCGCTACTTCATCAATTTCATGTGCGAGACCGGAAATTCGATAAAGAACTGTGACTTTGTGGGTTACTCCAACTCCTGCGGCACTCCAGAGATGCTCGCCAACTATATCGACGAGTCTTGCGATGTTCAGGATCTGAGCTACTTCTTCGGCCCTGAAGCCGACTCGGTCCACATCGATCCTCTTCTCTATCCGACCAAGGAGGTGATCGCCCGCTGCGCCCTCGAGCACGACTGGGGTGAGGATTCCGAGATGCTGATCACCATGTGGTCAAGGGTCAAAGGAAGCAACGCCAGCGCCCTTACTTACCTCATTATCGGAGGTATCATTGCCGCTCTTATCGTGGCTGTCGTGCTGAGCCGCAGAAGCCGCAAGCACCACAAATCCGGCAAGAAAAGAAGATAAATCATGGGAGTGACCGTTCAGCCGGACAAAAAGGTAACCGATTCCTTTGCCGTTAAATGCTACGAGGTCGACTCGGCCAAGCGGCTGAAGCCTTCGGCGTTCATGGATATGGCCCAGGAGATGGCCTACCAGGCTGCCTCCGCCATGAAGTTCGGTTATTATGAGCTTATAGAGAACAATTTGGCTTGGGTGTTGTCCAGGATGCGTTTCCGCTTCCTGGACGCCCCGGTTTGGGAGGATGAGGTCACTATCCACACCTGGCACAGAGGCGCTTTCGGTCCATTCTTCGTGAGGGATTTCGAGGTTCTCGGGAAGGACGGCCACAGGATGATAGAGGCCACGAGCTCTTGGGTTGTGATCGATGTCACAAGCCGGCGCATGGCGCGTCCGGAGGATGTTCTCCCATCCGAGGACACGGCCTGCCACGACTTCGCTATCGAGGTTCCCGCCGGCAAGGTGATGATGCCCAGGGGCATTGAGCAGACCTTCGTCACGACCCATAAGGTGGCATATTCAGATATAGATCTCGTGGGCCATACCAACAATGCCCGCTATGTCGCTTGGGCGATGGATTGCATGGACTACGGCCCCGAAGGCGTACGTGTCGACGAGGTTGAGATAGTCTTCCACCATGAAGCCATTCCCGGTGACGAGATCGCCCTTTACCGGGCAGACTCGGAAGAAGCCACCTTCGTGGAAGGCCGCAGGGACGGAACTCCAATCTTCTGCGTCAAGTTTGGAAATATCTCTAAATGAATATGTTGAGACATTCGATAATCCTTCTCTCGATTGTGGCGTCTCTATTCGTGGCCTGCCGCTCTGAGAAGGTGGACACCCTCAAGACCGGAGACCTGGTCTTCGTCGGGATCCCGATGGACTATTCCCTTGACAACAGTTCGATGGACGCCGCCATCGCCAGCGCCACCGGCAACCCCGACAGCCTCAACCTCATCCATGTGGCTATCGCCGAGGTGGACGCTGAAGGTAAATGGATCATCGACGCCACGATCAAAAGAGGCATCGACCGCCATCCCCTCGACACATTCGTCACAGATTTCACCTTGAAGGACGGCTCCATGCCGGTCTTCATAGTCAAACGCCTTAAGGACCCTTCCAAGACCGCTGAATATGTGGCCAACACACGGAAATACCTCGGACGTCCATACGACCTCCATTTCATGCCTTCGGACGACTCGCTATATTGCAGCGAGCTGGTCAGGGACTGTTATGTCGGTCCTGACGGGGAATATGTCTTCGACACCGTACCGATGAATTTCAAGGACGCCGACGGAGAGTTCCCCCTCTACTGGCGGCAGCTCTTCGAGCGGCTCCATGCCCCCATTCCCCAGGGCCTCCCCGGCACCAACCCCCAAGACATGTCCAAATCCCCCGCCCTCGTCTCAACGAAGGTTGATTTGCCATAATAGTTGTTTTTTGTTATATTTCGAAAAGAAAACAATTTACAATTAAGATAAAACGAACATGAAAAGATTGATCCTGACGGTCGCGGCGGTATTCGCGACCGTGGCTTCATTCGCCTGCACAAACCTCATCGTCGGCAAGAAAGCCTCGATTGACGGAAGCGTCATCTGCACCTACAACTGCGACGGCTTCGGCTTCGCCTCACCCCTCACCTACAGCGCCCCCGGCCGCCATGCCGAAGGCGAACTCATCGAGCTTAGAGGCTGGGGCCCAAGTACCGAGCGCCGCTTCATCACCCAAGTCCCCTACACCTACGGAGTAGTGGGCCTGATGAACGAGAATCAGGTCTCCATCGTCGAGACCACATGGGGCGGCCGCAACGAGCTACGCAATCCCGAGGGCTACTTCGACTATTTCACCCTTATGGACATTGTCCTCCAGAGAGTAACCACAGCCCGTGAGGCCATCGCCTGCATCCACAACCTGGTCCAGGAATATGGCTACAGCAGCACCGGTGAGTCATTTGCCGTCTGTGACAAGAATGAGGCCTGGATCATGGAGATCATCGGCAAGGGTAAGGGCAACAAGGGCGCAATCTGGATCGCCATGAGAGTTCCTGACGACTGCATCTGCGCCTACGCCAACTCCAGCCGTATTCAGCAGTTCCCCCAGGCCAAGAAGGTTGACAAGAAGCTCGGCTTCTGCGTCGTCACCGGAGACATAGAGTGCATGTATTGCGCCGACATCATCTCCTTCGCGAGGGAGCAAGGCTACTACGATGGCCCTGACGCCGACTTCAGCTTCCGCGAGGCCTACGGCCCGATGGACTTCGGCACTATCCGCTACTGCGAGGCCCGTGTCTGGAGCTTCTACCGCCACCACTATGACACCACTGAGATTGACAAATATCTCCCCTACATCGACGGCGATATGTCTGTGTATGACCACCTTCCGCTATGGATCAAGCCCGACAAACCCGTCTCCGTCCGTGACATCATGAACGACATGCGTGACCACTACGAGGGCACAGCTCTTGACATGACCGCTGATGTCAGCGCCGGTCCTTGGGCTTCCCCTTACCGCAACCAGCCAGTCAACTACACCTCCAGCGACGGCACCGAGATGTTCCGCGAGAGGCCCATCGGCTGCCAGCAGAGCGGTATGACCATGGTCTGCCAGATGAGGGATTGGCTTCCTGACGCTGTCGGTGGTGTGACATATTTCAATATGGATGACGCCTCGATGGTTGCCTATGTTCCCGCATATTGCGGAATCAACAGGGTTCCGGATCCGTTCCGCAGGGAGAACAACAGCATGAACGAATTCAGCACCGAGAGCGCTTTCTGGATGAACAACTTCGTGGCGAATATGGTTTATCCACGCTACAGTGCGATGATCGGCGATCTGAAGGAGGCCCAGGCCGAGCTTGAGGGCTTCTATGCCAAGGATCAGGAGGAGGTCGAGAAGAGGGCCAAGGAGCTGACTCCTTCAGATAGGACTGAATATTTGACCGGCAAGACTATCGCTTACACCGACATGATGATGAAGCGTTGGGACAAGCTTGCTAAACTCTTGATTGTCAAGTTTAACGACCAGAGCATCAGGGCCAGCCAGAATGGCGAGATCCTTGTCGGACGTCCCGGTCCCGGCTTCCAGAGACCGACCACTCCGGCCTACTCCCCTGTCTTTGTCGACGCCGTGAAAGCCGCCACCGGCAACCGCTACGTCAAGCCCCAGGAAGGCAGGATCCACGAGCGCTAGGACCCGAGCGGCAGATCCCTAAGCCGCAGGGCCCTGAGCGGCATATTACTCCCAGGACATGAAAACACCCGATTTCTTTCCCTGGGAGTAAATTTTTTACTCTGCAGGCAAGATAACGCCCTATTCTTTGCCCGCAGAGTATCCCCACCGAGCCCAACCACAGCCTGTTTAAACCCAGACTCAGCCTGTTTCAACCCCTGCAGCGCCTGGTGGTGCCGATTCCGGGACACCGGGTGCAATTCGGCAAGGTAAGCGTGCCCGGTGGTGCCGATTCCGGGACACTAGGCTCGATTCGGCGGGGTAAACGTGCCCGGTGGTGCCACCGCAGGGACACCGGCGCCGCTGAGCCAGCGCTAAAGCCACCGGAAACCATTCAGTTCAGGCATAAGTCGAGCAGTTCGGGCAAAAGCCGGGCGCGAGGAGGGCCTTTCCCCAGAGCCCCCCGCAGCGCCCGGTCTTTAGCCGCCGGAAATCGTATACTCCGGCGGCGGTGCCATTCGCCACTGACAGTCAAACCATTCAAACTCAATGACTTGAATATAATTAAAGTGCCGCACAGGCCAACTTTAATATTGAATCAATACCTAACAATCAGAACTTTAGGCGCCGGGAGCATGTGTGAGTTTAGGAGTTCCCATATTAGGACATAAGGAATCGGTCACGTTAGCAAGAGGAGGTCGAAAAATTCGACCTCCTTAGTAAGTGCGCCCACTGGGGCGGCAGAAGGGACACCGGGCGAGGTGTGGCGGGGGAAGCGAGACAGGTGGGGATGATTCTGGGACACCGGACCCAATTTGGCGGGGTATGTGCGACAGGTGGTGCAGATTCCGGGACACCGGGCGAACTCAGGAAGCGAGCCGCTTTTCGGTTCGGGCAAAAGCCGAGCAGATTGGTTTTCGGGGGGGTATGAATCAATCTTTTTACGTAATAAGTAGATTCTAATTAAGAAAAGTTTATACCTTTGTATCCATCATTTGGATTTATGACTGTTAGTCATGTTCAACAGGCATCTACCCTTAATAGATGCCTGTTTGTTTGTCAATAAAGATTCAACCGAGGGGAGGTACTGAAGCAGGGAGGACGTTGTTCTTTCACACTAACTTTATTAAATCCAAATGAAAAGAAGAACAAGACCAAAGCCTGTTCGCATCTCCATAAGGGTGGAGATCGAAAAAATAGTCAAAGTGAAGGCGTATATGCGTCAACGCAATGGCAAATGCGAGAGGGTCAAAAGTCACTATCGGAGGTATTAAGGGTACTATAAGATAGCCAGACAATGCCCTATGCCAAAAGGCATTCTACCCTTTCCCCTCGGTTTTTCTTTATTCTAAAGTCCAGCTCTTCCAACCTGAGAGACGCCCCTGTTATCCTGAGAGGTTCGGGCAAAAGCCGGGCGCGAGGAGGGCCTTTCCCCAGAGCCCCCCGCAGCGCCCGGTCTTTAGCCGCCGGAAATCGTATACTCCGGCGGCGGTGCCCACAAACGCTTTAGTTATAGGTTTTTTAGGGTGGTCAAAAGTTTTGACCACCTTAAGAAATTGAAATTCAGCAAAGTTGCACCGACAGCATTCACAGAACGTGGTTTATATATGCTTGCAACCATACGTAAAAGTGAACAAGCCGTGACCACCACACTTGCCATCATTGACACTTTCGTGCAAGTCCGTGAACTATCAAGAACAATGGAAGAGTTACAAAACGCAGAGGATGGTGGCAGAATGGCCTTTTGCAGGCTCATAATCATCTTTTTTTCTAGATATGATAGAAATATGCTATCATTTTGCTATCTTTGCAAAAACAATTGACGATGGGAATGGTCATGACAACAGTGCGCCTTGAGAAAGGAGTCAAAGAACAATTCGACTCCCTCTGTAAGGCATTTGGAATGAGTGCTAACACCGCATTCACCATATATGTTAATAAAGTCATAGAGGAAGGGAGAATCCCCTTTTCGATTGGAAAAGAGCACTTCTGACAGAAAAGACATCAGTTTGCTTGATCGCCTAAGCGGCGCATGGGATGATGGGACTTCAGCTGATGAATTGTCTGCCAAACTGCGTTCAGAAAGGTCTTTCGGCAATACAAGAATTATCGAGGAATATTAAGTCTTGACGTATGTATTTGCTTGACACGAATATATGCATAGAGCTGCTAAAAGGCAACCGCACAGTCCGGGCCCATGTTGAAAATGCCGGCCCTAGAAACTGCTGTATATCAGAAATCACAATCGCTGAGTTGTACTATGGGGCATATAAAGGCGAACGATCTTTCGAGAAAAAGCAGGACATCCGCTTCTTGTTGGAACTTTTTGATCTACTGTCGATTGCCCCTTGCTTGGCTGTTTATGGAGAGATAAAAACACTTCTTGAGCGCAAAGGAGAGCGCTTGGATGAGTTCGACTTACTGATCGGAGCCTCAGCTCTAGAGGCGGGCCATTGCCTTGTGACGAATAACACGAAACACCTCTCCAGCATCCCAGGTCTCAAACTGGAAGACTGGCGCTAAAATCTGGACTGCCCAGATATTTCGATTACTCCCAGGACATGAAAACACCCCGATTTCTTTCCCTGGGAGTAAATTTTTTACTCTGCAGGCAAGATAACGCCCTATTCTTTGCCCGCAGAGTATCCCCACCGAGCCCAACCACAGCCTGTTTCAACCCCTACTGCGCCAGGTGGTGCAGATTCCGGGACACCGGGCGCAATTCGGCAGGGTAAGCGTGACAGGTGGTGCCGCCGCAGGGACACCGGCGCCGCTGAGCCAGCACTAAAGCAAGCGGAAACCATTCGATTCAGGCATAAGTCGAGCAGTTCGGGCAAAAGCCGGGCGCGAGGAGGGCCTTTCCCCAGAGCCCCCCGCAGCGCCCGGTCTTTAGCCGCCGGAAATCGTACACTCCGGCGGCGGTGCCATCAAACACTTTAGTCATAGGTTTCTAAGGGCATAAGAAAAACTATTTCTGTTTCTTAACATTATTTACGTTTTGTTGGCACATATTTGTGGAAACCAAATAAACTCAAATTATGGAAACAGAAATAAACTATCGCTATGCGAACATTCTGCTGGACTACTGGTTCAAGCGCTCGTTCGGCACAGAGATCAACAAGAGGTTAATGATTCTCCTTCTCCGGGAGATCATTCCTGAGGCGAACATTGAGGACATCAAGTATGGGAACAAGGAGCACCCAAATCCTTTCCCGGACTATCATGGTGTCATATTCGATGTTGAGTGCACATCATCAGATGGGTCCAGATTTATTGTCGAGGTACAATTGGCCCAACAGAAATGGTTCATGGAGAGGGCATTGTACTATTCATCATTCGCTGTCCAGGAGCAGTTGGGAAAAGGTGTTGACACGTATGAGTTCATGCCGGTTTACTTTATCGGTCTGATGGATTTTTCCCTTCATACCGCTTCTGACGGCCGCTTCTTGTTCCGTTATGAATTAGTCGAACGAGACAGTGGAGAGCCTATGACAGAAAGATTGCGCTATTATTTCCTAGAGCTTCCGAATGTGAAGTCGATATCCGAAGATTCCTCCGATCTAGAGAAGATATGCTACGCTCTTCATAACATGACCGCCCTGAAGTCAAGGCCTAAGGAAATGCAGGCAGAGATTTTCGAGCTTTTGTTTAATTCGGCGGAAATAGCTAAATTCACACCCGAGGAAAAGATCAAATACGAGAACGACATGACCACAGAGAGAGACATACGTAACCAGATCGAATTCAGTCGTGAACAAGGGCTGAAGGAGGGAATTGAGAAGGGCGCTTCAGAAGAGCGAATACGCATTATGTCAGTCTTACGATCGGAAGGAGTTCCAGAGGACATAATCTCCAAACTACAAGAATAATAATCGAATATGTTTTACTACTCCCAGGACACGGAAACACCCACTTCTGTTCCCTGGGAGTAAATTTTTTACTCTGGAGATAAGATAACGCCCCATTCCTTGCCCGCAGAGTTCCGACAACCCCCACCGGAAACCATTCAGTTCAGGCAAAAGCCGGGCGCGAGGAGGGCCTTCCCCCAGAGCCCCCCGCAGCGCCCGGTCTTTAGCCGCCGGAAATCGTATACTCCGGCGGCGGTGCCCCCTCCCGCTGGCGGTCATTAAATAATTTCCTTGGGAAATCTCTGAAAAAGGCGTATATTTGAGGAAACTGAAAAACTTCATTATTATGCCTAAGATATATGAATACTTCGGCTTCATCTTTTTCTTTTATTCAAACGAACATGAGCCTATACATGTTCATGTTATTAAGGGTGAATGCCAAACCGTGTTTGAGTTGATCATCAAAGATGGAACTTTTGGATGTATTTCTTTATACTTAAGAAAAGGGTTCGTTGCACGCAAATTAAAAGGAGAGTAAAGGCATGAAGTCACCTAAATTATATGTAATTGGAGCGGAATATGCCGGAGATGTCAGTCTTAACATCTTCTTCAGCGACGGTGTCTCCAAGGTGGTGGATTTCAAGCCATTCATCATGAATAACCCTCATCCTCAGCATAATCGCTACATGAATCCGGCATATTTCAAATCATTCACAATCGATCACGGTAATGTGGTTTGGGGGGATAATTGGGACATGGTTTTCCCTGTTGAACAACTATATAAAGGAGTGATCGAATAACGGCTATTGAGCTTTGAATGAAGCACTGACTTGAATCCCAGATACTCCTAGGAGATGAAAACACCCGATTTCATTCCCTGGGAGTAAATTTTATACTCTGCAGGCAAGATAACGCCCCATTCCTTGCCCGCAGAGTATCCCTCCCAACCCCAACCACAGCCTGTTTCAACCCCTGCTGCGCCAGGTGGTGCAGATTCAGGGACACCGGGCACGATTCAGCGGGGGAAGCGTGGCAGGTGGTGTCGATTCCGGGACACCGGGCGCAGTTCGGCGAGGTAAACGTGACAGGTGGTGCCGATTCCGGGACACTAGGCTCGATTCGGCGGGGTAAGCGTGACAGGTGGTGCCGCCGCAGGGACACCGGCGCCGCTGAGACAGGGCTAGGCCAACGGAAAACATTCAGTTCAGGCATAAGTCTAGCAGTTCGGGCAAAAGCCGGGTGCGAGGAGAGTGTACAATACAAAAAAAGGCGGCCGAAAAGGGCCGCCGTTACTCTATAAGAAATTCTTAAAGGCTATCCACGAAGCATTACTTTCGGCTTGCTTCTCAAGGCCGGAACTGTTATCGCCGGGTAAATTAGCGAAGAGATCTAGGCCCGTCCACTGCTCGATCACATCGACACTGCACATAAACGGAGTTTTTCCATCGCCTTCTCCCTGATCGTATGATTCACTACTTTTATATACCCTATGTTCGAACCAGAATCCGATAGCCATAGCTGATTCAATAGTGCCATCATTGCGCCTTGTAACTTTCAAGAAGGCTTTCCAGTAATAATTGGGAACAGCTAACCTAGCAGGAGTGACACTGGAACTGGTTGCAGTTAAATATGTTATGTTCCCGCTTTCACCAACTTTTTCATATACTGGGCCAGTGGCAACATACAATGTATCAACAGTCGATTTACTCGCTTCCGTCCTTGCAGCCCCCTCCAAAGATGCCCAAATGGTACCATTAAAACCATTCTGCAACTGAGGGGTCTGGTTTGTCGCATAGTATGTCTGTTGATTCATGGTCTTGTTGGACTGCCTGTCTCCGTTTGGAATCTGGTGTCCACGTGAATATGAACCGTTACCATAATTGGATTGATAGCTTTTATCTACGATGTGTACCTCATATTTATCCTCTATATCAGGATTAAATTTCCAACTGCTCTTATTACTTCCAGAAATATGACTACTTGTGAGAGGATATGCAACCCACATTGATGCGTACCAGGAATAGTCATAGTAGTATGAGTAATTACGGTTCTTTGCCAAAGATCCACTGGAGAAGAATGTCCCGACAAAATCCTCACTACCAGTGACAGCCGGTAATTCCAGCCAACCTTGCGGAACAACAGGAATATATGTTTCCTCTGTGGTAAATGACATAACATTGCCGGTAAACTCCTTGTATTCCCCCGTGTCCTTATCCCAAACCTGCATGGTCACCTTATAGTAGTACGTCTTATTGGCCTCAAGTGAAGTTAGACTAGCAGAGATACTACCGGAAGATTCTGAGAACAAAGAATTATCATACACTACATTAGTAATAGAAGAAGGATCAGTACCCCAGTAGAATCCCACCTCCTGAACATTAATAGGGCTAAGATCGCGGTATGTCGCATTCAACGTCGCTCTAGTATTGGTTATACTAGAAGCTTCTGTGGTAGTAAGGACAACTGTAGCCGGGCCAATCACAGGTGAAGAGTCGTCAATCTTCTTCTTGTATAACTGAACGGCCTTTATAGTTTGACCCAACGAAGTATAGGCGCAAAAACGAGGATAAGAAGAATTAAACCATATAGTTCTTTGAGATTCTTGTAAGTTTTTAATCAAGACATCTCCATTAGAACCAATAGACAAAGACCAACGATAGTTGTCAGAAGTGACAGAATCAGATGCAGTAAGACTATTCCCGGATAACCATCCCAGATATCCGGAATTATTAAGATTCAAACTGTATCCGTTCCCACTCTTTGCTATAGATATATTATAGGCTTTGTAGTTTGCCCAGGAAATTGTCCCTTCGCTGTTAATAGTAACATCTGAAGGACTCCCCAAATTGGAAGAAATACCACTGAGAACCTGACTATCCGATTCATAAACAATAAGATAATCACCAGTCCAATCGGTCAATGCAGAAGTAACCTTCTCATAATAAGGCGCTACCCAATTCAGCCCTTTCACCGTTCCCAGGTTCTTGATAGAACCGGCTTCAAAGGCCGACTTGAGAGTCGCGGTCTTTGTAGCTATGCAGCCTTCAGAATCAGTGAACTTTAGGGCGATCTCTCCACCGGCATTGGGGAGGACGGCAATATAGTAAGTTCCGTCCGCCAACACAGTACCATCGGCGTGAGAAAGAGTTACCTTGTTAACCGTATTTGTACCTCCCGCCGCAGAACAAGACTCACCATAGGTCACGACAACGTCTCCAGCCAAGGGATATGTGCTCGTAATCTCTACCGAAGTAATCTGGTGCCCACCAAGATTGGCAGAGGAAAGCGTGAACTTGGCGATACTCAAAACATTCTCAAGCGAGAATGAATCGGAAGACGAAGCCTTGGCCGCAGATATGTTAACCCCATCTTCAAACGATCCAGGAGTGGCTTCCTGAACCGCAGGGAGCGTAGTATTAGCCGTCACTGTCGACCCGTTCTTTGTGAATATGGTGGACGCTGAATATGGCGACAACGCATAGAACTCAGTAGCGGTGGCTGAAACATCTCCGGAGAAAGAGACATTGGAGCCTGCCTCGTTCGCGGTGAACTCACGGTTTCCGCTGCCATCATATATACTGATGCCCTCTCCTTCGGCGAAAAGGACCTTGGTACCTTCAAGCGTAGTACGAGTATCCGCTGTACCTGCGAGGAAAGTCTTATGGATCAATATTTCCTCCTTGACTGGCTCCTCATTTTGAACCGTCTCAAGTTCAACAACGGAGCAGCCGGCCGCCATTAATGCGACGGCAGCAGGGACAAAGAATAAAGCAATCTTTTTCATCACTGCTCTCCTCCCCCTTTATCCGTTATTGAAAATATCATCATCATCTTCGTTGAAGTCGGTGTTACTGACAGTCAGCACATCCCGCTCCAACTTGAGATACAGTATCTCAGCGAGAGGTTCCTCGTAGGGTTGTTTCATATTCATAAATGCATCCAAAATGACCTATCCAGTCTTTAAATATCCTCCAGGGACGACAATGTTCAGACTCCTTTCTCTCCTAAGAATGAGTCCGACAGGGTTGCCCCTGTCGGACTTACATTCCAAGTTCCTCCGGTAAACTACTTCAGCCGTAGCCTTCGGAGTGGAAGGAGTTCATTCAACATATGTGACCTTAACATCCCAAATACGTACAGCACCACCAGCAGTAATGTATCCGGAATTCAGATTTAATGATTCTGTATCGATTGTAACAGTACTCGCACCAGTACCAC
Source organism: Bacteroidales bacterium (assembly GCA_024693285.1). Lineage (GTDB taxonomy): Bacteria > Bacteroidota > Bacteroidia > Bacteroidales > UBA932 > Cryptobacteroides. Next base: position 78,874 of record JAILLE010000055.1, read on the forward strand.
TAGCCACACCACTTCCTGCAGCACCTGTAGAATTACTCGAACTAAAATAGATAGTAGCACTATTACCACCACCATCCATCGGTTGCTGGGTGCTAGAAACCGTCATCTCAATTTTTGTGATTTTGGTTCCTAATGCAGGAACTTGAATATAGTATGCGGTACTGGAAGCGTACTTCCTAATCTGGAGATAATGATAATTACTGGTAGCTTTGCTATGCTGGTTCTTTATTGCATAAGCAGACCAACTATTATTTCCTTCATCAGTTAAAGTCCAATTACTATAACCGGAAGCAGCCGCACCCGCTGCAACTATGTTTGCATTCGTAAGGGTAACAGTAACAATCTCGCCTGTACTAGTTGATTCCTTGAATGCGGCAGAGACCGTAACATTACTTGCAGGCATTGTAAACTTATTATTGTTTACAACAACTGTATTGTTGGATGCATCTTTAACTGTCCACCCATCAAATGTGTATCCGCTCTCTGGCGTAGCTGTAAGGGATATTTCATCTCCAGAGAATGCGGAATTAGCTGACGCAGAAATATTACCGTTAGTTACGCTTCCCAAATTAATAGAATAACTAACAGGATTAATGCGAATCTGCTTAATCTGGTATCCTCCATTCGGCTCTGTAAACTCTATTGTGATTTTACCTGACAGAGCAGTAGAACTTGAGAAAGTGTAAGCAGTAAGATTGGTGACGTTATTTAGAGTTTCTGATCCAAGCGTTGTATCTCCAACTTTAACAGTAAGGGTAACGGCCTTCCCGCTATTTGTCTTGGCGTATACTACGACATTATTAACATTCGTAACAACATTATTAGTCGAGATGGTTGCAGCATAAGTGTTTGAACCACTATTTAAAGCAAGATATTCTGAATTATACTGCGCATATTGGGCATTAAGCTTCCAATTAATTGTTGTTTCACCACTCACCAAATCCTCATCTCCCGTTATCGCACCCCATGGATTATTCTCGAAGATATAACTCCAATCGTTAGCAACAACATCATCATAAACCACAGCTTGATTGACGGTTACCGCATAACTATCAGAAACAGAATTTATAACATAATAATCTGTGGTTATTCCAGCAACTGATGCTGTAATTGTAGCCTGACCAGCCGAAACACCGTTGACAACCCCATTCTCAGAGACTGTAGCTACAGATGTATTACTAGAAGAATAAACAATTGTTCCATAATTGGAAGAGGCTTGTTTAGAGATGGAACTACCAGCAGATAATTCGAACGCCTCTGGCACAACAATCGTTGGATTGCTTGTAACCACAGTCTCGGAACCATCAGCATCAGTATAAACTTTAATAGAACTGAACCTGGCTTGTTTCCCAGCAGTAAATGTTACGGAAGTCACTGTGCCCGAAGAAACCCAAGTACCCATATTACCACTAACGGAATACGAGCCAGACTCTTCAACAGTAACATCATCGCTTCCTAGAATATACTTACCATTATCCTCATTACTAAATTCCACCTCAATACTTTTAATCGAGACATTACCAGCACTAATAGTAACAGTACTACCAGCATACCATCTGAAAGGCACGTGGAATGATGGAGATGTAGTGCTTTCGCCTTGTTCATACGAGAACTTGATTCCGTTTTTGACAGACGGGAAGATAGACGCTATTTCGAACGTGGTCTCAGCAGTGTTCTCACCCACAGTGAAGACCGTAGTAACATCAGAAACACGGTTTTGGCATGTCCCGAGATTAAGTCCGAAAGATTTTAACCCAGCACGCTTAAATGTCTGAGCACTTGAGATAGTATAAGTATAAACCGCCTTATCAGTGGTTAAAGTGACAGTTCCTGTAATACCAGTTGAAGGGGCCACAACCATATAAATGTGAGCTGCGTTATCACGCGTGGCTCCTAGTGCAGTAGGATTAGTTACAGTGGTGGTCACTGATGTACCGGAATAACCTGAGATCGCAAGTGAACTCTCATCATCACTCTGTACAGTTTTGATATCCTTGGAAAAAGAACCCGCAATTGCCGCACTAGCATCAAATTTCACACTCAACACATTCTCAGCAGCATAAGTGCTATTTGTTGAATAAACCTGAAAATCAATAACGGATCCTAAATTATATAAGTTAATATCTCCAATAGGAGTATTGTTAGTGTTACTAGCAAGGTTTTCCGGAACTACGAAACCCTCAGCAACCATAGGCATCGCATCAAAATCGAATTGGCCACTGTCTTGATTCTGATTTTCAGGAATCGAGAACGGAACTGCGGTAATCGCTGACGCACTATTGGTATATGGATAGTATGCATAAATGACATCTTCACTCTTAAGGCCTCCTTGTTTGTAAATCTTAAATGTGACCGGCATAGATGTAACATCCACATTAGAATAACCTGGATTCCCTTCATTTACAGCAGTTCCAAGTTTATCACCAGACTCCCAAGCACCATATTTCCCGTTGTCATCACTTGCCAAGACAGATCTTGTTTCAGGTGAACCCAAAGCGAAAGTATAAAAAAATCCTTCATCATTCTGAGGTGTCTCGATTTCGGAGTCGTTACAAGCTGAAAATGATATTGCCGCTGCGGCTAAGATCATTATGTATTTGAAAATATTTCTCATGGCAATAGTATTATGAGAGGTCACCACCATCTTCCTCAGTACTGAGGTACTCAGTATGATTATTTTCATTAACAATGCTTCCGCTTAAAACCTGGCCGCATTCAAGTTTCAACTTGATTTGCTCCATTTCCGGAGCTTCATAAATAAATTTCTTTTCCATAAAAAAAACGTTTTTTTATATTTAATTAATTAACTTTTAATCACTTGCTTCAGGTGCACAACACGCTCACGCATGCGCATGCACGAAATCGTACAAATTTAAACAAAATTTTTTCTTATTTAAACAGTTTTAATGATTTTTTGTTTTTTACCTATATTCGCGTTGAACTCAACTGTTTATTCCTATGAAAAAGACCCTTACCTTACTTCATTCCAACGATTTACACGGCGATTTCCTGGCCGAGAAGGTTGACGATAAGTTGACCGGCGGCGTCTCGATGCTTTCCGGATATATCTCCAAGACCCGCAGAGAGGAGAAGAACGTGCTTTACGCCATCTCAGGCGACATGTTCAAAGGCTCCCTTATCGATCAGGAATACAGGGGCATATCCACAATCGAGATCATGAACTTGCTGGCTCCTGACGTGGTCACCCTGGGCAACCACGAAGTTGATTACGGCCTCGCCCACCTCCTGTTCCTGGAGAAGTGCGCCAAATTCCCGATCATCAACGCCAACATGTTCCTGACCAGCAACAACACAAGGTTGTTCAATTCCCACAGGATCATCGAGATCGACGGGATGAAGATAATGTTCATCGGCATCCTGACCGAGGATGTGCTGGAATATACTCGTAATGAGAAACTTATCAGTACGCTGGTCGGCATCAAGGACGCCGCGGAAGAGGTCGGAAGGATCTGCATGGCGTACCAGACGGTGGACATAGACCTAACCGTCCTGCTGACTCATATCGGATTTGAGAATGACAAGGAACTTGCCGTTCAGCTGGACCCGGACTGGGGCGTTGACCTGATAATCGGCGGCCACTCCCACACCTTGATCGACGAGCCGGCAGTAGTGGCGGGCATTCCCATCGTACAGGCCGCGGTCGGGACGGACCAGATCGGCCGCTTCGACCTGGTCATCGACACGGACACGAATTCCATCGACTCATATACCTGGAAACTCATCCCCATCAACGCCGACAACTGCCCCAGAGACCTCGAGCTGGAGAAGGTTGTGTACGAATACAAGACTATGACAGACGCTGTGTATGAGCAGGTTCTGACTCGTCTTGACGGCGTGTATACCCAGAAAAGGCGGAACCGGGATTCGATGCTCGGGCATCTCTTCACCGATATAGTCAAAGACGGCACCGGCGTCGATATCGTATTCATTTCCAGCGGCGCGATACGAGGCAAGGAACTTGGGGAACTGGTCACAAAAGGCGACCTGAGAAAGGTCTATCCTTATGACAACAAGGTCGTCGAATTCATGATCACCGGGAAGCAACTGAGGGAGGCCCTGTTATGGATGTTCCGTGACGAGTCCATCGACGCTCCAGACGATGGTGGGGAGTTCTACCAATTGTCCAAAGGCGTCAAGGTTGTCTACGACCAGAAAACACACAGCATCGAGACGCTGGAGTTGAATGGCCGGAGTGTCCAGGACGATGACATGTTAAAGATCGCGATGGGCGACTTCCACTACGCCAACATCGAGCATTTCCTCCATCTCAAGAAGGAAGACATCTTAAAAAACGGTCGTGTGAAGACGCTTTCCTCTTCAGGTTATGTGATCATCGAAGAGAGGATGAGCGGCGTTCCCCTTATCCGAGTGAACAAAGAGGAACGCATCATCATCAAATAAGTTACTTCACCTTTATTTTCAGGCACCAGATGTGCTCACAGGGCGGGTTCTTCCTTAAGGACTCGGGAATTGTCACAAGCATTCCTCCTTCGGGAGCCTTGGCCCATTTCAGCGGCTTTTTGGAACCCATCAGCTGCACGCCCTTGGACGATGTGGCGGTGAAAGAAGGAACCTTGATCACAGCCGGCAAAGTCTCTTCCGCTCCCTCTTCAGGGACATAGAAGGCATACACGTAATCGCCCTTCCGGGTGTAATACACATTGCCGTCTTGATAAGGCTCGACAGCTTTCGTAGCATAAATACCATCGGAGTTGACTTGCATCCAATCCCCTATTCCTTTAAGACGATCATAAGCTTTATCCTCTAGAGTTCCGTCTGGCCCAGGTCCGACATTGAGCAGGAAATTACCTCCACGGGACACAATCTGGACAAGCATCGTGAGCAGAGTCTTAGTGGATTTGTACTCCAGATTCGGTCTGTATGACCAGCTGTAAGTCATTGTGACACAAGACTCCCAAGGATAATCAAGGGCCTTCTCCGGGATAGTCTGCTCCGGAGTCTGGTAGTTCTCCCAGATGTTGCGCTGGCCGCGGGCAACCATAATCATCCCGGGCTGGTTGCCTCGGACGACCTTGGCGAAGCGTTCCCAATCGTGTTTTGCCTCTCCGCTGTCATCTGTGACCGGCATATCGTACCACATCAGGTAAAGGTCGCCATATTCACCGGAAGTCAACTCATTAAGCTGCGCGGCGACATAATCCTGGTAAGCGGCCCATTTCTCCGGGTGCTCGGAAGCCTTGTAATTTGCCCTGGTGCTCTTGGGAGGGAACCTCCTCCACCAGAAATCGTTGCTGTGCCAGTCTGGAATCGAGAAATACGCCCCGGCCTTGATGCCCCTGGCGCGATAGGCGTCAAAGACTTCCTTGGCGATATTCGCCCTCGGGTCCGAATGGAAAGCGCAGCCCTCATCAGTTACCTTGTAATCAGTCTGATGCGTGTCGAACATGCAGAAGCCATCATGATGCTTGGTTGTGAATACGACGTATTTCATTCCGGCGTATTTCGCCGCGTCAGCCCATTTCCCGGGATCGAATTTCACAGGGTTGAACGTGTCCTTCAGATGCTCATACGCATTGACATATTCAAAGTAATCCATATCCCTCTCGCTTCTGGCCTTGTACTGCCAGGAAACGTCGTCGGGAGCCAATGACCAGGACTCGACGACACCCCACTGGCTATATGCGCCCCAATGGATGAACATTCCGAACTTAAGGTCCTGCCATTCGGCAAGCCTGGCCTTAACATCTTCCTCCACCGGAGGGATATACTGCGCCCGCACCGCTGTAACAGTCAGCAGCAGAGCCACAATCAAAAAAGAAGTCTTTCTCATAATGCATAACTTTATTTGCTCCACTAATTTAAACGTTATTGATAAAAAACAGAAATAAAATTATCTTTATAAAAAAATGTGGACATGAGAGTGTTTCTGAAATATTCAGCGCTGACGGTGCTTTTTGTTTTTTTGTGCTCCTGCGAGCGAGGGGTTAAATACGCCGACAAATACGGTTTCCTGCCCGGCAACGACGCCATGGCCAACTCCGAGGCCTTCCAGCACTGCCTGGACGGAGGCGGCAAGATCGTTGTCCGAAAGGAAGGAGTCTACGACATCTGCCGGACTCTCTTTCTGGACTCCGGAACTGACCTCTCTTTCGCCGACGGAGTAATCCTCAACAGGACAAAAGATCCGGAAGGCGTCGTGGCCCGTCATGTGTTCCTGAACAGGGGCGCACTGACCCGTGAATATGACGAAGATATCAGCATCTCCGGCCTGAATATCCGCTGCAACGATCTGTACAACGGCACTGACATCCCACTCATCGTAGGGATGTCCTGCCAAGTCGGATTCTTCTATATTAAGAACTTGAAAATCAACAACTTCACGATGCTCGACCTGCCTGTCCACGACTTCGGTATACAGATTTGCACTTTCGAAAACGCCACCGTGGAGAACGTCCACATCGAGGGCATGAAAGACGCCGTCCATTTCGGACCGGGAAAGGGTTTTGTCGTGCGCCATGGCATATTCAAGACATATGATGACCCGATAGCGCTCAACGCCCAGGACTACACCACCAGCAACCCGGAAATGGGCTGGATAGAGGACGGATTGATCGAGGATTGCGTCGATCTGGACGACCCTGAGCATGGCACGACCGGGTTCTTTGTCCGCCTGCTGGCTGGAGCGTGGAAAGATTGGTCTGAGGGAATGGATATCCAGTCATCCGGTGACGCTGTTGTATCCGAAGGGCGTATCTACCGCTCCAACGGACCCAAGGTGAAGCAGAATTATGTGTCCACCGAACGGCCCACGCATCTGTCTGGAACCCAGACATATCCGGACGGAATCACCTGGACTATGTCGCAGGACCGGAACGTCTGCTACAACTGCGGAGTACGGAATGTCATATTCAGGGACATCCGCCTGGCCAAGAAGCGCCCGGTGGCCATCTGCCTCCACTTCGACCATGACCAGTATTCCCGGAGCTATTATCCCTACGCCGAGCCCCCGGTCCAGAGCAACATCGTGTTCGAGAGGGTCTCTGTCGAGAATGAGATTCCGGTCCTGATCCAGTGCCGGCCACCTCAAGACAGCCTGATCCTTCGTGATTGCGAAGTAGGCAGCAGCCAAGTCCGTATCCTGGACGCGATAGACGCCCCCGGAATGCGGTATGACACCACGCTAATACGCTTGGAGAGAATTAGTTCCGACTCCCCTGCCGAGTTTGTCTACGCCCCTACTCGTCCAATAAAAGTGGTCAGCGACTGACGCTATTCCACGACCATATCGAACTGGTCGTAAGGGGCGGTGCGATGGGCGAGGTGCTTTGTGGAAGGAGATATTCCGAATAGAGGGGAATATGTCCGGACCTTGATAGTCTTGCCGTCGGGCATGAACTCGAGAATACGGATCCATCCGTCTCCCCCGTTGCCTTCCCAGCCGCCACCAAGCGTCTGGACGTTGAACATCATCTGGTGGACATTCTTCCCGGCGATATTCTTATCGACCCTATAGGCCGTGCTGAGCTCGTTATCCTCCTCAATATTCTTTGAGGGAGAAGGCCTTCCGGTGTGGCCGCAAATCACCAGACGGATGTTCGGTACCTTGCTCACAAGGTTCTCCCAAAGCATCTTGCCGGAGTGGTTCCCCTCCTGTTTGGTGACCCAATATCCTTCATTTTCAGTGTATTCCGCAGTCTTTTCCTGAAGATAGGAATGTGTGATATAGACCACATAATCATCCTTGTACTTGTCTGAAGTGACCAGCTTTCTGGCCCACTCGACAGCCTCGGCTGAAGGGGCGAACTCGGAGCTGATAACCAGAATCTTATGCTTCCAGCCCGGCATCTCGAACTCGAATGCGGCGTTCTCGAGGGAGGCATGACCCAAGCGGTTGTGGAACTCGGCTTTCAGGCAATCCACGTAGGCCCGATTCCTTTCGAAAGAAATGTATTTCGGGTATTCAGTGTTGTAGTTCTCGCTGCGCTGGAATCCGTAGTCGTGGTTACCGCCACACGAGATGAACGGAACCTTGTTGTCTATCCTCTCCAGCGAGCGGCTGATGCTTTCCCACATCTGCACACTGCTCTGGTTCAGCATGTTCCGGTTCAAGGCATTGTTCTCGTTCTGCTCCACGAGGTCTCCCGTGCATAGAACAGCTTTGATATTCAGGTGCTCGACATTGTCCGCCACCCAGAGAGTGGTCAACTCGAAAATCGGCTGGTTGATGTCGTACTTGACATAGCCCTGCGGATCGCCGAACAGGATGAATGTGGATGCCCCGGGATCAGTAAGGTCCTGACGGTCAGCCCTATCCTGGGCATAAGATGTGGCACAGGCAATCACCACCGCCACCATTAAAACCAAACGTCTCATATCGCTAATACCTTGATCATATCCACAAATATACAAAAACCTCGTCACTAACCGCACCCCAATCCCTCGCCCGGTGCTCTTAACCCCCTAAAACCGCCCTGACCGCACGTAAAGCCCTCAACCCGTGCGGTTAGCCAGCAAAAACCACGACAAACGCACCAGAAATCGTTAATTGGTGCGGTCAAGTCAATCTGGCGACTGTTTTTGCTATATTTGTAAACGATAACTTAAAAATGAAAAGCTTCATGTATAATCAATTTTCACAACCTGAGATCAGGTTCAGCAAAGCCAAGCCCTTCCACCATCTCCACACAACCCCAATAGAAGATGATGTCCTATTCGCAGACGAGAAGGATTTCATCCTGGTCAACAATATGATCGCGATCTCAGCATTAAGAGCTGGCTGCAAAATACTGGCATTCGCGATTATGTCCAACCACCTGCACTTTATCCTTGAAGGGTCTAAAGCCGAGTGCATGGCGTTTTTCGAAGACCTTTATGCCCAGTTGTACAGGTTATTCCGCAGGTATGGCAAAGGGGATCTTGTGAAGAGAATGCAGCCTGGCCTAACACCAATCACCAGCCTAAAGCAGCTTCGTGACGAGATCGCTTACGTAATCCGTAACCCGTTCGTAGTCAGGTACGATGTCAACCCGTTATCGTTCCGGTGGTGCTCCGGATTCCTTTATTTCAATCCCATGCTTGACAAGGGTGGAGTATCGGCAGAAACTCTAAAAGGCAGGGCGTTAAGGGAGTTCACCCGCTCCAGATTGTTAGACGAAATAGATTCAAGGATACTCGTTAAAGACGGCGTGGCGAACCCGGCATCTTTTGTGGATTATGAGCGTGCGATGGAGTTTTTCGACAATGCCAGGCAATTCGTGATGTGGGTATTGAAAAATGTGGAAGGTCAGGTGGAAACCGCACTAAAATATGGCGAAAGGCCTAATCTGAATGATGAGGAGATGCTGTCGGTCACCTTCAAGATCTGCAAAAGCGTATTCCTTACAAATTCTCCCAAAGACCTTTCGCTTGAGAAAAAGAAACAACTCGCCCTTAAGTTGAAAAACGAATATTACGGTTCGAACAGCCAAGTGGCCCGTTGCGCTAACCTGCCTATTTCGGTTGTCGACACAATGTTTCCCCTCTCCTCCCGCACCACGAAAAACTAAACCGCACCCCAATCCCCCGCCCGGTGCGGTAAAGCCCATATAACCGCCCTGACCGCACAGAAAGCCATCAACCGGTGCTTTCGGGTGAACAACAGTGCCTGAAAGATAATTTGCCTGAATGGCAAACTGACTGAGCGGTAAAAGACTGAGCGGTAAAAAGACTGAGTGGCAAACCGCCCAAATGGTAAACCGCTCGAATGACAAACAGCCTGAATGATAAATTCCTAAAGGGTGACGACATCGTCGGCGATGCGGGTGGCGGCCGGTCTGTGGGAGATGAAAACAATCGTTTTCGACCCGGCGAAAGCCTTGTGGATATTGTCAAGCAGCCGCTCCTCTGTCTCCATGTCCAGCGCCGAAGTGGCCTCATCGAGAATCATCACACCGCCAGGATGAAGCAAGGCCCTGGCGATTGCTACACGCTGGCACTGACCCTCAGAAAGGCCAGAGCCGCTCTCACCGCAAATGGTGTCAAGACCGGCAGGAAGCTCGAAAACAAATTCAGCAGCCGCAAGGCGCAGAGCTTCAGTCATTTCCGCCTCAGTAGCCGACGGGTTGACGAGCAGGAGGTTCTCCCGGATTGTCCCGCTCATCAAGCTGTTCCCTTGCGGAACATAAGTGAAATTGCAACGAGTGTCGGCATCAGCGGGATGGGATTTGCCATCAGATGAATACAACTGAACCGCCCCCGAAGTAGGCTTCAGAAGGCCAAGCATCAAACGGGTGAGAGTACTCTTCCCCACACCGGTTGGGCCAGCCAAAACAGTAAGGCTGCCAGGCTTGAAGTCATAAGAGAAGTTATTTACAACCGGAGGATCCGGGGAATATGCGAAGGTCACGCCATCAATACGAATACCGGGAGCGGAAGAGAACAAGAAATCACCATGGTAACGCTCAATCTGGAGATCCTCAAGCTCAAGGAGACGCTCCACAGAGGTAAGGGACTTAATGAACGCGGGCACCTGACGGCCGAGTTCAGCGATCGGTCTCTGTACCTGTCCGACAAGCTGAAGGAAAGCGGTCATCATACCGTAAGTGACTGTCCCACTCTTGATTCCGTAGATTCCCCATAGGAAGGCGGCAGCATATCCCCCCATGAATCCGAGGCTCATGAAGCCACGGGCGACAGCGTTATAATTCAGCTGCTTGAATGTATTACGCCGGAGAAGCTCCTGGATATCCGCCAATCTTGAAACCACATTACCGACCCCGAATAAGGTCAGTACCAGCACCCTGTTCTGAAGATTCTCCTGAAGCAGCTGCTGCACCTCGCTGTCCTCAGAACGAATCAACAAGTTCAACTCACGGATCTTCTTGAAATACATCTTGGATCCTACCACCGCCACAATCATCAAAAGAATCAACATCCAAAGCAGTGAAGGGGCCATACTAAGTAAAAATACTGAGGCCGCCACAAGCTGAATGCCAGTCAGTACTATATCCGGCATACGGGTGCAGATCAAGTCAGTAAGAATCTGGACATCATCTTCAAGACGATTGACGATATCCCCGGACTTGAAAGCCTCACGACCGTTCCAGCGGGATCTGAGCACATGGGAGAAGAATCCCAGCCTCATCTCATTCTGGGTCTTGACTATATTGTAGGCTTCCCAGTAATTAGCGGCGATCCCACAAATCAGCTGGACCAACATGATCCCGATAAGAATCCAGACATGCTCCGACAGGTCGGCTTCAACCACCCCCGTCACTATGTCCACCAACCGCTTGCAGATCCAGACGAATCCAAGTGAGGCGGAGATCCGGACAATACCGATGATAACAGTAATCGAATCCCTCCCAAGCACAGGCTTGGAGAGCCTCATCAATCCTCTCATGCACGTCCGGAAATCTTTCATCTAACGGAACAACTTACAAATCAATCAATTCGGCGTCAATCCATTTCTGGGCGATAGCAGCAGCGTCAGAGGCAGCCTGCTCCTCGCTGACCTCGTACTTGTCGGTCAGGAGTTTAGTCAAGTCCTCGACTGTGAAATCCTTGCCCTCGACCCCTTTCCAAAGATAGGCGGCGGACTCGTTCATACTGATCATCTTGTTGAAATTGACCTGCTTGAGGCCCTCCCCGATGACAACGAACTGACCGATAATCTCGCGAAGTGTGAATCCTTCTTTGATCCTCATAATATAACTCTTCTATAAATAGCCAAAATATACCTTCTAAAAGGCCTTATTCTCCTCCAGAAAACCGCCTTCCCAGGGATGACCTTTTTCCCGTTTTCCTTGTGGATTTCAGTCACTAGGGCAATCACGTCATCGGAAGCACAATGCTCTGTGCCATAAATATTTCCGTCACCCATCAAAGTCAGTTTCTCCCCCTCCACAGCGAATACCCGGTGCATAATGAACCGGTCTCCGACCTTCGCCAACACTATATCCCCAACCTCGAAAGCCCTGAACGGCTTGGTAAGCACCACACTGTCCCGGCCTCCCTTTATGAAAGGCAGCATGGAGTTGCCTTTCGGAGTCATCTCCACATCCTTCCCTTCAGCAAGAAGCCCTCCTACCATTCCGAAATAGGCCTCAGGCTCCATCACTTTCACATCAACTGCCGATGGACGATCACTCATTTCTCAAAACCTCCTCTGAGCAAACGATGGCGGCCTGGTCGTCAGGCAGGCAGTCAAGCAGGTAGCAAGGTACCTTCTGGACGACTTCCGAAATCGTATTAAACAAACCATCAGCGATGGACTTGATGTCCCTAAGTCCTGATGATGAAGAATATAGAGAAGCGAATCCCTCCATCAATTCCATCTTGTGGATGGCATCATGCGGAGCGCGGTTTATACGCACCACCGCACCGACGGGATAATTGTCATTGATGTAGCATGGGGTCTTCCCGCTCCAAGGAGTACCGTACACCCTAGGCGTCCCGTCCACGATCCGGATCACCGGATTATCGTCGTTAAGGAGCCACGCTCCAGGAATATTCTTGAGCCAAAGACGGCTGTGGGTGCTTTTCCCAGTCCCGCTCTTTCCGAGGAAAAGGAATCCTTTCCCGTCCTTGACTGTGCAGGAAGCATGGATCTCGATAGTATCCAGCCCGGCGGTCCGGAAAGCGAACATAAGCATCAAAGCGTTGTTGATGCAGAAAACCTTATTCGCTGTGGACTTCAATAATCCTTTCGAAAAGTCGGAATCGACCTTCAGCCAGCCGCAGATCGGAGTCTCAGGAAAAGGCGATAGTTCAAATAGATAGCCTCCATCAATGTGGTAAATGTCAATCCTCTGCTCCCCACCCTCAGGCTTGGAGATGAAATACTCTTCCTTGGGGCCGATTTCCATATCAGGTACGACCTCGAGGCTGAATAGTACCTCAGAGTCATCCTCGCAAAGGAAAGGGTCGTAATTGCCGAGCGCCTCCCATGCCCTGTCACCTTCCTCGAGCGAAAGGCTGAACACGTGTCCCGCGACTTTATATGACCTTTTAACCAGCATGTTACTCATTGATATTAAATCTCACAAATATAAGAACTCTTGTCCAATCGAGAAAATTTTTGAAATGGGCGGCATAGTGATTAAATTCGCGTATATGTCAGAAGAACTCAATCTCGTACGGGACCTGGCGGTGATTTTGATCTCCGCGGGAATATTTACAATCATATCCAAGGCACTCAAGCAACCGCTCATTCTCGGCTACATCATCGCCGGATTCCTGATCGGCCCCCATATCGACTTCTTCCCTGGAATATCCAGCCAGGAAACCGTCCATCAGTGGTCAGAGATCGGAATAATATTCCTTATGTTCGGTCTGGGTCTGGAATTCAGTTTCAAAAAGCTGATGAAAGTCGGCTCGAGCGCCATCGTGACGGGACTCGTCAAGTTCGTTGGAGTGTTCATCCTCGGCTTCGTCACCGCCCAGGCCATCGGCTGGACTGTGATGGAAAGCGTCTTCCTGGGCGGCTTACTATCGATGTCTTCCACAATGGTGGTAATCAAGTCGTTCGATGACATGGGCCTGAAGGACAAGCCCTACGCGGGGATGGTCTTCGGCACTCTCGTGGTGGAGGATCTGATAGCCATCTTGCTGATGGTTCTCCTTTCGACCATGGCCGTCTCCCAGTCATTCGCCGGAAAAGAGCTGGTGGCCAACATCGCCAAGCTGGTTTTCTTCCTTCTCCTCTGGTTCCTTGTGGGAATATTCATCATCCCGACAATCCTGAAAAAAGCCAAGAGATTCCTCAGCGACGAGATCCTTCTGATTGTCAGCATCGGACTCTGTTTCATGATGGTGGCGGTCGCCACAGCGGTCGGATTCTCCTCCGCCCTCGGCGCTTTCGTCATGGGTTCTATTTTGGCGGAAACAATTGAAAGCGAGCATATTGACAAAATAGTCGAGCCAATCAAAAACCTATTCGGCGCGATCTTCTTCGTGTCCGTGGGTATGATGCTCTCCCCCGCTATTATCGCACAGCACTGGGCGCTGATCCTGTTGATCACATTGATCGTAATCGTCTCCCACATCATATTCGCTGGGGCCGGTATGATCATCACAGGAAACAGCCTCTACAACTCCGCCCACACAGGATTCAGCCTCGCCCAACTCGGTGAGTTCGGTTTCATTTTGGCCGGTGTCGGCTGCACCCTCGGTGTTATGCGGGACTTCATTTATCCGGTGATCATAGCAGTGTCGGTCATCACGACCTTCACTACTCCTTATATGATTAAACTGGCGGATCCCTTCCTGGACCTGATGCAACGGAAACTGCCCAAGTCCTGGATAGAACGCCTGCAGACCGACCGGGGTAACTCAACCAAGCAGACCGCAGCCGAGAGGAACGCATGGAAGGACCTGCTTACCGCCTGGTTCACCAGGGTACTTCTCTACGGGGTAATCATTCTCGCTATCTACATAGGATCAAGGCTTTACTTTGTTCCTCTGGTGGACAAACTGCTGCCGTCCGTCGCCGAGATCTGGCGCAAATTCATCTCCGCAGGAGTCACCCTCGCGGCTATGACGCCCTTCCTTTTCGGTCTCGGAGTCCACTCCGGATCTATCGGCAAAAGCGCCCCGAAACTCATCCGGGAAAAGCCAGGGAATATCTGGCCTATCATGGGACTGGTGCTTGCCAGGTCTTTCCTCGCAGTTGGAATCATCCTCGGAGTTTTGTCGACTTATTTCGACCTTGCCGGCTGGACTATTCTTGTTATCCTAGTCGCTGGAATCGCCTTCATATTCCTCGCCAGAATGTCCATCCACAAGTATTCCGGTCTGGAGACGAGATTCCTTAAGAACTACAATGAGAAAGAGGAAAACGAACGGAGAGCCAAGCCTGTTGCCTCTTCCGTCCAGCAGAAACTCTCGACTTACGATGTGCGCACTGAGGCTTTCCTGATCGCTCCCGAGTCCACTTTCTCCGGAGAAAAGCTTCGTGACCTTCCGCTTAGAGACAAGTCCGGAGCGAATATCATAAAGATCCAGAGGGGTTCGAAGTCGATAGTCATTCCATCTGCCGATGTGATGCTCTACCCTGGAGACAGGCTTTTAGCCGTCGGAACGACAGACCAGTTGGAGAAGCTTAGGAACCTGATAAACAACTCAATAGACGATTCCCAGGCAGATTCCGACAACGACGGGTTCGGAATAGAGCCGCATGTTCTCACCGCCGACTCATTCCTTACCGGAAAGACCCTGAGGAGCGCCGCATTGAGGAAGTACCAGTGCATGGTGATCAGCCTCCTCAGGGAAGGCCATTTCATCACCAATCCCGAGCCGGACCTTGTGTTCCAGGAAGGTGACACCGTCTGGATCGCCGGGAATATCTCCAACATCGAGGCTGACTGGGCCACTGGTCCGGCGAATTAATCTGGCATAATGGAACGAACTGACAATACTCCCCGCAAAATGAACGGCTGGCTGGCTCTCAGCCCGCTTGCCGTCTTTCTCGTCACCTATCTGGTGACGTCTATCGTCAGCCGGGATTTCTATAAGGTTCCGGTATCATCGGCCTTCCTGCTCGCTTCGATCTACGCCTTGCTGATCACTAAAGGGAAGATCAAGGACAAGATCAATGTTTTCTCTTCCGGAGCCGGCGACAAGAATGTCCTCCTGATGATCTGGATTTTCGTCATGGCAGGGGCTTTCGCCGCCTCAGCCAAGGCAATCGGCAGTGTGGAAGCCACTGTGAATCTGACACTTCGCATACTCCCCGGGAAACTGATTCTGGCCGGACTGTTCCTCGCGGCATGCTTCATTTCGATGTCGATCGGCACCAGTGTCGGTACGGTTGTCGCCCTCCTGCCGATCGCCGCGGGAATAGCCCCGCAGGCGGGAATATCCCTTCCTATGATTACCGCATTGATCGTAGGAGGAGCCTTTTTCGGAGATAATCTGTCGTTCATCTCTGACACTACAATCGCGGCTACCACAAGCCAAGGGTGTTCGATGGCAGACAAGTTCAAGGCCAACATCTGGATCGCCGGACCGGCGGCTCTCGTGGTAACGATAGTTTACATTTTCATTGGTCTTAACCTGGATGTCCACCCGGAAATCGGCCAGATCGACATATTCAAACTGATCCCCTACCTCGCCGTCATCGTGCTGGCTATTTGCGGAATCAATGTCCTGATAGTGCTGACTATAGGCCTGGCTCTGTGCGCCGTGATAGGTTTCGCATACGGTATGACCTGGACCGGCTTCCTGGGAAGCGTCGGTGAGGGAATAGCCGGGATGGGCGATCTTATCATCGTCACTATGCTGGCCGGAGGCATGTTGGAGATTATCCGCCACAATGGAGGTATTGATTTTATAATCAAGGGATTGACGAAAGGTATCAAGGGCAAGAGGGGTGCTGAGTTCAGCATCGCCGGCCTGGTCGGCTTGTCGAATCTCTGCACCGCCAACAACACCATCGCCATCCTCACAACCGGGAATATAGCGAGGGATATTTCCACCCGTTTCGGGCTGGATCCGAGGAAGAGCGCCAGCATCCTGGACACGTTCTCATGCGTGGTCCAGGGGCTTATCCCCTATGGGGCCCAATTGCTTATGGCGGCGGGACTGACAGGCATACCGGCAACGGAGATAATACCCAATCTGTATTATCCTTTCGTGCTGTTCGCACTCGCATGCTTGTCAATCCTGTTCAGGTTCCCGAAGAAATATTCTGGAAATATAGAAACCACTGAATAATAACACTATAGCATCGTGGAAAAAAAGAAAATCAAGATCGGGTTGTTGCCCCGGATCATCATCGCGATCATCCTAGGTATCGTATTCGGACTCTTCATGCCCAGAGCGATCGTACGGCTTTTTGTGACATTCAACAGCATATTCAGTAACTTCCTTCAGTTCCTGATTCCGCTAATTATCGTCGGCCTTGTGACCCCGGCTATCTCAGACATCGGAAAAGGAGCTGGGAAACTGCTGTTAATCACGGTTTTGATCGCTTATTGCGACACCGTGTTCTCCGGCCTTCTTTCCTACGGTACAAGTGTCACCGTGTTCCCGAAATTGATCGGCGGCACCACAGCCGAATCAGTGGCGGAGTTCGAGAATCTGGAGCCGTATTTTACTATACAGATCCCTCCGATGGTGGATGTCATGGCCGCCCTGGTTTTCGCCTTTACCCTCGGACTCGGAATGGCCTTCTTCGGCTCGCCCAGCCTCAAGAGATTCGCTGATGAGTTTAAGGATATAATAGTCAAGACGATAGAGGTCGTCATCATCCCTCTTCTCCCGATCTATATCTTCGGCATATTCCTCGGTATGACCCACACCGGGCAGGCGCTCCAGGTGATCAAAGTATTCATCTCGATAATCGGAGTGATCTTCATCCTGCATGTGTTCCTGCTGGTCTTCCAATACTGCATCGCCGGCGGGATTGTGGGGAAGAACCCGTTCAAACTGCTCGGGAAGATGCTTCCAGCCTATTTTACGGCCCTTGGAACATCATCCTCAGCCGCGACTATTCCCGTGACCTTGGAATGCACAAAGAAGAATGGAGTCAGCGAAGAGATCGCCGGTTTCACCGTCCCTCTTTGCGCGACTATCCATCTCTCCGGAAGTTGCCTGAAGATTACCGCCTGCGCCGTAGCTCTGATGATGATGCAGGGAATGCCTTTCGATTTCTGGATGTTCCTGGGATTCATCATGATGCTCGGAGTGATGATGGTGGCCGCTCCCGGGGTACCAGGGGGCGCGATAATGGCCGCCCTCGGAGTGCTGGCGGCCATGTTAGGGTTCGGCGAACAGGAGCAGGCGCTGATGATCGCCCTATATATTACTATGGATAATTTCGGTACGGCTTGCAATGTCACCGGTGACGGAGCTATAGCTCTCGTGATGGATAAGTTGTTCCACCGCGGCCGCCAGGGAACCCCGGACCTCCAGGACCACGTCCCTGCTGGCGCTGAATCCGGCTCTCCTGCCAAGTCTTGAACTGCTCCTCGGTCAGGATTTGCTTGAGTTCCGCCTCATAGGCCTCCCTATTAGCCTGGAACTCATTCATCCGCGCGTCATCACGTCCAGCGTCAGTTTTCTTGTCGCGCTTTTTGTCACGCTTCTTGTTTTTCTTGGGATTGTCGGCCTTCTCGTCCTTGTCATTCCCCTGAGCGACATTCTCGTCAGGACGGGGACCTCTTGGTGGCCTTCCCATTCCCGGACCACCGGGGCCACCTGGGCCGCCGGGGCCTCCAAACATGGCGTTAGGATACTTCTGGTTGAGTTCAAGAAGTTTGGCGCTCTGTTCTTCGTTAAGTCCAAGCTGCTGAGTCATGCGCTCTGTGCGCATCTTGATCATAGTGGCTTCGTCCGGTCGCCCGCCTTGGGGTCGTTGACCGAAACCCTGGGCGGCTGCCGCTACTGAAAGCGACAAAGCCGCCGCCGCGATTAACACTGATTTCATCATAACCATCTTTATTAAATCCGTTTAACGATTATTCACATTATCAAATATTCAGCCAAAAACGCACATAATCTCCAGATTTTCAACGAATACCGTTTTTTCTTCAACTAAACCTTTCCTGGAACTTTGCAACCAGGTTTCGCTTTTTTCCCCTCATCTTCGCGTTGTACAAAAACAAGAGATATGGAAAAGGAGAATAAAGAGAGATTGGTGAAGATCATCGCGGCGGCTGTGCTGCTGGCGGTCGCGGTTGTGGTTGAAAAGACGACTGATCTGAAGATGTGGCAGTGTCTTCTGATATTCCTTGTACCTTACTTGATCGTCGGCGGAGAAACCCTCCTTGAAGCGGGAGAGAAACTAATACACGGAGAGCTTCTGGACGAGGATTTCCTGATGAGTGTGGCGACACTCGGAGCCCTATGCATCGGCTTCCTGCCAGGTGCTGAAAGCCAGTTCCCTGAGGCGGTATTCGTCATGCTGTTCTTCCAAGTCGGAGAGCTGTTTGAGGACCTGGCTGAGGACAGAAGCAGAGAGTCTATAACAAAGCTTATGGACATCAGGCCTGACACGGCGAATGTCGAGAGAGATGGGGCTATTATTACTGTCGCACCTACGGAAATAGCTGTGGGAGAGACAATTGTGATAAAGCCCGGAGAGAAGGTTCCGCTTGACGGAGTAGTTTTGGAGGGGACTTCCAGCCTCGACACAGTGGCACTGACCGGGGAGAGCGTTCCGAGAGGAATTAGCGCCGGAGACAACATTTTGTCTGGCTGTGTCAACCTCACTGGAGTGCTCAGGGCTACAGTCACAAAACCCTTTGGAGAGTCCACCGCCTCAAAGATTCTGGAGCTAGTCGAGAACGCCTCGGAGAACAAATCAAAAAGCGAGAATTTCATCACCAGATTCGCGAGAGTTTATACTCCGATCGTCGTAGCCCTGGCGGTCCTGCTGGCATTCCTGCCTCCCCTATTATCCGGCGACTTCGGCGGAGAGTTCTCCAAGTGGCTTTATAGGGCCCTCACCTTCCTGATTGTGTCGTGCCCTTGCGCCCTTGTGATTTCCATTCCTCTGGCCTTCTTCGGAGGCATCGGAGGAGCCGCCAGAAAGGGTATTCTCGTGAAAGGATCCAATTATCTGGAGTCTCTAGCGAAACTCGGCACAGTGGTGTTCGACAAGACCGGGACCCTGACAGAAGGTGTCTTTGAAGTCACCGCTGTCCATCCGGAAAAGCTTGATGAGAAGGAACTTCTGCACCTCGCCGCACATGTTGAAAGATATTCCACCCATCCTGTGGCGGTCTCACTGAGGCTAGCTTACCCGGACGAGGCTGACAGCTGCTCTGTCGAGGAGGTTGAGGAGATTGCCGGCAAAGGCGTCAAGGCTAAGGTCAACGGCCAGATCATCCATGTCGGAAACAGCAAATTGATGGAAACTGTCGGAGCCGAATGGAAAGAATGCGAGAAGAAAGGCACGATCGTTCATGTCTGCGTGGACGGGGAATATGCCGGGCATATCGTTGTCTCTGACAGGATCAAGGAGGATGCGGCACAGGCCATAAAATCCCTTAAGGAAAACGGTGTGTCAAAGACCGTCATGCTCACCGGGGACAAGAAGGAAATCGCTGAGTCTGTGGCTATTGAGGTCGGTGTAGACGAATATTATTCCGAACTTCTGCCCGCTGACAAGGTCGAGAAGATGGAAGGTCTGCTGGCTGGCAAACCGGATGGTAAGGTCCTGGCTTTTGTCGGTGACGGGATAAATGACGCTCCGGTCCTGGCCAGGGCAGATGTCGGAATCGCTATGGGAGCTCTTGGCTCTGACGCTGCGATTGAGGCTGCGGATGTGGTTTTGATGGATGACAAGCCTTCCAAACTGGCTGTCGGAATGAGTGTGGCGAGAAAGGCTTTGACCATAGCGAAAGAAAATACCTTCTTCTCGATATTCATCAAGGTTCTCGTACTGCTGCTGGCTGTGGTCGGACTGGCCACCATGTGGATGGCGGTCCTGGCCGATGTCGGAGTTATGGTCCTCGCGGTCCTCAACTCCACCCGCGCCCTCAAAGCCTAATTCCTCATGTGTTTTAGGAAATTCTTGAATATCAGCCGCTTGCAAAAAACGTGTAGCCTATTTGGCTACACGTTTTTCATATTGTCCTGAGAATTAAGGACTTGCGTATAAGACGTTTTTTATCTATATTTGTAACATGTCAAAGAATGAACTTGTAAAGCTCCTGGAGGAGCATGGGGTAAAGGCCACGGTCAACAGATTGTTGGTTGCCGAGGCCCTCGGCAATTCTGGCAGACCATTGAGCATGACCGAGTTAGAGACCGAGATCGAGTCGGTGGACAAATCAGGTATATTCAGAAGCTTGATGACTTTCAAGGATCATCATCTGGTGCACGCGATTGAGGATGTGGATGGAACTCGCTACGAGCTTTGCCACAGCCATGACGCGGTGCATGATGATGACGCCCATGTGCATTTCTATTGTGAGAAATGCCACCGGACTTTTTGCCTGGATAATATTCATATCCCTCCGGTAGAGCTTCCGCAGGGTTATGACGGCCGTACTTCCAACTATGTGATCAAGGGCATTTGTCCGGCATGTTCTGGATATTCAATAGCTTAACAATCAATAATTTCCCCATCATGAAAAAGATTTGTCTTTTAATCACATTTTTGACTCTTTGCGTCTGCATATCCGCTCAGACGGTCAAGCTTCCCGCACCAAAGAAGGACGCCTCTATGACTCTTTACCAAGCGCTTCAGCAGAGGGCTTCCGTTAGGGATTTTTCTGAGAAGGCTATTTCTGATCAGATTCTTTCCGATCTTCTATGGGCCGCTGTGGGAATCAACCGCCCTGACGGCAGGCTGACCGCTCCCACAGCCATGAATTCCCAAGAGATTCGCCTCTATGTATGCCGGACTGATGGTGCTTATGAATACATCGCGAAAGACAATTCCCTTGTGAAAGTCAGCGATAAAGATCTGCGCGCGGATGTGGCTGGATTCCAGACAGGCGTGGCTAACGCTCCTTTGTTCCTTGTGATCACAGCCGACCTGAACCGTTATTCCCGTAAGAGTGACCATTCGAAGGTCATGGGGGCCGTGGATGTCGGTTATGTGTCCCAGAACATCTGCTTGGCCTGCGAGGCCTTAGGCTTATCGACCGTTCCCAGGGCGACCATGAATGCTGAAGTCCTGACCAAAGAACTCAAGATTGTCGAAGACCAGCTTCTCCTTATGAACCATCCCGTAGGTTACAAGAAATAGAGCCGTTCCCTTTACAGTTCATTATCAACACCTTACAGAAAACGTGTAGCCAAATAAGCTACACGTTTTTCGTATATTACACTGGATCAATGAATTGAGAAAAGCGTTTGCTAAGATCGATTATTCTGAGTATTTTCGTGGTACCTAATCATACTCTGTTAAACTAGGAAACTTCCATGTCAAGAAGAATCTTTTACAACAATCGTGGTGTAGCCCATATCTACCAGCGAGGATATAATATGTCCGTGTTGTTTTACTCCGTCAAGGATATCCTCGTATTTTACACATTACTCTACAAGTTCAGCAAAAAGCATAGCATTCGGATAATAGGGGTTGTCTGCATGTATAATCATTATCATCTTCTTGTCGTGGCGCGTTCCCAAAAGAATATCTCAACGTTTATGCGCGAATTTGAGTCCGCCTTTTCCAGAGAATTCAATAAGAGCATCGGGCTCAAAGGGAGAGTAGTGATTCGAGCGTACGGCCTGTCCAATAAGGTGGGAGAGAAGAAACAAAGGGAAGCGGCAGCATATTTGTACAACAATCCAGTGGAAAAACAACTGTCAATCAATGCGATAGAGTACAGGTGGAATTTCTTGGCTTATGCGAAATCTGACCATCCATTCTCCAAAAGAATTAATTTGAGCAAAGCGTCAAGTCAAATGCGCCGTTGTCTTAAAGAAGTAAACGTCATTTTGCGAAGCGGATCATTTATCAACTATGACTTCTTGAGAAAATGGTTTCTTATACTGAATAGAGATGAGATTCACCAGCTTGTTGACCAAATAATAGTCAAATTCACGGTGGTGGATTATGAAGAACTGATCCGGCTTTACGGCTCCTACGAGAAAATGCTCATCGCATTCGACTCAAACACAGGCAGTGAGCACGACATAAAGGAAGATTATTCAGAGAAATCATACAAACCATACAATAGTTTGATGAAAATATTATTGAATGAACTAGGCTTTTCAGATCCTAAAGAAGTCTTGAGACTGTCGATCGGGAAGAGAAGAGAATTGTGTGAGAGTTTGCTTGAGAGTCACCGTACTTCAAGGTTTATCGCCGAGACGCTGCTACGTCTGCACAAAATCAAGCCGAAAAGGAAAAAACAAGAATAAACTGATTATCAAGCAAATACGAAAAACGTGTAGCCAAATAAGCTACACGTTTTTCATAAAAAACTGAGATTCAAGTATTTCCGAAAGCGCTGGGAGATTCTTCGCCGGCGCTCATAATGACATCGGACTACTTCTTGTCAATGGCCTGGCCGATGAAGTAGCAGGCAGCGGCGACTACCATTCCGTTGATTGAAGGGATTCCCCACTTCACAAGGTTGGCGACAACCGCTCCGAGAATGACACCGATCACAGCGGCCCAGTTGACCTGACGCTGGGGAACAGTATCGTCCAGATAAGCTTTCCTATGTGAGAAATAGCTGCAGATCAGGATAATACCAACAGGAGGAAGGGTGCAGTTAAGGATATTGAGCCAGTCGCAGAAGTTCCAGTAAAGCCACACGGCGGCAAGTGTGCCGATCAGACCTCCAAGGAGCACCATCGTCTTCTTTGACAGGCCGAATATGTTGGAAAGACCCAAGCCGGAAGTGTAAAGGGCGTTGTCGTTGGTGGTCCAGATATTCAGGCCGAGAACCAGGATGGCGATGTAGAACAGGTTGAGGTTCAACATGACCTCAAAAATGTCGTTACCGCCGACATAGATGCTCGAGACAGCTCCGAAGAAGAACATCAGGGAGTTACCGATGAAGAAGGCTATCACGGTAACTATCAAGCCGATCTTAGGAGATTTGGCGAAACGAGCGAAGTTCGGTGTGGCGGTTCCTCCTGAAACGAAACTACCGATGACCAGGCCGGCTCCGGCAATGATACCGAGATCTTTTGTGCCCTTGGCGAACTGCTCGACAAGGCCGGCGTCTCCCCTTGTGACTGCCATGATCATAGCGACGGTACCCAAAATAGCCACGGCGGGAACGGCGATGTAGCTGATGATCGTCAAACTCTTGATACCGAAATACGCGCTGGCGGTCATCAAGATACCTGCGATCAGGACGAGCAGGTAGCCTTGCCAAGGCATGTAGTCAGGAGTGACCTCAAGACCCATGATCTCCTTGGCCACGGGGATGGCGAACATAGCAAGACCCACTCCGAACCAGCCGATCTGGGTGAAACTGATCATAGCGCTGGGAAGATAGCTGCCTTTCTCGCCGAAACTCCTGCGGGCGAGCATGTCAAGGGTAAGGCCGCTCTCAGCACCGATCCAACCCAGGGTGCCGGTGTAGCCTCCCAGGATCAAACCACCGAGAAGAAGCGCCCAGATGAAGCCCGAGAAATCCAGTCCGGCAGCCAGGTTCTGGCCAGCCCACATGGAAGCGGAGAAGAAGGTGAAGCCAAGCATCACCATGAACATGCTGAGGGTGCTCTTGCGACCCGACGCATCGACACGACTGTTAGTGTAGTCGACGTCCACTTTTTGGTTTTGTTTACTCATATCCCTTTAAGGTTTGTTTGATTTGTTCTAGTCTTTTCGTGGCCACTTCCTTGAGAGTCAGCGCCTTGGCCTTAGCCAGGAAGACCCTCTCGTCACTGTAGAGGACACTCTGGTCGCCAAGTTCCGTGAACTTCGTCACGTTAAGCCAGTCCTCATAAGAGATGGGAGCCTGATATCCAAGCCTCTCTTGAGTGAGATCCATAATATCCACTCTGTCAGCGGCTTCCAACACTTCCTCCCAATACGCCACCACCTCCTTGTAATGGTCGGGAATCTCGTACCGTCTCGCTCCCCCATCATAAATGATGCACTTCTCATATAGAGAATAACCATGGGCAACGACATATTCCCGGAACTCGGGACAGATTATACCGCCTCCCCAATAGAAGTCGATGTCCGGAACTTGGAATCCTAGTATTCCCTTGTCCTGATAGACATTGAATATTCCTTCGTAGAAGAAGCAGGTGAAACCCTCGAATCCGGGTGAGAAACTCCTGACCTTGGGAGCGAGTTCCTCCATGAAATCGATGGCGTTGGAGCCGCCTATCGTAAAGAACACGATTCGCTTAAAGGATCCGCCATGATCACGGAACCAATTGATAACGTGATCCATGCACATTCCGAGAGTTGCTCCTGAGGCGATGATGTCACCCACAAACAAAACGCAGTCCTTGCAGGTGCGGACTTTCTGGTAACGCACGTCAAGTCCTTTAATCACATCGTCCTCGATGATCCGCTCGCAGGAGAGGAAATCCATGTTGGTCACACGGAATCCCGCGCGGAAAGCGCACTCCTCAATAGGATAATTCAAACCTCCACGAAGGATTGTGAGAATATTAACATCTTTCGAAAGCCCTCTGTCGGCAAGGTACAGCATCCCTTTCATTGTGGCGGGAACCATACTTTGATAAGATCCGAAGCCGACAACCTCAGGAGAGGCCATGAGACGGCGAGTGCCGTCGCCGCTTATAATAAGGTACTCATTCTCAAGTCCTTCCTGCCTCAGCTTATAGACACTTTGATGCCCGGTCTTCATGAGGACCGCATCATCCAGATTATGTTTCATTGGTGATTCCGATTAGTCCTAACCGGGTTACAAATTTAATATAAAACATTTTTTCCAGCACGCCTTCCTCAAATAGGTTACTAACAAAGTTATCAACCGCCAAGAATAGTTTTTTTTCGTATATTAGCAGACCCAACTGAAGTAGAAGATGGCTATCACAATTAAGGAAGTTACTGACAGAAAGGGACTTAGGAAGTTTGTCCGGTTTCCGAATGATTTATACAAGAACAACAAGTATTTCGTTCCCCAGATCGTTTCCATGGATATGGACACCCTCTCCCCCGAGAAAAACAGGGCATTTGAGGTTTGCGAAGGAAAATACTGGTTGGCACTGGACGAGTCCGGGAAGGTGGTGGGAAGGATAGCCGGCATCATCAACCACAAGTACAACAAGAAAGTTGGCCAGAAAATTTGCCGTTTCGGCTGGATTGATTTCATTGAATCACAAGATGTCGCGACCGCACTCCTCGAGACTGTGGAGGAATATGCCCGGAGCAAGGGCATGGACATCGTTGAAGGGCCGGTAGGTTTCCTCGAGTTCGATGTTGCCGGGGTACTTGTCGAGGGTTTCGACCAAATTCCGACCGCATACGGTAAATATAACGATCCGTATTACGAGCCGATGATCCTTCATGATGGTTACACCAAGTCTACGGATTTCGTTGAATACAGGATCACTGTTCCGGACAACATAGAGCGCTACATCAGGCTCGGAGAGGTTGTCGGGCAGCGATATGGCCTCAGGCAAGGTACTTTCAAGAACAAGAAAGAACTGGTCAGGAACTATGTCGACGGGATATTCAGTGTTTTGAACACCTGCTATGCTCCCCTGCATGGCTTCTCCGAGCTGTCTCCCGCCCAGTGCGAGGATCTCAAGGACCAATTCATCTCCAACCTGCGGCTGGATTTCGTCTCCGTCGTGGTCGACAAGGACGACAAAGTCGTTGGCTTCGGAATCACACTCCCCTCGCTGTCAAAGGCGTTGCAAAAAGCCAAAGGCAGCCTCTTCCCCTTCGGTTTCATTCATATCCTGAAGGCTTTAAGGAAAAACGACACTATTGACGCCCTGCTTATCGCTGTGCTTCCTGAGTACAAGGACAAGGGTGTCAACTCGATGATATTCTCCAAGATCGGCCAGGGGATGATAGATAATGGGATCAAGTACGTTGAGAGCACGCGCGAGCTGGAGGACAACCACAGCGTCCAGAATATCTGGGGGCGTTTCGAACACAAGCTTCACAAAAGGGCTAGGGTGTACATCAAAAACATTTGATCAATTAATAAACTGTCATGGAAGGCAAAAGAGCAGTGAGAATCCAGACCTCCATCCTCAACGGGGCGGAGAAGAAACTCCTTGTCTGGTTGGCTGAAAGGCAGCCGAAATGGGTGGTTTCCGATCTTTTGACAATTGTCGGAATGATCGGATCCGTAATGATCGCCGCCGGTTTCATCTTAAGCAACGGCAATGTCAACTGGCTTTGGCTGAGCATCGCGGGCTTTATAGTGAACTGGTACGGAGACTCTCTGGACGGGACAATCGCCAGAGTCCGCGGGACCCAGCGGCCTATATATGGCTACTATCTTGACCATTCAGTAGACGTGTTCAACGAGGCTTTCATGTTCATCGGCATCGGACTTTCGTACCTCATGAGGCTGGACATCGCCCTACTGGTATTCATCCTTTACCTTTGCATGACTCTCAATGTCAGCATAAACGCCCACTTGAAGAGTGAGTTCAAACTGACTTATGGCAAACTCGGGCCGACCGAGTTCAGGGTAATCGCGATAATCCTGATCATGCTGATCATATTCATTCCTCCATTTAGGGAATTCCACACCTCGGTCAGTTTGTTCGGGAAGGAAATCGCCCTCGGACCTTTGGACATCCCGGGGCTGGTCATACTGCTTATTCTGACAATTATATACATCAATACTTTTATCAACGACGCGAGGGGGTACGCCAAGATGGACCCCTTACCTAAAAAGGAAGATTAGCGATGCCTCTTCTTCCTGTCAGCGAACTGGAGAAAATCTCTCCGATATTCCAAAACAAGCTCGGGAACGCTTTCTTGGCTTCTGTCAGGAAATTGCTGTCTGTCAGTAAATTGTCTGACATTTATGACGAGTTGGACCACTATCGGGACGCGGATTTCGCATCCGCCCTTATGGACCGGCTAGGAATCAGTCGCGAAATCGGCGGGGCTGACAGGCTTCAAAACCTGCCTGAAGGACCGTTCATAACTGTGAGCAACCATCCCTACGGCGGGATCGACGGGATCGCTCTAGTCAGTATTATTGGACATCTGAGGCCCGGTTTCAAGGTGATGGTCAATGAGTTCCTTAATATAATCGAGCCATTGAGCACTTCCTGGATTGTCGTCAATCCGAAGCACAATGATTCCAAAGGGGTGACCAGCAGGAATATTCAAGGAGTAAAAGAGGTCTTGAGCAATCTTAAGGATGGCAATCCGGTGGGATTCTTTCCGTCCGGCGCGATTTCAGACTTCAAGTTGAAGGACTTTTCAATTAGGGATCGGGATTGGCAGGAGCCTCTCGTTAAACTGATCATGAAAGCCAAGGTTCCAATCCTGCCGATACGGTTTTTTGACCGCAACTCCGCGCTGTTCTACCTTCTCGGCCTGGTAAGTTGGAAGATCCGCACTCTTCGGCTCCCACATGAGATCATCAATAAGAAGAACTCCGTGATCAGGATCGGTGTCGGGAATGTTCTGTCTTTGGAGGAACAAGCCAAGCGAGAGAGTGTGGAAGAATTCGGGAAATGGCTGCGTGAGAGTGTCTATGGCATGCCGATGCCAGAAAAGTTTGAAATAATATAAGAGTTTTTCCGAAAAATTACTATATTTGCGCTCTCTACGGGGTATTAGCTCAGCTGGTAGAGCGCCAGGTTCGCAATCTGGAGGTCAGGAGTTCGATCCTCCTATGCTCCACAAAAGAGGCTGTAACAAGGCGATTACAACCTCTTTTTTGTTTTTTAAAGTATTGAATACTAATGAATAGCGCCAGATTTCAGGCCTTATGCCTGACCTGTATCGGGGTAGTTTGCATCCTCTCTTCCTGCGGTCCGAAGGCTAAGCAGGCGGATGCTGTGGCGACCATTTTCGGTCAAGCCGCCGGTGTTGTGGTGGAATATAACACTCCCCTCGACAAGACTTCTATTAATAAGGAGACATTCCAGGTCAAAGGAAAGAGCATTATGAGCGTCTTTGTCTCGAACTCCAACCACTTTAAGAAAGACAATAGCAAGGATTCGGATCAAGGCGACGGACGATACGTCATTATTCTCCTGAACCAGCCTGCTAATTCAAGCGAAGCTGAGGATCTGAAACTTTCTTTGGGAGGGAAGGCTCCGAAACTTAATTTGGAGGTAACACAGGTCGCTCCAGTGAATACAGCCAAAGGTGCTGTAATAAAACCTTGGAGCAAGGCGCTGAAGACAAAAGAATCCTATTTTGTGGAGGGATGGCTTAAATAGTTATCCCCCCATATTTTTTAATTGATTGAACATCATATATATATAAACCATTTTTATTAATCACAGTATTTAACAAATCCCAAAGCATGAAAAAAATGTTTGTAAGGATCCTTATGACAGTCGCTCTTTTGGCGGGAACAGTTTCCGCCTACGCTCAGACGACCGTCAAGGGAACCGTCAAGGACGCCACTGGTGAGGGAATCATCGGAGCGTCTGTCATGGTGCAGGGTACCCACAACGGAACGATCGTCAATCCTGACGGTACCTACACCCTCACAAACGCCAAGGTGGGAGACAAACTTGAGTTCTCCTGCATCGGCTATTCATCACAGGTCATCACCTGGAACGGCGGTAATGTCGATGTCGTTCTGGAAGAGGACGCGGAGATGCTTGAAGGCACTGTCGTTACCGCTCTCGGTATCCGTAAAGATGAGAAGAAGCTCGGTTACGCTGTCAGTACCGTCAACTCCGAGAGCCTTATGGCCACCGCTTCCCCTACCCTGGGAACCGCTCTTTACGGTAAGGCTGCCGGTGTCCGCGTGACCACAGCCCCTGGTGGTGCCACTGGAGCTATCTCCATCAACGTCCGTGGTCTCTCGACCATCACCGGTACCAACCAGCCCCTCGTTATCGTTGACGGTGTCCCCGTGCGTAACGGCGATGTCAACAACGATGGTTACTGGGGACAGCAGCGTATGGAGACCAACGGTCTCGCCGACATCAACGTTGAGGACATCGAGAGCCTCTCCATCTTGAAGGGTGCCTCCGCTACTTCCCTCTACGGTTCTGAAGGTGCTAACGGTGTTGTTCTCATTACCATGAAGAAGGGTAAGAGGAATTCCGGCACCCATGTCGAGTTCGGCGCTACCGCTTATGCTGATATGGTCGCCTACATGCCTAAGATGCAGACCGTTTTCGGTCCTGGCGACGCTTTCCAGTATTGGAACTACTATGATGTGGATATGGATCCCGCTTCCCCTACCTTCGGTTTCACCACCAGCTACAAGGATCGTAACGGCCAGACTGTCCGTTCCTTCTATGGCCAGGCGGTCGACAGCGGCGGTTACTACGGATTCGGTCCCGAGTTCGACGGAAAGGACATCTACACTCCTTCCGGCATGATGAAGTACTCCGCCATCACTGATGACCCGTACTCCAACATCTTCCGCACCGGTTTCACCCAGCAGTACAATGTGTCTGTCACCAGCGGTGGCGAGAACGGCAACACACGTTTCTCCTACACCTGGATGGACAACACTCCTAACCAGTACAACTCCCATCTGGACAAGCACAACTTCCAGATTTCCGGAAGCCAGAACATCACCAAGACCGTTCAGCTCGGCTATTCCGTCAACTACATGAAGCAGAACGTCAAGAACCGTCCCTACCGTATCTCCCGTCTTGTGACGAACTTCGCCGGTATGGTCGGATCCTTCGATGACGCCAAGTATTTCCGCGAGCACACCGTGACTCAGGCTGGTTACCAGAACAGGGTATATACCAGCTCTAACCACGAGAACCCCGCTGAAGGTTGGGAATACTCCCCGAACGTCAACTCCCTTATCACTGAGTACTACTGGAACATCCTCGGCCGTGAGCAGTATGAGGACAACCAGAGGCTCATCGCCAGCGTTACTCCTTCATGGCAGATCATCCCCGGCCTTACCCTCAAGGGCAACATCGCCACTGACTGGACCGGCCAGGATATCGAGCTCAAGGAGCATCAGGAGACCGCCCAGGTCTACTCTGGCGAAGGTGGTTACTATGGAGTCACAAAGAGGAAATACCAGACCATCTATGGCGACGCCCTCCTCAATTGGCAGAAGGACATCACCGACAAGATCGGCCTTGATCTTAACGTCGGTTATTCCGCCAGGAACGAGAGAACCCTCATCACCGGTGTCGGAACCAATGGCGGTCTCACCGTCGAGAACTGGTTCAACCTCAATGCCAGCAAGAACAAAGCTAACGCTAGCATGAGCACAAGCGAGCTTCTGAAACAGGCTGTCTACGCCACCGCGGGTCTTTCTTTCGGCAACTACCTCTTCCTTGAGGCCACAATCCGTAACGAGAAGACCTCCACCCTGGCTCCCGGACATAACTCATACTTCTATCCTTCATTCAACGCTTCCCTCATCTATAGCGAGCTGATTTCTAACCGTCCCAGCTGGTATGATTACGGTAAGCTGCGCGCCTCCTACGGTGTCGTGGGTCTCGCCCCGGCTATCTACAAGGCCGCTGTCGCTTACAACCAGAGCTCAGCCTCCGGTTACACCTACAACCAGCTAGGCGCTTCTCTCGGAAATGAGGGTATCCGTCCCGAGACCACCCACGAGTGGGAGTTCGGTATCGAGAACAAGTTCATGAACAACCGTTATGGCTTTGAGCTGACTTACTACCACAAGCGCATCATCGACCAGATCCTTGAGTCGACTGTCGCCCGTTCCGCCGGTGGTTCTTCCATTCTGATGAATGTTGGTGAACTCACCAACCAGGGTGTCGAGCTTTCCGCCTATGCCACTCTCGTTGAGAACCGCGACTGGAGGTTTGAGGTCAGCGGCAACGCCGCATGGAACGCCAACAAGGTCGTCAAGCTTGCCGACGGTGTCAGCCGTATCGAGCACAGCCGCTGGGACAATGGTGCCGTGTACCTCTATTCTTACGAAGGTGAGAAGATGGGTGACATCTATTCCTTCGACTACAAGCGCGACGCCAATGGCAACAAGATCGTCGCTGACGATGGTTACTACGCCCGCACCGACGAGGTTGTCAAGGTCGGTAACGCCATGCCTGACCTCGTGGGAGGTTTCGCTTTCAACCTCGGTTACAAGAGGGTCTCCCTCGACATGAACTTCAGCTACCAGATCGGCGGCGATGTGTTCAACATGCCTTACCAGTTCTACATGCACACCGGCCAGATCGTCGAGTCCCTGCCTAACCGTAACGAGTCCCTCGGCGGCCAGTCCTACTACCTGACCAAAGGATTCAGCGGTGACGCCGTTCCTTTCAGCGGCCAATATGGCCCTGACGGACAGGCTGTCCGCCACGACGGTGTCGTCCTCGACGGTGTCCTCGCCGACGGAAGCAAGAACACCAAGATGGTCAGCCAGGAAATGGCTCTTGAGAAGCAGTACGGCTGGGGAACCGGCGGTTCACGCTTCTACTCTGGTTCTATCTTCAAGAACACCTATCTGAAGTGCCGTGAGATCACTCTCAGCTACGCTATTCCTGAGAGCTTCACCCGCAAGTTCCACTGCACCAACTTCAAGCTCTCCGCTTTCGCCCGTAACCCGTTCTTCGTCTACAAGAACCTCCCCATCTTCGATGCTGAGGCAACTGACGGTACCAACTGGGCGCAGCAGGTCTGCATCGGTGGTTCCACTTCCACATCACGTACCTTTGGTATCTCACTCAGGGCTAACTTCTAAAAAAGGATAAGACAATGAAAAAGATATATTCACTCATCCTTGCCATCTCCGCTGTTGCCACACTGGCTATTTCTTGCTCAAACGAGAAATTCGGTGAGCTCTACCCGGATCCTTCCAAGACATCAGTCGTCACTTGCGACAAACTGATGACCGGAGCCTTTATTGCCGGCAACCAGAACACTTTCAACAGCTACTGGCGTATGTACACCTGGGACAACTACTTCGGTAAACTTGCCCAGACCATCGGATTCTCCAACAATAGCGGTTCCGTCTATTACATCAATGACGGTTACGCTAACGACCGTTGGAACAACTTCTACGATATCCTTCGTAACTTCCGCGTCCTCGAGAACACCTATAACAACGAGGAGGCCTCCGACCAGGCTGAGGACAAGATTTTCATGGACATCGCAGAGATATTCATGCTCGACCACCTTACCCAGCTCTGCGACATCTGGGGTCCCGTTCCGTTCAGCGAGGCTTGCTTCCTCGGTTTGACCGGTGAGATGGCTAACGCCTATGCCGCTTACGACAGCGATGAGACGCTCTACAGCAACGCTCTCAGTCGTCTCGACGCCATCTACACTGAACTTGGAAGCTTGAAGGGTAGCATCAGCTCCAACACACAGGCCAAGCTCACAGCCGCTGATTTCATCAACAAGGGTGACATCGAGAAATGGCAGCGCTACTGCAACTCCTTGATGCTCAGGCTCGGAGTCCATGTGGCCGCTCAAGGTAGCCTCGCCTCCGCCGGCAAGTCCGCCGTTTCGACAGCCGCCGGGCGTATGCTCGTTTCCGACAACGACAATGAGATCTTTGTCAAGTCCGACAACGACGGGTTCCAGCAGGAAAGTCGCGACTCTTGGAAGGACATCAACAACACCGCCAACCAGGCAATGATCGACGCCATGCAGATCACCGGTGAGAACGATCCCCGTCTGCCTGTCTTCTATGCCCCGACCAAGACCGACTACACCGCCACTGACGCTGATGATGTCAGCTACAAAGCTGGTGAGTACTACGGACGCAGCACCAAGGAGACCGACGCTCAGCAGAACACTAGAGGTGGAAGCAACCACAACACCGAGGAGACCCGCTACTACGCCCGTCTCAACGGCTACACCTACACCTCCAACAGCTTCGCGCGCAGCCCAATCATGACAGCAGCCGAAGTCTGGTTCCTCCTCGCCGAAGCCTACCAGCAGGGTTATGCCAGCGGTAACGCTGAGCAGGCCTTCAAGAACGGTGTCGCATGCTCAATCAAGTTCTACTACAGGGAGAACATGGAGAGCGATCAGACCCGCTTGAGCATCTACTCCGACCAGGCCAATGACTTCAAGGCTACCGAGATGCCCGCCGACAGCGACATCGAGGCTTACGCCCAGAAGGTTTGGGACGCCTATTCCAACAAGCTCGAGGGAATCATGACTGAGAAGTGGATCAACTTCAACATCAAGCAGGCCACACAGGCTTGGACGGACATCCGCCGTACTGGTTATCCTGCCCTCTACTATCCCGCTGATGGAGCCGACAATAACGGCTATCCTACAGTGACCCAGAGGGTTAAGTACCCCGCGACTGAGATTGCCAACAACAATGACAACTACAAAGCAGCCGCTGCTCAGGTCGACAACGACTCCGCTTACTACACTCTCTTCTGGGCCAAGAAGGTTCAGTAGTCTGGAATACACAATTATCAGAGAGGATGGCCGGAAACGGTCATCCTCTTGTTTTATAGGCTAGTTATTATTAATTTTGTATGATCTACATGCAGAATAACATCAAAAACATAAACCGATGAAAGAGAGAACAAGATTATCATTGATCATGGCTGCCGTGGCGATCGCCTTCATCATGGCAGGATGCTCCTCCAAGGGCACGATGACAGTTCAGAAAACCGACGCGCTCGACGCCTCAGCATGGAACCAGTCCGAATGGATATCAGCGGTTGACGCCCAAGTCGCCGTAGAAAATGACGACGACAGGTCGTCTGATGGAGCCAGCTGGTTTGTCAGCACTCTCAAGAATGAGGGCAAGGTGGTTAACGCCAAATGGATGACCACAGGTCTCGGCGTTTTCGAAATCTATGTCAACGGAACCCCTATAGGCGAGGAGATCCTCAAGCCTGGATTCACCCACTACGCCAAGACAAAGCGTTCCTTCACCTACGATGTGACCGCTGCCTTCAAGACCAAAGCAGGCGCGGAGAATATCCTTGCCGCCCAAGTCACTCCCGGATGGTGGGCTGACAAGATCATAACTCCTGGTGGAATGGACAACGTCATCGGAAAGAAATGCGCTTTCAGGGGCGTCCTCGAGGTCACTTACGCCGACGGATCCAAGAAGCTTTATGGCACTGATACCGAGAACTGGAAAGCAGGAATCGCAGGTCCCGTGAAGCATGCTTCAATATTCGACGGAGAGGATTACGACGCCAGGGAACTTCCTGGATATGAGACGCTTGATAAGCTTACCACCCCTGAGGTCAATAATGAGTTCAATGGAGAGATCCTGCCCTCCGAAGGCGCTGAAATATATCTCCGCAAAGACATCGCCCTCTCCCCTGTCAAGGCATATACATGGGAAGGTGTCGAGGGAGACACCGATGAGGACTATGGCAAGGTCATAATCAAGAAGGAGTTCGCCGCCGGAGAGACGATGACTGTCAAGCCCGGCGAGACTCTGGTCGTTGACTTCGGCCAGAATGCCGCCGCTGTCCCACACTTCGTATTCAAAGCCAAGGGTGGTACCGTACTTACCTGCCTGCCTTCCGAGCTGCTCAACGACGGCAACGGAGCCAAGAGCCGCGGAATGGACGGCCCTGAGGGAAGCTGCCACAGAAGGAATCTTCGCGTGAGCGAGAATAACATCAGGCTCATGTACACCTTCGCGGACACGAAGGACTTCGCCGACTTCACTCCCGTACGTACTTTCTTCGGTTACAGGCTTGTCTCTATCACCGCGACTGATGAGGTCACTATCAAGTCTATCGAATCTATTCCTGTCACATCTATCGCCGAAAATCTTGAGACCGGAAAGATAACGACCGGAAACGACCTTATCAACAAACTCATTTCCAACACCATCTGGGGTCAGAGATCCAACTATCTCTCTGTCCCTACCGATTGCCCTCAGCGTAATGAAAGGCTCGGATGGATGGCCGACACACAGGTATTCACAGAGACCGGAACCTTCTTTGCCAACACCGACGGATTCTTCCACAAATGGACTCGCGACGTGAGGGACTCACAGAGTGAGGCCGGTGGTTTCCCCGGAGTCTCCCCCAGGGCGCAATATGGTAACGAGATGATGCGTCTCGGCTGGGCTGACGCCGGAGTCATTGTCCCTTGGACAGTGTGGAAACAGTTCGGAGACAATAAGATAATCGATGAGAACTGGGATGCCATGGACAAGTTCATCAACTATGTCAATGACACCAAGTACGATCATGCCACACACGCCGCCGAGAACGGCAACTACCAGTGGGCCGACTGGCTCAGCTACGAGCCGCTTGAGAGCTGCGGAGGCGGAATCAACATGACTGATAAATCCGGGAAGACCGTCCGCCGCCCCGAGGCTATCGTTTATTGGAACTATTTGAGCGCTTGCTACTGGGCGATCGACGCCGACATGATGGCCGACATGGCCGCCGCGACCGGCAGGGGTGCCGCCAAATATAAGGCGATGGCTCAGGATGCCAAGGAATATATGAAAAAGAACTTCCTAAAGCCCGACGGTACCTTCAAGACCGAGATCCTCAACACGATGCAGACTCCTGCCCTGTTCGCCCTCAAAAACAATCTCGTCGAAGGCAAGGCCAAGGAAGACATGATCGCGAGGCTTCGCCAGAACTTCAAGGATCACGGAGACTGCCTCCAGACCGGATTCCTCGGCACATCAATCCTGATGGCCACTCTGACCGAGAACGGCATGGTCGACATCGCCTACACCCTTCTCTTCCAAAGGAAGAACCCCAGCTGGCTCTATTCAGTAGACAACGGCGCCACCACGATCTGGGAGCGTTGGAACAGCTACACTATCGAGTCCGGAATGGGGCCCAGCGGCATGAACAGTTTCAACCACTACGCCTACGGAGCCGTCTGTGAGTGGATTTGGGAGACCGCGGCCGGTATAGCGTCGGATCCCGCCAATCCTGGCTTCAAGCACATCATCATGAAACCCGTTCCCGATAAGAGGCTCGGTAGTGTTGATGCTGAGTTCAATTCCGCCGCCGGACTGATCAAGAGCGCGTGGAAATACGAGGGTGACAAGTGGATCTGGGAGTTCACAGTCCCTGAGGGTGCCAACGCATCTGTCACATTGCCTGGTGAGACCGAGGTCAAGGAATATGGTCCCGGCACTTATAAAATCGAGAAATAAATGAATATCAATTCTTTAAAAGGCAAGGGTCTCCTCATGGCCCTTGCCTTGATTATTTCAACGGCTTGCTCCGCGCCAAAGAATATCGCTGTCACTCCGGAGGAGGACTCAAGCCAATTCGTGAACATCGCGGATGTGGTTCCGGACGCGATTCTCGAGATCAGGTATTACGGGACCTACAACTTTGTCGGTGACCGCATCGACGGATATCTCCAGCCCACCGCCCTACTGACCAAAAGAGCCGCCGACAGTCTCAAGGCGGTCAGCGACGATGCCATCAAAATGGGCTACAGATTAAAGATTTACGATGCTTATCGCCCGCAGAAAGCGGTGGACCACTTCGTCCGCTGGGCAGCCGATATTCCCGATATCAGGATGAAGAAGTATTTCTATCCCGACCTGGACAAATCAGTCCTATTCGAGCAGGAGTACATCATGGAGAAATCCGGCCACACTAGAGGATCCACGGTGGATCTCACCCTGTTTGACATGAATACCGAGAAAGAGCTGGATATGGGCGGAACGTTTGACTGGTTCGGGATCGAGAGTCATCCTGACTACGGGAAGATTACCCACCAGCAGATCCACAACAGGATGATTCTCCGCTCATTGATGCTCAGCCACGGCTTCAAGCCGTTGAGCTCTGAGTGGTGGCACTTCACCTTGAAGGACGAGCCCTTCCCGGACACTTATTTCACTTTCCCTGTGAAGGAGCTTTAAGGGTAAACGAGAATCTGACAACGCCTTTTTGACTCGGGACAAGCCGGAAGACTTTTCCCGGGTTTTCTTTTCTCAAGTCCTCAACCGAACCATCGGACAAAGCGATCCCATATTCCCTACCTTGTGCGGAAGCCGTTATGGATGAGGGTGTTATATCTACAAAAGGAAGAGATATTCCAGGAACGGTAGTAAGCTCGAAACACCAGTCACTGATTCCTTTCGATTCAATCCTGGCATCATTCTCAGTTAATTTGATGATGAACTTGCCCTTCCCTTCGGCTGATGGCCAAACTATTGTCTGGCAGACGTCGTCAGAGCTGAAAACAGGATCTCCGCCAACGAATCCAGGGGCGACGAGGCGTAGACCAGCCATATTATCAGATGAACTCCATAGGCAACCATCCACAAGCGGAAGAGTCTCATAACGGAATACAGGCAGAGTGTCCGGATGGTCCCTATACTCAGAGCGCAAAGACTCGTCAAATAGATGTATATCCCTGAATTTCAGGCCTTTGCTATCCCAAAGAATATTAGCGCGCCAGTTCCTGCTGTTGAACCACAGAGTCTTCAGGCCATTCTTGCGGGTGTCTTCAGTAGTGATCACACTTGTCGGCGGGGTCACAGGATACTTTTCCTTGAACCAGCGAGCGGTCTGGAGCAGCGTCTCTATCCTGACCTCTCCCCTTCCGGCCATCTCTTCCAGGCGGGCGGTCTGCGTGACAAATCCCTTGGCCATTTGCGCCCAAGTGAATGAGTTCTCCTGCCCCACCTGGACATAGTTGTAACCCATGTGAGGTTCCTTAGTGAACATCCTGAAGAACCAATCGATCCAAGCGGGGTTGCCGCCGCCTCCCTGATAAACCGGCTCAAGGGACTCGACACTCTGCACCCCGCCACCCACGGTGGCCTCATATTGGTAAATCGGGTCGCTGCCGAGCATCCTGAACACAGGTACAGGAATCTCGCCCTCAATGGTCTGGGCGGGCATATATCCGTTCACACGGCTAGGGTAGAAAGCGCCGTTCCAATAACCTCCCCAAAGGGTATAGCCATCGGTTCCCACCTGGTCCTTGCACATGCAAGAAGCCTCAATAGAATACTTTTCGTACAAATATTCCAGAGTTCCGGAATCTATAAACCATGAGCCAACCGACTTTGGATACTCTCCGAATATCTCTTTGAACTTTTCCATGTAGACATCAACAAGCTTCTCACGCTCAGCTTGGTTGTAGCCCACTGAAAAGTCCACATGAGCATGCCAGTCCCAAGGGAAACGGCCTCTCCATGTCATTCCGGCCGCCTCCACATGCGGCTGGGTGATCTCCCACCAAGCACCAATCTCGCAGCCACGGGCCTTTTCCTCTTTCAACAGCTCCTGGTATGGCGGATAGATAAGGGCGTCATATTGAAGGAGATATGTACCTATCAAATTCTTTGACCTCAGGTCCTCAGCCTGAGAGACAACGGTCTGATACAGAACCTCTTCACTTCGCTCCGCCGATCTAGGCTCAGTGTAGCGGATGAAATTAATGATGTTGACGATCCTGGGTGAGGATGTCTTTTGCGAGTCTGTGCCAGAGTTACAAGAGAAGGCAACAGAGACCAGCAGGACGAAGGAAATAGCTTTAATAAACCTCGAATAGTTCATATCTGATTTGTATTCTTATAATTTTTGATAAAGATACAAATTATTGACAGGATATTGACTGCTATTCCGAGCGAAGCGACAAGTGTGTGATTTGTGCGTTTTTAGCAAGTAGCTGACTGTCAAGCACTTAGCCTAAGATGCATGGAAATATAGACCATGCATTATTCTTTAACATGCTATAAATCAACAATTTCCACAAAACAGAGCAGGGGGATAATAGGATAGCGGCGCCAAATGGCGCCGCTAATCCCGAACGAAGCGCGAATCGATGTGTGAGGATACTATATCCATACTGATAATCAGGTGGTAAAGGTGGCTGGTCGCAAATAGGGTATGTTCAGGGAGATTCTGCTTCAGTAAGTTAAAACAAATAATGTATTGACGGCATCCATATCTAGGTTTTTGTGGAAAATCTGGCAGGACAAACCTGGCCTCGGCCTGACCAAAAAGCCAGACACCATCAGCATTTCAAACAGGTCAGAAAAAGGCTTATCTGCCTAAAAATGAATAAAATTCACACCTTTTATCTTAAATGGTGTGTATTATTTTTTATTATATTTGCAATCAGAGAAACATGAATGGCAAGTGACTTTCTTACAAATAGTATTATCCACTAAACATCCACCCATATGAAACGTCTTCTTCTATCTCTTTTCGCAGGTACAGCCGTGCTGCTGGCCGCCGTTTCCTGTTTCAAAACGGAAATCATACAAGACGAAGCTCCCGTCGAGATTGCCTTCAAGGCCGCAACTAATCCCGCCACCAAAGCGGATCCGGAGCTGACCGGTACCTCCCTCGGTACGGACAACGACTATGTCATCTATGTGGCCGCTTCCGCCGATGGTTCTCCCAAGTATTTCGACCCTGCTGCCACGAGCTACGGCGGTCAGTTGTTTGCCTACTTCACGGATGGCGCCAAGTGGTTCCCGGCCAGCGGCTCCCCCTATACCAAGCAGCATCTCTATTGGCCTTTCGGCGGCGTGAAGGTGGATTTCCTGGCCTACGCGCTGACGCCGGACGCCAAGACCGCTCTCTCCCCAACTTTCCATGCCGAGACCCACGCGCGCGAATTCACAATCGCCGACTGGGATACGTTCGCCAATCAGTATGACGTGCTGTATGCCGTGGCCAACGGCTGCGTGCCGGGGGCCGACGGCAATGTTGCCATGGCCTTCAAGCACGCCCAGGCCCTCATCGCTTTCACGGCCAAGAAGAGCGCCACCACGACGGTGGACTTGACAATCAACAAGATTTCGATCAAAGACCTGGAGTATGCGGGCACGCTGAAGGTGGACAACTACCGCGCCAACCTGAAGGCCAGTTGGACCATCTCCGCACACGGCGACAAGGACCTGGCTGCCGCCGAGGGCATCTCCGATTTCCCGTATACCCTGAACAGCACCGCCACCCAGATTACCACGAACCTGCTCATTCCGGAGCAGTCCTCCAAGCAGATCATCATCAACTATTCGATGGGCGGCAAGACCTTCGACTACGAGCTCAACATCCCGCGTACGAATTGGGAGATGGGCAAGAAGTACACCTTCAACCTCGAGTTCTCCGCTGCGGAAATCACCCTGGAACCGACGGTGACTGCTTGG
>JAILLE010000037.1 GCA_024693285.1 Bacteroidales bacterium
CCGCTATTACAGCAGACGCTACATCAACATCACCAACACCCTATTCCTAAGTCCCCGATGGGAGACTTTCGGAGGTGTGGATTTCAAATGGAATGACCACGTCAGCTTATCACTTAACGTGGTCAACTTCCTGAATGTCACAGGGGCTTCAGCGGGAATACGGGAGGCCTCCCTGGCCACCGACATCACCCCCTATCAGAACTATCTCACAAGCGGATCCTACATCAGGCCCTTCACAATTGAGTTCAGCACCCTGCTGAAGTTCTGAGACTTACGATTACTTCCTGCGGATAGTGAAGCCGAACTCGGCGTCGGAGAAGACTCGGTCCTCCTGGAGGGGGCTGGGGCCGCAGCTGTTGCCACCAAGGCCAGTGTCAGCGGCATCGAGGCAAAGCCACGTGTCGCCAGGAGCCGGAAGCTCGTGCTGGTGAGGAGCCAGAACAAAATCGACCGCCGAATATGGCAAAGCGCTGAAAGACATAACCGGCCGGCCGGAGTCTGAGCATCGGAGACTATTGAAAGCGGCCTCGAAGATTGCTCTCCTGCTTCCGCGACCGGTCAACGAGACCCAGCGTACCTGCTCATGGTTAGCCATGTCCTGAGGCTTGGTGTAATTGCTGACCTGTTCGGCAACAGTGCTCTCATATTCCCCGACAAAGGCGCAAGTGTAACGGTCGGAATAATTCTCCTCAGGTCCCCTGCCGTAATACTTGACATGATCCATTGAAGCGGGGACTCTCATCACATAACCGAGACGCCCAAGAGGCAACTCAGGCTTGTCGGAAGTGATCTTGGAGCGCAGAGTGATAGTGCCCTTACGATCAATTGTCCATATAACATGCGAGGTGAAGCTTATGACATTCAAGCTGTCAACGTCCTCAACAATAGAGCAACTTGGTGATGCTGTGCTACCTTCTAGATGAGCCCCGTTAGGAGCTTTTGAGACTATGTCGAAAGAGACCTTGACGCAACCGTTCTCCTCGCTGACATCTATTCCGGAAGCGGTGTGCTCAAGATTATGGAGCCCGTTCTCGAACCAGCCTCGGGAGGCCCAGCCGTCATTGTTGATTATGGCTCTGAAAGCATTGAGGCGAGGACCCTCTCCGGGAACAATCACGTCTTTTCTCTTGTATTTCAAACTGGCGATAGTCCCTTGTTCCGGATCGAACTCGACTTTGAAACCATGGCCCTTAACCACAAGATTGCCAGTATTCTTGTCGGTGAAGTGCTTGGGGACGCGGCGAAGATCCTTCGCTTCGCTCAGGATGACAGGGGAATCGCTTGGAAGATACATCTGATCCTCGCAGGCCACATAACCCTTCTCAGCCCAGAGCATGTCATTCTTCAATGAATACTCGACATTGAGATAGCATTCCTTATCCTTCGGCAAATTGCCGACAGCGATTTGCTTCTCAACTTTTGTTCTCGGAGCGATTTCACCTACTTCAAAAGAACCGGAGGCTATAACTTTCCCATCGGCCAAAAGAGTCCAACGGGCATCGTAGGAGCAAGGTTCATAGTAGTTTCTGTTGAATAGACAGATCTCTACAGAACCATCGGAAATACCTGATAATGAGGTATAAAGATTCTGATAGACCTTCTTGACTTCAAAGTACTGGGGCTTCGGGGAACGGTCACCGTTCAGGATTCCATTCATCACGAACTGACCGTCGTTCGGGAAGTCTCCGAAGTTGCCACCGGACGCGAGATACTTGACTCCTTCCGGGGTGTAATTCCATAGCGACTGGTCCACCCAATCCCAGATGGCTCCTCCCATGAAGAAGTTAGTGGAATCTATTGACTGCCAATACTGAGCGAAATTCCCGAGGGCGTTACCCATAGAGTGGGCGAACTCGTTGATATGGTAGGGATATTTCACATCACCAATACCCTTGGCCACCCACTGGACCCACTTCACACCTGGATACTGGCTGCATCCGATGTCGGAGATGTCGTTGTTACGCTCATACTGGATAGGACGCATCGGGTCGATATTCCTGGCGGCGGCATAGACATATTCGAAATTCTTCCCGGGGCCAGCCTCATTACCCATGCTCCAGATTATGACGCTGGGGTGATTATAGTTGGAGGAAACCATCTCGACCATCCTCGCGACATGGGCGTCCTTCCACTCTATCGGGTGGGAAAGGGAGGCATCTCCATAACGGTAGTGATGACTCTCGATGTTGGCCTCGTCCATAAGGTATATTCCGTACTTGTCGCAGAGGAAATACCAATAGGGATCGTCGGTGTAGTGGGAATCCCTGACATGGTTGATGTTGGCCCGCTTCATGAGGCGGACGTCTTCTTCCATCACTTCCCGGGTGATCGCATGTCCCATGGACGGCTCCGTCTCATGGCGGTTGACACCACGAAGTTTGACTGGTTTTCCATTGAGATAGAAATACTTCCCGGAGAGGCCGAATTCATCTTCTTCAGCTGGAGTCTCTTTAATGCATACTTCCCTGAAACCAACAACTGTCGAGAATATGTCAAGAGTCTTCCCGGAAGCGTCTTTCAACTCACCCACAAGGGTGTAGCGCCGGGGAGCCTCCACCGACCAAGGCTTCGCCTGGGGATAATCCAGGACACATGAAGTGGCCTGGCCAGGGAAATCGGCGACAAGGTTGTTGTTGTCCGAATAAAGTTCGTTCTCGTATAGGTGATAGGTCAAGGTCGTTGGTTCGACAAGCTCACCGACCGGAGAAAGGGCGATGTCAACCTTGAGGGAAGTCATTGTGGGAGTGACCTTTATGTCACGGACGGACACCTTTGGCTTAGCTTCCAGAGCCACGGTCCGGAATATTCCCGGAAGGCGGAACATGTCCTGGGCCTCCAGGTTGGCGGCATCGGAGAAACGGTAGACTTCGACCGCCAACACATTCTCTCCAGTACGGACATATTCCGTTATGTCAAATTGAGCGAGATTGCGGGAATTCTTTGAGAAACCCACATATTGCCCGTTAACCCATAGGTAGAAAAACGAGTCGACACCATCGAAATTGATGAATATGCTCTTGCCGTCCCAATCCTTCGGGACTTCGAAAGAACGGCGGTATGAGCCAACCTCGTTACGGGTCTTGTAGACTGTCCAGTTCTCGGGAGGAGTACGCATGACCCCGAGTTTCCAGTCGCCCGGCTTCACTTCCTTCCACCAAGGAACATTGACATTGACATAAATCGGAGTCCCGTATTTCTGGCTTCCGTCCTTGCCTATTCCGACAATATTCCAGTTGGATGGAACAGGGATATCCGCCCACGAGGAGTCGTCATAATCCGCCTTGAAGAAATCGACAGGACGGCTGTCAGGATCCGGTGACCAGTTGAACTTCCAGTTCCCGTCAAGACTCTTCCAAAGGGAACTGTTTTCGGGAAGCACCATTCTGGCCGACTCGACATCGGTAAAAGAGAAAAACCAGGCGTGCGGAAGTTCCTTATTCAATGACAGTTGCCCTGGGGACTGCCATTCGTCGCCCTTCGGAGCGTCCCGGTGGCCAAAGGTGAAACCGGACAGAAGGGCGAGAACTAAAAGCAAAGATTTCATGATGATTATTTATCGGTCTCCACAATCAGTTCCAATCCCTCATCGAGTGCGGTCTTCAAGTCACGGCCTCCAGAAAGGACCTTGCAGAAGCTGACCTCGTCTCCCTCAATCTTCTTGACCCTGAGTCTCGCGACCTGATTCCGAGCCTCCTTACCACCGATCATCCTCTTGGTGTAGATAGCAAAAGTCTGCCCTTCATGCAGTCCGTGAGCCGAACCGAGGTCGATGTAGACTTGCTTCTGCTTGTCGTTCTTGATGCCTCCGCGCTCAATGATCTGGCAGGTAAGAGGATACATCCCGTCAAAGAACTTGGTGACAAGCCTTGAGAGACGGGCGACAGCGTTATCAACCGCTTTCTGGGGAGAATTGACCCAAGACATGTCTGACTCGGAGATAGAGAAAGAAGGACTGGCTATCACCGCATCAGTCATAGCGTCTTTCACGTGGAGGGTGACAGAAAGCAGCGCCCTGTAATACACTTCAGTACGGGTCTTCTTCACCTTCTCCCCTTCTTTATTTTTCTCCTCATATTCGACAACCTCGTTCTTAGTGGTCGTGCTTATGTTGTTCAAAGTGCCGTCAACATAGATCGAACCGATTGTCTCAGCCTCTTCCTTGGTCAAGGGGCCATCCACAACCCGCAACCGGTAGGCCTCCGTCATACCTTTAAGAATGGAGGAACGGACAGCGTTCTGATAGCCTTCCATGT
The DNA here is from genome assembly GCA_024693285.1 of Bacteroidales bacterium. Classification (GTDB taxonomy): domain Bacteria; phylum Bacteroidota; class Bacteroidia; order Bacteroidales; family UBA932; genus Cryptobacteroides. The sequence continues at coordinate 4,254 of JAILLE010000037.1, forward strand.
CCTTGGAACTCTGGCCCGTTAGCACAGCCGTGGCAATCTCTCCGATAACTGTTCCGGGTCTCCGGTCAGCCTTCTTATGGTTATACTGGAGATTGTTCATTGAAGCCACGATGATGGGGTTCCTATCATCTTGCGAAAAGACTGTCACACAGGCGATAAAGGTTGCCGCGGCAGCGGCGAGGAATCTCTTGACACTCATATCACTTAAATCTAATGAGACAAAGATAAGATTTTATCGTTAAATTTGAGATATGAAAATGATTATACTTCTCGCCGCTCTGGTCGTGGCATGCTTCCAAGGTCTGGAAGCGCAGACTATCGACATAAAGACCACTTCTGATTTGTCTCCTTATGTGTTCGGACATAACCTGGAACACACAAGGGCCGCCGTCAACGGAGGATTGAGCGCCCAGATGCTCCGCAACCGTAAGTTCGCCGGGAAACCCTCCCGCAATGAGGGTGTCTGCGCGGAATGGTCCGGCATCGGGGGAAAAACTCTGTTCCAACAAGTCAGCCAGTCCTACACCAAACACATAGGCAACCCTGGCATGCAAAGGGGCAATGAAATACGTTCCCAATCTGTCCAGAATATGATTGAAGGACAGGTCGCTGGATTATCCCAAAAAAGGGTATTCCTGAAAAAGGGAGAGACTTATGAGATGAGGACAGTGACAAAGGTGTCGGCACCTCTTACTCTCAAGGTTGAACTCACAGACCAGAATGGATCCAGGGTTTATGCGTCCAAGTCACTGGAATTGAAGCCTGCTGATGATTGGGTGGTCAGCGAGTTCGAACTGACGCCTTCCGCGGATGACAAGGACGGCGGTGTGAGATATACTTTCGAGAAAAAGGCCGAGGTGCTCTTTGGAGCCCTCTCGATGATGCCGAAGGATAATTTCCACGGAATGAGAAGTGATGTGGTCGCGAACCTCAAGGCAATTGGACCGAGAATCCTCCGCTGGCCTGGCGGCAACTTCGCCGGGGAATACCGTTGGAAAGACGGGTTGCTTCCTGTGGATCAGAGGGGACCTCTACAGGCAGCGACAGAGATTGAGAGCCAACCATATTCATACGGCTTTGACTTCCACGAGATTGACACTGACGACTTCGTCGCCCTTTGCCGGGAGGTAGGAGCCGAACCGATGATCACGATTAACATCGCTTGGAGTGAACCGGAAGAAAGCGCCCAGTGGGTGGAGTACTGCAACGGAGGCGAGGACACTGAATATGGCAAAATAAGAGCGGAAAGAGGCCACAAGGAGCCGTACAACGTGCATTTCTGGTCTCTTGGGAATGAGATGGGTTATGGCCATATGGAAGGGCCGCAAGGCCCTGAAGGCTACGCCGAGATGGCTGAGAAGCATGCTGACGCCATGTTGGGGATAACCCCGGATCTGGAGCTTTGCTCCTCCGGACCATACCCCAATGAGAACTGGGCGAAGCATTCCGCCGCTCCGTTAGCTGACAAGGTTAAGTATATCTCCCTCCATCACTATGCGGGAGGAAGCAAGCAATTCACCACACCTGAGGACATAAAGAAGTCTTATGAGGAGATCACCGGCTCCTTCCAGGGAAATATTGACCTCGCAAGGAGGATGAGGGAAAGCCTTAACGCCACCGGAAAAGACCTCCACATTTCCTTTGACGAGTGGAACCAGTGGTATTCCTGGTATCGTCCGTCCTGTGTCAGTGAAGGCATTTATGCCGCCAGGACCATGCATTTCTACATCAACGAGAGCGCGGCCCTTGACATACCGATAGTCTGCTATTTCCAGCCTGTCGGAGAGGGTGCGATACTGATCACGCCCGAGGGCAGCCGCCTCACGGCCAATGGTCAGATGTTCGCCATGATGAAAGCCCACCAGGACGGTAAAGTCTGCCAAATCGGGGATAATGATGACTGCTCTACCGCAGCGACCATCAAGGACGGCGTCCTGACAATCACCCTGATCAACTCCAACTACGATACGGACAGGGAGTTCAGCTTCGCCCTGAAGGGAAAAGTCCTTGACGCGTTTTTATATTCCTCAGAGGATGTCACTCCTCACAGTTTCTTCGAGGAATCCCCGCTGGAGGTAAAAGCGGGGAGGAAGGACATCAAGACTGTCCTCCCTCCTCACAGCGCCGCCATTTTAAGACTGGCGATACGATAGCTTAGATTCTTCGCCGCGCTCAGAATGACATTTTATTTCTTGTACTCCGAGAGCAACTTGGTGAGATAATCCACGTCGAAATACTTGGAGTAGTCCACCGTCGGCATGGCCTCTTCTTCAGAGATTTCAACCTGAGTCGGTTTAGTGGCGATGGGGAGGTCTGGAGTTATTCCCTCATCGATATTCTCCCCGGCGAGGGTGTTGAGCCTTGCCCTGAACGATGAGATCTGGAAGCAGAAACCGTCGGCCGTGCACATGGCCTGGATGGCGCAAGCGCCTCCACCGGAAGTCTCGCCCATAACAGGAATATCATTATCCTTGAGCATCGATGGGAACAGGTTGCCGCAAGAAAATGACATTCCGGAGGTCAACACAGCGAAATTGAGGTCGTAATGGACATCCTTGTCTTTCTCATCGAATACTCTGTCGAAGTTGCGGTCCACCTCATATTCCACATAAGACCTCTGGCCGGTCAGGGCGTTGTCCTGGCTGATGTAGCTCTTGTCCATAATCAGGGAAGTCATAGCCATCACGATATCAGCAGAGCCGCCGCCATTGGCAGTGATGTCGATGATGAGATTCTTGACCTCAGGATCGTCATTCGCCTTCTCCAGAGCATCCAGGAATATCACCATATCGTCATCCTTGGTGTTATCGATTGTCGGCTTAGGGCCTGTGCCAGCGTAATATGCCTTCCAGGCCTTCTCATTGCGGCTATTGAAAGAATCGAACACGCAGACAGCGGTGTTGCCTTTCTTGTAATATGTCACTCCCTCCCCATAGGCCGCGGGACGTTGCCGGGAGACAGCCGCGCTTGACTGCACCATACTCATCATCGGGGCGATAGCCTCCAAAAGCATTCCCTGGAAATTCATATGCGCCATCTGAGTCCTGGTGTACTCGGCAAGCAGGTCTTTGTACTTCTCACGGTCGCTTCCGATGATGGGAGAAATAATATCCATCGATGTGTGCCCGTCAAAATAGATACCGAATAAGCCCATCATACCGATGAAGTACTCAGTCAAAGAGGTGGAATGGAGTAGTTTCTTGATCTCGGGACCTGCTTCCACGTCTTCCTCCAGGGTTTTGTCAAGTCCTTTGGCCTTCAATTGGGCGTTGTATTTGACTCGGCCAGGGAACCCATAGAAATGGTCCATCGCGAAGCAGAGCTCCTTATAATTAAACGCGGCGAGAGACTCGGAGCGGATATTACTCCGAATAAGGGGCTCATTATAAGTGGAATCAATCTTAGCTAGGCTCACCTCGTTGACAGATGTGTTGACGACCACTTTCTCGCCGTTGAAGCCGGCATGGTGATAGTAAAGGTCGGTGTACATGTCGGCCAAGGTGGCGAAAGGGAAATAGATGGTGCCCTTACCATCGGCATGAACATCTATCCCGTACTTGCCCATGTCCAGAGTGGTGGTCACGGTGGCAGGGGTGTAGGTCACACCTTTATAACGGACGAACGGCATACCATCATAGTAGACGTTCGCCATACCGGGTTGGAGAAGCCCCATCTGGTTGGTGAAAGCCTCGAAATCTTCTGACACAAAGACATCTGTGTTTATGTTCACGACAGCCTTGGCATCAGCGTTCGTCAAAGTGTACTCCCCGACTCCGGTGTGGGTCACTTCCATAGTTGATCCGGGAAGGACAACTGACTGGAAATCAGCGGCTGAGATATAAGCGACATCAGGCAAGGAATCATAGAACCTAAGAGTCACTTCACTGTCAGGAATCACCTTATACACAACTGGAACGGTCTTCTCGGTATATGAGCCGCCATCTGCGGGCTCATCAGCGACCACCGTACGGGTGATACGAGGGCCACAAGAGGACAGAACAGCCATCATCGCGATGGCCGGAACAATTAATCTTGATCTCATTATCATATCTTATAAAAAATTTGCGGTGTACTACTGAACTAATACACCGCAAATATACACATGTTTTTTATAAAACCTATTCTTTTTGTGATATTTTATGATCACTTGAACAGCTTCTGGGCGAATATCGTAAGATAGACCCTCCAGTTGCGCCAGATATGGCCTCCCTCGGACTCATAGAGGGTGGCGGGATAACCTTTCTCATCGCAGAAGGCCTTGAGTTTGCGGGAGTTGACTATGATTCCATCATCTTTCCCGCAACCTATCCAATAGAGTTTCGGACCTGCCGCGAACACCTTGTCGAAAGCGGCCTCGTTGCCTTCGGGCGGGGTAACTCCTGAGAACAGGCCGACATAGCCGAACTTGTCAGGATAATGGAGCGAGAGCTGGCAAGACTGCCTGCCGCCCATTGACAAACCGGCCACCGCCGTGTTGGCGAAACCTTTGGCCACGCGGTAATTTTTCTCGATAAATCCCATCACGTCAGGGAAGCTCTCCTCAATCTCCGCCGTGGATTGTGAGCGGCTGTTGGCGAAAGTGGGCTGGAACATGTTCACAGCAGCTCCTGGAGCAGCTTTGTTGAACCACACCCCATTAGGCATCACTACTATCATCGGCTTGGCTTTCCCTTCAGCGATCAGGTTGTCGAGAATCTGGGCTGTGCGTCCGAGATCTGACCAGGCGTCCTCATCGCCACCAGAGCCGTGGAGGAGGTATAACACGGGATATTTGGCCTTTCCACCTTCGTAACCAGCAGGCGTGTAGACAGTTAGCCTACGCTCAGCTTTCAGTGTGGGACTATTGTACCAGACGTGGGACACGGTACCATGAGGAATATCATGGGTCTCATAATACCAGCCTTTATCCCCCTTCTCAGCGCTGAGGGTGAATATGCTGGTCCAGGTCGCCACATCACGGTTCTGGAACACGTTTGAAGGGTCCAACATCCTTATCCCATCTACAATGAAACTATAAGAATACAACTCCCCTTCAAGCGGTGCTGTGGTGTAGGTCCACACTCCGTCCTTCCCTTCGGTCATATCGGCCCTTCCATTCTGGAAATCACCTGTGACTTTCACCGAGATCGCCTTGGGGGCAAAAAGCCGGAAAGTGACTGAATGATCGGGATTTATCTCCGGAGAGACAAGCCCTGTCCCTGGGCCTAAAGCCTGCTGGGACCATGCGGCGGCACCGATCAGCAGGGCCACCGATATAAGTAAGAATCTTTGCATGACGTATTACTGTAATGCCGGGAGGATATTGTCCCAAATAAGATTGATTTCTTCCTGCATATCCCCGATCTGGGCGGTGGTGACAACCACGGCGTCCTGTTCGGGAAGGATAATTATGTACTGACCGTAAGCTCCGTCAGCGCGGAAAGCTCCATGACGGCAGCGCCACATCTGGTAGCCGTAGCCTTGGAGCCAGTCACTTGTGGAAGGATCGGTGCCACTTTCACGCATTTGTGCCTCACTCATTCCCGCAGGGCAGGATGAGACCTGGTAGGAAGACATCTCCTTGACCCAATCGGCGGGGATCACCTGCTTGCCGGCGAACTTTCCGCCATTAAGGATGCAAAGCCCCATCTTGGCCATGGACTCTGTGTTAAGGTACAGACCCCAGCCTCCGGTGTTGATCCCGGCTGGACTCTCAAGCCAGTGAGGTTTCTCTATTCCGAGAGGCTGCCAAAGACGGGTGTCAAGATAGTCAACAATCTTCTGGCCAGTGACTTTCTGGACCGCGGCTGAAAGCACATAGGTGCCGAGGCTATTGTAGCAATAGTTTGTGCCGGGCTCATATTCAAGAGGCCATTCCATGAAGCCTTTGATCCAGTCTCCGGGTTTATTCCTGACGGAGCCGGTGGGATCGGTTCCGTGGCCGGAGTTCATGGTCAGCAAGTTCCTGATAGTGACTCTCTTGAGAGTGTCAGAGGCACCTTCCGGCACACTTTCGGGGAACAGGTCCACGATCTTGTCGTCCAGGGAAAGAAGGCCCTCCGAGATGGCGAAACCGACCGCCGTGGAGGTGAAAGTCTTGCTCACGGAATGAAGCACATGGGCGGTGTCCGGCACGAAGAACTTCTCTGCCAGCACCTTTCCGTGTTGGATAACCATGATGCTGTGGAGATCCTCACCGCAATCTTTGACCGCCTGGAAATAGGAGGCCATAGCCTTGTCCAAAGCCTCGCTGGCCTTCCCCCGGGGAAGGGGTCCGTTCTTAGGAGCGCAGGCCGCCACAATCAGGACAGAAATAATGGCAAAAAATCGTTTCATTGTCTGGAAGTATTTGATTGACGTAAAAATACAAATTATTCTCTGATTTGCTATATTCGCGTGAACGATTATCCCCCGAACATGAATCTAATCAATCTATTCAAGAAAATATTGCCTTATGTGAAGCCTTACCGCTTCCTTGTAGCGATCACACTTTTCTTGACTCTTATCGGCTCGCTTCTGGCCCAGGTCAACGCTGTCGTGCTTGACTGGACAGTTGATTCGATCAACGCCCTGGTCGGCTCCCCGGAGTTCACTTGGGGCAAGGCGGTGAAGATTCTCACAATAGTCAGTATAGTCCTTCTCGGCAAGGAAATACTCAGGGCGGGAATATCTTTCGCACAAAGGAACTTCGGTGAGAAATTAAGAATTAATATCTCACAGCGCCTTTCGCTCGGGGTTGTGGAGAGGATATTGAAATACAGGATGGCTTTCTTCGCCCGCAGCGAAAACGCCCCTGGAATGCTCCAGGCCAGGATAGACCAAGGAGCGAGCAGCATCTCGAGAACCATCCAAAGCTTCTTCATTGACCTGCTTCCGATGATTGTCAGCTCAGTGCTGGCCTTGGTGCTGATTTTCGCGGCCAACTTATATGTGGGCCTCACCGCATTGGCGATCGTTCCGATATATTTCTGGATCACTTCCCGGCAAGCCAAGAAACTGAAAGGCTCAAGAAAGAATATGAGGGGCTTCAACGAGAAACGGAGCGGAAGCATAATGAATATTCTCGAGAGCATGAATGTCGTAAAGTCTTTCAACCGGGAAGAGATCGAGATGGCCAAGCAGACCGAGTTGCAGAACGGTTTCTATGGTAACCAAATGAAGATCCGGAAAGCTTCCTTCGGCTACGACTCCCTCAAGAGTTTCGTCAGCCAGACCGGAACGGTGCTGATCATAATCCTGACCTCATATCTGGTTCTTATCGGTTATCCGGGAATGACCATTGGAAAGATCATGTACCACATCATGCTGTTCTCCAATGTTACCGCCCCGATCACCCAGTTGCAGCGTATATTCGACGACCTCAACGATGCGGTGATCTATGCGGAAGGCTATTTCGACATAGTCGATGCGGACAACGAGGTGGAGCCGACCGGTGGCTACAAGCCGGAGAAGGTTGAGGGGAACTTCGAGATGAAGCGTGTGGACTTCACCTATCCTAACGGCACCAAGGCCCTGCATAACATCTCCTTGAGGGTCGACAGCGGAAAGATTACCGCGCTCGTGGGACTGAGCGGGGCCGGGAAATCCACGATTGTCAACCTGTTAGATAAATTCTACGAGCCCGATTGCGGCAGCATTACCTTAGACGGGGTGGATCTGAGGGAATGGGACACCAGGTTCCTAAGAGAGAACATCGGATTGGTCCTTCAGAAGAACCATATCTTCGACGGCAGTGTCGAGGAGAATATTCGTTACGGCAAGCCCGGGGCCACCATCGAGGAAGTTTACGAGGCGGCTCGCAAGGCCAGTCTCTACGACCAAATAATAGCTCTTCCAAAGGGCTTTGATACAGCCGCCACAAACCTCTCGGGAGGCCAGCAGCAGAGGGTCGCCATAGCGAGGATGTTCCTCAAGAACCCTCCTATCATATTCCTGGATGAGCCGACCGCCTCACTTGACGCGATCGCCACCGAACAGATCAAAAACGCCATTGACGCGATCAAACAGGACAGGACGGTCATAATCATCTCCCACTCTATTTCTCAAATCATTGATAGTGAAATGGTTTACGCCCTAAAGGAGGGCCATCTTGAACAGAGCGGTACACCTGACGAGCTCTACAAGAAAGGCGGTGTCTACAAGGACATAATGGACGCCTCCGCCCGCAGCCTCAACATCGAGAAATTGGCCCAAACCATCGACTTCAGCGATGACGATGACGATTAAATGACTATCTTTATGCCAGATTATAGCCTTATTTGTCTATGTATTTGGTTGAAAGGATCGGAAGAGTCGTGATTGTGGCCATACTGATTTGCGGAATGGCCTCTTGCGGGAAGACGGGCAATCTCAAATGGGAGAAAACCGATGGGGCGTTGACCCTGGTTGAAAAAGGAGCTCCACTGGGAATATTGGATATTCCTGAAGTGGACGGGATCACTCACAAGGAAATGATCGAGGCGCTGGATTCCTCCACTTTCAAGATCACATGCGTTTTCAAGGCAACTGAAGACCTGTACTCCGTTCTCCTTCAGGCCGGTTTTAACCATTTGTCGGCAAGCGGGTTCTGGATGATTCCTTCCGTCAATTACAACGGCAATGCTTGGGGTCGGGGGCAAGAACCAAAAGGCGCGGAAGAAAACGGCCGATGGCGGACTGTGTCTTTCCGCCGCACTCCGATTCCCGGAGCCATGTATTCCGAGGGAACCCGTTATGCTATAGCGACTTGGGCTGAGGCTCCAAAATCCATTAAAGAGAGCTTTTCTTGCTCTTTAAGGCCAGAGGAATCCCAGACAGGCCATGTTTATCTTTGGCCAGAGGAGGAGATGCCCAGGACCTATTCCAACAGGGACCATTTCGAGCCTGGTTTCAGGAATACTCAGTCTTTAAAGAAGGGAGAAACTGTTGAGTTCCGGATATATGTCCATATCTCTCCGATCCAAGCGGAGCATCGCGCGATGCGTCCCTTCCTTGACAAAGCCTGGGAACTGTCTCCGAAGCCAAAAGTAGATATATTCCCGGTAGAGAAACTTTGGGAGCTCGGAATCCGTTATGCCAAAGAGTCTCTCTGGGCCGAGGAGGGGGATTATAAGGGATTCAGCATCGGCCTTGTACTCGGTCAGGACGGCAAGTGGCAGCAGCGGCCAGGCTGGAAATATGAGATCGGATGGTGCGGGCAGAACGCTTCCTATGCCATCTCATTGCTCAAAGACTACCTTAAAAACGGCTCAAAGGAATCCTTGGAAAAAGGTATCGCCACTCTTGACACTTGGAGCCGGTGCGGCCTGCCAAACGGTTTGTTCGTTACTAATTACGACCACATCATGAGCGGCAATCCCAATGGCTCGATTGACGCCTGCAATCTCGGCACGGCCGCCGTCAATTTCTTTGAGGCCTGTGATGTGGCGAAAGAATGCGGAATGGAACGTCCTGAATATGAGCGCGTAGCTTATGCGATATGCGACTTTGTGGTCTCCGACCAGCAGGATAACGGATGCTATGCGAAAGGGTGGCTGCCCAATGGGGAGAGTATCTACAGGGAGGGCACTATCGGTTGCTTCCTCGTGCCTGCCATGATAGAGGCCTACCGCAGGAGCGGGGAAAAGAAGTATCTGGATTCCGGTCTAAAAGCCTATAATCATTACCTTGCGGAGCTGAAAGAGAACGGTTTCACGACAGCAGGAGCGTTGGACACATGGTGCATAGATAAGGAGTCATCGATTTCCCTGCTCCGCTCAGCCATCAGGTTCCACCGGCTGACCGGTTCGCCAGAGTACATCGAGGATGCCTTGGCGATATCCTACTATCTCTCCACCTGGCTATGGCACTACGACGGAATCTATCCCGAGAGCGATGATTTCTCTGAATATGGATACCACACTTTCGGAGCGACCTCCGTCTCCGTCCAGCATAACCACCTTGATCCGTATGCTCTATACTGGGTCCCGGAATGGATGGAACTATCTGAGCTTACGGGAGATAGCCAGTGGAAAGAAAAGGCCGTGGCAATCTGGAGGAACAGCAACCAACTGGTCTCGGACGGCACCCTTGAGATACACGGACATCTCCGTCCGGCCGGCTCCCAGAACGAGGCTTATTTCGAGTGCGCCTGGGGTGACTATTCCCATCGAGTGAACGACTGGCTTGTCGCCTGGCCAGGCGCTTTCCGCCTTGAGACCATCAGGCGCCTGGAAGGGTTTTCCAGTAATCCTCTATCTCTTCCAGGGTTCGTCCGGTAGTCTCGGGAACGAGTTTCCACATGATAAGCATGTAAGGCACGCACATCACCGCGAACAGGAAGAATGTTCCGGCAGGGGTCAGCGCGCTCATACACCATGGCGTGAACTGGCCGATAAGGTATGTGCCGACCCAAAGAGCAAGTCCGGCGATGGACATGGCGATTCCCCGGACCTTGTTGGGATACATCTCGGAAAGCAGCACGAACACGACAGCGCTGATTGAGATCGCCTGGCTGAATATGTACAGGAGGAAGAACACAAGAAGAGGTACTCCGCCGCCATTGAAAGCGAATATAATCCCTATCGCCACCAGGCACGCTATCATTCCGCTTACGCCGTAATAGATGAGTTTCTTCCTGCCGACCTTGTCTATTATGAACACGGCCAGGACGGTGGTGAGCATATTCACGAGACCCACAAGGACAGTTGAGAATGAGGAATCCTTTGCGGCGAGTCCCGCGCTGGAGAAGATGTCGGGACCGTAATACAGGACCGCGTTCACACCCATGAACTGGCCGAGAATCGCTATCGCGGCCCCGATGATGACGGCCTTGATTATTCCCGGATGACGGAGTTCCGACCACTCGCTCTTGACCTCCTTCGCTATCGACTCCTTTGTCAGGGAGAATTCCCCAAGGGCGTACTCCTCACTATTCTTAAGCTTCCTGAATATGCCCAAAGCCTTGTCGTTCCTTCCTTTCACCATCAGCCACCTGGGGCTTTCCGGTATAAGGAATATAATGAGGAAGAAAGCCAAAGCCACGACCGTCTCAGAACCGAGCATTCCCCTCCACATCTCGGTTGAGAATATCTTCTCGAAGAAAGGGGTGGAGAAACCGGCATCGCTGCCGGACAGAATCGCGAAATTTATGAGGTAAGCCAGCAGGAGGCCCATCGTCACCGCAAGCTGATACAACGACACCATAGTGCCACGGATCTTCGCCGGAGACACTTCCGAGATGTAGATGGGCGAGACAATGCTGATTATTCCTATGCCCAATCCACCGATGATCCTGTAAGCGACCAGGTCGGTGAAACCAACGCAGACACAGCAACCGATAGCAGACACCGTAAAGCAAACAGCCGCGATCAGCATCGTCTTTTTCCTGCCCAGAAAGTCACTCAGTAATCCCGCTATGGCCACTCCTATGATCGAGCCTATCAAGGCGCAGCCTACATACCATCCTTTGGAAATGTCGTCAAGCCCGAACTGGGAACTGACGTCCGCGGTCGTGCCTGAGATGACGGCCGTGTCATATCCGAAAAGAATCCCGCCCAGTGCGGCCACCAGGCATAAGAACATCAGGTACGGGATGTTGTTGGATCTGTCCTTTGCCATTATTTGATGTTGAAATACTCTTTGTAACGATCATAAAGGTGTCCTGCCTGTATGTAAGCGGACTGGGGGCTCATAAAGTGACTGAACTCGAATGTGATGGCCTTGTCATATCCACAGCGCTTAGCCGCCTCCAGCTTCAGCCTCAGTTTGTCGAATTTGATGGGCAGAAAACTGATCGGCATATCACGATCGAAAGTCTCCGCGTTTGTCCAGCATTTCATCCCGTATTTATCCGCGAGAGCCTTGTTGACCGAAAAGAAAGCGTCGAGCTCGTCGTAATCGATATGCCCGTCTTGGAAGGCGCAGGCGTCCACAACATCGTGAATGCCATCGAAAATCTCGTTCCACTCCCTCTCGTGGTCACTGACGGACACTCCCTGCTTGACTTTCAAGCCGGTTCCCTGGATGGCCTTTTTCCCGTCTATCCAGGGAGAGATGAAGGTGGGCAGACCACCGCTTATGTCCTTGCACATCTTGCCCATCTCGTGGAAGGTCTCTATGCATCCTTTGGTTTTGCGGCTTATCTCAGTGCTGATATACCACCCCTGGAAACTCTTATGCTTCCCATATGCGTTCCAGACCTCCTCGATCACGTATTTATTGGATTCCAGCTCATAGCTCATGTCCCCTGTGTCCCAGTACTTGCCACTATCGTAAAGGCCGAAGTAAAACTTCATCCCGTACTTGTCCGCCAATGTGAGGAACATCTCGACCAAATCCATGGAAGGCATGTAACAACCTTTGCCTAGCAGATATTTAGAGGGCCAAGTGATGAATTTCCGGTAGCCGGAACGTATCATTATCACAGTGTCAATCCCTATGGACTTCATATTCCTGAAGTCCGCGTCCCATTCCTTGACGCCCCAATTCTGATGTGGTATGTCGTGTGATATCTCATCCAGGAAGGTGCCGGTTATCGGTAGCCCCGCATCCTTCGGAACTATAAAAAACTGATCCTGATCCGTTTCCAGGCCAGTTTCCGAATCACTTTCATTTTTTGGGGCGCAGCTGCTCAGAATCGGTATAGTAGCGATCGCCGCAGCGGTTGTGGTTTTCAGGAAGTCTCTTCGATTAGTCATGTTATCTTGGTTGTTTTAACAAATATACGAAAAAGGGCGGTCAGTTGACCGCCCTTTCCTAATAAGAGACTCTATTAATATCCAGGGTTCTGTCCGAGGTTGGGATTAAGAGCGAGGTCATTGGTTGAAATCGGGTGGAAATAAGCCTTGTCAACCCAATCGGATGACATATACTTATTATCCGGGGTGAAAAGGATGGTGTGTCCATCCGTGTCAACTGACCAGTTGCTACCCTTCATGTCGACGTAGACAACATGTCCTTCAGGAGTAGGCTTGTTCCCGGTGTAGAAGTAGACATCAGGGGTGCCATCAAGGTCAAGGTCGATGTTCGTGTCGAACTCCTTGACATAGATTCCCTGCCACTTGATACCGAGGAGCGGTCCGACTTTCCAGCGCTGAACATCAGCGAATGATGAAGGGGTGGCCTCCCAGACAAGCTCGATGAGACGCTCGCGGCGTACCTCGAGTATGGTGGGATCGTTGATTTCAGGGAAGAAAGTCTCCTGCAGGTACTTGTCAACTGTGGTAGGCTTCGCGTCAATGCCTCCTGTGATGCCTCCACGGGCACGGAGCTTTCCGACCGTCTCTGCCCAATCGGCGTCGGTAAGGGTTCCGAGCTCAGCCTTCGCCTCAGCGTAGTTGAGGAGGACCTCAGCATAACGCATCCAGACATAGTTGTTCTCGTTGCTGTACATACCATCCAGATTGGCGTCGTCGGTACAGAACTTCATTCCCATGTATCCGGTGAAGGTGACCTGCCAGTCGGGATAGGCGGGACCGTTGGAGCGGATAGTGCCGGGGACGCGGATGGTCTGGGCGATACGCTTGTCACGGCCTTCGAACTCAGTCATGAACTCATCTGTCACGTAAGAAGGATCGTCGGTGTACCTTGATCCGTCAAGGTTGAGGTAAAGGTTCATGAACTGGCGTATAGGACAGAAGGGGGTTCCGAGAGTCGAGGCTGTACTCCTACGGTTCATACCGTTGGTGATACCGTCGGCAACACTGTAGACCGTGGCGAGCATGACTTCATTGGCCTTCGGAAGCCTGGTGATAAAGAGATCCCTGTAAGGCTGGTTGCCGGAGGTGTTAAGAGAATACTTCTTGCTGTCCATGACAAGCTTGGCGGCGGTGGCAGCCCTTTGGAGCCACTTTTCGGCGTCAGGCTCGCCATGATACTTGCGGAAGGTTCCCTCCCATAGGCAGAAGCGGGACTGCTCTCCAGCGGCCACAAGGCTAGTGACCAGGGTGGCTGTGGAGTTTGAAGCCTCGGCGATATTCTCTATCGCGAATTGAAGATCCTCGTAGATGTGCTCAGCGACAACGGTACGGGAGTCACGGCCGGCGAGAAGAAGCTCGTCGTCGATGTCTAGCGCATGGTCGATCCAAGGGACATCATTGTAGGTGCGGATCTTGTCGAAATAGAAGACAGCCCTCCAGAAACGAGCGATACCATTGTAATTGTTACGCACCTTCTCGTCGACGGCTGTGTTGTTGTTATTGTCAAGGAAGTAGTTGATATTACGGAGAGTACCCCAGCTCCATTTACCTTCCATGCTTGGAGTATAGGAGGCGGTGAGACTTGTGCGGGCGCCCTGGTAAGCATTGATTATATTGGTGCCAGTCTCACCCCATGAAGTCATACCGCCGCCAGGCAGCACGTTATACATGGAATTGGTGTACATCTTGAGACCGCTCTCACTAGCGAACAACGCGTCCTTGCCGACAGAGGCCTTGGGAGTCTCATACATGTCGCAGGCTGAGAGTCCAAAAAGAGCCACAAAAGCTATGAATATATACTTTTTCATTGTTCCTTATCTTTAGAAAGTGACAGAGATACCGAAGGTGAAAGCCTTTAGGATAGGATAACTGTAGTTGGATCCACCATCAGCCATGATAGGAGAACTGTACAGACCGGA
>JAILLE010000010.1 GCA_024693285.1 Bacteroidales bacterium
CTGACGGCAGGAGCTTTCTTATTCCTTCGGAAGGGCACCAAATCCAGCTCAGCGCAAGAGGCGGAAGAGATTCCTGCCACGTTGCAATTAACGGAACAGCTCTCGCAAATCATTGAGGAAGAGGAGCTATTCAAGCAGCCGGACCTTCGGGTCACTGACATTGCCGCCCGGCTGGCCACCAACAGGACATATATCAGCGCCATCATCAAGAGTCTTTCCGGTGAGAATTTCTCTAATATGATCAATGGCTACCGCATCCGCTACGCGCAGAAGCTGATGAAGGATCATCCGGACATGAGTGTAACAGACATCGCCACGGAAAGTGGTTTTTCCTCCCGCAGCGCTTTCTATCGCAACTTCAAAGATATGATAGGCATGAGTCCGGCCGAATGGAAAAAGTCAACCATTCTATAAGACCTTTAAAGAGCCTCATTTACAAATTATCCCAATGAGTAAGCTTTTATCCGCAGCCGTTTTGGCGGTCGCCAAGTAAAAGGCTCATTGAGCCTGCTCGCGCCAAGAACGGAAAAACGCCTCTATCATGTTATAGGCGGATATGGCTTCCGATTTGATTTTGTGACCGTACCAGTGGGCATTGATCTTCTCTCCCGAAGCGTATTCCTGATAGATTCGGAAAGAATATCCACCAGTAATAGGCTCGTCTACGCTATACCCGTTGAGCTTATAGACTTTAGCGTCCGCGAGCATCTTGCTGAGCGAGTCCACCACATCTTTCCCCACCGGATATTCCGCATGGGTCTCAGGCTTCCCGAATCTGTTCCCAACGTCCAAAGCGACGACCACTTTAGGCGTCTGCCCAGGATCAGCGATCAATTCACAATAGTCCTTACCCAATCCCGCGGCACCCGTGCGAGAGTAGCTGCAATAGATCAGTTCACCTTTTGGGGCCTGTGCGAAGCAGGAGGATCCAATCGAGAGGAAAGCCAAGGCTATCAAGATTATAAATAACGGTTTCATACGTCAACGCAGATCTTTCAGGATCTCGGCGATGGCGGCGTCGAGTTGCGGATCCTTCCCTTCGAGCCTGTCCTTGAAGGTGTTCTTGACATAGATGTCGGGCTTGACTCCGGTATTCTCAAGGTCGGAACCGTCAATGACACTGTAGCAACCCCAAGCCGGCATACGGCATGATGAGCCGTCCAGGAGCCGTACGGCAGAGGTGAATATGATCCAGCGATAGGTCTCCGTACCGACCAGTTTTGCTATTCCGAGGGTCTTGATTCCGTTAGAAGTCACCTCGGCGTCTGAGAGGCTGTGCTCATTGACCAGGACAACAATCGGCATGTCTCCCGGAGTGACGTTGGGATGGCTATTCCTCGGGAAGTCCCGATATGCCCATTCAAAGTGGGACTGGCCGCGAAGGAAATCAATGACCTCCTTGTGGACATTACCTCCGTTGTTGTAGCGCAGGTCGAGAATGAGAGCTTTCTTGTCGAACACTTCAGTGTGCATCTTGAGAAGGAATGATTCGAGATCCTCCGCTCCCATCGCCCTCATATGAATATAACCGACCTTCCCACCAGTCTTGTTAGAGACAATGTCAGCCCGCTGATCTTCCCACTCCTTGTATTCTAGCGTTTTGATCACAGGGGTGTTCGTGGTGTGGATCTTGGTGTTTATCTCTTTGCCCCCGCGTTTGAAAGTGAGTTTTATCTCGTCCATCGGTACGGCGCCAGAGAAATACTTCTCGCGGTTTACTGTCTTGTCGACCTTCACTCCGTTCACGGCCACCAGTTCATCGCCTTTCTTAACATCGATTCCAAGCCTGTCAGCGGGGGAATCGGCCAGGATGCCTGTGACCTTGTACGGTGACGCGTTGTCAAACTGTATTCCGGTAGAGTAGCTGCGAATCCGGTTATCGTTTTTCTCTTCTGGACCGTTGGAGGTGAATCCCAGATGAGAAGAATTCAACTCTCCCAGCAAGTCGGTGATGAGTGTGCGGAGGTTCGCTCGGGTCCTCACATAAGGAAGGAGAGACGCATAGTAATCCCTGACAGCCGGCCAGTCCGCACCGTGGAAATTGACATCATAGTAATTCTGCTCCAGCACGCCCCAGGTCTCATAAAACATTTGCCTGAATTCGTCATCCAGAACTACTTCCACGTCTTTTTTGACCTCGGTTTTTGTGGCGGATGCCGAGCCTGGGTCGACTTTGTAGATGGCTCCTCCTGACAGGCAGTACAGAGCGTCATCGCTGTTGAAGAATGAGCCTCCCATCAAGTCTTTGACCTGCTTAGGCTTGGCTTCCGGGTCGGAAATCTCCAGTGAGTATATGCCGGGGGCTCCAGCTCCCATCGGTCCCATAGGACCCATGGATCCCATTGAACCCATCGAGCGGTAAAGGAGGTAGTCCTTGCCTCTGGAGGAGAAGATATACGGATTACCCTGCATCCCGTCGCGCTCCACACGGGTCATCCTCTCGTGGATATTCTTGAAGTCGATAATGACTGTTGAGTCCTTCTTGGCATCGGCTTTCTTGTCCTTGAATAAGTTATCCACATCTTCTGACTTGAAAGGAGTGTCATATTTCTGGAGCGGCAGTTTATACAAAGACGGTCTGGCTCCCCTTGGGAATGAAGTGGCGGTAGGGTTGGCCAGAAGATACATGTATTTCCCGTCAGGAGAGAATAAAGGACTCTGCTCCACAGAGGCTGAGTGGGTGAAATTCCTCAAACTCTTGTCCTTGAGATTGTATAGGAATATATCGGATTCAAATGTGTGCATCGCGTCGAATGCCAGCCAGGTGCCGTCATTCGAGAACGCGAAATTGTATCCTTGGAATGACCAGA
The DNA here is from genome assembly GCA_024693285.1 of Bacteroidales bacterium. Classification (GTDB taxonomy): domain Bacteria; phylum Bacteroidota; class Bacteroidia; order Bacteroidales; family UBA932; genus Cryptobacteroides. The sequence continues at coordinate 2,811 of JAILLE010000010.1, forward strand.
ATTCAGCCTCGGCCACCTTCGAGGTAGTCCCTGCCTTAATGTCGTGAAGCATCACCGCCCGGCTGCCGTCGATGAAGGCCAGTTTCTCCCGTTTCTGGTCAGCATACAGGCACTTGGTGTTGTTCTGAGAAACGAAAACGGCTGATTCTCCGGCGCTTCCATCCGCCGCTATCTTGTAGAGGTTTGTCCAACCCTTCTCAGTCCTTGTGTAATAGATGGTTTTGTTATCATTACTCCATACCACCTCGTCCACCCGCTCGTCAGTCGGAGTGTCCAGCTTCTGGAGGAACTTGCATTTTGTGTCAGTGATATAAAGGCCTCCTCGGATGACAAGGGCGAACTTCTTCCCGTCGGGAGAGACGTCGGCTGCGGAGGGAGTCTGTCCTTCGAACGCGCGGCGAACCTCGACATTCCCGGACGCGATCTGTATTTGAGGGACTGAGACCTTGGCTGTGGCAGGGTCCAAAACATTGATCTCATAGTCCTTCAAGAATACGATGGCCGATCCTCCGAAAGCTATGGAAGGATACTGGACGGATTTGTCGAACGAGGTGAGTTGCAGTGGCTTCCCACCTTTGACATACTTGACGATGTTGGACTCTTTGTTCAACTCGTCGCTGACATAATAGATGTTACCGTCCTTGTCGGCCATCGGCCACTGGTCCTTGCCGATGTAGTCGGTAAGCTCCGTATAAGTCTTGCTGCGGGGATTCCAGCTCTTTATGTTAGGGTTATGATCGCCCATATAGCGTTTCCTGGTAGGGAAACTGATGCTCTCCATCGACTCGTTGAAGAGGAACTCTCCTGTCTTGGGATTCTCGACGAGATTGACTACTGTGTTGAAATACCCGTCAAACATGAGTTGAGGAGTGCCTCCTGAGACGGCCACCTTAAAGGTTGTCTTTCGGGCGCTGGCCCGGTTAGTCTCGAAATATATCCAATCTGACTTGGGCGACCAGCCCACAGGTGTGTCTGACGCTTCATGGAATGTCAGCTGGACGGCCTTCCCACCAGCGACAGGGACAATATATACATCGTTGTTGCCCTGGATGTCGGAGCTGAAAGCCAACCATTTGCCATCAGGGGAGACTAGAGGAGAGTCCTGTACTCCCGGCATCGTGATAACGGCAGTCGCCTGTCCGCCCCCTACGGGAACGGAATAGATATCGCCATCATAGCTGAAATAGATCTGCTTCCCATCGGGGGAAAGAGATGGGTGTGAAGCGAAACGGATGTTGTCGGCGACACAAATGGCAGAGGCGGCTACTAGCGCGGCTGCCAGAAGGGTAAGTTTCTTTATCATATTTGAAATAGCGCTATAGCGTTCTCACTATCGCCTCGAGGGGTTTACGTTCAGCATGCAACTCCGTGGGCTTACCCTCTTCAGCGGCAGGATAGCCGATAGCGAGGAGGGCGTAGACCCCGTGTTCCCGAGTCTCCGGAAGGGCTTCACGAACCTTTCGGGGATCGAAATCCCATATCCACATGTTCGCGAGTCCGGCATCAGTCGCCGTGAGCATCAGATGGGTGAGGACGATGGCGGCATCGGTCTTGGCAGCGTTGACCCCGTCGCTCTCGCGGATCCAGGCTTCTTCGTTCCGGCAGCCTACGATAAGAACGACCGGAGCACCATAGCATGGATGTACCGTCCGCAATTTGGCGAGTGCCTCTTCGCTCTTGACGACCCAAATACGGGTGGGCTGAAGGTTTTTGGCTGAAGGAGCCAAACGACCGGCTTCAAGGATCATATTCAGTTTGGAGTCAGAGACGGGATAACTGTCAAAAGAATGGCAGGAATAACGACTCTGCAAGATGCGCATGAACGCGTCCGAGCCATAATTATACTTGGTGATCTTTTGGTCGACATCGGAAAAGGCCGCGCGATTCAAGATCTTTCCGACGTTGCTCAAACGACTGAATAAACTCTTCTTCTCCATATCTTAAATATTAAACACCCATAATAGCCTTTACAAGGAAGTATACCAGAGGCACAGTTATTATGAACACGCCGATAATGTCGAGGAGAACACCGGCCTTGATCATCTTCGTGATAGGTATGTATCCTGAAGAATAGGTGATGGCGTTCGGCGGTGTGGAGACCGGGAGCATGAAGGCAAGCGACGTGCACAGGGCCATGACGACGCAAACCGGCACAGGACTGAAGCCCAGCGAAACGGCCGTGGCGATAGCGATAGGTCCCATCAGGTTCGCGACAGCGGTATTGGATGTAAGCTCAGAAAGGAACAGAGCTGTGACCGCGAACAAGGTGAGGAAGAGATATTCAGAAGGATGACCTCCAAGAGCGCTGGTCAGGGACTCACCGATCCATTTCGAAAGACCGGTGGAGAACACCATTCCTCCAATAGCGAGACCGCCACCGAAGAGAAGAAGCGTACCCCAGTCGATACCTGCGACTCCGTCCTTCCATTTCAGAGTCATCTCGCCTTTCTTGATGTCTGTAGGCAAGAGGAACAGAAGCAAACCACCGACCATGGCGGCGACCGCTTCAGGGAAATGCTTGTTGTAGGTCTTTAATAATTCGCCATCTATGGCATTTGGAGCAATGCTCTGGATGGCGTTGAGTATGCCGGGAAGAACCCACAAGACAACAGCCACGATGAAAGCTATAAGGGTGTTCTTCTGCGCGCGGGTCCATTTGCCTAAGCTGTTCCTGTGCTCCTGGATAAACTCCTGGGCGCCGTCGATGTGCTTGACATCAGCGGGGAACATCTTCCAAAGCACAAAATAAGTGACGACGAAATAAAGCACCATGGCGATGAAACCCCAGACCATCCAGTTGAAGAATGTGATCTGCGGAGCCTCGGGCGCGAGCTCCCTGATAAAGCCGATCATGATGATGTTGGGGGGAGTGCCGATAGGGGTGAGCACACCTCCGATAGAGCAGGCATATGCTGTCATCAACATAAGACCGGTGGCATATTTATAGCTTCTCAGGTCAATCTCCTTGCCATTGGCGGCCATCATCTCACGGATAGCCTCAAGCAAGCCGAGGGCGATGGGGAACATCATGGCGGCGGTGGCGGTGTTGCTGATCCACCCGGAACACAGCATGCACGCGAGACCGATGGCCAGGAATATCCTTCTGGGTGAATCTCCCACCCATTTCATTGACATGATACCATAGGCAATGCGTTTGTCAAGGCCGTTGACCATCATGCCTTTAGCGATTAAGAAACCTCCCATGAACAGGAAGATCATAGGGTTTGCGAAGGCTTTGAAAGCATCCGTAGCCGATACTACGCCGAAGATGACGCAGAGAGTGGGGCCTATAAGGGAGGTCACCGGAATGGGTACCGGTTCACAGATCCACCAGAAGGCCACGAATGTCACGATGGCCAGCAACTTGTGAGCCTCCACACTCAGTCCGGCAATAGGGATCAAATAAACCAATAGGGCGCAGATAGGCCCTGCAATCGCACCGAAAATGTGCCTTTTGCGATCAAAAGAAGATTCTTGTTCCGCACCAGGTTTCATAAACGCTAGTTTTAATTTGTATTAAACTGGTTGTGTCTTTCAAATATAAGGAAATAATAAATAAGCCGCCAAATATTTTTGTCTAAATCTGCCTTGTATCATTTTAACTGGATGTAGTCCGGGCTGGCGAAAACGGAGATTATTCCTGAGTCTTTTGTGTCGACTTGGCCGGCAATCCTGCGGGCGCAAAGCGGTTTCCTGTCATAATAATCAGGTGAGGATGGATCCAACGAACTGATCCTTACCATATAAGAAGAATGTATGAAGCGTCCCTCGCCGATGTATATTCCAACATGAGTGGCCTTGGCTGGAACCCCGTCGGCTGCCTCACGCCCCCAGAAGACCAAGTCACCTGGCAGCAAGGCATCCCAAATCACATCTCCCTCGGCACTGAATAAAGGCAGGTTTTCCCCGATTCTGCCTTGCTGGGACGCGTTGCGGGGCAGCAGCACACCGTTAGCGAAGAACACGCTTCTGGTCAATCCGCTGCAGTCGGTATTCTTGACCGATGTGCCACCCCACATGTATGGGACCCCGATGAACCGCATAGCGGTCTCGACAATGTCTTTCCTGAAAGCGTTCACGTTATTCAGGCGGGTATATTTGTCTTTTGCCCATTTGTAGAAAACATCCACGTCCTTCGCAGGCACATAACCGGTTTTCCCGGATGGCAGCACGACTCCGACGAACTTTTTCTTCAGCACGACTCTGCCTTCCTCGTAACCTTTAAGGCTGCCTTTGGTATGTGTGATTGTCTTGTACATGATCCTGACTATGTCCCCGAGGAGGAACTCGGAGACTATTCGTGAATCCAGAGACGGTTCCTCATAGATATTTGACCTCAACGCGGTGCAAATATATTTCGGAGCTTCCAGATAATCAGCGATTTCCGCATCGGTCATCATCACGAGCCCACGGTTGTCCACCCATGCTGTGTAAGGCTCTGGTGACTTGATTTTCGCCCATCCGTCCTTGTTCTCCAGCACTTCCACGATTGTCCCCATAAGGGCTTGGTCGCCGAGCTCGGCCTCGTATTCGGGCTTCTCCCGCATGAAATTGGCGGACAGTTCAACGACCGCCTTGGTCGGAGCCACAGCAAGTTCTTTATCGGTGAAAGTCAGATGTTTCGGCTTATTGTCCTGGGCTTGAATGGCCTGAGGAATAATAATCAATGCCGAAATGGCGAAAACACTGGTCAAAAGGCTTCTCATGTCAATCTCTTTGATGGATCTGATTGCTAAGATAGAGATTTTTAATGTAACTTTAAGGTCTGGATAAAGAATACACCAATGTTCGGCTTCCCCGAAGGCAAAAGATACAACACCTCGGCCGGCCGCTACCGCAGGATTTACGGTGAGCGGCTGCAGAAACTTGTGATTGATGCGGGTTTCTCATGCCCCAACCGTGACGGGACGCTCGGCACCGGTGGCTGCACATATTGCGACAACGCCGCTTTCCATCCTGGATACAGTGTTCCCGGGAAGACTCTCCACCAGCAGATTGACGAGGGAATCGAGTTTCATCGTCGAAGGTATCCGAAGGTTACTCATTATCTGGCATATTTCCAGTCATATTCAAATACTTATGCTCCTTTGGCGAAACTCAGGGAGCTTTATGGGGAAGCTCTTTCCCATCCTTCTGTGGTCGGTCTGGTTATCGGCACTCGTCCGGATTGCGTCAACGACGAGACACTCGACTACCTTGTCTCCCTAAGCGGCGGTAAAGCGCAGGACGGTGGAGGGGTTTTCGCCGACGAAAATAGACGTCCAATCATCGTGATGGAATATGGGATCGAATCGTGCTACGATGAGACACTGAAGCGTATTAACCGCGGGCATGACTTCGAATGCGCCAGGAAGGCTGTGGAAATGACGGCGGAGCGGGGACTGGATGTCGGTTCCCATTTCATCCTCGGCCTGCCAGGCGAGACACGCCAGATGCTGCTTGACCAATGCGCCACCATCTCAGCTTTGCCGCTGACATCCATTAAGTTCCATCAGCTCCAGATAGTCAAAGGCACCAGGATGGAAAAGGAATATGCCTCTTGCCCGGAAGATTTCCTCAGGCTCGGGCTGGACGATTATCTCGACCTTGTGATCGATATTCTTGAGAGACTTCGCCCGGATCTGTGCGTTGAGCGGGTCGCTGGTGAGGTTCCGCCCCGATTCGTTTCCGAGACTCCTTGGGGCCTGATACGTAACGACGGCATCCTTAAACTACTGGACCAGCGCCTCGAAGAGAGAGACACTTTCCAGGGAAGATTGTATAATGCTAATAATCAATAATATGAGAAAAACCTTTTGGGCGTTTGCCCTGATCGCTTTATTTTTGGCCTCCTGCGAGAGTCAGATCCCTCAGACCACGGAAGATACCCGTTCTCCTCAGGAGATTCTTTTCGAGGATGGAAACTATGCCATGTTCATCCATTTCGGATTGTATTCCTCTCTCGAGGGAGTCTGGAAAGGAAAGATCTATTATGGCAATGCCGAATGGATCATGAATGGCGCGCAGGCCGGCATCCCGGTGGATGAATATATGGCCCAGGCCGCTTCGTTCAACCCTTCGGAGTTTGACGCCAATGAGATCGTATCAATCGCGAAGGATGCCGGGATGAAGTATATCATCATCACCGCCAAACACCATGAGGGCTTTGCGATGTTTGACACGGAAGCAAGTGATTTTGACATAGTTGACGCTACGCCACTGAAACGGGACCTGATGGCCGAACTTGCTGAAGCCTGCCATCGTGAAGGCCTCGGGATCGGGTTCTATTATTCCCAGTTCCAGGACTGGACCGCTCCGGGAGGAGGAAACGGGCCGGGGAAAGACGCCTCCGGAAGAGATGTCTCTTTTGACGAATATTTCAGGACCAAATGTGTCCCGCAAGTTGAGGAACTGACCACCAAATACGGAGACATCCAGCTGATCTGGTTTGACACTCCAGGGAACATGTCGTTGGAATATTCCCAGGAACTGGTTGACATAGTCAGGAAAAACCAGCCGAATGCTTTGGTTTCCAGCCGAGTGGGTAACGGCTTGGGTGATTATGAGACGTTGGGTGACATGGAGGTGCCGGTCGCTAACCATGAGGGACGCTGGGAGGGAATCGACGTGACTCAGGTGGGTTGGGGATATTCCCGATATGACAACGAATGGAAAACGCCGGATTTCATAGTCCGCACCCTTGTCTCCACCATAGCCCGTGGAGGCACTTGGATGCTCAATGTGGGACCCGACTCCAAAGGCAGGATCCATCCGATGGCCGCCGCGGCTTTGAGGAAGTCAGGAAAGTGGGTCCATTCCCACCCGGAGGCCGTGTATAAAGCTGGCCCCTCTCCATGGGGACATGCTTTGCCGTGGGGCGATGCCGTGACTCAAGGTGACAAGGTCGAGTTGGTGGTATTTGATTGGCCATCTGATGGAAATCTCTGGGTTCCAGGCCTTAAGACGCCTGTGAAGTCGGCTCGTCTGCATGGTAAGAAGCTGCGGTTCTCCTCCGAAGACGGCTGGCTGCGTATCAAACTGCCTTTCGAAAGACCCGATGAATACGCCTCTGTGATTGAGCTGACGTTTGGCGGGGAAGTGGAGGTTGACGGCAAACTGGCGGCTGACCCGTCGGGAACCACTGTCCTGCCGGTCGAGTTCGCTTCGGTTGGGAATTGTAAGGTTCAGCGCTCCGGATGGATGGAGAAATTCGGGGAGTGGAAGACCAGGAACGTGGCTCAGGATCTCAACGTGGAGTCGACTGTGACATGGACTGTCGATATTAAGGAACCTGGAGTTTATAACATTGATCTTGAATATCTTGGATTGGTTCCGGAAGGCTGGGTTGAATGGAGGATGTCGATTGATGGTCAAGAGGCGGTCGTAAATGAGCATGACGCCACAAGGGCGTATGCTTGGTATCCGTTGGGCTGGGCCAAAATTGATTCCCCAGGAGTCCACACATTCTCCCTTAGGGCTACTGACGGGGACATCCCCTCCGCCAAAGTCGCGGCGATGCGTCTCACCCCGGTCCCGCTGTAATCCTGCCCTGTCATTCTGAGTGCGGCGAAGAATCTGTCGGCGCATGCCCTGGGCAGTACTAACACATTGATATTCTCAAATTTAGTCATGTACTAATAATATATTTCTATCCTTGTATACTTCGAAATGTTTGTTTATCTTAGACGCAAATATTCCCCGATATGAAGACTCCTTTCCTGCCAGCAGCTCTGCTGACGATGGTTGCTGTCCTCGTGGGCTGCACCAAAGAGCATAATTCTCTTGAGACCCAGGATCCGGGGGAACCGTTTGTCGTCCATGTTGTCAACAACGACGGGACCCGCGGCGAAGCGATCTCCTTCATCAGTTCCTTCAATATGGTGGGCGTCCAGGGTGCTTCCAACAAGTGGATGGACAACTTCCTGTTCACGAATCCCGGAAGCGGCTGGATAGCCACTGGGCACGAAGACCTGTGCTGGCCGGGCGGCACGGACACGCATACCTTCTATGCGACCTGTGACAACACGGAAGACGCTCCGGCCATCGAAGACGGAAAGTTCGTGTACACCGTCCCGACCGACATCAGCGAGCAGAAAGACCTGCTGGTCGCTCTGAGCGAGGACAACGAAGCCGGCACGCCCGTGTCCCTGCTCTTCAAGCACGCCCTTTCTTCGGTCAAGTTCAAGATCGGCTACGACAAGGAGGCGCGCGGCGGCGAGAATGATCTCCGTATCCACGTAGTCAGGATCACGCTGCATCATATTGCCACCAAAGGCACCTTCAATTTCGCCGACTTTGCGTCCAACCCCTGGACCGTCGATGAGGAAGATGCCGGATATAAAGACGTTGTCATCAACTTGAAGACTCCTGTGGATTTCACGCCTTCCGCCGTCGGCGACTTCATTACGCTGGACGAGAATATTGATGGCGAAATCTATGTCCTGCCGCACAAGCCGACTCCCTGGGATACGGATGGCACTTCCGGACATCCGTTGAACAACAGCTACATCGGCGTCACCTGCCAGATCGTCGAATACAAGACCAAAGACACACCGACCTATTATGATCTGGCTTGTCTCGACGAGGATTCCGTTGAAGACGACTATATTGAAGCCAAGGAGATGTACACTGACTTCTATGAGGGATTCGCGTCGACGGACAATGACGACTGGCTCAACGACAAGGTGCTCGGGATGATTGTCCCGACGGACTCGGACTGGTGCATGAACGTCGTCCTCGAAAGTATCCTGAACCACCGGAATGCAGAGGCAGCCGCCAACGGCACCGAGGAGAATGTCGAAGAGGTTTTCATCCCGCTGGAGATGGCCAACGGCTTCGGCTTCAACAAGACGAATGTCATCAATGTCAGGATGGACAAGATGAAGTACAGCAACGGAAAGGACTTCTATGCTCCGTTCGTCCCCATCATCATTCCCGTTAACCCTTAATGAAAGACTTGATCATGAAAGCTGAATACATCAAACCTGAGACCCTTACCGTCGAGATCGAACTGGAAAACGGCGCCATCATCTGCGCGTCCGGTGATTCTATTTTCAGTACTCCCGGCATTGCCGACCGGGAAATGGAAGAAGATTGATTCCCTTTTAGACAACCTCGATATTGAAAACCTTGGACTGGTTCCGGAAGGCAGCCGCGATGCGTCTCACCCCGGTCCCGCTGTAATCCTGCCCTGTCATTCTGAGCGCGGAGAAGAATCTGTCGGCGCATGCCCTGGGCAGTACTAACACATTGATATTCTCAAATTATGTCATGTATTAAAATGGTTTTATTATATTTGTGGAAACTGGTTATAATATGGAAAAGCTATTTGGATCTTTTTTCGCGATGATTGCCGTCGTGATGTTTTCTATTGTATTTCCCTCTTGCGGACATGAGGACCCCGTTCCGGCGACAGTGGGTGTCTCTGGAGTTTCCCTGAATAAAACATCTCTCAACCTTACTGAAGGCGGATCTGAATCGTTGACAGCCACAGTCACGCCCGACAATGCGACGAACAAATCGGTCAGTTGGAAGTCTTCTGACAATGGTGTCGCCACAGTGGATAATTCAGGTAAGGTGACTGCCGTGAAAGCCGGATCGGCCACGATAACTGTCACAACCACTGATGGTTCCAAGACGGCCACATGCTCTGTCACCGTGACTGCCAAGACGATTTCAGTAACAGGAATCTCGCTTGATAAGACCACATTAGAGCTGACGGAAGGCGCCGAAGGGACACTTAAGGCGACAATCACGCCCTCGGATGCCACGAACCAGGCCGTCACCTGGAGCACCAGTGACCAAAATATCGCCACTGTGTCGGACGGTAAAGTCACGGCCGTCAAGGCTGGTGAGGCTACTATAACCGTTACTACCTCAGACGGCGGGAAGACAGCCACCTGCAAGGTTACAGTCAAGGCTGTCGCCCTGGAGGGCTTGTCCGTGAATCCGGCCACGCTCGAAATCGTTGAAGGTGAGACCAAGCAACTTGAGGTAAAATTCACCCCCGAAGCTTTCGGTGACAAGTCTGTCCAGTGGGCCGCTGACAACACGGGCATCGTATCGGTCGATAAGAACGGTATTATTACTGCCCTGAAACCCGGTACCGCGAAGGTCTATGTCAAGAGTATGGCCGACGAGACCATCCAGGCTTTCTGTGAGGTGACGGTCACTCCTGACCCGACCCTCAAGGGTATTTCCTTCCCTTACACAAGCCTGGCCATAAGGAAGGGAGATGTCAAGCAGTTCCAGGTTGTGTTCAATCCTGAATACGCACAAAACAAGAACGTGACATGGAAGTCTTCCAACACGGCTGTCGCCCTTGTTGACAATGCCGGGAAGGTGACCGCGATAGGGAATGGCGAGGCGGACATCATCGCGACGAGTGAGGAAGGCGGCTTCACCGCCACATGCAAAGTCACCGTCTCCCAGCAGTTGGGAGCCCTGGTGTATATCAGGACTTACGACGGTGTTTTCCTTAATGGAGAAAAGTACATTAGTAGTCGAGACTATTTGGATGATATTTATTCCGATGGAATTGACCTGTATGAATGTTTTGTTTATGACGGCATTTACAAAAACGGATCTCTACTGTTAGATAATTTCTATAAAGGCGCTGATCTTATGGGGGTGGCCTCTGGGAGG
>JAILLE010000036.1 GCA_024693285.1 Bacteroidales bacterium
GGGAGGATATTCCTGAACAACGATTCATCGCCCTTCTTGTCGGCGCGGAACACCCGGTCCGCCGTTGGATGGCACTTATCAAACGACAGCTCATAATCCGCTTGCAGGAAGATCAAAGCAAAGGCGATGAACGCTGCCACCAGCCCCGTGAAGTTCAATACCACCGCCACCGGATAGCGCCGGATCAAGCTATTTATGTTCTTTAGTATCATAATCTTTTACTCCTTCTTCAACTCTATCGCCGGATTCGTCCTTGCCGCCTTCAATACCTGCCAGATGACTGAGACAAAGGCGATTAATCCTGTGAGGAGCACTGCCGCCACGAATATCCACCAATAGCCTTCCAGCCTGTAAATGAAGTCTTTAAGATATTCCTGGGCGGCATAGACGGCTATCGGGATTCCGATGACGCAGGCGATGCCCACAAGAATCATATAGTCCCTGATCGTGCGCCAAGCCTCGGAGTCAACAGTACCTCCAAAGACCTTCCGGACGGCAATGTCGCGGGATTTCTCGTCTGCGTAATAAGTGCTCATAGCCAGCAGGCCCAGCAGAGAGATAATGATTGAAAGCAGCATGAAGATTTCCAAGAGGCGCATGTTGTTCCGAGCCGGCTTCCAGGCCTCGGCAATGGTCTCGTCAATCCAGGAAGGGTAATTCAGAATCACTTCACGATCCTTTGCGTATTCCTCATAAGTCTCCATGATTTTGGAATACGCCTCCTTCCTGTCTCCCGTGGTCTCAATCAGATAGCTGCCCACCCAAATGTCTTCCGGCCGGACGACGGAAACCACGGCATATTCCTCTTCTCCCATATTGGCGTTATTGATAGGAAAAGCTTTGAATACACCAGCTAGATTCGCGCAACTGCTGTTTCGCTGGGACAGCGTGGTGATATCATGATAGTCATCGTCAAAACCGGTGGCGGCAAAGCTCGCGTCAGAGAACCACACACTGTTGAATAAAGGGGCATTATAATCCTTAAGTATCTCAAAATTGAACATCTGGAACGCTGTACTATCCATACTGTACAGACGGTACATGATATCCTGACCGTCCCTTGTCTTGCTGTACTGCCCTCCGGTGCCGATGCCGGGTGTGCCGGAGCATCTGCCAACGCGTTTAACGAAAGGGAGGCGCTCCAGAGCGTCTTTCAGGGGCGTTTGATCTTCCCTCGTGATGAAAGACAGACTGAACTTGTCTTTTATGTCAATATGCATCGGCCTGCTCTGCGTCTTACGCATCTGCGCCTCCATCGTGATGGCAAGAGCGATCAAGATCACCGCCAGAGCGTTCTGCAGGACAATGAATACCTTGCTGAAAACCATCTTGCTCTTGCGCCGATAGTCTCCTTTCATCACCTCCAACGGATTGTATTTTCCGGCCATCACGGCAGGGACGACGCCGCAAATGACACCGACTACAATAACAATTCCCACATAAGCGAGGAGATAACCAGGCGACCAGGCGACCCTGATAGGAATATCCGGATTGCTCAGCAACCGGTTCATCATAGGGCTGAAGGCCTCGGCCAGCAACAGGCCTGCCGCGAAACATATTGCCGTGAATAGTATGGATTCGGCGATATATTTCCCCACGACCCGTCCTTTTGACGCACCGGACAATTGCCTCACAGCCATCTCCTTAGCCCTTTTGCCCGTAAGCGCGACGGAGAGATTGACATAATTGAATATGGCGGAAAGCAGCAGGAGAAGTCCCACCAGAAGAAGCGTCCGTATGGTTTTCAGGTCTCCGTGCAGGAATTGGTTTCCTGTGTCCTTGAAAAACAGCTCATCATAACGGGATAGTTCCAAATGATCGAAAAACGCGTGTCCGTACATCTCCGGATACACCTTTTTGCAAACAGCCTCCAGCTTGTCGTACAGCGTTTGCCGGTCCGTGCCGGGAAGAACCTTGATGAAACAGATGGTACTGCCGAAATTGTCAAAAGGCTGCCAATAGTCCTTGTAATTCTCGACAGGAAGAAAAGCCTCGTTCACCTTCATGACCGTTCCATGGGAGTCCTCGACAATGGCCGCGACGGTATACTCCTCTCCATTAAGATCCAGTCTGTCCCCGAGCGAAAGATCCTTTTTCCTGGCGAAGGATTCCGTCACAATGATATTCGAAGGAGAGGACAGCACATCGGGGCTTCCTTCCACAAATCGATAGTTGGGGAACAAATCGAAGAATTGACGATCAACGGCCCCTCCCCATAACACTTCATTCTTCCCATAGGTTGGAGCGACGGCGCAATACCGGGAAACCACCTCAATTTCAGGTATTTCTGTAATGACATCCGGGAACGCGTAGGTTAGCGAGGGATAATTGGGTAGCCCGGGAACATAAATGCTCTCCCTGAACGGATTCTCACGTGTCACCGCGAACTGCTGCCACACGTAGCTTCCGATGATGATGACGAACGCCAGGCTCACGGCCAGCCCCACCGCCTCAATGGCCGTGTACAGTTTGTTTCTACTTAAGAATTTCAGGTAACTTCTCATATTCGTTTCTATTCCTTTTTCAGTTCTGTTGCGGGGTTGGTGCGGGCGGCCTTTAGGGTCTGCCAGAGGACGGAGAGCAGGGCGATGAGGGCGGCGGCGATGACCGCGACGATGAAGACCCAACTATAGCCCGAAATCCTGTAGGAATATTGCTCCAGAAGCTTTCCCGCCAGCCAGACCGCTACAGGCACGGCGATAACGGTGCCAATCGCCATCAATACGAGATATTCAAAAACAGTCTTCTTGACCTCTACTTCAACTGTGCTGCCGAACACCTTACGCACCGCGATGTCACGGGAATTCTCGTCGGCATAATAGCCACTCATCGCGATCAGGCCGAGAGCCGACAACAGCAAACTCAGAAGCATGAACAGCCTGACCAGCGACAGCCTGTCCCTCACTTCTGACAGCTGCTCGGAAATGATCGAAGGAATGTAATCGAACATGTAAGGCTTGTCCTCAATCCCGATACGCTCGACGCAAAGATCCTTGTAAAGTCCGTAAAGGCTCTTCCGTGCCTCCTTTTTGTCGCCTGTAGTCTCGATCAACAAGCCGTACTGTTCCTCGGAATGTCCTATGATAACGTAACTTCCGGTTTCCGAGTCGTACCTCAGCACATCGTTTGGGGCGAAGTCCCCGATTATCCCTCCGATTGACCGACCCGTGATGTGATGATGGCCAAGATCCTCAGTATTCCTGTCCACCCCGAAGCGGGTCATCTCTTTCTCAGAAAGCCAGACCGTCCCAACTACAGGTTCCTCGAACTTCTCCTCGATGTCAAAGCCGAACATGTCGAAGGCGGTGGCGTCACAATTGAGGACGGCCAGGGTCAAGCGTTTGCCTTCCCTATCCTCAGTGACCATCTCCTCGACCATTCCCGGGAAATAAGTGCTGTGGCCTATCCTGCTGACACAGGGGAGGGACGCTGCCTTTTCCTCGAAGGCCTTGGCAAGTCCCGGATCATCCAGTTGGACATAAAAATCATTGTCCACATTGGCTCCGAGCGGGCGGTTAACCATGTGAGACACTTGCAGCCCCATCACGATGGCCAGCGCCAGAAGGATGATGGAGAACACGTGCTGCAGAACTATGAACACCTTGCTGAACACGTGCTTGTTCTTCGCCCGGAACTCTCCCTTCACAACGGAAATCGCTGGGAATCTGGTACTTATCCATGCGGGAAGGCTTCCCTGGATAAATGATACAAGTAGGATGAATATCGCATATACCGCCAACCATCCCGGGGAATACCTGATCCTGACAGGTACGCTCCCGCCGATGATCCGGTTGAACCAAGGTGTCAGTGCCTCAGCGAGAAGGATCGCGAGCATGAAGCAGACGGTCGTGAACAGGATCGACTCCAGGATCCGGTTCCCGAACAGGCTTTCTTTCGTGGCTCCCAGTACCCTTCTGGTAGCCATCTCCTTTGCCCGTTTGCCGGTCATGGACACGCAAAGGTTGATGTAATTGAATATCGCCGAAATGAGAAGGATAATCGTTATCAGCAGGATAATCCTTGTGTAAAAGCGGCTTCCGCTTTTGAGACTCTGGTTGTTGGCTGGTGAGTACCAGATCTCATCGTACCTGACTAATCCGCTGTCTTCCAAGAAGTTCCTGGCTCCAAAAGCGTCGAAGGCCTTTGCTGCCAGGGAATCCGCCTTAACCTCGAGCTCCGCCCTGTCGGCCCCTTTCCTGACTTTCACAAACGGAATCACATCCAGCATGTGCGGCCTGTTTTTCCTGGTGGTGAGGTTCTCGATGCTGACTATCACATCCGGCTCCCCGAATATCGGATTGGGAGTGTCTTTGATAATCGCGGCTATGGTGTACTTCCCGTCGATGACCTTGCCGATTACCTCCGACTCGTCGCCAAGTCGGTTGGCGAGCGCTCTGGAAATGATGGCGTTGGAAACATCGTTCAGGACCGTGGCGTTCCCTGTCTCAAACTCGGAAGGGAATATGTCAAAGAAATCGCCACCGACCATACACTCTTGGACATGGTATTTAGCGCCGTCAATATCGATGGTACTCTCGTCTACTGCCACAGCTTTCCAGAACATTGCCGCCTTCTCAACCTCGGGAATATCCTCTTTCGCTTGGAGAGCGGTTCCCCAGGAAAAGCCGACGCCGGAGCTTCCGCGCATCGACCTGTAGAATGTGTACACATCCTTGTAGTCAGGCACGTTCCGGGTCATTTGCCTTTGGAGCCACACGAAATGACCTGTGAGCAGCACGAAGGCGAGGCTCACTATGAGCCCCACCGCTTCGATGGCCGTGTACAGTTTGTTTCTGCTTAAGAACTTCAGGTAGCTTCTCATCTCTATTCTTTTTTCAGTTCGGTGGCGGGGTTGGTGCGGGCTGCCTTGAGGGTTTGCCAGAGGACGGTGCCGAAGGCGATGGCCAGTGAGATCACCACTGCCAGAGCGAATACCCATCCATAACCTTCAACCCGGTAGGCAAACCGCTCCAGATAAATCCTGGCGGCCCAGATGGCCAGCGGAATGCCGATCAGGCAGGCGAAGCCGGTCAGAACCATATAGCTCTTGACATTTCTTCTGGTTTCTTTTCCCACATCGCTTCCGAACACTTTACGGACGGCGATCTGCTTGGTGTTCTCGTCGGCGAAGTACGTGCTCATTGCCAGCAGCCCCAGCAGGGAGATCAGAACCGCCAGAACAGCAAAGAGTTCCACCAGGCGCAGTGTCCTGCGTACAGGAGCCAGTTGCTTGCGGTTAATGTCTTTGATGAAGCCATATCGCCAGGCGGGCTCCTCCACTCCTGAAGTCTCTAGACGGAATTCACGGTAAGCCTGACGGATGGCTTCATCGTAAGACTTGTCTTCCCCAGTGGTGCCGATGAGCAGGCTATTCGCGTAATACAGTTCTTCTACACGTGTCACGATCACACCGCCATTGGGATTGATATTGCTTTCTGAAGCTGGACGGGCAGGAAAGTCCGTCACTATTCCGCCGATAAACTCCGGCTTGGCTCCGTTCATACTGATTCTCCTCGGGAATACGGTAGATGTGTCTGATACCCCTGCAGCATTGAAGGCGCTCCGGCTCATCCAAAGTGAATGCGTCAGCGGATGTCCGAAATCTTCCTCCACTTCCAGTCCCAGCAGTTTGAAATAGGTGGAGTCGCAAAGTATCACAGGCATATCCACGTGGTGTTCTTCGTCCACTTTGACACCCATCGTCATATTTATGAGTCCCGGGATACCTCGTCCCACGCCCGCTTTTGTCACAAAGGGAAGCTGCTCCACCTTGTCCTTGAAAAGCTTCATCTGGTCGTAGTTCTGGGCTGAATACTCAATGTAGTAAAGGTTGTCCGTCGCTGAGTGCGTCGGCCTTGTGAGCATATGCCGCATCTGAACCTCCATCACCAGGGCCATTGCGATAAGGAAAACCGAAAGGACGTTCTGGACGACAATGAATACCTTGCTCAGTATCATTTTGTTCCGGCGGCGGAGAGTGCCTTTGATCACATCTATAGGCTGGTAGCGTGAGGCGGCGAAAGCCGGGAGCAACCCGTTGATGACGCCCAGAACCAGGATACCGGCGATGTACGCCAGGATATAAGCCGGTGTCATCATAAATGATAGCCTCACACTGGTGTCACCCATGCCCATCATCAACTCATCAGGGTCGCTGGTGGAAACAAGGCTATTCACCATGGGAGCCAGTAAATCGGCCAACAGGAGAGCCACCGCGAAACAGACCGCGGTAAAGGCGACAGACTCGGCAATGTACTTCCACAGAATGCCGGTTTTGTCGGCCCCCAGGAGGCGTCGGGTGGCCATTTCCTTCGCGCGTTTGCCCGTGAGCGCCAGGCTCAGGTTCACATAATTGAAGATGGCCGACAGAAGAAGAAGCAGGACAACGATGGTCAGCAGGCGCAACATCTGGACATTTCCCGTGCGGGTGAGACCGTTGCTGCTACCAGTGAAGAAGAAGGCCTCATCCATACGGTAAGCTTGCCAGGAATCCACCTTCTCCTGCCCCCAGGAGGGGTCGTAGTTCTTGTGCAGGAGGGTTTTCACCTTTGCCTTCACATCAGCGAGGTCGGCGTCTTCACGAACACTGAACCACGTTGTGTAATTACCGATACTGTTGAAGGCTTTCCCCTGTTCCGCGGCCCAAGTCGCGGTGATATTCGTGATGATGTCCGCGGGCATAAAGAAGGCGTCGTCAAAGTCCTCGAATATGCCCTTGATGGTGCGGTCCGTTTGATCCACCTTGATGACTTGGCCGACTTGACAACCTGTCTTGTTGGCGAAGGATTCGCTGATAAGAATGTCATCCTTGCCCACAAAATCCTCCAGACTTCCCTCCAACAGGTGATATTCCGGGAACACCTTGAAGAAGTCGGCGTCGGTCTCGATTCCGGATGCCTGGATGGGCTGTTCACCGCTTTGGATTCTCGGCTGCCAGAGCAGCGCCACGTGGGTTGCCGCCTCGACTTCCGGAATATTCATTTCCAGTTCCTCTTTGTCCCAATAGGTCAGACCAAGAAAGTCATCATTTCCCAGCGTGAAGGTCCGCTTCCAGTCCGGCGACTCGTGCGCGACCTTATACTGCTGCACGACATAGCTGCCGATCAGAATCACAAACGCCAGACTCACAGCCAGCCCCACAGCCTCTATGACCGTGTATAATTTATTGCGGGACAGGAATTTCAGATAACTTTTCATACTACTCATTCTTTAGTGATTCAACGGGGTTGGCACGGGCGATGCGAAGGCAGTTCAGCACCACCACACCCAGCACAATCAGCAGCACCAGCACGGCTCCTCCGATGAAATAAAGCGGATTCAGCGAAACCTTCTCGGCAAACTGTTCCAGCCACTTATGGGCTACGAAGAATGCCGCGACGCAGGCGATGACGGCCATCACAACGGACAGTTTCATGATATCTTTGGCAAAGGTGCCCAGGATGTCCCGGGTGGTGGCGCCATTGATCTTGCGCGCGGCCATTTCCTTGCTGCGCCGCAGGCTCTCGTCGCGGATAAAGCCGATGAGTCCCAGCAGGGCGATCAGCAGAGAGAACACGGCCCCAATGGCCATCGTATCGCGCATCTTCTTGCTGTCGGAGTATGCGGCACGCATCTCCTCCTCGTAAGAAACGATATTGATTTCCCGGCCTTCCAAGGCCTGCTCCAGCGCTTCTTTTGTCATGCTTAGGCCATTGGCCGAAGCATCAAGTTTGAACAGCACATGCGGCATCCAGGAAGACATACTTCCAATTTCCCCATAGAACAGGGCGCTTGGGCGTGGATCCACACCGGTCAGGTTGCCGATGAGATAGCTCTTATATACACCGGAAATGGTGAAATAACGTCTCTCCGTATCGCTCGAACGGTCGTGGCCGGTGATGAACACCTGCTTGCCCACGGCGCCGTCACTCCAGTCCGTAAACTCAGCCATTTTCTTCACAAACTTCTCATCCACAACGATTTCAGAGGAATCCCGTGGTGCGCGACCCTCCAGGAACTCAATGCCCATCAGGTCGTAGAAACCGTCGGAACATTCATATTGGTCGGCGATATTGAACAGCTCCCTGTCATCGTCCGGCAAATAGACATTGTCACCGTTGGAGCCGTTGAAGGGCAGATTGTAGGCGGTTGCCACGCCACTCACTTCCGGCAAGCTCTCCAGTGTACGGACGGCACGGGTGATGGCCTGCCTATCCCCGTCAAAGAGGCTGATAAAGTATAGGTTATCATAATCATAACCCGTATCGGCATGGGACACTTTCTGATACTGCCGGCCGATGATAAGCATCATCACCACCAGAAACACGTTGATAAGCACCTGGACGCCAAGGAGGCCCAGCTTCCAGTTGCGGGAGTTTTCGGTGTAGTTTTTTAAAGCGGCATAGACCGGGATGCGCTGGTACAGTTCCGCGGGGACCACTATTGAAATGACAAGGACGAATATCAGAACAGCGATGATGGCCATCATGCTCTGTGGCACCAGCAGCGTCTGGAACGGCACGCCCAGCAGGTTCTCCACGATGCTCCGGCCAGCGAAAATGATAACGAAGGCGAGGGCAAGCGACAGCAAAATATGCAGCAGCGCTTCCTTCGTCAGCATCCCGTAAATATGCTTCCCTTCCGCGCCATAGCACTTGCGTACACCCACTTCCTTGGAACGCTTTACCATCGAAGAGATAACGATCAGGATGTAGTTCAGCAAGGAAATCAGGATTAGCAGCGCCGCCACGATGGACAGAAGTATCACCTGCGACTTCACCTCCGGGTCGGACGTGTGCATCTTGCTGAAGGGTTTCAGGAAATATTTCAGGCTGGTGCCCTGCGCCTCGATCCGCTCCAGTGGCTGGTGCGTCTCCTGCATCTTGCGAATCGCATCAGCGAGCGTGGTATGGTCTACCCCCTGATACAGTTTTACATAGCCCTTATAACGGTCGTTTCCCAGCCAGTTGTCAGTGCTCTGTTTTCCGTAGGTGTCCATTGACAGAAGAATATCGTAGTCCAGACTGCCGTTCTTGGGGAAGTCCTCAAAGACACCCTCGATGGAGAGTTTCAGTCCCTCCATGTCCTCGTTGTAAACCTGCTTGCCGATGACGGAGGAAATGTCATCCTGAGCGGAGCGAAGGATCTTCTCCGCGAAGCTCCGGCTCACCATCACGCTGCCCCACTTGCTCAACACCTTCACAGGATCACCAACCAGTATCGACCGGTCGAAGACCTTAAAGAAACAGGTATCGGCACAGACCAGCGTGGCCTTCAGCTTGTTACCGTCCTCGTCCAGATAAGTGTCGCCATTGAATACATACGTGGTACGCGTGCCACATTCAACACCGGGGACCTCCTCCATGAAGCCCACGGCCACGGCGCCGCTCACCTGGCCAAAATCCTTTTCTTCCCCTTGATGGGAGTACCAGGTGTTAATGGTGTACACCTGGTCGATGTCCTTGTAGAAGCTGTCGTAACTCAGCTCAAAGAACACCTTGGCAATGAGCACAATGCCCACGGCCAACCCGATACCCAGGGAGAGGACCTTGATCAGAATATCTGAGTTTTTCTTCATTAAAGCTCGTTTTTGACGTCGGAGACAATCTGGCCGTCGAAGAGGTCGATGGTGCGCTGGGCGCAGGCGGCGTCCTTCTGGGAGTGGGTCACCATGACGATGGTGGTGCCTTCCTGGTTCAGTTCCTTCAGCAGGTCCATCACTTCCTTGCCGTTCTTGGAATCCAGGTTACCGGTAGGCTCATCGGCGAGGATCAGCTTCGGGCCGGCCACAACGGCACGGGCGATAGCCACCCTCTGCTGCTGACCTCCGGAGAGTTGCTGAGGAAAATGACTGGCCCTATGGCTGATAGCCATGCGCTTCATGATTTCCGTTACTTTGGCTTTGCGCTCGCTGGCGCTGATGTTCAGGTAGCGAAGCGGAAGCTCGATGTTCTCGTAAACGTTCAGCTCGTCGATCAGATTGAAGCTCTGGAACACAAAGCCGATGTTTCCCTTGCGGAACTTGGTGCGCTCCTTTTCCTTCAGGCCACCGACCTCGGTGCCGAGAAGTTCATAGCTTCCAGAAGTAGGGTTATCCAAAAGGCCGAGGATGTTCAGAAGGGTTGACTTGCCGCATCCCGACGGTCCCATAATGGCGACGAACTCGCCGTCTTTGATTTCGAAGGAAACACCATTGAGAGCAGTGGTCTCGATCTCTTCCGTCCGGAAGATCTTGGAAAGGTTGGTAACTTTAATCATAATGTTTTGTATTTTAATTGTTTATTTTATTTGTCATTCTGGTAATGACAGGGCTGTCATCATGAGGGCGAAGCCCGAAGGATCTAAAAAACCAGCACATCAGAGTCGCCATAAGTGTCATAGCCGGAGGTGATAACCTTCTCGCCGGGCTCAAGACCTTCCAGAACCTCGTAATACTGAGGGTTTTGGCGTCCGATGCGTATCTCTCTCTTGACAGCCTTGTTACCATCCTTGTTAACCACATATATCCATTTTCCACCGGTCTTCTGGTAGAAGGTGCCGCGAGGGATGATGACCGCCTCTTCAGGCTGTCCAAGCTGGAGGTTCAGGTAATATGTCTGCCCGGCCCTGATGTTGTCCGGCTGCTCGCCCTCGAACTTGAAATCAGCCTTGAACTTGCCGTCACGCACCTCTGGATAGACCTTGCGGATGCTGGTGGCGTATGTCTCGCCCTGGCGCTCGAAGGTGGCCTCAAGACCAGCGACAACACGGTCAATATAATGCTCATCTATCTGAGCCTCAACCTTGTAAGTGCCCACGGAGTTAATCTGTCCGATCTTGGCCCCGCTGGCGATTGTCTGGCCAAGGACCACATCCAGAAGTCCGAGCTCGCCGTCAATCGGAGCCTTCACGATGAGGTTCCCCTTACGCTTGCGGATCATCTGCATGTTGAGGAGCATATTCTCAAGGCTCTCTTCCATCCTGTCCACCTGGGTGCCCCGGTACAGGCTGTCCTGGCGGGAACGCTCACGGATAAGGTCATATTTCTTGAGTGAGAGGTCATAGTCCTCCTTGGCCTTCAGGTAGTCCTCACGGGCGATCAGCTTGTCTTCATAGAGGGCTTTCTGCTGCTCGTAGGCTCTGCGGAGTTTCTCCACGTTGGTGCCGTACTCGAGCTCGTTCTGACGCACGTCGAGCTTCTGCTGCTCCATCTGTATCTGAGTGTTTCGCAGAATATTCTCTTTTTCAGCGAGTTCCGCCTCGGCGTTCAGGATCTGGAGGTCCAGGTTGTCATTGGACAGGATGAGGATCGGATCTCCCGCCTTGACCTTGGAACCTTCCTCGATCAGGATTGTCTGGACCATTCCGCCTTCCTGGGGGGAAAGCTGGATGGTGGTCATGGGCTGTACCCTTCCGCTGACACGGATGTAGTCGTTGAACTCGCCTTTGACGGCAGCGCTGACGGTAAGTGTGTCCTTGTCCACCCTCAGGGTCTTGTTGTTGGGACGTGCTATCAGGTAGATGATGAATATCCCCAAAAGGGCACCCAACCACCACGGCAACGCTTTCTTCGTGAAAGCCACTCTCCAACCTGTTTTCTTCTCGATGATCTTATCCATAGTGCTTTGTCTTAATCTTGGTTAATATATTCCTCACCATTGTAGTAGCGGACCACCGCACTCTTTATGAGATATTTGTAAAGCGAGTTCATCTCGTCCGCTTTTGATTTAAGGTAGTTGTTGTTCGCGGTCTGAAGCTCCAGAGGAGAGATAAGCCCTTGCTCCATCTTCTTGAGATTGAGGTTGTAAGCTTCCTCTTGGACCTCAGATTTGTAGCGGGCCTGGTCGTATGCGGCCTCGCTGCCGTCACGGTCCTGGATTGCCCTTCTGACCTCACTCTCAACGTCACGACGCTTCTGGTCATATTCCGCGGTGGCCTTCGTCAATGCGTTGCGCTGCTTGGCGATTCTCGACTGCTTCTGTAGTTTGCCCCAGATCGGGATTGACATCGACATCTCGACATATTCTCCACCATTATTCCTGAATTGGTCACGGAAAGGATTGGTCTGGGCGCCCTGGTAGGTGTAATATGTGGTGCTCCATCCGGCATATAATCCCAGAGAAGGAAGAAGTTGCCCTTTGGTTGTGCTGAGTTCCCTTTTGGCGTTGAGCATCGTTCCCTCAGCGATCTTTATCTGGGGATTGTTCTCCAGGGCGAAGGCTATAACAGATTCTTCTTTGTCATCCTGAGCGGGAGCGAAGGATCTGACATTCGTATCAACAACCAACTCCTCCTCCGGCGGCCAGAACATCAGGTCGCCGAGAGTCATAAGCTGATCATTATAAGAGTTTCTCACATTGGTGAGGTCGTATTGCCTGTCGGCCAGGTCGGCCTCCATCTGAACCACGTCAGCATGGCCTTTCTGCCCGAGTTCCTCCTGCCTCATAGCCTTTTTGAGAGCCATCTCAGCGGCTCCAACCTGTTCCTCATATATGTCAGCCAAACGCTTGTAATAGACCACGTTGTAATACGCCTCCATCACAGCCAGGCAGATGTCAGCCTCAACTTGTTTCTCCTGTGATTCGCTGATGGCGAGCCCAGTCTTCGATATCTTGAGGTTATTCACAGCCTGGAATCCGTTGAATAGATCAAAGCCGGCGCTGACGCTGTAGCTGTTATGAAATGAGGTCTGGGTGAAATAGGTGTTTGTCTGCGGGTCGATCGAACGTCCGAAATTGTAGTAGGCATATGTGCTACCGCTGAGATTCGGAGTGAAAGCCTGGAGGATGGCATCTCTGCGAGCTATCCTGGCGTCGCCGGAAGCGGCCTGCTGGATGCGGGTCTTCGTGGAGTTCGAGATGGCGTACTCCATGCATTCCTTAAGGCTCATTACTTTTGAAGACTCCTGGGCCCAGGAGTTATCCACGGGCCCGAGAGTCATCACTAAATACACACAGATAAAAGCTATAAAAAGGGTTTTTCTTCTCATTATAATTGCTCTTTTACACTTTCGCCATAAAGCAAGCACATTTACCGTGCCATTTGGGTTAAATAAAAGATAATCAACTATTTCCGTAAAATACAATAGTGTAAAAAGTGTAAAGGTCTTTACAACTCTTTACACTTTTCGACTTTACACTTTTATTTAAAAGGCTATCTGAATATCAGCTCAAAGACAGTCTGTTGATCATCGCTGCGCAACAGTTCTATGCTGCCGTTGTGGTTGCGCATTATCTGGCGCGAGATGCTGAGCCCGATGCCGGATCCCTCTTTCTTTGTTGTATAAAAAGGAATGAATATCTGCTCTTGGGCGGACTTTGGAATTGGATCTCCGTCATTAGACACCCTGATGATCACATCGTCCACTTCGCCCATCTTTGCTGAGATGTCAATATGCTTGGCACCGGCCTGAATAGCGTTTTTGATGAGATTGATCATAATCTGGGAAATCTGCCCTTCGTCAGCGTATATCATGATGTCCGGCTCTGTGGCCCGATAGACGCATTCGGCGCCGCTGGCATTGGCGAATTCGCTGTTGAGGGCGATGACGTTATCCATTAGTTCCTGCAGGTCAAGTGCTTTACGGATAGGTTTGGCAACTCCGGAAAGCTGACGATAGGTCTGCACGAAGCCTATCAGGTTCTTTGATGAGTCCGAAATGGTTTCCAACCCGGCTTTTATGTCCAACTCGCTGTGACCGTTATCGTCCACGGACTTCGCCATCGCGTCAGAAAGGGACGCGATCGGCGAGACAGTATTCATGATCTCGTGAGTCAGGACACGAATCAGTTTTGTCCATGAATCTTGCTCGTGGGCTTGACGCTGTTTTTCGAAAATGGTACGGATGCGGTTCAGGGTGCGGTTGAACTTGTTTTTCTCCTGGAATCTGAAATTGAGTTCCCCGTCCTCAAGGGCGTCCATCATATAGTTCACCTTCTTGATGTCCTTCTGGCGAGTCCTGACTGATGCTATCACCACCGATAAGGTAGCGACGATGAGAACAATCAGTATGATTAACCAGGATGACATTACAGCCCGTATTTCTTCATTTTGGAATAGAGAGTGGGACGGCTGATGCCGAGGGACTTGGCTGCGGCGGAGATATTCCCGTTACAGCGCAGGACTGCCTCACGGACCAAGCGCTCTTCCTCTGCCGTGTCGTGTGAAAGATTTCCCGCAGGGCCGTCTGTTTGTATATCTTTGGCTGTCAAATACTTCCCTTCGCTCAAAATGACGCCCTTCTCGATACGGTTCTGAAGCTCACGGATATTACCGCTCCAACGTTCTTTCTCCAGAACCAGCTTAGCTGATTCATCCAGTCCGGTCAAAGGCCGGTGGTATTTCTCGGCGAACTTGGCGACGAATCTCTCCGCCAGAGGGACGATGTCCTCTTTCCGCTCACGGAGGGGCGGCAGGGCGATATGGACTGTGTTGATGCGATAGTAAAGATCCTCTCTGAATCGCCCTTCCCGGACCAAAGCCTCCAGATCCATATTTGTGGCGCATATAAGTCTGATATTCACTGGAATTGACTGGCTGCCACCGACTCGTACCACACTGCGGTTCTGAATTACCCGCAGCAGTTTGGCTTGAAGGTGCAAAGGAATATTACCGATCTCATCCAGGAATAGAGTCCCGCCGTCGGCTTGCTCGAACTTTCCAACGTGATCTGTGTGAGCGTCGGTGAAAGCGCCTTTCACGTGGCCGAAAAGCTCGCTCTCGAATAGTGTCTCGGTGATCGCTCCGGCATCGACAGCCACCATCGGTTTATCGCTTCGCAAGCTATGGGCATGGATCTCTCTCGCTAGTACGTCTTTTCCGGTGCCGTTCTCTCCGGTAATCAGCACGGTCGCGTCTGTCGGGGCGATTTTCAGGACTGTTTTATGGATAATGGCCATTGGCTTTGAGGTGCCCCAGAACATAGATTCTTCACTTCGCCCTTCGACAAGCTCAGGGCCGGCTTCAGAATGAAGGTTACTGGCCGAAGAATCCCGTCCCATCGCCTTTCTGGCTTTGTCACGGGCGGCCGTCAAAGTGGTCACCAGTTTCTCGTTGTCCCAGGGCTTCACGATGAAGTCGAACGCCCCTTTCTTCATTCCCTCCACCGCCAGCTGGATATCGGCATAAGCGGTAAACAGAACCACTTCCACCTCCGGCATCATCTTCTTGATTTCTCCGGCCCAGAACAAGCCTTCGTTGCCGGTGTTGATGCTTGTGTTGAAGTTCATGTCCAAAAGCACCACATCCGGACGGAAGCGTTCCAGGGTATTAACCAACGTGACTGGAGAGGGCAGCGTCTCAATCTCCGCGAAATGCACCGGCAGCAGGATTTTCAACGCCTGGCGGATCCCGGCGTTGTCATCCACAATGAGTATCTTTCCTTTTTTCGTAGCCATATTCCGAGCCCAAAATTACAGTTTATTTCCCGCACAAACAAATAGGCGTATTTTGGAAGAAGTGGAAATATGAGTATCTTTCGATGAAAATACAACACCTGCGTTATGAAAAAGATCTCTCTTCTGGCAGCCACCGTCATAGTCTTATTGGTCACTTCATGCGGTCAGGACAAGACTCCCCGGCCGGTCACTGATCCTACTATTGTGAAGGCGCTCGCTTCCGTGAATATCGATAGCGTCAAGACCTATATCGATGAATTGGTGGCGCTGCACACAAGGCATACTCTCAGCGCCCAGACGGACCCGGAGAAGGGAATAGGAGCGGCTGTGGATTATCTCGCCGCACGATGCTACCGTTGGGCTGAAGCCGCATCATCCGATCGGCCTAAACCGCTGGTGGAGAAAGTATTTTACACTGTGGGAGAGAAGGGAGGCCGCTATGATAGGGTTACCACTGTTCCGGAATTGATGGTCACCTTGCCAGGAACGGATGCTTCCAGGGAGATTCTGTTGTTGGCGCATATTGACACCAGGGTGTTGGACGTGATGGATTCCACCGCTTTCGCTCCCGGAGCGGATGACGATGGCAGCGGCTTGGCGTGCCTTCTGGAGACTGTACGTATCCTTTCCGGTATGCCTCTGGAGCAGACAGTCAAATGTCTCTTTGTTTCAGGAGAAGAACAGGGTCTGGACGGTTCAAGGCATTTCGCGGAACTTGCGAGCCGAGAGAAGTGGCCGGTCTACGCGGTGCTGAGCAACGACATGATAGGGAACTCGAGAGCCAGCGGAACGCTTTTGCATGAAGACCATAAGGTTCGCGTGTTCTCTGAGAGCAGGAACGGAGAGGATTCTCACTCCCGTCAACTCGCCCGGTATATCAAGGAAATGGCTTCGGTTTACGTTCCGGATCAGGAAGTCGTTCTGAATTATCGTTCTGACCGGTATCGTCGTGGAGGTGACCAGCGTTATTTCCAGGTGGAAGGTTTCACCGCCGTGCGTGTCTGCGAGTATTGTGAGGATTATGAGCGCACCCATCAGGATGTGCGCTCGGAGAACGGGGTTGATTATGGTGACTTGCCGGAATATGTGGACTTCCCTTATCTGGTCCGTAATATTAAAGTCAATTTGGCGGCGGTGTTGAACCTGGCGATGGCTCCGGACCGTCCGGCCAAGGCCAGGATCGCCAATGCCAACGATTTGGATAACAACACGGTTCTCGTCTGGGATCCGGTTCCCGGACCAGATGGCACCCCGGCTAAAGATGTCACATATCAAGTCCTTTGCAGGGAAACCAGCCAGGCTGAATGGCTGCCGGTTTTCCCTATGGGTATATCTGACAAAGTGTGTGGATCCCCCAACGAAAAGGGGCAGATGGAATTCACCTGCCCCCTGAGTAAGGATAATTATTATTTCGCTGTACGCGCCGTTTCTGCCGGAGGCCATCCGAGCCTTCCGATGATAGCGCTATAATAAGGTAGGGTTATTTGGCACCCTTTTTCAGCCTTCCGCTTTTCCTAAGCGCTTCGCTAATAATCCATTGAAGCTGGCCGTTGGTGCTGCGGAACTCGTCCGCTGCCCAACGTTCCAGAGCTTCCATGGTCTCAGGATCAATCCTGAGGACGAAGCTCTTGACAGCTTCTTTTTCTTTGGCCATATTAATATATGCTACCTGAGTTGACGACTGGCTGGGCGGGTTCATCACCGCAGAGGACCACGAGCAGGTTGCTAACCATGGCGGCCTTACGCTCCTCGTCAAGATTCACGACACCCTCGTCCTTCAGCTTGTCAAGAGCCATCTTGACCATGCTGACAGCTCCGTCGACAATCTTCTCTCGGGCGGCGATGATGGCGTCAGCCTGCTGGCGGCGAAGCATCACGGCGGCGATCTCAGGAGCATAGGCGAGGTAATTGATACGGGCCTCCGTGACGTGGATTCCAGCCATTGACAGTCTATCGTTGAGGGTCTTTACCAGTCTCTCATTGATTTCCTCGGCATTTGAACGGAGAGTCAGATCGTCAGCGGAATCGGCGTTGTCGTAGGCATAGCAACCGGCGACCTGACGCAGGGCGGCGTCACTCTGCACCCTAACGAAGTTCTCGAAAGCCTGGGAGAGAGAACGGACGGCACCTCCGCGGGCGGTTGTGGCCACAACCGGAGCAAGTGACTGGCTGTCAATCTCAAACAAAGCCTTATAGGTATTCTCAAGCTTCCATACCAGCACCATACCGATAAGGACCGGGTTACCTGCCTTGTCATTGACCTTGATCGGCTCAGGGTTCAGGTTGCGGGCCCTCAGGGTAACGCTCTTCTTGCTCAGAAGGGGATTGACCCAGTAGAAACCGGTCTTGAAGAAGGTTCCGCTATATTTTCCAAAGAATACAAGTACTTTAGCCTCATTGGGTTCCAGTTTGATGAATCCGTTCATTCCGATCCCGAATAAGATAAGCAGCAGGACTCCGAGAATGGCGAAGGGGGCGTTCTTATCCGCGAGGATGAAGCAGTAAATGGCTGCGAAGAACACGATTAAAACTAGAAGAATGGCGAGGAAGCCGTTGATAGTCAAACCTTTGTAGGTAAATTCCTTGTTTTCCATAACAATTTAATTTAATATCATTTTGATATCGCAAAGATACAATAAAAAATTAATGTTCCAAATTAATTCGCTAATTTTTTTCGTATATTGCGAAAAATGAGAAAGAGATGGAAAGTATCACTTATGATGTGACCAAGTTGAGCGACACGGTGGAAGATGGTATCCGGAAGGCTTCCTTCAGGACTTGCCCTGTCGTTTGCTCCGAAGCGATATACATTGAGACCGAAGGAGATATCATCCGTAAAGTCCAATACACCAAGGGTTGTAATGGTAACACCCAGGGCGTGTCCGCTTTGTGTGTGGGCCGCAAGGTCCAGGATGTCATAGCCTTGCTGGATGGTATTGATTGCAAGGCTCGCGGAACAAGTTGCCCTGACCAGCTGGCCAGGGCACTCAAGCAACTCTGATCCGGAATATTATTTCACTTCCAGCACCACAACCGATGCTGGCGGCAGGGTGACTTTTACGGTACGTCCGGAGATCTTGAAGTCCTTGAAGGCGGCGGGAGCGACAACGTTCTTGCCGCCGAAGTCGTTATGAGACTTGACCGCTTCTATCCCTTTGCCTTTTCCGACCAGGATCTCACCTGAGACCTTGGATGGTTTCATGGCGTCGAACTCCAGCTCGACAGTCTTGGGCTCAGTTACAGAAGGGTTGGATAAAGACACATGAATCGCATCTGATTTTGAGGCGCTTACGCTGAGTACAGGGTAAAGCCTGCCGGAGGTGGAAGCCACGGAATCGCACTGGAAAGCGACAGGTATGCTTGTGGCGTCTTGATGTACGTTGTACATCCTGAACACATGATAGGTCGGAGTCAGGACAATCTCGGAACCCTTGGTCAGGATCATCGCCTGAAGCACATTAACCATTTGAGCGATATTGGCCATTTTAAGCCTGGTGGTGTGCTTGTTGAATATGTCCAATGTCAATGCGGCGACCATGGCGTCTCTCATAGAGTTTTGCTGGAAAAGATGGCCGGGATTCGTGCCGGGTTCCACATCGAACCATGTACCCCATTCGTCGAGAAGCAAGTCGATCCTGTGATTCGGGTCGTAGAGATCCATGATCGCCTCATGTTTTTTGATAACCTCGTCGATTTCTACGGCCTTGCCCAGGACATTGTAATAGTCCTCATCAGTGAATTCAGTGGCTGAACCCTTTTTGCCCCAATCCACTGTGTAATAGTGTAGAGAGAGTCCAGAGACATTGTTTCTGACATTTTTCATGAGAACTTTCGTCCAGTTGTAGTCATAGTCGGAGGCTCCGCTCGCCACTTTGTAGAGACGGTTGCCATCATAGTTGCGGCAATATGTGGCATACCTCTTATATTGGTCGGAATAGAACTCCGGGGTCATGTTGCCGCCGCATCCCCAGCTCTCGTTACCGATTCCGATATACTTTACTTTCCAGGGTTCCACCCGGCCGTTCTTTGCCCTAAGCTCGGCCAACGTGCCGCCCTTCGCGGTCATATATTCCACCCATTTGGCTAATTCCTCGACACTTCCGGAACCGACATTGCCCGAGATGTACGGCTCTATGCCGAGCATCTCGCAGAAGTTGAGGAACTCGTGAGTACCGAATGAGTTATCCTCAATGGTGCCGCCCCAGTTGGAGTTGATCATCTTGGGCCTCTCGGAGAGCGGTCCGATTCCGTCCCGCCAATGATATTCATCGGCAAAGCACCCTCCTGGCCAGCGTAGCACGGGCACCTTCAATTCCCGGATGGCTTCCACGAGATCCTTCCTGTACCCGTCCACGTTCGGGATCGGTGAGTCCTTGCCGACCCAGATGCCGTCGTAGATGCACCTTCCGAGGTGTTCGGCGAACTGGCCGTAAATCTCTTTCGGGATGACCGGCTGGTCTTTGGCATTCTCATGGACGGCCACCTTGACTTGGCCGAAAAGAGCGGCGCCAAACATGGCCGCAAGCAATGTGGTCAGAGTTCTTTTCATCTTATAATCGGTTAATAGTATTTCTTCTCTTGCCGGTACAGGGCTATGAATATGAATATCAGTATCGTGAAGGCCCAAAGGGAGGAGCCTCCGTAGCTCAGGAGAGGCAGCGGGATCCCGATCACCGGCATAAGTCCGATCGTCATCCCGATATTGATGAACAGGTGCATGAATATGCACGACGCGACACAATACCCATATATCCGGGTAAAGGATTCCCGGCTCTTCTCGGCGTCAATCACGATCCTCCAAATCATGAACACATAAAGGAATATTACCACAAGGCATCCGAGGAAGCCCCATTCCTCTCCAACAGTACAGAATATGAAGTCGGTGCTTTGTTCCGGGACGAAACCGAAAGTGGTCTGTGTGCCGTTAAGGAATCCCTTGCCGGAGAAGCCACCGGATCCGATCGCTATCATGCTTTGGTTGACATTATAGCCGACTCCGGACGGATCCTCCTTCATGCCGAGAAGGACCTCTATTCTTTTACGCTGATGATCTTGGAGTATGTTGTTGAATATGAATTCGGTAGAGAATACCAAGGCTATACCGGCGATCAAGCCGAGGGCGCCCATTGACAGATACCTCTTGCGCTCCCTGTAACCTCTGACCAGCATTGTCGCCACGACACACAAGCATATTCCCAGGAGGATGTACAATGGCTTGACCTTGGCCAGGAATGATTTTTCAGGTATGGTCTTGCCGAGAATCCAAGGCAAGAGACACAATAGGGTCAGTATTCCGAGATTGATCCAGCCGACCACGCCCATCCTTCCGGGAATGATGATAGTAGTGATGAGAATAACTCCAATCAGCACAAGCAAAGAGACATAAGGAGAGACGGTAAGGGTCAAGATGAACAGGGCCACGGCCAAAATGATGCTGAACAACCACCATCCTGAAAACCCTTCCCGGTACATCACGAACAGGAAGCCTACGTACACCAGGGCGGATCCTGTCTCGCTTTCGGCCAGGATCACCAGCATAGGCACACCGATGATCAAAGCGGTCATCAGGAAGTCCTTGAGTCGCGTGATCCTGTAGTTGGTCTGGCTCATCAAAGTAGCCAGCAGGAGAGAGGTGGATATCTTGGAAATCTCCGCCGGCTGGAACTTGACCGGGCCGAACTCGAACCAGGAATGGGACCCCTTCACATCTTTCGACACGAATATGACAACCACGAGCAGGACCAGCACGAACAGGTATAATGGCAAGGCGGAACTTTCCCAGAACCGGGGATTGATCGCGAATAGGATGATAAGCGCCAGTCCCATGGCGGTGAGTATCCAGACGAACTGTTTCCCGCTACGGACGCTGAAATCAAATATGCTGGAGGGTTCGGATGAGTGGACGGAAGCGTAGATGTTGACCCAGCCGATAAGGATCAGAAGCAGGTATGAGATCACCAGCTTCCAGTCTATAGACTGCTTTACACCTCTGTCCGAGAAATTACCCATCCTTTAATTGTAAGTTTTCACCCTTGACATCAAATCTCCCTGCAAAACCCTGTTCTCGAGATCCGGCCTGGAAGTCTCGCCGTTGAGATATTTCTCGATCAGGAGGGAAGCGATAGGAGCCGCCCAAGTGGCGCCGAAGCCGGCGTTCTCGACATATGCGGCCACCGCGATCTTCGGATCGTCCATCGGAGCGAAACAGATGAACACCGAGTTATCCGCACCCCTCGGGTTTTGCGCTGTGCCGGTCTTTCCGCAGATGTCAAGCCCCTTGACCTCGGCTATTGCCGCGGTACAACCGGTTCCGGGTCCGTTATTGACAGCCCGCCACATTCCCCTGATCACTTTCTTGAAATTGGTGGTGTCAACCATCGTGTACTGCCTGTCGTAGTATTTCGGCTCAATCTCAACACCTTCCGAGGCTTTGACAATGTGGGGAATCTTGTACCAGCCACGGTTCGCCATGATAGCGGCCAGGTTGGCGATCTGGAGCGGGGTCACACCGACCTCGCCCTGTCCGATCGAGATCGAAATGATCGTGGTGAACTTCCATCCTCCCTTACCATAGCGCTTGTTGTATAGCTTCGAGGTGGGTAAGGTGCCTCCCAACTCGGCAGGGAAGTCGCTTCCGAGCTTGTGGCCGAAGCCGAAGCTCTGGACATATTCGTTCCATTTGTCGAGGGCCTCATCGATATTCTTGTACTTCTTGTTCTCGAGGATATTCCTGAGGACGTAGCAGAAGAACCCGTTGCAGGACATCATGATAGCCTCCTCCAGCTTGAGCGGCGACCAGTGGTTGTGGCATCCGAGTTTGTGGCTTCCGAAATGGTAACCTTGGTAGCAGGGATAGGCCATATCCATGTTGAGAGTGCCTTCCTGGAGACCGATAAGGCCATTGACAAGTTTGAACACGGAACCTGGGGGATAGGGAGCCTGGACAGCCCTGTTGAACATAGGCTTGTGGGGATCCTTGATGATCTCGTTGTAATGTTGGCTGATGTCGGCGAGCATGCTGACGTCCACTCCGGGACTGGAAACCAGGGAAAGGATCTCTCCGGTCTTCGGCTCGATAGCCACAAGGCTGCCCACCTTGTTCTTCATCAGTTGCTGGCCGTATTGCTGGAGGTCAGCGTCGATAGTCGTGACGATATCATGTCCCGGGACAGCCTCCTTATCCATCTCCCCGTCCTTGTAGCGGCGTTCGATCTGGTTGCGGGAGTTTCGCAGGTAGATATGGTAGCCTTTCTCGCCTCTCAGGTCTTTTTCCCTGGCGGCCTCGATGCCTGTTTTGCCTGCATAGTCACCAGGTCTGTATTCTCCCGGGTGGTCATCTATGTACTTCTGATCCACCTCGGACACATAACCGAGCAGGTTGCCTCCGGCGTTGACCGGATAGTCTCGAATGCTCCTTACCTGTCCCCTGAAACCTGGGAAATTGTATTGGATCTCAGCGAATTTCATGTAGGTCTCGGGCTTGATCTGCTTCAGCATGACCATGCTCTGGTAGCCTATCTTTTTCTTGTTCCTGGAATATTCAGCCATCTTTTCCCGGATGAATTCCGGAGTTGTCTCAAGGACGGAAGCGAGCAGCAAGGTGTCGAATTTGGTAACCTCCCTGGGAGTGACCAGGATGTCGTAAGTGACTTTGTTGCTGACAATTATCTTCCCGTTGCGGTCATAAATGATTCCTCTGGTGGGATAGATCATGTCATAGACCATCGAGTTGTTCGACGCATTGATCTTGTACTTGTCGTCGACAATCTGAATGTAGAACAACTTGGCGAGGAGGATAACCGCCACAACTAGCAGACCGATCAGCAGGACCCGGCTCCGGTTGTTACCTTCTGTCGTCATAGCTCAACATGTTGACAATGAGGGCGGAGACCAAATAGCTGGCAAATAGGGATATGCCCAGCTTTGAAGCCATGAACCACAACGGGCGTGTTCCGGCGCAGTCTGCGGTGATATAGATGACCAGGAACAGAAGGGTAACAATCAGAATTGCGAAAGACACCCTTGCGAACCCATATTTTCTGGTAGATATATTCTCCTGATGCTCAAAAGGTTCCGAACCGAAAATCATTTCGATGATGCTCTTCCTCAAGAAGGCCACAGGAACAAGTGAGAGAGCGTTTAGTCCGAGTGCCCCATCTACAAACAAATCAACGGCAAGTCCGGTGGAGAAGGCGATCACCATCGCCCAAGTCGTGTTGATCCTGGTCGGGATGCATAGCACCATGACAGGGAGAATGGTCACCATGCACAGAGGGGTGAAATGGAAGTAGTTGGTGAAGAGCATCTGCGCCACCATCATCAGGATGTATGTCAAGGTGAAAGTGTTCCTCATTTCTTTTCCCCCTTGTTTTGGTTATCGGAATTCTCGATCTCCTCTATCTCCTTGATCCTGGTGTTCTCAATGATGGTGACATATTTCAAGGCACTGTGGTCCTGGAATAATTTGACCCTTATTTCGTTAGTCGCTCCGTTGATAACCTTGGCCTCTCCCGCCACACCAAGAGGGATATCCGGCGGGAAAATCGCCGAATAACCGCTGGTGTAAATAGTGTCGCCAGGGTTGTATTTGAACTGCAACGGAATTTCCCGAAGCACTCCCTCATCGGTCCTGAGACCATCCCATGCCAGCGGGCCAACAGCTCCGGACGAGTCGATCCTGGCACTGATATTCAACTCTTTATTCAGGAAAGAAATAGCGAACGAGTAGTGCTTGCTGACCGCGTCGACAATGCCTATCACACCTTTTGAGGTGATTATTCCGGAGTTCTCGACCACCCCATCATCTCTTCCTTTGTCAAGGATGAGATAGTTGTGTTGGGAGGAAGTCCCGGACTTGATTATTGTGGCTGGGATATACTTGAAGCCATCCCCTCCTAATACAGGCTTCAAGGACGGGTCACTTTCTTTCGCGGCTAGCTCATAGACTCTCAACACACTCTTAAGGTGCTCATTCTCAAGAGCCAGCTCATCATTCTGCCTTTTCAAGTGGAAATAATTGCCAATGGCCTGGGAAGTTCCCCAGGTCTTGGCCATGAAGCCATGAGACAATCTGGATATCCAGAGTTTCTGAAGGGCGTTATTGTTGGAGAGCATCAGCAGAGCCGCGGTCTCCAGCAGGATGAAAACCGCGAAGGTGAATATTCTGCTTGCCAATGGTCTCTCCCTGGGCATCATCTCATGAGGAATGAGTAATTGGAAGTCTTCTTGAGGGCTATGCAGGTTCCTCTTGCCACGGCCCTAAGCGGATCCTCGGCCACATGGAACTGGATATTGACCTTCTCTGTGAACCTCTTCGCCAGACCGCGCAGGAGGGCGCCTCCTCCAGAAAGGAATATGCCGTTTTCGACAATGTCTGAATACAATTCAGGGGGAGTCTGCTCAAGCACGTGGAGGATTGAGGCCTCCAGTTTCGCCACCGACTTGTCCAGGCAGTGGGCGATCTCCTGGTAGGTGACCACGGCTTCCACCGGGTGGGCGGTCATGAGGTTTGGACCGTTGACCACATAAGGCTCGGGTTCCTCATCAAGGTCAGGAATGACAGCTCCGACAGCGATTTTGATCTTTTCAGCCGTCGTCTCTCCGATCCTGATGTTGTGCTGCTGGCGCATGTAATACTGGATGTCAGTATTGAAAACATCACCGGCGGTCTGGATGCTCTCCTGCTCGACAATTCCTCCGAGGGAGATAACCGCGATCTCAGCCGTACCACCACCTATATCGACCACCATGTTGCCTTTCGGGGCCTCCACGTCGAGACCGATACCGAGGGCGGCGGCCATCGGCTCATAGATGAGGTAGACATCCCTACCTCCAGCATGCTCGCAAGAGTCGCGGACAGCCCTGATCTCAACCTGGGTACTGCCTGAGGGGATACCTACGACAATCTTGAGGTTGGGGGAGAAGAGAGATTTCTTCTTGTTGTTGACCTGCTTGATAAAGCCCTTGATCATCATCTCGGCCGCGTTGAAGTCGGCTATAACTCCGTTCCTCAGCGGGCGGATGGTCTTGATGCCGGGGTTGGTATGCTCATGCATCAGTTTGGCCTGCTGGCCGATAGCTATGCATTTCTGGGTATTGTTATCTATAGCTACAATGCTCGGCTCGTCCAGCACCTTCTGATCGTTGCGGAAGATGACGGTGTTGGCGGTACCGAGATCCATTGCTATTTCTTGTGTGAGAAATGAAAATGCCATATAAAAACCATGTCTTGTTTACAACTTGTAAATATACAAAAAAAGTTATATTCGCGAGGATAATTATGAATGTCGGAGACAAAATATTGATCGTGATGGCGGCCGGAAGCGGCAGCCGTATGGGCTCTTCCACGCCCAAACAATTTTTGGATCTTGGTGGGAAGCCGATTCTCAGGAGAACTATCGAGACATTCGTCTCAGCGGTGCCGGAAATACGGGTGATTACTGTCCTTCCGAGGGAACATATCTCTTTTTGGAGGGAATATTGCCTATCGTCGGATTTCCTCTGCCCGCAGCTTCTTGTGGCCGGTGGATTCACCCGTTTCCATTCGGTGAGGAACGCTCTCGAAAAGGTGCCGGATGGGGCTGTGGTGGCCATTCACGATGGGGTACGTCCCCTTCTCTCTCAAGAATTGGTCAGGAATATGTTCTCAAAAATGTCTACGGGAAAGTGTCGGGCATTGATTCCTGTCCTTCCATCGGTAGACACCTTGAAATTGCTGGATAAGGCCAAGGGAGATTTAGGGGAGGATATACTGAAGTCTTCAGGAGAGAAGATCGACCGGTCCAGGGTCTACTGCGCGCAGACTCCGCAGATGTTCTGCTCCGAAGACATCAAGGCGGCATATTCACAAGCCTTCGACACCTCGTTCACGGATGACGCTTCTGTCGCCGCAAGAAAAGGAATACCCCTCTCCTATTGTTTGGGAGAGAGGTATAATTTCAAGTTGACTTCGCCAGAGGATCTAGAGCTGGCAAGGATGATTATTTCATCCTCTCGCCGTTAGTCTGGTAACTGGTGCTCTTATAGTCTTTAACCCACACCTGACGCTCAATGGCCTGGTCGAGAGAGATCATTGTGTCTGTCGACTGGACGAAAGGAATATTCTGCATCGTGTTCAGCAGGACTTCCATCAAATGGTCATTGTCAAAGCAATAAACCTTCACAAGCAAGGCCGCGCTGCCGGTCACGAAATGACACTCCACAATCTCGGGAATTTTCTTAAGGCAAGCGACAACTTCGGGATACTTGTTGGCTTCAGAAAGGGTCACGCTGATGAATGCGCAAACATTGAGTCCGAGAGCCTGAGGTTTTACCAGCAGGCGGGATCCGGTGATAACTCCGTTAGTCTCCAAACGCTTGACTCTCTGATGGATAGCCGCACCTGAAACACCGCACTCACGGGCGATTTCCAAGAAAGGCATCCTCGCGTTTTTCACCAGGAAAGAAAGGATCTTCTGGTCGATCTGGTCGATGTGGTAAGTTGCCATTGCTTTCAATTTATAACTTGCAGGTGGCAAATTTAACCAAATTATTTAAAAAATCAAGACTTTTTGAAACGTCTGCGACCTTTGGCCGTTGGTTTTGAATTTTCAATAATATCCTTGCAAGCCTCTTCTGTGAGCGTGGCGGCATCAGTGTCTTTAGGAAGTCTGTAGTTGGATCCTCCGGCCTTGATGTAAGGACCATACCGTCCGTTTATCACTTG
Organism: Bacteroidales bacterium; assembly: GCA_024693285.1. Taxonomy (GTDB): domain Bacteria; phylum Bacteroidota; class Bacteroidia; order Bacteroidales; family UBA932; genus Cryptobacteroides. The sequence goes on from JAILLE010000036.1 coordinate 27,058, forward strand.
AATATCAGAGTCTTTGAACTCCATGATCACTGGATTCTCCGTTGTGTTTCCTTCGCTGGCGTCAATCAGGGCTATGCAATCCTCCAGGTTGACCTTGACAGGATCCTTGCCTTTTGGCAGGGAGACATTCTTGTCGCCATATTTGATGTATGGGCCGAAACGTCCCTTGGTTGCTATCACCGGTACGCCTTTGTATTCGCCTACAGTTCTCGGAAGCTCGAAAAGCTTAAGAGCTTCAGCGAGAGTGATATTCTCAATCAACTGCCCTTTGGCGAGTGAGGCGAACTGCGCGTTTTCCCCTTCCCCTTTCTGGATGAACGGCCCGAATTTTCCGAACTTCGCCATGATCACATTACCTTCGGGATCGACTCCGATCTCCTTTGACACGCGGCTGAAGTTACCGTCATGGAGCACTTCTTCCACCTTCTTGTGGAAAGGTGAGTAGAACTCTCCGATGACTTTGTTCCACTCCTGCTCACCACTGGCGACCTGGTCGAAATCCTTCTCCACATTAGCGGTGAAGTCGTAGTCCATTATGTCAGTGAAGTTTTTCTCGAGATATTCCGTCACAATCATCCCGATCTCTTGAGGAAGGAGTTTTCCTCTCTCGGCCCCAACAGTCTCAGTCTTAGATGTTTCCGTTATGGTCGAGTCCTTTAGTGTCAAGTGGGTGACAGGGAATTTTTGCCCTTCTTTGTCACCGTTGACTATGTAGCCTCTGCCGGATTTCAAGGTGCTGATTGTGGTGGCGTAGGTCGAAGGGCGTCCGATTCCGAGTTCTTCCAGTTTCTTAACAAGAGTGGCCTCTGAATATCTCGGAGGAGCGGCTGTAAATTTCTGCTCAGCGGTAATACCCTTCCTTTCCATGATCTGGCCGGTGTTCAGGTCGGGGAGGATGACATCATCATTCTCCGCCTCCTGGTCATCGGTGCCCTCCATGTAAAGCTTGAGGAAACCATCGAATAACACTTGGGTGGCTTGCACATTAAACTTCTCGGTCCTCTTGTCTGAGGATACTTTCATCGTGGTCAGCAGCACCTTCGCATCTGCCATCTGAGAGGCGACAGTGCGCTTCCAGATGAGATTGTAGAGCTTTTTCTCCTGCGCGTTCCCATCAATATCAGTGTTTTCCACAAATGTCGGCCTGATCGCCTCATGGGCTTCTTGGGCTCCCTTGCTGTGGGTCTTGAACTGACGGGTCTTCTGATATTCCTCTCCAAAATGCTCGATAATATATTTCTTTGAGGTGCCAAGAGCAAGCGCCGAGAGATTTGTGGAGTCTGTTCTCATGTAAGTGATCAGGCCTCTCTCATAGAGTGACTGAGCCACCCTCATCGTCACGCTCACAGGGAAATGGAGTTTCCTCGCGGCCTCCTGCTGGAGGGTTGAGGTTGTGAACGGAGGAGCGGGATACCTGACCGCCTCTTTCTTCTCGACATCAGAGATCTTGAACTCGGCGTCAACGCAATCCTGCAGGAATGCCCTGGCTTCCTCAATATTTGAGAATTTTGTGTCCAAAGTAGCTTTGACCTTGACAGAAGCGGGCAATCCGGACGGGTGGAAAACCGCCTCGACCTTGTAGAACGACTCGTTCTTGAAATTCATGATCTCCTTTTCCCTCTCCACAACCAGTCGTAGAGCGACTGATTGCACGCGTCCAGCCGAGAGTTTCGGCTGAATCTTTCTCCAGAGGACAGGTGAAAGCTCGAAGCCGACAAGCCTGTCAAGGACACGGCGCGCCTGCTGGGCGTTCACGAGATTCATGTCTATGGATCTGGGGGTACGGACTGCGTTCAAGATGGCGTCCTTGGTGATTTCGTGGAATACTATCCTTTTGGTCTTATCCTCTTTGAGTCCGAGAGTCTCGAAAAGATGCCAAGATATAGCTTCTCCCTCACGGTCCTCATCGGATGCGAGCCACACCGTGGAAACTGAGTCAGCCGCTCTCTTAAGATCCGCCACAACCCTTCTCTTGTCAGCCGGGATCACATACTCGGGGGCGAACCCCTTTTCCACATCCACGCTCAGTTTGTTGTCTTGCAAGTCTCTGATATGTCCGAAACTGGATTTGACGGTGAAGTCATCTCCGAGGTACTTCTGGATTGTCTTGGCTTTTGCCGGAGACTCCACGATAACTAGATTGTCTGCCATAATGTCTTTTTTTGAAAGTTGTTCATAGAATTGTTCGATGTTTCGCACCGCAAAGTAAAGCACAAACCGGGCAATTTTCCAAATTTTGTTATAAATTTGTCTTTATTATGACCAAAGAGACGAGAAAGAAAATCACAAAGTGGTTCTGGATACTCATCACCATACCGGTTTTGTTCGTGTTATTCATGATCTTGCTGGTTTGGATGTTCGCTGACATCCCTTCCTTCAAGGAACTTGAGAATCCGGAAAACAACCTTGCCACACAGATCATAGCCCAGGACGGGGAGACCATGGCCACCTTCCACATCGAGAACAGGACATACGTGACCTACGAGGAGATTTCTCCCAACCTGGTCCACGCCGCTGTCGCCACTGAGGACGCCAGGTTCTACAAGCATTCCGGTATTGATTTCAAAGGTCTTGCCCGTGTGCTTTTCAAGACTATCCTTCTGCGTCGTTCCAATCAGGGAGGAGGCAGCACGATCACCCAGCAGCTCGCGAAGACCTTGTACCCCAGAATGGAGATAGGCCGTAAAGTCCCGGGAATATACCACATGAAGATGGTCTGGATCAAACTCAAGGAGTGGATCACGGCCGTGAAACTGGAGAGAGACTACACCAAGGATGAGATAATGACCATGTATCTCAACTCCATTTTTTTCGGCAGCAACGCTTATGGAGTCCGTTCCGCGGCTGAGACTTTCTTTGGGAAGCATCCCTCTGACCTTACAGTTGAGGAGAGTGCGATGTTGGTGGGAATGGTCAACAAGCCGACTCGTTACAACCCTGCGCTCAATCCGGATAAGGCTCTCGTCAGGAGGAACTTCGTGATCGGACAGATGGAGAAGGCTGGTTATATTGACAAGGCCCAAAGGGACTCTATCCGCGAGATTCCCATCACCCTCAATTATGAGATCCAGGATCATAACGCCGGAAGAGCTCCTTATTTCAGGGATATGATCAGGCGCGTGATGACCGCGAAGAAGCCCCGTCGTTCTGATTACAAGGTCCGCGAGGACTATACAGCTGACTCTCTTGCTTGGGCGAATGATGAGCTATACGGATGGCTTGAGAAGAACACCAAGACGGACGGTACGCCTTACGATCTTGACAGGGATGGCCTCAGGATATACACGACCATCAATTACAAGATGCAGAAATATGCCGAGGAGGCTGTCGCCGAGAGGATCAAAGAGCTCCAAGCGGATTTCATGAAGGATCTGAAATACAAGACTAACGCTCCGTTCTCAAATGATATTGACCAGGCGACCCGCGACCGTCTGATGAACCAGGCTCGCAGGTGGAGTGACCGCTGGCGCCTTCTCAAGAAAGATGGTTTGAGCGATTCCCAGATCCAGAAGACTTTCTCGGTGCCGGTCAAGATGCGTATTTTCGCTTATAATAGCAAAGGCTACATCGACACCACGATGACTCCTGACGACTCGATCAAGTATTACAAGTCGATGCTCAGGACTGCCTTTGTGGCCATGGAGCCCGGCACAGGACACGTCAAGGCTTATGTCGGAGGTCCCAATTACCGCTATTTCAAATATGATAATGTCCGTCAGGGCAAACGTCAGGTTGGATCCACGATCAAGCCATTCCTTTACACCCTTGCGATGCAGGAGGGCATGACACCTTGCGACAAGGTGGTCGACCTGCCTCAGACTTTTGAGATTCCTGGCGGAACCACTTGGACACCAAGGAGTACCGATAGCGAGAAGTGGATCGGGAAGACTGTGACCTTGAAATGGGGACTGACGAACAGTTCCAATAATATCTCAGCCTATCTGATGAAGCAGTTCGGCCCCGAGGCCATGGCTGACATGATGCGAAGGATGGGTATCCAAAGTCATATTGACGAGGTTCCCGCTCTCTGTGTAGGTCCCGCCGACATCTCTTTGTGGGAGATGGTGGCCGCTTACAACACATTCCCTTCCAGGGGAGTATTTGTGTCACCTCTGTTTGTGACAAGAATAGAAGACAGCCAGGGCAATGTGATCAGTGAGTTCGCCAACCGCAAACGTGAGGCCATCGGCGAGAACACTGCCTATCTGATGGTCAACCTTATGGAGGGTGTCGTCCAAGGTGGAACAGCCAGTAGGTTGCGCTATCGTTACAACTTGATGGGAGAGATAGCCGGAAAGACCGGTACCACCAATGACAATTCAGACGGCTGGTTCATAGGTTACACTCCGACCCTGGTCGCTGGTGTCTGGACCGGGGCTGAGGACCGTCAGATCCACTTCCAGTCCGGGACTCTCGGCCAGGGAGCGAACATGTCCCTTCCCACATGGGGTATATTCATGAAGAAAGTGCTGGCGGACGGGACTTTAGGCATAACCGCCAATGACAAGTTCATAGCTCCCGCGGGAGTTGTGGACGGTTTGGGCTGCACCGGAAGCGATGATGAGGTCTCAGAGCAGCAATCGCAGATTGAAGACTATTATTTTGAATAAGATATGGGCAAGTTCAGCAAAATCGCGGTGTTCTATGGCAGTGACTCTTCTGAATGGGAGGTCTCTTGCCGTAGCGGAGAGTTCGTCGCCTCCCGTATAGACGGGACGGAATACGATGTCTATGAGATATTCGCGAGGTTCGGCAAATGGCAGCTCGTCGCGATGAAGAAACACGATGCGATGAGGATTCCTTTCCCCGAGGGATCTCGTCCTGAAGTTGACAAGACGGATTTTTCCGTCAAGGTCTACGGTGAAAAGGTAAAGTTTGATTATGCCTATATTGTCCAGCATGGCACCCCTGGAGAGAATGGTCTCCTCCAAGGCTATCTGGAGATGCTCGGCATTCCTTTCAGCAGTTGTAGCGCTTTCGTTTCGGCCGTGGCGTTCGACAAGTTCGCCTGCAAGAGCTACATACGTGAGACGGATTTCGTGAAGTGCGCCCCTGACGTGTTTGTGCGTAACGGGATGGATCTGGACAAGGTGTCCGAGAAGATAGCCGCCACTTTGAAGTTCCCGGTATTCGTTAAGCCTACTGATGGCGGATCGAGTTTCGGTATAACTAAAGTCTCGAAGCCGGAGGATGTCAAGGAAGCTATCAGTTTCGCCTTCTCTGAGGGTTCGACTGTGATTGTCGAGCAGGGCATCCAAGGTCGTGAGCTCACTTGCGCCGCTTATGCCGATAAAGAAGGAATCAAAGCCCTGCCTATCATCGAGATAGTCACCAATAATGACTATTTCGATTATGACGCCAAATACAACGGCAACAGCCAGGAGATTTGCCCCGCGCCGGTCGACGAGGCCATCAGCACCCATGTCCAGGAAGTCACGAAAAAGATATATGCCTATCTTGGCTGCAAAGGTGTGGTCCGAGTGGATTATATCTTGGCGGAGGACGCCCTTTATTTCCTGGAGGTCAACACTATCCCCGGTATGACAAGCGCCTCGCTCGTCCCTAAGATGGTCAGGACCGCCGGAATCGACATCACCGACTTCCTTACAGGAATAATAGAGAGTTCCTGATGCTGCTCGGGGATTTCCTTAGGGAAGGGGTTTCCCGTCTTACTAGCCTTTATCCGGCTCCCGAAGCCAGGAATATCCTTCATCTTCTCTGCGGGGAACGTCTTGGGATAGACCGTTACACCCATGTGACTGAGCCATCTTACACTATCCCGGCAGATTATTTATCCGCACTATCAGATGATCTTGACAGGCTCGCTTCAGGCGAGCCTGTGCAATATGTGCTGGGGTTCGAAGAGTTTTGCGGGCGTCGTTTCAAGGTGAGTCCTGATGTCCTGATTCCTAGACCAGAGACGGAAATGCTTTGTGCTGAAGCGATTAGGATTGGTTCGCTGGTTTCCAAAGACAGATCTGATCCCATCCGTATCCTTGACCTGTGTACTGGCTCGGGATGCATAGCATGGACCCTGGCCCTGGATATCCCCGGGTCTGAAGTTTATGGTGTGGATATCTCAGAAGCCGCTCTTGCGGTCGCCTCCAGCCAAGATCCGGCCCCTGAGCGTGCCGAAAGTCCGGTTTTCTTCCAAGCCGACATCCTTCTTGAACCACCGGTTTTCCTCCGCGGCAAGTTTGATCTCATCTTGGCGAACCCTCCCTACATTATGGAGTCCCAGAAAGCGGAGATGCGCCCTAACGTCACTGAATATGAGCCCGACTTGGCGCTGTTCGTCCCCGATGGCGATCCTCTGTTGTTTTATAGGGCGATTTCCAGATGGGCTGGCAGCCTTCTTTCTGTGGGAGGGACCGGAATAGTTGAGATCAATGAGTTGATCGGAGACGGGACCGTAGCGGTTTTCAAAGATTCAGACTTCCAAAATGTGGAGTTGATGAATGATTTTCACGGTAAAAACCGTTTCGTGAAGTTCTCCTAATTGCCCTCAGAACCTCCTGCAAGGCGTTTTTCTGGATTTATCCGTTGAATATTTTGTTCAACGGATGTTTTTTTGTCAATTCGCGATGTAAGATATTAACAACTAAAAACTTATTCAAAATGAAAAATTTCATCGCTAAAAAGAAGTCGCCACTGCCGCTGCCGTTGGCGCTCGCATCCGTTCTCGTACTTTCTTTCCAAGCTTGTGACAAGACTGAGTCTTCCATCATCACTCCGATGGAGCCGGCAGTCTCATTCTCAGCGACACCGGCCTCTGTGGCTCGGATGCTTTCCGAAGTACCCCTTTCAATTGAACAAGTCATGGAAGTTTGGGATGGGGTAAACGCTTCATCTGCCAATGGTTATGATGAGGAATACACTTTCCTGGACATGTTCGCTTCTCCTGGTCGTGGGATTGGTGACGAGTTGACAGAGACAAGATCTTCCTTGGATTATACGGAACCTCTCTGCCAAGCCATATCCGCATGTCCCGCGGTCTCATCAGTTGATCTTGCCTCATCCGGTCTCCAGATTTATTGGCCATATTCAGAGAATTGGGACAAAAAGTCCATGCCTGTCATCACATTCTGTCCGGAGTTGAACCTTGAGTCAAATGTGGGTTTTGTGAGGGAACTTCTGCCTAATGGGCAAACGATTATCAAAGAGATAGCCGTTGATGAGGATTATGCCATGACTCACCCTGTCTGGGTCGTGGGTTGGAATGAGGATGCCGGAGCCATGACTCCTCAGATGGCGGCGAAACTCCGCTCCGAACCAGTTGAAACTAGGGCAAATACTGATTTCAAAACATTGAGACTCAAAGAGTTCAAGGTTCACAGGCAATACGATTCCTGGCTGGCGGGAGGTAGTGAGTTCTTTATAAAATTGGGTTCTCTGAAGGCCTTCACCGCTGACATTGTCGCTGATCTTTCCAAGTACACCCCGGAAGTGACCGATTTGATGATTAAGGTGAAGAGGGGGCAGATCGGAAGCGTTATGAGGTATAACACGGTTATCGTTTCCGAATGGTCCGGACAGCTCACAGAATGCGCACTCCTTATCAACGAGGATGACGGAGGAAAGGTAACCTCTTGGAAGTCAAGCGGTAAGGTTACCATTAAAACCAAGACTTACGGCTTTGATGTGGAGATTCCCTACCGGCGTAACGACGACATTGTCTGGAGAGGCAAGCTGTCAGCTAACTATCTCGAGAAAAACAACAACATCCCCAACCGCTTCGGCGACGTCTCCATCACCTTCACCTTCAATTAATATTTGTTAGTGTCAATTTTAATACCTATTTTTGTATGCCTGAAGTTTTCAGATTATTTGGTTTCACCTACTTCTTTTTCAGCAGGGAACATAAACCGATTCACGTCCACATTGAAGGAGCTGAAGGATATGCGGTGTACGATTTGGAAGGCGAGAGGTTTGTTCAAAGGTATTCCAAAGGAATCAAGACTGGTGATCTTAAGAGGATTGAAGCTGTTTTGGAAGAGAATAGGGAAACCATTGTGAACAGTTGGAAGGTTTTCTTTAAAAACAAAAAATATGGAGATCAGGAAAATCTGGTTTGACAAGAGGTTCTTGTATGGGGAAGATTCGGAGGGTAGAGAATTGAAGCAGTCGCTGGCTTGGTATCCTGAGCTTGCGGAAGCTTCTGAAGATCAGCGAGATGCTTATAGATTTGGCTTTGAGGGTATCCATTGGCCGGAGCTTGGGGTTGATGTCAGTTTCGAAAGCTTCGAATACGAAGATGCCATCCCCACTCCTCTTCAAGCTTTCTTTATGAGTCATAGTGAGATCAATATCTCTGGCTTCGGCAAGTTCGCCGGAATCAATCCGACCCTAATCCGTGACTATGTCAACGGTTTCAAGACTCCTTCACCTAAAAGAGTTCTTTCAATCCAGAATGCTATTAGGTCTCTGGGAGCAATTTATTCAAAAGTGGATTTTCAAGCCTCGAAAACGACTCCGACGGTCATCTCGCATCGGGCGCAGTCGAAGCCCAAGCGGTAGCGCCGGCCGTTGTTGACGAGAAACAGATTCCCCTTTGTCATTCTGAGGGCCTGCCCTGAGCCTGCCGAAGGGCCGGAGGTCGAAGAATCTTTCAGGCATAGGCCGAGCTCATGTCGGATGCAGTATTTGCTCCTCATCAGCTCGGCTCCTTGCCGATGAGTCAGCTCGAAGGCATCCTCGATTTCCTTCGCTCCAAGTTCTTGGAGGATTTCACGTGCGACCCTGTTGGAGATATTTGATTTATAATCAATGGATTCTGAATATAAGGCGTGTTCTTCTGCCACGGATCCTTCACTATGTTCAGGATGACAATTGCCGCACTCCATCTGATCCAGCCTTTGGGCGATCTCCCGGCGGATGCCATTGATGGCGGATGCGGACATGAAGGGCAGTTTTCCGGCGGAACCACTTGAATCCAAGCTTGTTAGGATGAATGAATATATTCCTGTGGCCTTTTCAATCTGCGAATGGAATATCGCCTCCATCCGCTCCCGATTCGTTGCTTCCTGCTCGCCCCCGTCAACATCGAACCCCACAACCCTGCCATCCTCACTTTCCGCCTTAACATTTATAGCGCTTGTCGCCGCTGAATCAGTGAATACGAGGGCGACGGATACTGCTATGCTGCGTGTGGGGAGGTTGATTTCGAGCTCTTTCTCGAAGGCGGCGCTAAGGTTCCGGCGAAGTCTGGCTCCGACGTATAGCCCTGGCACATCTCGGCAGATGATTCTCGACCCTTCGCAGACGTCACCTCGGAATCCTCTGATCTCGCCTCCGTCCTTTGGACTGAAAGTGAAGCCGTCGCCGTTGCGCAGCACCGTCGCCGGATTGTCCAACTTTATAACAAGCTCCGAGAATGGCGCCGGACTGCCGCTCGAGCCCGGCCGCGTCCATTCTCGCTTCGCCCTTCGACTTCGCTCAGGGCTTGCTGCGGCTGAGTACGGCCTAAGCTCGACGGCAGCTCCGGCGCGCGTCCTGATGCTGATTACAGTTCCTATCTCTTCGCCGACGGACTTTGGAGCGTCCATCGAGGACCATTTGCCTCTCTTTCCGTCAAGGAACAACTCAGTGTAGCCACGGTTGAAAGTCTTTCCGAGGTCAGGAATGAAACCTCCTTCGACCCTGCCGAAAGAGGCTCGGCGATACTTGTCCGGATGTGCCGCAACAAGTTCGTCAAGGGCCTTTGAATATGCCCTGACGGTGTTCCGAACATAAGATATATTCTTGAGCCGCCCCTCTATCTTAAAGGAGCAGACACCGGCTTCGGCAAGGTCTGAGAGCCGCCCGATCAGGTTGTAATCTTTAAGAGACAACAGTGCTTTGTCCTTGACTAGATTCTTTCCTGTGCTGTCCTCCAGGTCGTAAAGTGACCTGCACGCCTGTACGCAAGCTCCTCGGTTGGCGCTTCTTCCAGCGACAGCTTCGGACATGTAACATTGCCCGCTATAGCAGACGCAAAGTGCCCCGTGAACAAAGAACTCCAGTTCGCAGTTTACAGCATCCCTGATCGCCTTGATCTGGTCCAGGGACAGCTGGCGCTCAAGAACGATCCTTGAAGCGCCATGACTCTCGTAAAACCTGGCTTGTTCAGGAGTCCTGATGGCGCATTGCGTCGACGCGTGAATCTCAATGTCATCCTGAGCGGAGCGAAGGATCTCGAATACCGCCAGATCCTGGGCGATAATGGCATCTACGCCAGCCTCGGCGGCCTCATGAAGAATACGCTCAGCCTCAGGTAGTTCCGAATCGTAAAGAATTGTGTTGAGGGTCAAGAATATTCTGACCCCGAATCTGTGGGCATATTCACAAAGACGACGGACATCCTCAAGGGAGTTGCCCGCATCCTGTCTTGCCCCGAACTCCGGCCCGGCGATATATACCGCATCGGCACCGCAGTCGATGGCCGCGATGCCGATGTCAGCGTTCCTCGCCGGAGCGAGAAGTTCAAGTCCGATCATTATTTCCCGCCGAGAGCGGTGATCTGCTGCTTGGCCTGTGCGCCGAACTTGGCGTCGTTCTGGACCTTCTTGTAATACTCGATGGCCTTGGCGTTGTTCTTCTGTCCCTGATAAAGGGCCGCCACGGTGTAGGTGATAGCGTTGGCGTTGGAAGCGGTCGGCTTGAGCTCGAGGTACTTCTCGAAGTTCTTGATGGCGTCAGCGTTCTTGTTCAACTTCTGTGAGGACTGGCCGGCGATCAGGTAAGCGTTGGCGTTCTCAGCATAGGAGTTGGCCTTGTCAGCCGCCTTGACGGCGTCGGCATACTTCTGGGCCTTGAGAGCGACATTGGCTTCCTTTACATAGATGTTGGAGATCTGTCCTAAAGCGGTCTCACTCTCACCATTCCATGCGGCGTGCTGGAAAGCCTCGACAGCCTCGTTAGTCTTGCCAAGCTGTGAAAGAGCCTGTCCGAGATAAAGGGCGGTCTTGCCGGCTGTCGTGTCGATCGCATAGGATTTGGCGAATCCGTCAGCGGCCTCGCCGAAGTCCTTGAGCTTCAAGGCGTCCACGCCTTTCTGGAGCCACATCTGAGGCACAAGCTCCTTGGCCTCTGTGGCGACTTCCTCGTTGCCATATTCCTCAGCGATCTTAGCGGCGGCCTCAAGTTTGGGAGCAGCCTCATCATATTTGGCGTCCCTGATGAGATCCTTCGCTATCTGAAGGGAAACACCGGGGATAGCGTTCTTGCAATTGGTGACCAATTCGTTGGCTTCCTCACCGATCTCGGTCCCCATCGCGAGAGCCTTCTGGAAATAATCGAGGGCCTCGGTCCAGTTTTTCAAAGTGATGGCTGTGGCGCCATTGTTGTAGAGTTCAGTAGCCTGAGCCATGTCCTGAGCGGAAGCGATTCCAGCTGCCATGGCCAGAGAAGCGATTGCGAGAATAATTTTTTTCATCCTTCAATGTATTTTGGTTCAACTTTTTCTTAAGGCGAACGGAGACAAATGTAGTAAAAAAATTGCGTCAATCGCACATTATTCATTATTTTTGCGATAAGAGGTACATGAAATGCGGCGTTTTTTCACATATGTCCTTTGTTCTGTCTTGCTAGGCTTTTCAATAAATATGCCAGCACAGAATCTGCCTGCTTTACAGAAAGACGCGTCTATCACCAAAGGCGAGCTGGCGAACGGTATCTCATACTATCTCGTGACCAATACAACAATGAAAGGAGTGGCTGATTTCGCCCTTGTCAGGAAGGGGATGACGGACACTCTCGCGGCACGGTCGGAACTGTCTTCGTTGCCCCATTTCAACAAGACTATTCCTCATGAGTTCCTTTCCCGAAAAGGGATTGGATGCCGTCCTGAAGGCTATATTTCTTATCTTGATGACGCCACCCTGTTCCGTTTCGATGATGTCCCCATGTTCGATGTCGCTGCCGCTGACACGACACTGCTGATGCTCTTCGACATTATCGCTACCCAGCCCAGGCCTCATGCGGTGATTGTTTCCGGAGACATCAAGCCGGCCGAGATAATAGAGAAAATGAAGGTGTTCTCCTTGATGGTTCCGTCAAGAGTCACCTCTTACCAAGCACCTGAGTACAAATGGGAGCCTTCCGATGGGATCGAATGGTCATTTGAACCATCTGACGTAGCGTCTGTGGAGGTGGATTTCCGTTCCCAAAGGACTCCGGCAGCCCAGATGAACACTATTCAGCCTTTCATCTCGAAATTATTTTCGATGGAGCTGGCCGAATTGGTCAAAGACCGCCTTATGGCTTCTCTGATCTCCAGGAATATTCCGGTAAGGAATATGGAAGTTAATAGCGTCGGAAGCGCCGAGACTTCCAGAGATGAGCATTTTATTATACGGCTGGTAATGCCTGAGGATCAATTGATTCCGGCCACGATGGCGCTTTCGTCAACCATCGCCGAGCTTGGATCGAAAGGTGTCGGGAAGGATGAGTACAGGACTTTCAGGGAGTCGGCTCTCGGGACGTTGATCCAGCCTCAGACCAATGATGAAATGGTGCGCCAATGCGTCTCCAACTACCTTACCAGCTCAGATCTCGCCCTCTCTTCCACCAAGGTCAAGTATTTCTCGACCAGAAATATGCCTATTGACACTGAGGTTTCCCTATTCAACAACTACACATCCGCGCTTCTGGGTGATGATGACAATGCCACAGTGAGATGGACCGGCAGTCCGGACGAGTATGACGAGTGGGTATACCAGATGATGTTCAAGTCCACCTGGAATGTCGTGACAATGCTTGAAAAACCGACATTCAAGTGGAATGTGTCCGCTAAAGACACGGTTGAATTCAGTTCCGACAGGGGAAAGACCAAATTGAAAAATATTGCCACGGAGCCTGTCTCTGGCGGCGAAATGTGGACCTTTGCCAATGGCATGCGAGTCATATATAAGAAGATGCCGATAGGGGATAGGTTCGCTTATTCCATGATGATAAAAGGGGGATTCTCCACTGTCCGTGATCTTCCCGCAGGCGAGGGAGCGTTTTTCTCAGACATGATCGGGCTCCACAAAATAGCCGGCCTTAATCCGGGAGATTTTGAGAAGGTGTTGAAAGCCAACGGAGTAAGCATGGAGACAAGGGTCTCGGCATCCGACCTGAGAATCTCCGGAATGGCCCCCAAGGGCAGCCTGGCTTTAGTCGTCAAGGCATTGCTCTCCATGGCGAATAACAGGAAGGCGGATCATTCTGGTTTCGAGGCTTACCGCCAGATGGAACTCTCTATGCTTCCTCCCGCTGAGCTTGACAGTTTGATGTATCCCGGCAATGTCTATTCCGAGGTGAAGTCACATTCGGGTCTCACTCCTTCTACCTTATCAGATGCGGAGTCGTTTTTCTCCAAGGAATTCTTAAGATGCTCTGACGGTGTCATCATCCTTCTTGGTGAGTTGTCTTCGGATGCGGTTCAGAAATATCTGGCCAAGGCTCTCGGTAGTTTCCGGGTCAGCAAGACAGCTTCTCCCCGTCCTTCAGTGTCCCTTGCTTTAAGGAGCGGAACTATCTCATATTCAGCTGAAGGCGCCCCTGCCAGAATAAGTGTTGGCCTTGCCGCTGACCATCCTTTCTCAACCGAGACTTTCATGGCCTTCAAGATAGCAAGTCTCTCTCTGTCGAGGCGGCTTTCCGGAGAGATGGCAGGTTATGGTTTCCATGTGGACATGGAAGACAGTTTCACCACATTCCCCAAAGAGGTGGCCGATCTGAGATTTATCCTCACCCCTGTCCCGGAATATGGTCTTCCTGAGGGAGTTGAGAGTGGAGAAAAGAATCTGGAGCAGGCCCTTGTCGCCGCCAGGAAGGTTATTGACGAAGTTCTCGCCGGACCGGTCGGAGCCGCGGAACTCGCTTCTTGCAAATCTTTGCTGGCAAATGAATATTCAATGTCTTTGTCCGATCCGTTGAAATATGCGGACGCCATCTTGATGCGCTATTCTGCCGGAAAGGATGTGCTGACTGGCTACAACGATAAGATAAAAGGTGTCACCGCGGACAAGGTGAAAGATGTGTTCAACGCCCTTGCGGCAGGAATGAGAGTGGAATATGTCGTACGGCCGCAAGAATGATTTCGGAACGATTATCCAGATCGGGGACATCCTGGTCTCGGAGGAGGTGGTGACAGAGTTCTTCGCCTGTGATTACCCTGTCTGCAAGGGAATATGCTGCGTGATAGGGGATAGCGGGGCTCCTCTTGAGGAGGAAGAACTCGATGATCTTGAGAGGGAATATCCTGTATATTCACGACTTATGCGTCCGCAAGGCCGTGCGCAAGTTGACAAAGACGGGTTTTTCATAATCGACCGTGACGGAGATATTGTCACCCCGGTCGTGGACGGCACCGGAGAGTGCGCTTTCACCACTTTCGACGATGATGGAAACTGTTTCTGTTCAATTGAGAAGTGTTTCTTCGCCGGTTCATGCTCTTTCCGTAAACCACGTTCCTGCTGGTTGTATCCGATCCGAGTCAAGAAATTGTCTAATGGGGGGCAGGCTCTTAACCTCCACCGCTGGCATCTCTGCGAATCCGCTTTTGAAAAAGGAAAACGCGAAGGAACCCGTGTGTACGAGTTCCTCCGCGAACCACTGACTCTCCTTTACGGGAAGGATTTCTACGAGGCCCTGGAAGCGGCCGCCAAGGTTATCCTGGGCTAGGCCTCTTCCTCCTCTTCAGGATTCTCTTCTTCTTCCGTGTCTTCCGCTGGCGTGTTGATCAGTTCCATCGCGGCGTCATAGTCTCTGGCATTGACCTTCACATCGATGTTGCCGACACCGTTAAGCATCGCTGTCGAGTCGGCTCCGAACACGGCCGCCGGAATCCCGTTCTCATTAAGCATGCCTGCCACCATCTGGGCGCTGATGGCGTCGTTCAAAGTGATCACGGTCTTGAAATCGTCTTCTCTTTTCATAATATTCTAATATTTAGAATAGTTGTCATTTGTCTCGTTCCTGAATAAATATTCCAGTCCACTGATTAGCCGGACGATCTCCTTTCTCAGCCCCTCTACCTCGAATCCTCCTGGAACCTTTATGAAAGTCACCCTGTCCTCCAGCATCTTGAAAAACGCTCCGACTTTAGAGCGAAGCCTGAAAGTCATGTTCTCACCTTCTTCAGTCTCCAGGTAGTAACCTCTTGATTCCATGAAGTTTATGACCTTCTCTCGAACCTCGGGATATTCCCCGGGTACGACAGCCTCTTGTTTTCTGAATCCAACCGCCGGATAGACAAAGGCGAGGATCACGAAGAGTGCGGCAATTTGCCAGATAGATTTGATGCCATCCCGGAACATCAAGTTGAGATCTGCCTCAACCAGTCCCAGCCCTACCATAATAGCCATTGTGATGCTGAGAATCACGGCGAACCAGATGAAGTATTTGATCGATCTGATAAGGTATCTCATATTTTGCTCGATTTTTGCGATATGCACAAATATACGAAAAAGAAATAGTTTTGTTAATTTTGCAAGTTGAACCAAGAATTCGATAATATGTCTGAAATTGATCCCATCCTGGAGCGCCGCCAGCGCGAAGAGCAGGAGCAGAAAAACAAAAGTCTGAAGAATGTTATGTGGGCGCTTGTCGCCGTGGCCGCTCTCATGGCCGCTGGTCTCGCCTATGTTTGGACAACCAAGTCTTCCCTCGTTAAAGACCTTAACGCCGAGAAGGAGGACCTTACCCAGCAAATGATAGCCCTCAAGGGAGATTACGACAGCCTTTCCTCTGAATATGAGTCCGTCAACAGTCAGTTGGATTCCTCCAGGGAGGAGGTCAACCAGCTGATTGAGAGGATCCAGAAGACGGAGGCCACGAACCGAGCCAAGATGCGCCAGTACGAGAAAGAGCTCGGAACTCTGAGGAGTATCATGCGTAACTACATCGTTCAGATTGATTCCCTTAATACTCTGAACCACAAGCTCACAGCCGACGCTGCCGCAGCTCGTAAAGAGGCCGCGTCGAGCCGTGCCGAGAACGCTGAGTTGAAGGGTCAGGTCGAGAGTCTCTCCGGACAGGTCGCGGCTGGTTCCGTGATCAAGTCTAGGGGTCTGAGTGTGGCTGCTTACAACAGTTCTGACAAGGTTACTGACCGCAGTAGCAGGGTCGTCAGGTTGTTGGCTTCGTTGAGCCTGGTTGAGAATGATCTGGCTCCGAAGGGTCCCGTCAGGGTGTACATACGTGTTAAGGATCCGGAGGGAATATTGCTTACCAACAGCAATCAGACTTCTTTCACTTACAATGGCCAGACGATGGTCGCTTCCGCTTCTCGTGAGGTTGATTATGAGGGCAAGGAGGTTGATTTGAGTATCTATCTCAACGACATCCCTAGCTACGCTCCTGGCATTTACACTATCGAGGCGTACACGACCCAGTCTTTCCTTGGTAAGACTGAGCTCCTGCTGCGTTAGGCGGTGATTTATCTTCACGTTCCTTTTTGCGAGAGCCGCTGCACTTACTGCGGATTCTTCTCCATTGTATGCGCGTCAGGTTCTGCGGCAAGACCGACCCCAGTCTCGCTGCGCTCCGCGCCCTATCCGGGTAAATGCTCGCCTGGGGTCGTCTTCCCGCAGCGAAAGGCTATATTCGAGGCGTATGCGGAGGCGGTTTGCGGGGAGATTGAGGGACGGCGCGAGGAGATAGCCAAAACTCTTGCGGTTAATACTTTATATATCGGCGGGGGCACTCCTTCGGTGCTTCCGCTAAGTGTTCTCTCCAGAATCGTTAGTTCTATTGACTCGCTGCCGGGAAGGGGTGCGCCAGCAGGATCATGGGAGGAGTTCACCGTGGAGGTGAATCCAGATGATATTGTGGAGAAGGGGGAGGAATATGTCCGTGGTCTTTTGTCGCTTGGTGTCAATCGGATCAGTATGGGAATCCAGTCGTTTGACGATGGGATTCTCCGCTGGATGAATCGCAGGCATGATTCGGCTACTGCTGTGGAGGCTTTCCACTTGTTGCGTCGCTGCGGAGTTGACAATATCAGTATTGATCTGATATTCGGACTGCCTCAACTTTCCGAGACTCTTTGGTCAGAGACACTTGATAAAGCCTTGGCGCTTAGGCCTGAGCATATCTCCGCATATCAATTATCCATTGAAGAGGATAGCGCCCTGGAGCGGCTGATTACCCAGGGCAAGTTCACCGAGGCAACTGACGAGCAATGCGGGAGACAATATGACCAGCTTTGTTCTAAACTTTGCGCGGCTGGTTACCGCCATTATGAGATATCAAATTTCGCTTTTCCGGGCCGGGAAGCCGTTCATAACAGCGCCTATTGGCATCGTGTGCCCTATGTCGGATTAGGCCCTGGAGCACACTCATTATCAGCTGGTTCCGTAAGGTCTTGGAATAGCGAGGACATCCCTCACAGGCTAAAAGACGGTTCTCTGAAGACATATTCCAGGGAAGACGAACAATTGACTCCTGAGGACATCCGTGTCGAGAGGATCATGCTTCCGTTGCGCACAGACAATGGTCTTCCTGAGGCCGATCTTAGATCCCTTGCAGGCGATGAGTCAGTTGACCTTCTGCTTTCAGAAGGAGCCCTTGTCCGTTGTCATCCCGAACAGAGACCTGAGTTTATCGAAGGGCGAAGTGAAGGATCTATCCGTATCCCGGAGGATCATTTCTTCACCTCCGACGACATCATCCGCCAGCTTATTTAACTATCACTGACCCGGCTACTATGTTGGAGACTTGGGCGCGGAGACGTGCTAGACTGCCTTTGTCTTCCGGGTGGACCCTGTTGGTGAGAAGGACAACTGCGGTCTTGGTATTCATGTCCATCACTATTGAGGTGCCGGTGTAGCCGGTATGCCAAATACTGGTCTCGGGATCAAATATGTCTCCTCTGGTTCCGGGGTTCCATCCGTCCTTGTCCCAACCTAACGCTCTGCCTACAGAAGGATCATTCTGGATAGGGGCCTTACACATCAGATCGACAGTGAGTGGACCGAGGATGCGGGCCTGAGGTGCCGCTCCTGGAATCGCTCCGCCATTCATGATCGCCGCACAGATGACACTGAGATCCTCGGCATTGGAGAACACGCCGGCATTGCCTGAGTTGCCTCCCATTATCTTTCTGGCCAGAGGGTCATGGACCGCACCCTTCAACGGCTTCCCATCCGCCTGCACCTCAGTCGGAGCACACAATTCTACCAAGGCGGGATAGGGTCGCGAAGCGACAGGGAGGCGGCGGGAGCCTTTCCCGCCTTGAGTCTTAACTTGGGTATCTATTGGAAGATAACAAGTGTGCTGAAGTCCGAGTGGATCGAAAATATGGCTCTGGGCATAGTCGCAAAGCCTCTCTCCAGTCACCCTCTCGAGAATCCGTTGCAGTGTTACGAAATTGATGCAACTGTAGAGACATTGGGTTCCTGGACGGAAATTGCGTCCAACACGAGTGGCCACATAAGTTTCGAACTTATCAGGAGTGTTTTCACCAAACTCAGCCACAAAACCTTCCACGTCAGGATAAGCGTCCAGTCCGGAAGAATGGGTCAAGAGATCCCGGATAATGATATCCACGGTTTCTCCTGTCTCAGGATCAACCCAAGGTTTGAACCCGGGAATATACATGTCAACCTTGTCAGTCAGACGGATTAACCCGTTCTCTATCAGCTGCATGACGCAAAGAGTGGTACTGACGCATTTGCTCACGGAAGCCAAGTCGAACATCGTTTCCACCGTCATAGGTTCAACCTCAGGAACCAGCGATTTATTGCCATAGGCCTTGAGGTAGACAACCTTGTCCCCTCTTACCACCGACACCACCGCTCCCGGTATCGTTTTCTCTTCTATGGCGTCCTCAATGACTTTGTCCATCCGCTCCAGCCTCGTCCCATCCATGCCGCATTCCTCCGGCCGCACCCTTTGAAGGCTATTCTGAGCGAGGGATAAAAAGGCCGCCAAGAAGGCGGCCCCAGTGATGATTAATCTCTTCATTTAGAATATCAAAGTCGCTGTGACCGGGTAATGGTCAGAAATGTATTTGCGCTCCATGTAGGGCTTGGTGATAGTCTCATACTGAGGGCATGAGCTGAATCCCTTAAACCAGACGTAGTCGATGATGCTGTCGGGACCAGCCTTTCCCCAGCCATTAAAAGTCTGGTGGTGATCGGTCTTGGCGGCCACGTCACGGGCGTTTTGCATTATTTTTTTCAAGTCGTCAAACTCGGGACGGTCGATCCTCATGTTGAAATCACCGGTAAGGATCATCGGAAGCCCTTTAGGGTTTATGCTGTCAATCCTGTCCACGATGAGCTTCAGACCGTTCTTACGGGCCTCCCAGCCGACATGGTCCAGATGGGTATTGACATAGTAATATTTCTTGCCGCTGGCCTTGTCTTTAAGAAGAGCCCATGTGGCTGTACGGAAACAAGCGGCGTCCCAACCCATCGAGGGCACCTCGGGAGTCTCTGATAGCCAGAATGTTCCCCATTTCAGAAGCTTGGTTGTCTTCTTGTTGTAGAATATGGACATGTGCTCGCCTTCGTGCTTTCCGTCCTCACGTCCGACACCAACGCCTTTGTAATCCTCGCAATACTCCTCAAGGTACTTGACCTGGAAGTCATAAGCCTCCTGAAGTCCGAAGATGTCCGGCTTCTGGTCATTGATCATCATCGCTGACGCCGGATAGCGGAACTCCCAGGAATTGGTCCCATCCTTGGCCACACCGAGACGGATATTGTACGAGATGACTTTGACGTCCGCTACATTGTTTTTCTTGGCGGACATGGTTGAAGGCAGTATCATCAAGGCTGCCATCAGGAATAGGAATGCTCTTTTCATGATGGATAGTGTTATCAATACCACAAATTTAACAAAATGTGCTAATTTTGTGATATCTGATCACAAAAAATAGCGAATCCATGGCAGAAGAGTCTTTCAAAGAATATGGCAAGGAAGAGGCGATAGGCCTCCTATTTGAGGGGACGGGTTTCAAAAAAGCCGACAAATCCTCATTTGAGGCAACTCCGGGCGGCATAGTTATATCCTCCAGCCGTGTATTCACGGAAGGGATAGATTTTGACCTTGTCTATTTTCCGTTGAAACATCTTGGCTACAAATGCGCCTCTGTGGTGGCGGGAGAACTTTACGCTTCAATGGCAAAGCCACAGACCCTGTCTGTCCGGCTGGGTCTCTCGGCGAAACTTGACTTCAGCCATGTCAAGGATCTTTGGGGAGGAGTGGTGGTCGCCGCTAAGGAACATGGGTTCAAAACCATTGATCTTGACTTGGTTCCGTCTCCGAACGGTATGACAGTGGTAGTCTCCGCGGTTGGTGAGGAATCTAAGTTGACCAAGGGCCGGACAGTGAAGGCTCGCAGCAAGGATCTGGTCTGCGTCTCAGGCAGTCTTGGGGCCGCCTATCTCGGCCAGCAGATCCTGGAACGTGAGAAGAAGACTTTCGAGAAGACTGCGGACGATTCCGCCCAGCCCGATCTCGAGAAATATAAGATGCTGATAGGCAGTTATTTGAAGCCTGAGATCCCTTCGGGAGTTGTCGCCGGTCTTGAAGAGGCCGGAATATATCCCTCACATGGCTATTTGGTTTCCCACGGCTTGTCCGACACCTTGAAACGACTAGTCAGGGACTCCGGCCTCGGAGTAAAGGTCTACGCTGACAAGATCCCGTTCGAGGGGAATAGTTTCGCTTTCGGAAAAGAGATGGACATCGACCCGATATCAGCGGCGATGAATGGGGGTGACGATTACAGGCTGCTGTTCACTATTTCAATTCTCTCAGCGGAGAAGTTCCGCAGGGAGTTCCAGACTTTTGATATCATCGGCCATCTGGCGCAGCCCGAGGTGGGTGCCGTTTTGGTCACTCCTGAAGGCGTTGAGCTCCCTGTCAAAGCCCAGGGCTGGAACAACGAATAAAGCATGGCGATAAACAGATTTCAAATCACGGCCCTTCTTTGGTCGCTGCTCTTCCTGATAACGGTCTCCTGCTCCACGGGGCTGGACACCCAGATGAACGCTGTTCTGGACAAGATGGAGGAGGATATGGGCTATGTCAACACGGTCAGTTCGACGGATGTGGCCAAGGTCGCGAATTGGTTCGTAAGAAGGGGAGACGACAGCCAGAAGGCCCGGGCTCTTTACTGTCTGGGGAGGGCCCAGTTCAATGAGAAGAGTTATTCAGCCGCCATTGTCTCTTACACCCAGGCTCTTGAATATGCCGGTAAGGCAGGTGAGACGTTATTGGAAGGAAAAGTTTGCCGAGACATGGCCAGAACCAGTGGAGTGTCAGGCAATTCCGCTGACGAGATCTTGTATCTTGCCAGGGCATCTGAGGCTTTTAAAGCGGCTGGTGAAGAGGGCGAGAGCCTGAGAACCCTGCTGGAAATCGGGAAAGCGCATTCGGCGGCCGGTAAATTTGACGCTGCCGAAGATATATTCAAGAGCGTTCTCTATGATTCTCATGAGTCTCGTGACACCCTTTTGGAAGTGAGATGCCTGGAATCTTATGCTTCCCTTGCGGTCAGCAAGGATGATCCTGACCCTACACTCTCGATCGATATGCTCGGCAGAGCGGCCAATGAGCTTCATTATCCTTTGAGTTCAGCTGACAAGGGAATTCTGGCATATTCATACTCATTAGCGGGGGAACAGAAGGAGGCTTTTAGGTGGCTCTCCGAAGCGAAAGCATCCGCTGAGAGTGACGAGGATGTGGCTGACGCTGATTTCAGGGAGTATCAGATCGCTTCCCGCTCCGGTGACACCGCCAGAGCGCTTAAGGCTTTGGAGAGGGTCACTGAATATGGAGACAAGGCTCAGTCAGAGGCATTAGAGGGGGCTGTTTCCGCAAGTCAGAGGGAATATCTCCAAGGCCAGGCGGACATTCAGGCTGAGAAACTGCGCTCAGCCAGGTTAAAGATGTGGCTTTTGGCTCTCGCGGCTCTGCTGGCAGTCGGTGGCGTGGTGGTGGCTTACCTATATTATCGTTCTGAGCAACAGCGACTTCTGGAAGCCGAAATCACCGAGAGGGACAGGTACATGAGCATAGCTGAGGACCTGAGGGATAAGTTGGCTCTCCAACCTGTTCAAGAGCCTGTCGAAGGTCCTGGGTTCCAGGCTTTGGAGCGGCTCTGCGAGCAATATTACATCTATGAGGGGACCGGAAATCTCCAGCCCAGGATCTTGAAAGAGGTAAAGTCTATCGTCGAGGGCCTGCGGAGCGACAAGAAAGTCCGGAAAGAACTGGAGGACATGTTGGACAAGACCAACGATGGTGTCATGACCAAGCTCCGGTCGGAGTTCCCGGCATGGAAGGAAGAAGACTTCCAACTCTATGGTTTCACCGCCGCCGGTTTCTCCAGTACCACGATCTCCGCCCTGATGGAGAAAGAAAAGAATGTGATATATAACCGGGTGTGGAGGTTGAAGGGGAGGATTTCCAATTCCGGCTCCGAATATAAGGACTTCTTCCTCCGTTGCCTCAATAACTAAATAATTCAGAATGAGAAGATTCCTGCTTGCGGTTGTCGCTTGTGCGCTTGTGTTGCCATCATTGGGCGCTCCTGTAAGAAAAATAAAAGTGGCCTGCATTGGAGACAGTATCACCTATGGTGCCGCTATCGAAGACCGGGTGAATTATTCCTACCCATCTCAGCTTCAGGTGCTTTTGGGCGAGAACTATGAGGTGGGCAATTTCGGGAAGAACGGAGCGACACTTATCAAGCGTTCGTTCAGGCCTTATTTCGACCAGGAGGAGTACCGGAAAGCGATGGACTTCGCTGGAGACATCTGCGTCATCCATCTGGGAGTTAATGACACCGACCCTCGTTCCTGGCCAAACTATAGGGATGATTTCGTGGGAGACTATCTCGCTTTGATAGATTCTTGCAAGCAAGCCAATCCCGATGCGAGGATAATAATCGCCCTTCTCTCTCCGCTGGCTGACCGGCATCATCGCTTCATGTCCGGCACAAAGCAATGGCACGAGGATATACAAGAAGCCATCAAGGTGGTGGCGGAAACGGCTGGTTGTGAGCTTATTGACTTCCACACCCCGCTCTATCCCTTCCCCTGGCATATTCCCGATGCCATCCATCCTGACGAGGTTGGGTACGGAATACTTGCTAAGACGGTATATTCCCAGATAACAGGTGATTACGGCGGGTTGACTGTCTCGCCGCTGTTCTCTGACAATATGATCCTGCAGCGCCGTAGACCTATAGTAATCGAGGGAATGGCCAATGCCGGAGACAAAGTGACTGTCAAACTGGGACGTAAGACTTTAAAGACTGTCACCGGCTTTGACGGGAAATGGGGTGTTGAGTTCCCTTCAATGGAAGCCGCTACAGGACTGGGACTTACGATTTCCACCAAGGACCAATCATTTGAATATTCCAACGTGGCGATTGGCGAGGTCTGGCTTTGCTCAGGTCAGTCAAATATGCGTTACGCGCTTGGTTCCGCTACTGGAGGAAACGAGGCTGCGGCAGCCTCGACAGATCCCGACCTGCGTTTATATGACCAGTGGCCCTATTGGGAGACCTATGATGTCGAATGGCCCCAGAGCGCTATTGATTCGGTGAAAAACCTGATTTATCTTCGCCCTGCCAGCTGGAAAACAGCGTCCCCGGATCCATCCTCCGGAATGTCCGCTATCGGGTATTGGTTCGCGAAGCAACTTCGTGACAGTCTGAAGGTTCCCGTCGGAATCATCTGTAACGCTGTTGGCGGGGCGACCGCTGAATCTTGGATTGACAGGAACACCCTGGAATGGAAGTTTCCGGTGATTCTCAGGGACTGGATAAATAACGATTTCATCCAGGGATGGGCCCGCGAACGAGCCGCCAAGAACATTGCTTACAAGCAGGGAGACAAGTTCGCCAGACATCCTTATGAGCCTTGCTATCTTTTTGAGTCAGCGATACTTCCGCTCGGTCATCCGGCCATCGCCGGGGTGCTTTGGTATCAAGGAGAATCCAACGCCCACAATTTCGAGGCTCACGAGTATCTTTTCCCTTTGCTGGTGGACAGTTGGAGAGAATGGTTCAACGATCCGGATATGCCGTTCTACTATGTCCAACTGTCAAGTTTGAATCGTCCTTCATGGCCTTGGTTCAGGGACAGTCAGAGGAGGCTGCTGGAGAGCAGACCTCATCTCGGGATGGCGGTGTCCAGCGATCTTGGGGACCCCACTGACGTGCATTACAAGGACAAGAAACCCGTGGGGGAAAGACTTGCTCGTTTGGCTCTTCACAACGATTATGGTTTTAATCTAGTGCCCTCAGGACCGCTGTTCAAGGCGGCGACAAAGGCTTCCGCCGCCTCCCTGTCGCTTCGCGACCCTATCCGGGCAAATGGTCGGCGGTCGGAACCTTTGTCGTCGAGCTCAACGGCTCAGGAAGTGGTCGTTACCTTTGAATACGGTGATGGCCTGAGACCTTCGGAGGGAACGGAAGTCGTTGGTTTTGAGCTGGCTGGCAAGGATATGCTTTATCATAAGGCAACCTGCCGCCTCGAGGGCGACAGGGTTGTTCTTTCCGCTCCGGAAGTCAAGAATCCGGTCTATGTCCGTTATGCCTGGGAGCCTTACACCAGAGCCAACCTCGTCAATTCCGCCGGCCTCCCCGCCTCGACATTCCTCGCGTTGGTGAAGTGAATGCCTTTGGAAGATTGATTTCATTTGATTATATTTGAAGGTCAACGGTTTACAATATGAAAAAAGACATCAGATGGGTAGTCACGAGGATTGACGGGAAGATCGCTTCCGTCTGCGCCGATTTCAGGCATCTTCCGAGAATAGCCGCTCAGGTGAGCCGCCTGCCTGACGGTGCGGTTAACGAGATTGTAGTCAGCAAGGTCGGAATGGACGAGATAGCGTACTTGTCCGCCACGACAAAGTGGGAGGACCTCAGACTGTTCGGAACCCCTTTCCAGCTCAAGGTCTGGTGTCGACTGTATTCCTTGACCCATCACGATGACGGCACTCCGATTCTTCCCGGAGAGGGAATTAAGCTTCTTAGCTACAGCCAGTTGGCAAATCTTTGTGATAATCCAAAGGGGGTCAGGGCCGTGGCACATGCCGTGGCTTGCAATCCTGTCGCCTACATAATCCCTTGCCATCTGATTGTCCCGAAAGAGTCCATCGACAAGATCATCTCGATACGGGAAGTCGCTCAGGGTACGATATTTAAAGGCACCGACCTCTACCTGCTTGATTCGATAGAGGTCGGCGAATATGAATATGGCTCCGAACTGAAACGCCGCGTCATCGAGCGCCAGCTCTATAGCCGCTAGATTAGCATTCTCCAGGCCAGTTACTTAAGTCCCCCCACCGCCCCGGTGCGTGTTGTCGGCCCTTCGACGGACTCAGAAAGTCCAATCAGCGGATAGCATAACCGATAACGGGCGGATCCGGTAACTGTAGGCTGTTTCCATTAGGGGACTTATCGAGACGTAAGAATAGTCTCTCATATTCAACAGATTGCTTGCCTGAAGTCTCAACCGGAGTTTCTTCGGTCCTTTCCAGGTGATGAAAGTGTCCGGGAACACCGCCGTCTTGTCCACGGAAGAATTATAGAAGATGTCCGTGACGACTCCGGCGGAGATCCTTTCATTGAGATAGAAAGAGTTCGTCAAGGATATGACAGCGTTGCTGGTTTTGCCGGTATAGCCGACACCAGACTCCATCCTGGAAAAGCTTATGACAGCGGAACCTGTTATATTCCAGAAACTTAAAGGTGAGGTTGTCAATTCTATCGACGGGGACAGCACCTTTGAGACATAGTTTGTGGAGACCCCGTTCTGCTTGAAGATGGAGGAAGACCGGTTATACAGTATTCTCGCTGAGATTTTTCCGTTGATAGAATAAATTCCCTTCGTGATCTCCGCCGAGCTGATCCACGTCCAGTGTCCTACGGTCTCGTCGGTGTTGTAGCTTAAGATGTAATTCTCGAGTACATCCCTTCCACCAAGCAGGCTCTTTGTCTTGCTATACCTTGAGTTCGCCCGCATGTACCATCCGTTCACGGGTTCCCTGAAGACCAGTTCCCCTTGAACATACCGTTCCGGAAGGAATGCAAGCGATTCCTGACCCCGGCGCAAGCCGTCATAGTCATAAAGAATCAGGACAGAGCCAAGGTCTTGGATGTCAGGGCGTCTAGTGGAGACCCCTCCCCCGGTGGAAGCGACGACGCGTCCCGTCTCATATTTTAGCCCAACCGATTCGTCCGATAGCGGTTTGCTTATTACGAGGGAACCGTAGCTTGCCCTGTCAAAATGAAGATTCCCATCGATGCTGGCGGTAAAAGCACCCTTCCTGAAGAACAAGCTCCAGTCAATTCCTCCGGAGAGATAGGATGTCCGGGACTTGTCCTTTTTTAGCCCAGAAACCTCTTCTTCGGATATTCCCTGAAGGGAGGAGGCTCTTTCGAAGAAGGTCCATTTCAATACCGGTTGAAGGGATGCGGTGATGTTCCCTCTGCCGCGTTTTATGCTGCTGAACGCCAAGTCCTCGAAGATTGCGGAAGATCGGATGTCCTGTCTTTGTGGACCTGTCAGTATGTCCAAGCTCTCAAAGAAACCTGACAATTGTGTGTAGCTTCTCATGCCCAGCGCCTTGCCGGATTTAGTCTTGAACAGAGCGTTGAGGTTGTTATTCACGTCCCAGGTGTTTCGGTCTCCACGCTGGCTCCTGATGTCGTCTCCGGACACATCTGCCAGTCCGAGATTCCTGCCCATGTCAGCGAACAAGGCATCGCTGATGTAGTGTCGGCTGGCATTGTCTGAATAGGAGAGCCGTCCTGTCAGTTTACTGTTCCTCTCAAGTCGTTCCTCTTCCCGGACGATTGTCCTGTCGCCTTGGTTTTCAATATGATAAAGAGAAGTCCTGGTGTCAGACGAAGTCCTTTCATCCCATGAATACGATACAGTTGCCCCAAGTTTGATGTTATCCGAGGGAGTCAGGGTGTTCACGGTCCTTGAGTCGAAGGATTTGTTGAAAAGGGATCTGGCATCACTCAGCGGAGCTTTTGCGGAGGCCATATTCAGTTTGCTCTGGATGGAATAGCGGTTATCTGAGATTGGGAGCCTATAATATGTAATGTCTCTTGAAGGTTTCCCGCTTGCGTCGAAGCCGGTGTCCATTACCGATGAGAATCCGTCTCCTAAATAAAAGGCCGTTAGGCTTTCCGAATTGGGAATAAGCGGAGGCTCTGTCTGATATCCTCCACTGAATGAGCCAATAGCGTTGATCTTCCCTTTGGCTTTCTCGTCCAGAACGATGTTCACTGCCGCCTGGTCGGACTCTTTTATGTCTTGCAACATCTTGATGTACTGGTGGTTCCGTAGGACTTCCACCTTTTTCACCGCATCCACGGAGAGTTTCTTCGTCGCAAGGTTATAGTTGCCTTCCAAGACGTCTTTTCCGTTGACATAGAACTTTCCCAGGTCTTTCCCATCAACCCTCAGGTGGCCGGAGGCGGTGACTTCTATTCCTGGAATCCTCTTCAGCACGTCTCCTAGCACCAGGTCATCCCTTGTGGAAAGCGCCTTCACATTGTAGATTGTCGTATCCCCGGCCATCTGGACTTTCTTGGCCTGAACCACTGCTTCCTTTATCTTTTTCGCCTCCCTTTCGAGGCTGATTTCGTAGTGTTTATTGAAAGGAAAGCTGAATTGCTGTTCCTTGTACCCGAGAAAGGCAACTTTCAAGGCCTTGGCATCAGCCCCTGCTATGATCGTGAAAATTCCTTCCGAATCTGACATGGAGTACTGTATGGTGCTGCCATCATCGGCTGTAGTCCTGACGATGGCACCGGCGAGAGGTTTCCCGTCATTGGCGTCGATAATTCTTCCTTTGATACTCTGGCCATTTGACGGGAATGAGAATGTTATCATTAAGATAACGATGATGGTATCAATCTTTTTCAAGAATGACGATACTTCGAAGAGGTGTTTCTTTAGCTGCCGGTATGACTTTAATCCCAGGCGCCATGCTCATGTGCATGCTTCTGAATCTTCCGGGAGTCTTGAAGTATTGCTTGAGCATTGTTGCGTATTCCTTTCTTGTTATCTTGAAATAAGGATATTCCGTTTTCTCAATAATATCAGGAGTGTAAGTGACGGAAATCGCTTCAAAACGGCACAATCCGTCTGCGTCTTCAGCAAAGAGGATGGCTCCAGGCAGGCCTCTGAGTTTCCACGGGCCGACAGAAGAAGGAATGTCTTCGGTAAACCATGCCTCATAGGTGCGTCCCCTAAATTTACCAATAGCTTTCCGGCATTCGTGGCCACAAACCAGCTTTGTGTCATCGCTTATTGTCCAGTCAATAGGAGCAAGTGTCTCAGTGTATTCATAATCTTCAGTCACAAAACGGCAGACAAAAGTGAGAGTCCCGGAAGAAAGATCTGTGTAGTAGCAGTCATTAATGAAAACAGGATTCGCTTTTGAGAACAAATTATTTCTCAAGGTCATCTGTTGGCCACCGGTATGAAGAGCAGAATCCGCAGAGTGCAGCAGGGGTGAGTAATACTTGGAGATTCTGCCACCAACCTGAAGTATCATGTCATCTCTTAGACCTTCATCTTTATTGTCCGTGAATGAAAGGAATGTCTGGTACTTTATAACAAGTTGCTGTTCATCTAGTTTTGTATAAGTGTAGCCAGGGTCGTCCAAAGATCTCATTCCATCAGCAAATATCACTGATTTGCCAAAATCTGACTCGGTTTTTATCACGAAGTTTTGCGCATGCGATGGAATATAGACAAGAGTCAGGATTGTTGTAAGATAAAAAAGTCTTAAATAGTTCATCGTATGGGAGAGTTGTATGCTATCAAATACTCATAGTTTCCTATATGTTCATAGGAATAAATAATATTCTCGTCTTCCGAGAAGGATAAATCTAATATCTCGCCCTTCACATTAAAACCGCCCAAGAGATTTCCGTCCCAGTCTAGAACCACGATAGAGTGGTTCCCGTCGTCGTCAACGTATCCAGCGATAAAAGAGTCCTTACCTGCACATGCGCTTGAGAAGCAAGGAACAGGAGGGAATTTATAAGCGTAAATAGTTATTCCATTATTATCAATGGTTCCAATTCCTTGTTTTTTTTCGTGATAGAAGGTAATAAGGGTCTCTTTTCGTCCTTTATTGTCAAGTAATTCAATTGTATTGTCGTTTGAAGGGATGTAGGCGATTTTTGACAGGTCTTCTTTTCTTATCAAGGTTCCATGTACAACATTGGTGGAATTAAATCGATAGTTTTTCTTTTCTTTATAATTCCATTTCCTATTGCTAAATAAAACTCTGGGGATACCATCTACGAAGGAATAATCATTTAGAAACACCAGCCGTTCTCCCCAAGGGAGAATTCTGGAAGAGTTGATATCTGACGTCCGGATAACAGGGGTATAGCTAGGATTCTTTGAGGCTTCTTCTATGTTTATAACTGTGGTTTTCTTGCTTAAGATGTCATGAATGGTTAGAAATTCGTGGCAAAAAGTGGCGAAAGGCATCAACGGGAGATCGTCACCGGCATCATAAGAATATAGTTTCGAATCTCCGTCCATGTTCCAGATCTCAAACTTAAGAGGGCGAGTGGTCTCTTTATAATAAAGTTTGCAGAGGTTGTTTCCGGAGATGTGCGTTATCATATTTAAATTACCTTCTTCTTTACATAAAGTGTCGGATGTGGCCGGTATTTTTAGGGAGGAAAGCTCGTTTTGTCCGACAATGATTTCTTTGACGGCATGTTTGCCGACCTGCACATTTGAACAGGACGGCAAACACGGAAGCCCCATAGATGCTATTGTGACGAGCAAAAATGAGAAGTGTTTCTTTTTCATCTTGAAGTTTTTTTGATTTAATTGCAAAGGTCGGGGAATCGGGCGGTTCAAACAAATTTTAGGCGTTACAATTGTTTTTGTAACGCCTTGATATGTTGTGGGTTGCGTAACAGGGGTGCGTTACATGGCTGGTTATTTGGAGAAATAATCAAGAATCGAGTCCCTATCCTGGTCTTCCGGGAGACCCTTTACTCGATCTTTTAGGCGGCTCTTTCTGGTCCGGACTGTCCCCGGAGCGAGTCCTGTCATGAAACCGATCTCTTTGGCGGTCAGTCCGGCAAAGACTCCTGACAAGATTTGGTAATCGCTCTCATCCAAAGATTCTCCAAACGCTTTTCGGACTTTTGACATGATTCCGTCCTTTGCGGCATCCAAAGTCTTCTCAAGACCTTCCTGAATGGGTACCCTGTTGTGCAGCCTGTCCATGGTCAGTCTTATAGAGTCAATCTTGCCCTGTAATTCCTCGAGTTTATCAGGATAAAAGTCTGTGTTTTCTTTTCGACCTAAAGACTGACTTTCATCCGTCAATTTGCGGATTGTCTCAATATTCTGTTTAAGGATGGTGTCTAAAGTTGCGGATATCGCATCTGATTTTTTGTCGAGAGACTTGAGTTCTTCCTGCATTTGTCCAATTGTCCCGGTTTTCTTATCCAGATCTATGCGAAGTTGTTGTATTAAGCGCCGTTTTAACGTTGAATAAATCAGAACACCCAGGCCCCCTAAGATAAAGATAGCGAGTATACTCGCCAGCCATACTCTTCTTTCGTGTACGCGCTTTTGTTCATCATTCACAACAATGCTGACGATATGGTTCCCAGGAGCCGCGGCCATGACAGTATGTATAGAGTCCCCTTTGATGGTCAGCACAGAATCGGAATAGTATAATGTCCTGTAATCCTGCCTCCACTTGCCTGATTTCCGAGGATATGATGATACTGTCGGAGCACATAGGGCTCCGACAGCTATCACCAGCAATGTGATAATTAGTTTAATTCTCGAAGTCATTCTGAACGTGATAAAGATCCTTCGCTGCGCCCTTCGACTGGCTCAGGGCATCGCTCAGGATGACAAGGGCACTGTCATCCTGAACGAAGTGATGATTCTCGTCAGTCGTTATTCAGCTGCGTGATGTCGACTTTGTAGCGTTCGGAATCACCGATGAGCCACTCTGAGTAGTAGTCGGCCATTCTCCAGAAGAAATATTCGTTCATGTCACCGAAACCGTGCCTCTGGCCCGGAAGGATCAGCATGTCGAAACGCTTGTTGGCCCTGATGAGGGCATCAACTACCCTGATCGTGTTGCCGGGATGGACATTGTTGTCGACATCGCCGTGGACAAGCATCAGGTGGCCCTTGAGGTTCTTCGCCAGCTCTTGGTTGGTGTCGATGTGGTAGACGAAGGTGGTGTCGCCCTTGTCAACCCTCTCAAGGATTCCGTGGTGCTGCTCGCTCCACCAGCGGTTGTAGATGCTGTTGTCATGGTTACCGGCGCAGGAAACGGCCGCCTTGAAGAAGTCGGGATATTTAAGGATGGCCGCGGTGCTCATGAATCCGCCACCAGAGTGGCCGTGTATACCGACCCTGTCAAGATCGACGAAGGGGAAGCGCGCTCCGATCTGCTGGATGGCATATTTCTGATCCTCAAGACCATAATCGCGGAGGTTGCCGTAGCCATAGTTGTGGTACCACTTCGAGCGGTTGGGGTGACCGCCGCGGTTACCCACGGTGATGACGATGATTCCGAGCTGCGCTAACCTGTCAACCCTTGTGAAGCCCTTGCTCCAGGAGATGTTGTTGGCCTCGACCTGCGGGCCGGGATAGACATAGTCGCAAATCGGATAGACCTTGGTGGAGTCGAAGTCAAATGGCTTGTACATAGCACCATAGAGGTCGGTCACACCGTCAGCTGCCTTGACCTTGAAACGCTCCGGGAACTTGTAGCCGGCTTCGAGCAGGAGGCTGAGGTCAGCGGTCTCCAAGTCGAGGATCTTGCGGCCGGTAGCCCCGTAGAGAGCCACGCCGGGAGTGTAGTCAACCCTTGAGTAGTTGGCCACGAAATACTTGGCGTCGTCACTTGCGGTCGAGAGGACATCCATGTCGTCCATGTCGAGTTTCTGGAGAGCGCCACCGGTGAGAGGCACCCTATAGGTGTGCATCTGGTAAGGGTTCTCATCCTTCTGCACGCCGCAGGCACTAAACAAGACATAGCCTTCCTTCTCATTGACACCCATCACGTTATCGACGTGGAAGGCTCCATCGGTAATCTTCCTGATGAGCTTGCCGTCCTTGTCGTAGAGATAAAGGTTGGCCCAACCGTTACGCTCGGACCACCAGATCAGCTGCTTCCCGTCTTTGATGAAGAACGGGGTCTTTGTCTCGATGTAGGTGTTGGAACGCTCCGGGATGATGACCTTAGTTGAGTCGGAATCCACTCCCACCCAGCAGAGATCGGCTCTCTTGAGGTCACGGCTACGGCGAAGGATATAGAATCCGTCTTTGTCGCCTAGCCACTTGCTCGTGACATAGTCCTCGTAGTTGTCCTTGGCAAACCTGCGGGCCCTAAGGATGCTGAAGTCCTGGTCCTTGAAAGCGTTGATTTTGATTGGCTTGCATGTGGCGTCAGTACCGTTCACCGAATATAAGTACAGATATTCCTTAGGGCTGGGCTCGCCGGGCATCTGGTACTTGTAGGTCTCGAGCCTGGGACGCTTCCCGGCCACGGAATTGATGACCCAGAGGTCTTTGATCTCCCTTTCGTCAGACCTGCTCACAGCGAAATGCTTGGAGTCGGGCGACCAGAGGATTCCTGCGTTGGTGCGACGTGTGGTGTCAGTGTCGTCTCCACCGGAAAAGCTGTAACCGTAGCCGAAATCCTTGACTCCGTCCTTGGTCAGCTGGAACTCGACAATCGTGCTGTCCTTGGGATCCTTGGCGGCCTTCCTCAAGTTGGTCGAGTCCATGATCCAGAGATTGTTGTTCTTAGCGAATACACCGAGAGTCCCGTCAGGGGAGATAGTCGCCCACATCGGATACTTCTGGTTCTCATCCTCCTTCTCTTTTTCCTCGGTAACGTTCTTAAGAGTGCCGGTGGCGAAGTCATATTCGAAATGGAATACCATTTTCTCGGATCCTCCGGGCATCCCGGGGCCACCAGGTCCTCCAAACCCACCGAAACCGCCACCTCTACCGCCTCTTCTCGCGGTGTTGGCCTTGGTCGTGTCAGGCTTCGCCGGCTTGTCCTGAGTGCTGCGGATGTCGAAGGTGAAGACCTTGTCGTCCTTGAGCTTCAAGCTGGTGATAGGAATATGCTGGGCGTCGAACGGATCTTTCACAATCTCAGTTAGTTCCATAGCCAGTCTCTCAAGGTCGAAGACCTCGGTCTTGGTTCCTTTCACAGGGTCGACAATGTAGTAGTTCGTCCCCTTTGGCGACTGCCATTCGTACCAGAACCTGTCGCCTTCCTTGAACCAGCGAGGAGTTACCCTGGTGGAGAATACCATCTGGTTCACCCTCTTGGCCGAGAATCGTTCGGCTAGGGCATAGTTCGCCTTAGTCACTTTCTCCTGTCCGGAGGCGGCTAGGCAAAACAGTGCCGCCATTGCGATCAAAAATGTTCGTTTCATATAAGAGTGTTTTTTTAATATGTTGATAATTAATTATTTCTATAATATCAGACCTTGATCCGGATTTTGCCTTTTTTCAAACCTTCAGAGGTGGCTGTGACTATAATCTTGCCCTTGGATCCGGGCTTTGTCTTGATGATGACTGATGCCAGCCCATTGAACGCTTTGATTTTGTCCGAATGGAATGGTGTCAGGCAGGTCGGGTCGCCGGCGTCAACCGCCAGGATCTCACCGGGTCCTTTAACACAGAACTTCAGTTCATCGCAAGCCCTCGGATTGAATATTCCCTTTTTATCAGTCAGTTTGACGTCAATATAATAAATGTCCCCCACTCCGAAACCTTTCTCAAGGGACATCTTGATCTTGCTCGCGGGTCCGGCTGTCTTGACTGTCTCCGAGGCGACTTTTTTGCCGTCTTTCCAGCCGATCGCCTCGATCTTACCGGGTTGGTAGACAACATCGTCCCAGCGGAGGCGATACTGCTTGTCAGCCCTATCTAGAGTTCCCTTGGATTCCCCGTTGACGAACAGCTCGACCTTGTCGCAATTGGTATAGACATGGACAGGGGTCACCTCTCCCTCGCGTCCTTCCCAGTTCCAATGCGGGAGCACGTGCAGCACGGTCTTGTCGGACCAACGTGCCTGGTAGAGCCAATAGCGGTCTTTCGGGAATCCCGCAAGGTCGATTATTCCGAAATAGGAACTTCTTGAGGGAGTGGACACTACGCCTTTCTCCGCGATCTCTTTCTCGGCCTTTGCCTTGGTCTCCGGGTCATGGAAGTTTGTCAGGATGGTAAGGTCCCTGTTGTAAGGAGTCGGCTCACCGAGATAGTCATATCCGGTCCAGACGAATTCCCCGAGACATGTCGGATTGGCGTCCTCGAGCTCCCATTCCTGCTCTGGTATCTGACCCCATGGGACAGTGTGAAGGTCGTAAGAGCTTACCTGGAAGTCCTTCTCACTGAACTCCTTGCCTCTCGGGTCTTCTTCTATGGGGAAGAAATACACGCCTCTGGTGCTGATGGTCGAGGCCGTCTCGCTTCCGAGATAGAGTTTACCGGGATTGGCCTCGTGGAACTTGGAGTAAAGGTGGGGCTTATAGTTGAAGCCGTAGATGTCCATCGTGTTGCGGAACTCCTGCTCGGAGGCCCAGGGGTTGTCGGACCCGAAGGTGGTCAGTCTCGTAGGATCCTCAGTATGACATATTTCCGTAAGATGTGCGGGAATATGGTAAAGGTCAGGATAACCTTGCTCTCCGGTCTCATTGCCGATACTCCAGAGGATGACTGAGGGGTGGTTGCGGTCCCTGTGGATCATCGCGACCAGATCCTTGTCCGCCCAATCGTTGAATAGCAGGGCGTAGCCGTTGGGCTTTTTGGGGATGGTCCAGGTGTCGGTCAGCTCGTCCATCACGACGAAGCCCATTCGGTCGCAGAGGTCGAGGAGTTCGGGGGCGGGGGGATTATGGGAGGTTCGTATGGCATTGCAGCCCATCTCTTTCAGCATCTTCAGCCTGCGTTCCCAGGCGGTGTTGTTCCAGACTGCTCCGAGGGCTCCGGCATCATGATGGAGGCAAACTCCCTTCAGGAACGTCTTCACTCCGTCAATGTATATCCCGTCTTCCCTGTACTCAATATCCCTGAGTCCGAATATGGTCACGTATTCCTCGTCTGCCGGAGCAGCCGTCGAGCTTAGGCCGTACTCAGCCGCAGCAAGCCCCGAGCCTTGTCGAGGGGCGACGCGAGAATGGACGCGGCCGGGCTCGAGCGGCTGGCCGGCAAATACAGTGGTAATCGCTCGATACAGGCTCGGGTGTTCTGGACTCCAGCGGGCGGCGCCGGTGAGGTCGAATTCTTGCGTCACGATGGTCGAATCGGTGATAGATTCGACGAGGGTCTCCGCGAATGCGATTACCGTATTCCCTTCATATTCAAAAATTTCCGTCCGGACAATACCTTTAACCGGTTCCCCACTGTCGCGCAGGCTGATTTGTAAAGTGGCCTTGTTGCCCTTGGTGGTCATGTAAGTTCCCCAATGGGCGACTCCGATGTCAGGGGCTGCGGTGAGCCAGACATTGCGGTATATTCCTCCGCCAGGATACCATCGGCTGGACTCCTCAGGATTGTCGAGGGTAATCTTGATTTCGTTGTCTCCTACTTTAATATATGGAGTCAGGTCCGCCCTGAATGAGGCGTAACCGTATGGCCATTCCGTGACGAGATTCCCGTTGCAATAAACTTTCGCCCAGGACATGGCTCCGTCAATGTCGAGGAAATAGCGGAGCGGACCCTCGGCTGCTTCGACAGGCTCAGCAACCGTCAAGGTCTTCGTGTATTCCGCCTTGCCCCACCAGGCCAACTTTCCGGTCTCGCCAGGATAATTGATGTCAAATGGTCCGTCCACACCCCAGTCGTGAGGCAGGTCAACGACTTTGGTGACGCCGTCTTTTGAGAATGTCCAACCTTCGTTGAATGAAACCCTTGCCGCCGGCTGGGCAGTCAAAAGAAACGAGAAGGCCGACATCATCACGGCCATGAGGAGGGGAAGTCGATGAATAAACATATTCAAAGATAGTGAAAATCCGTCAATTGCAAAGTTCTTTGACGCAATCAAATTGACATGAAACTTTGGTGATTTGAAGATTATTCTGTAAATTTGCAGCCCCAAAATATTTGGGAAAAAACATAAATAAAAGATTTACAATCATTTATGCCAACAATTCAACAGTTAGTTCGCAAAGGACGCGAGAGTCTTGAAGTCAAGAGCAAGTCTCGCGCGCTGGACGCTTGCCCTCAGAAGAGGGGCGTATGTCTGCGTGTCTACACGACGACTCCTAAGAAACCTAACTCAGCGATGAGGAAGGTCGCCAGGGTACGCCTTACCAACTCTAAAGAGGTCAATGCTTACATTCCGGGCGAGGGTCACAACCTGCAGGAGCACAGCATCGTGCTGGTGCGCGGCGGTCGTGTGAAGGACCTCCCTGGTGTGCGTTACCACATCCTTCGTGGAGCTTTGGATACCGCTGGCGTGGAAGGAAGGACCCAGTCCCGCTCCCTCTACGGTGCCAAGAGGCCGAAGAAGTCCAAGAAGTAGTCCCATTTGTTTTTTGATCACCTTTAATTTTCACAAAAATGAGAAAATCGAAGCCTAAGAAGAGAATTCTACTTCCTGATCCTAAGTTTCATGATGTCGAGGTCACTCGCTTCGTGAACAATCTTATGTTACAGGGGAAGAAGAGTATCGCGTATTCTATTTTTTACGATGCCATCGACATGGTAGGCGAGAAGATGAAAGATTCTGACAAGGCTCCTCTAGATATTTGGAGGAAGGCTCTCGAAAACGTGACCCCTCAGATCGAGGTCAAGTCACGTCGTGTAGGAGGTGCCAACTTCCAGGTGCCTACAGAGTTGCGTCCGGAGAGGAAAGTCTCGCTTTCCATGAAGAACATGATCGGCTATGCCCGCAAACGTTCCGGCCACTCCATGGCAGAAAAACTTTGTGCGGAGATAGTCGCCGCCTACAACAATGAGGGTGGCGCTTTCAAGAGGAAAGAGGATATGCACAAGATGGCGGAGGCCAACAAGGCGTTCGCCCACTTCCGTTTCTAATCTTTATCACGGATGGCATCCAGCAGGGATCTTACTTTCACCAGGAACATCGGCATCATGGCTCACATCGATGCCGGCAAGACGACCACGTCCGAGCGTATCCTGTACTACACCGGTAAGACTCACAAAATCGGTGAGGTTCACGACGGCGCCGCTACTATGGACTGGATGGTCCAGGAGCAGGAGAGGGGTATCACTATCACCTCCGCCGCCACCACCGCTTTCTGGCATTATGACGGCAAAGTCTACCAGATCAATCT